>NZ_SZVP01000096.1 GCF_005885605.1 Colwellia ponticola | reverse complement strand
GTTCAGCTGGATGTTCCGCCATTGGGCGGGGAATCAATTGGCCCCGGTGGATGTCCACCACTGGAGCAAAGCACAAAGGAGGCCACACCGATGAATATCCCTATCCCGGCTGAAACCCCGGACCCGAATATCGACAACCCGACCTTGCCCCCCACGGAGCCGGAGCCGATTCCCGAGAAGGAACCGCCGGAAACCCAACCGCCAGCGGTGGAAGAACCACCAACGACAATGCCACCGGTGATTGTAAGAACCAGCTGACGGCGACGGGAGGCTCGCTCGAAAACAAGATATCGCCCTTCGAGCGGACCTCATGAAAAACCGAAATTTCCTTCGCTATTAAGAAAATATTGCTTAAGCCCAGCTTTATATACTGACCTCGCGAAATGCTCCCCCCACCCTTTGGGATAAGGCGTTTCAGTCCATTCTTCGTGAGGTTATATATGTCGACCATCCCTCCTCAG
>NZ_SZVP01000095.1 GCF_005885605.1 Colwellia ponticola | reverse complement strand
CAGGTCAGGCGGTCGGCATCCGGCTGGCCGACTTCGATCCAATGCAAAACCCGATCATCCAGGCTTTTTTCCCACAGGGCTGGCTCGTCTACATCTGACAGGCCACGACCGAACGCCAACTGTTCGTTGTAAAAAAGGGCGTAGGCCAGCAGACGCACGGTCATGCGTTCTTCAGTTTCCGAGGGGTGGCGAGCGATGGTCTGCTTGACGCTCTCGTACACCGAACGGTCGAGGTGGGTGAGGTTGAGTTCGAATTTGTAGGTCGTGGACGGCTGGGCCATGAACGGGCTTCTAGAGACAGGGAAAGGCGGCCAGTCTAACCGATGGCGAGGCCATTCAACGAATCCTGCGCTGCATCATCCTTATCCCTGGCCTGCTCGCCTATGTTAAAAGGCTTCACATCACCGTTCTGCGCAGACAAGGATCCCCATGTCGTTTAATGCCAAACCGCTTGCCGGCCTGA
>NZ_SZVP01000094.1 GCF_005885605.1 Colwellia ponticola | reverse complement strand
AATCAAGATGAACTTGTCTTTGAATGGGTCGATGGCGTTATTGGCAACCATTATCCAGAACCATCACGCAGCTTAGTGAATGTTGAAAAGATTTTAAATCGGTATCTAGAAGTAAATCTCTATCGCGGTGAACATCTATCAGACAAGACAAAGGTCTTTCCAACTGAAGGTGGGACAGCTGCGATGGTCTATCTTTTTAATGAACTAAAGGTCAGCCATATTTTAGAGGCGGGTGATACGATTGCGATTAATACGCCAATCTTTACACCGTACTTGCAGATTCCAGAACTAAATGAATTTAAACTACAAGAGTTTAACGTTAGTTCTGATGAATCTGATGACTGGCAATTGGTCGATCATAAATTTGAAGAGTTGAAGGATCCAAATGTTAAAGCCTTTTTCGTGGTGAACCCAACCAACCCAACCTCTAGAGCTTTTAGTGACCATGCGCTAGATAAGTTGAA
>NZ_SZVP01000093.1 GCF_005885605.1 Colwellia ponticola | reverse complement strand
TGATTTCATCCAATAAAGTAGCCAATACGTTGAGTTATAGTTTTTATAAAAAATTACGAAAAGTATTGGCAGATAATCAAAAGAGTTATCTTTATGAAACGAATGTGGGAGCGGGATTACCGTTGATTGATACAATTAAATTATTGCACCTTTCAGGTGAAAATATTACGAAGATTAAAGGTGTTTTCTCAGGAACATTGAGTTATTTGTTCAATAATTTTTCTGCAAAAGACGCTCCGTTCAGCGAAATATTGAAAGAAGCAATTGATAACGGATATACGGAGCCCGATCCAAGAGAGGACTTGTGCGGGAATGATGTAGGTAGAAAATTATTGATTTTGGCCAGGGAATTGGACTTGCAAAATGAATTTGAAGAAATTGATATTCAAAATTTAATTCCAGAACATTTGCGTGAAGGTGATGTTTCTGATTTTTTTAATAAATTGACAGAGTTTGATCCAATTT
>NZ_SZVP01000092.1 GCF_005885605.1 Colwellia ponticola | reverse complement strand
ACCGGGCAGGTCGTGCGAATCAACGGCGCCGAACTGATGCTGTGCACCCATCCGGGCATTCTCGATCCGGTCCTGCGGCGCGACACCTGGACCGTCGATGCGATCGCCAAGGCTTTCGCCACCGACCTCGCGCACCGCCAGCAGCCAGCGGGAGTGCACCGCGTGCGCACCGAGTTTCTCGACTGAAGCACAACGGGTTTGCGGACGGAGTCCAGCCACGCGGCCCGGCGGGTAAGGCGGGGGCATGACCAAGATCACGCGGGCTGGAAGTCGATCTCCTAGAGGTCGCCCGGACGCTCGCTGAGCACGGTGGCGACCGTTCGCAGAACCAAGGGGGTCGATTTTCGTTCGCCGGCGCGGCGGCGTGCCGTCCTGGGCGGTGGATCCGCAGGTGAACGCGCCTGTACGCTTCGCGTCCGGCCAGGGCTAGACCGCACCTGACCGGCAGCGCGATCCCCCAACGAAG
>NZ_SZVP01000091.1 GCF_005885605.1 Colwellia ponticola | reverse complement strand
GCATGTGCTCCAGATGAATGCTCGAGTACGGCGCCTCACGCGGCACCAGGATCAACTGGCGGCGCTCCTTCAACGTCACGTCGGCGGCGCGCTCGATCAGGTTATTGCAAGCGCCGGTGGCAATCGCCGACAACGTTCCCGTGGAGCACGGCACCACGACCATTGCCGCCGGCGCACCGGAGCCCGAAGCCACCGGCGACATCCAGTCTTCCTTGCCGTAGACCTTGATCTGTCCCGCCGCCGCACCGGTGTACTCGGTGAGGAAGGCTTGCATCATCTGCACCTTGGCTGGCAGCGCGACATCAGTCTCGGTGGCCATCACCAACTGCGCGGCCTTGGAGATCAGAAAGTGCACCTCACGGTCTTCACGCACCAGGCAATCGAGCAGGCGCAAGCCATAGGGCGCGCCGGATGCGCCGGTCATCGCCAGGGTGACGCGCTCCGGGCCACTCATTTCAAGGCCTCG
>NZ_SZVP01000090.1 GCF_005885605.1 Colwellia ponticola | reverse complement strand
GAAAAGAATTGTACAAACAGGTTTTAGAAACTTCTAGAACATGGAAAAACAGCGAAAACCTGATGTACGTTGTCGGTGCTACCAAAGCGGAATATTTCACTGAAATCCGCAAAATTGTTCCTGACAGTTTTTTACTCGTTCCGGGAGTTGGCGCACAAGGAGGTAGTCTTTCAGAAGTTTGTAAATACGGAATGAATGCCAATGTTGGATTATTAATCAATTCCTCCAGAGCAATTATTTACGCCTCAAATGGAACTGATTTTGCCGAAAAGGCTAGAGACGAAGCGTTGAAAATGCAGCAGGAAATGGAAGAGATAATGAGTTTAAAGTTTAAAGTTTAAAGTTTCAGGTTGTAACCAAAACATAAAACATAAAGCCTTTAATTATGAAACATATAAGTCATGTAAGTTAAAGAATGTTAGCTTGCTAAATAGTACTTAAGAAGGTATATAAGTTAAAAGCGTTCT
>NZ_SZVP01000089.1 GCF_005885605.1 Colwellia ponticola | reverse complement strand
TGTCCAAGAAGCAAAATATTGTTGACCAATTAGACCAGCTCCTAATACTTGACCATATTCTTTACCTCCAATATTTGAAGCACCTATTTTTAAAGTTGATTTCAAAGAAGGGAAGTTATAATTTAATTGTGCATCTATAACTGTTGCCGCCTCAATGGTACCATCAGCAAAAGAAGACTGCCACAAATACTCACTGTTCCATCTACCACTCACATTAAATCCAAAATTAGGAAACAATTTTTCGTTACCAATAGATGCTTTTACACGGTGTTTTGGCGTATTAAAACCAGCCTCAAAACTAGGATCTTTAGATTGGTCAAATTTAAATTCAGCATAATTATAGTTTGCACCTATTTCAAAATCTTTGTATACTTTTCTAGACAATCCTATACCGAAACCTAATGATTCTATTTCTAAAGCAGTATTTGTGTACAATTGAAAAACTCTGGTATTTCCGTTTGCAAGTG
>NZ_SZVP01000088.1 GCF_005885605.1 Colwellia ponticola | reverse complement strand
CAGGTAGTCGGAATGTGAGGCTTTGCGCAGTACGAACAAGCCATTGATGTAGGTGTCCACCAGCCCTTGCGGCGTGGGGTAGTGCTTGAGCAGCGCGAGGGTGTCCTCGCCGTATTCGGCCTCGATGGGCTTGGTGGCGAGCTTGACCCGCGCCCGTTCCAGCAGCAGCAGCGAGCCGCCGAGGTCGGCAATGGCGTCGCGCAGTTTCGGATCCTGGATGCTGTCGAGGGACTGCTCGAACTTCGCGGTTTTCTCTTCGAGGGTGGCCTGTTTCTGCTCATCGCTTGGGGAACAGCCGCCGGCCAGCAACAAGGCGGCGCACAGGCCAACGCTGGCCAAAGGGGATCGCACATCCATCATCTGAGTTTTTTCCTGTCCGACGTCATCGAGCCGAGTTATTGGGCTCGACACTAGCAGAAAAATTCTCTTACAGATGCCGCCCAGGTCAGTTTTCTCGTGGTTACAGGT
>NZ_SZVP01000087.1 GCF_005885605.1 Colwellia ponticola | reverse complement strand
GTTCTCGCTGTTCGGCGAGAACACCCCGGAAAATCTCAAGCTCCTCAGCGATCCGCTGCTGCGGCCAATGTCGCACCTGATGATCGACGAATTCCAGGACGTATCGCCCCAGATCGTTTCGTGGATACGCGCGAGCCTGCGGGAAATCCGCAGTCGTGGGCCGGCGATGCATGTGGGCCGTGGTGCGCAACGTTCGTCCTTGCTGTGCGTGGGCGATGACTGGCAGTCGATCTACGGCTGGCGCGGCAGTTCGCCCAAGTACTTCATGGAATTCAACCAGCAATTCCCGGCGCCGAGCACTACCCGCGTCATGCTCGGCGAGAACTACCGCAGCCATCAGCACATCATCGACGCCGCCGAACATATCGTGCGCGCCGCACCGGCCATCCCGGGGAAAAAGGCCAAGGCCAGCGGGACGCCAAAAGCCTTGGTGCCGGTCACGGTATTGGAGCGGGACGATGCGGCGTT
>NZ_SZVP01000009.1 GCF_005885605.1 Colwellia ponticola | reverse complement strand
GGTATTGACTCAAGTAGCTCATCTACACTTGAGATATCTAAAGGTGGGGTTGCGGTTCATACCTATGATTTAAGTACCTTTGGTGGCGACTCAGAGCGTTTAGCTGAAAAAATGCAAGCCGATGGTTATGATGCTGTTTATGATAAAGACACTAATGCTATTACTTTTAAAGCAACTGATGTAGACGGTATGGAGGCTACTGGTGCAAATGATACGAGTGGCTTTACCATTGGTGGACAAGCGGTTGCTACAACAGCTGGTTCGCTAAGTGTTTCAGCAGAGCTTAATTTATCATCAGCAAGTAAAATAGGTGTTAGTGGTAATACTGCTAACGAAGTATTAGGTACTGGTAACGCTGCTGTTCAATCTACAGGTGGTGCAAGTTCGTTAACAAGTGTTGATTCACTTGATATTTCAGGGGTTGATTCTTCAGGCGCGCAAAATGCTATTAAAGCCATTGATGCCGCTCTTGCGCAAATAGACTCAAGTAGAGCAAGTTTAGGTGCGGTGCAAAATCGTTTCTCTCATACTATTAGTAATTTAGCTAACGTAGCAGAAAACGTATCAGCATCACGTAGCCGTATTCAAGATACTGATTTTGCTTCTGAAACAGCGCATATGACGAAGAACCAAATACTGCAACAAGCTGGTACTACTATTTTGTCACAAGCCAACCAAATCCCACAGGCAGCGGTTAGCTTACTAGGTTAGTCAGTGGAGGTACTTAGCTTAATTTAATCGCTACATTTTTATTAAAGGTTATTATAAATAATATACAATAACTTTATTGTTGATAAATTGAGTTTATATTAAAGAGGGAGCACTGGTAATACCGGTGCTCCCTCTTTTTTTCGTGTTAAAAAATTAAAGTTAGCTTAATAAATCTATACGAGTAATAACTTTTTAAACAAAGAGTTACCTTTTTATATAGGTTAAGTGATAAGTGTAGTGATATTTTTTTAGGTATTTTTTATAAAAATATTAAAGTTAATTTTTAAGCGGCCGTTAAGGTAATTAGAACGGAGCTGGTTAAATTAATTTTTACCATAGAAGTTAATTGGCGGTTTCTGGTTAATACAACAAACTAACTAACTAAATAATTACAATTATGTAATCAGGAGTTCATCATGGCTTTATCAGTAATTACTAATACATCGTCAATTAACGCTCAGCGTAACCTAAGTAAATCTAGTGAAGGCTTGGCGACTTCGATGCAACGCTTATCTTCTGGTATGCGTATTAACAGCGCCAAGGATGATGCAGCGGGTATGCAAATCGCTAACCGTTTAACTTCACAGGTAAATGGTTTAGGTGTAGCACAACGAAATGCTAACGATGGTATTTCAATGGCACAAACCGCTGAGGGTGCAATGCAAGAATCATCTGCGATACTACAACGTATGCGTGATTTAGCGTTACAATCAGCTAACGGCTCAAACGGTGCAGATGACCGCGCAGCGCTACAAAAAGAAGTGGGCGCTTTACAGCAAGAATTAACCCGTATTTCTGAAACCACTAAGTTTGGCGCAACAAGTTTGCTTGATGGTAGTTTTGGTACTAAACAATTTCAAATCGGTGCTAATGCTAACGAAACCATCAATGTTTCTTTAGGTAATATGTCAGCCGAGACTATTGGTGCTCATGAAATAAAAGGCGCCGGCACTGCAGCATCAACAGGTATTGGTGATGTTCAAACACTTTCCTTAGCAGCCAACATGAACACAACAGCAGATACGTTAAACATTAATGGTAAGAATGTTAGTGTTGGCGCTGGTGATGGTGCAGCTACCATTGCCGATAGTATTAATGCAGAAGCCACAGGTGTTGTTGCAGAAGCTAGTTTAAATACAACCATTGCCGGTATTGACTCAAGTAGCTCATCTACACTTGAGATATCTAAAGGTGGGGTTGCGGTTCATACCTATGATTTAAGTACCTTTGGTGGCGACTCAGAGCGTTTAGCTGAAAAAATGCAAGCCGATGGTTATGATGCTGTTTATGATAAAGACACTGATGCTATTACCTTTAAAGCAACCGATGTAGATGGTATAGAAGCAACAGGTACAGGCGATACGAGTGGTTTCACTATTGGCGGACAAGCGGTTGCTACATTGGCTGCAGCGGTAAGTGTGTCGGCTGAGCTTAACTTATCATCTTCAGATAAAATAGGTATTAGTGGTGTAACAGCGAATGAAGTACTAGGTACAGGTTCTGCTGCAATTGCTTCTACTGGTGGTGCAAGTGAGCTAACAAGTATTAAATCTATGGATATTTCTGGTACGGATTCTTCAGGCGCTCAAAGTGCACTGAAAACTATTGATGCCGCTCTTGCACAAATAGATAGTCAGCGTGCTGATTTAGGTGCGGTGCAAAATCGTTTTTCACATACCATTAGTAACTTAGCTAACGTTCAAGAAAATGTGTCAGCATCACGCAGCCGTATTGAAGATACCGATTTTGCTTCTGAAACGGCGCAGATGACTAAAAACCAAATATTGCAACAAGCAGGTACGTCAATTTTGGCTCAGTCTAACCAGTTACCACAAGCGGCATTAAGTCTTATCGGTTAATATCGTATAGGTTCAGGTTCGACCTAAAGCATAAAGAAAAGGAAGGAGCCTCAAACTCCTTCCTTTTGTGTTTTAACTTTATTGCTTGTTTAATAAATAAACAAACCACGGTATTTATACTGATAATAGCGGTTTTATTCATGGTAAAGCGCGTGGTTTCATTTGAATAAGGAGCATATTATGAGTGTAAATCCAAGTGGTAGTGGTCTAGGGGGGGTAAGCGTAGCATCTGAATATCAACGTGCTGGTGATGCAATAGGAAGTAATACTAGCGTAGGTAAAGTTGACACTCAGGATGTTGTTAATATTAAACAAGATGAAGCGCCTGTTGCCCCATTGTTATCGAAGACCTCACCACAAGAATTACCTGCTGAGCAGCCGTTAACGGCTACCCAGTTAGATAAAGTGGCTCAGCAATTGCAGGACTTTGTTGGTGACTTAAATCGAAATATAGAGTTTTCAGTCGATAAAGACTCTGGTCGAGACGTGATTAAAGTGATTGATAAAGACTCAGGTGATTTACTTAAACAATACCCCTCAGAAGAAGTATTAACCTTAGTGTCTAAGTTATCAGATATGGTTGGTGGCTTTATTGATGCTAAAGTTTAGCAATATTAAGTGATAAACCAAGTTAATTTAGCTTATATATTACT
This sequence comes from Colwellia ponticola, assembly GCF_005885605.1. Lineage (GTDB taxonomy): Bacteria > Pseudomonadota > Gammaproteobacteria > Enterobacterales > Alteromonadaceae > Colwellia > Colwellia ponticola. The sequence goes on along the minus strand of NZ_SZVP01000009.1, from coordinate 135,242 downwards.
TCAGTTCACCTACGTTGAGTTATACTAAGTGATAACTCATTATGTTCAGTTATGTTAAAATTGTTATCAACATCATAGGCTAAAGGAGCTTCTCATGGCAGGTATTTCATTTACAGGTATTGGTTCTGGCTTACAAGTTAGTGAGATTGTTTCAGCTATTGTTAATGCTGAAAAAGTACCCTATGAAGCGAGAGCTGCCCGTCAACAAGGTGCATTTACCACGGATATATCAGCGGTAGGTGCGTTAAAATCAGCCTTAGAGGCGGTAACTTCTTCTTTTGAAGGGCTCGGTGATGTAGAAAAATATCAAAATCGTACTGTTAATGGCAGGGATGACTTTGTTGGACTTAGCTCTGATAAAGGTGCAGAAGTTGGTCAATATTCTGTTAAAGTCGAAGCGTTAGCGACTCAGCATAAATTAATGTCCTCTGCTATTGATGCAAAAGAAGAGGTAGGTGAAGGTACACTGTCGATAACTTCTGGTGATAATGCGTTTGATGTAGTGGTATCTGGTGCAGCTACATTAAGTGATGTTCGTGATGCGATAAATGATAACGCTGATAACTCTTCAGTTAGTGCTACTATTATTACCGATGCTTCAGGTCAACATTTAGTCTTAAATAGTAAGCAAACAGGTATAGATAATGCCATTACTATTAATGTCTCAGAAGCGAGTAATAAATTAACCTCAACAGCAGGGTTTGCTAAAACAGACACGGTTGGCTCTGGTACCTTGTCTTTTGGTTCAGGTGGTAATAATTTTGATATAGCGGTAGGCGCTACCGATACCTTGTCAGATATAGTGACCGCTATTAATGAGAGTACCGATAACACCTCGGTTGTGGCTAGAATAGTTACTGATGGTGCAGGCCAACATTTAGTCTTTAATTCTATTGAACCCGGTGATGCTAATGCTGTTACGGTAACAGCAACAGATGACGATGGTAATAATACGAATACCACGGGAATTTCTCAATTTGCCTCTACTAATATGGATACTCCTAGTGTCTCTAACGGTGATAATTCAGGTTTGTCTCGTTTTACCTCTGCGGCGACCAATAAACTCACTTCGGTAAATGGTTTTACATCAACTGACACAGTAGGCTCGGGCTCGTTATCATTTAGTTCGGGTGGTAATAGTTTTGATGTTACTGTGGGCGCGTTTGATACCTTAACTGATATTATGAAAGCGATTAATGATAATGGTGAAAACAGCTCTATTAAAGCCAGTATCGTCAACGATGGTGCCGGTGATCATCTGGTCTTTAGTAGTAGGCAACAGGGTAGTGAACACGCAATTACTGTTACGGCAGTAGATGATGACGGTAATAATGGTGATATGACTGGACTATCACAGTTTAGCTCTGCCAATCAAACCGCGACAGCTAATATTGATAATATGACAGAAGTTGATGTCGCTACAGATGCTAAAATTACTATTGATGGCACTATCACGGTTACTAATAGTAGTAATGTTTTTGATTCAGTTATTGATGGTATAACCATTACGGCAAACAAGTTACATGGTGTTGATGACGATATTAGTAAAGTATCAATTACTGAAGATAATAAAAATGTTGCCGCGGGTATTAATACTTTTATTGAAAGCTTTAACGCATTAGTTGACTTAACTGCACAACTGGGTAAATCGGGTCAAAATGCCGATGGAGAGCTTGAAAATGCGGGGGTATTAGCTGGTGATTCTATGTTGCGTGGTGTTATGACTAAAATTAGAAGTCAGTTTAATAAAGGCTTTGATACCGGTAATGGTGAAACGTTAACCTTATCTCAATTAGGTGTTCGCACTGAACGAGATGGTAAATTGAGTTTTGAAAAAAGTACGCTTGAAGATTTGATAAAAGAATCACCTGATAAAGTTCAATCATTTTTCTTAGGCCCTAATGGTGACAATGGCTTTGTTAAAGATATGAATGATTTTATTGGTTTTTATACTGATTCTGACGGTGTTATCAGCCAACGAATTAATGGTAAAAATAATCAAATTGATAAGATAACCGATGACTTAGAAGGTTTTCAGTTTAAAATGGCTTCGTTAGAGTCGAGGTTGTATGCGCAATATAACGCTATGGACTTAGTGGTAGCACAAATGAACTCTACTAGCTCATTTCTTTTGTCACAGTTAGACAATATGCCAGGCGTTGTTAAAAAGTCTTCATAACGCTAGTCTTGAACATTTGACAACCAACATTCAATAAACGTAATGTAGAAAAATTTTTACATTACGTTTATTAAAGTGATATTTTTAATTTTTATAAAACGTATATCCGCATAGTGACCAGCCTTTTCTTTACTGCTAATAGTAACGGTAATATACCTCCCACCATGGTTTAGCCCAAACGACACTATTTTTTACTTAGTCGTTAATAAAACAACCTTATTTTTAATATGGCATTTAATATTGGCCTTTTAATTGCTTGTATTATGTTGATAACTAACAAATACTATACTCTCAGCAATTATTTAAGTTTATTTTTTTGTTGTTGTAATTTAATTGCCCTAGCTATTACATGATTAACAATCATAATCAGTAGCGTTTAAAATTTATAAATCGGAGATGTTAATGGAAGATCAATCAATTATTATTCAAAAAATGTTAATGCAAGCAACGTTAGCGGCTAATCTTGATGCTTTAAAGGTATATATCCCTGATATTTATGAAGAATTTAAAAGTTACCAACCTCAGAGTTCTGGTGCTGCTATTGATGAAAACGGGCAAATTAATTTATTTAATAATGATGCTTTTGTGTATGAAGATGCTAAAGAGTTTGCCAAGCAGCAGGTTGCTTTATTTATAAAAGATCCCGCTATGATGACTTATACCCTAGATCATCAAGAAGATAAGGATATATATTTTGATCATGCGCATATCCTAAAGAAAATATCACACAAACGAAAAAATGACGTCAAAGAAACACTAAAAAGGCCTATTGATGAAGATAAAATTGATTGTGTTTGTATGATCGGTGCAGGTTTAGGTTATCAAATAGAAGAATTATTTAATCAAAAAAATATCATTAATTTTTTTCTTTGTGAACCTTCTAAAGATGTTTTTTATGCAATGCTACATTGTATTGAACTTAGAGGTATTATTGAAGGGTGTATTTCTCTTGGTGGTACATTTACAGTGAGAATTGGTGGTTCGTCTGCGGGTATTATTAACGCTATCTCTAATATGCTTCACCAGCAAGGCCACTTTAATTTAAGTAGAATGTTCTTTTTTCGTCATTACTTAAGTGATACTACCACTGATACGATAAAGCTTATTCGAGAAATCGGACATCGTTGGACGGCAGGTTGGGGCTTTATGGAAGATGAGATCATTAGTATTACTCATACGCTGACTAACATCCAATCCGGTTATAAAATCTGTAAAAAAGAACATTTAAATAACAATAAAATAGCAACGAAGCCTGTTTTTATTGTTGCTAATGGCCCATCGTTTGACACCTCGGTGGAGTTTTTACAAAAAAACTCAGATAACATTATTATTGTCAGTTGTGGCACAGGTTTAAAAGCACTGTTGAAAAATAATATAAAGCCGGATATTCATATTGAAATGGAGCGTACTGCCTCACTATTACCTTATATAGAGGTCATTGAAAAGCAACAAGAAGATAAAGACATAAAATTAAAAGATATTCAAATTATTGCCCTCAATACCGTCTATCCTAAATTATTAAGTAGATTTAAAACGCCATTGTTACTAACCAAGTTAAATGATGCTGGCGGTAAACTGATTCAGCAGTACGATACGTTAAATATGTACGCTGCACCGGATTATAGTAACCCAACGGTCAGCAATACTGCCTTAGCGGTTGTAACATCGCTTGGCTTTAAAAACCTCTATCTTGTTGGTGTCGATTTAGGCTATAAAAGTAGTGAACATCATCACTCAAAAGACAGTATTTATTATGATGAAGTATTTAATGACTTTAATGACACGGTAAAAGCGGACGAAAATATGAAAGTTGAAGGTAACTTTTGTGACTCTGTTTACACCACTGATATTTTGGATATGTCTCGCGCTAATATTGAAATGCTTTTACAGAGCAACGTAGAGGTAACCGTTTCTAATTGTTCTGATGGCGCTAAAATTGCTGGCTGTACTCCTGTGCCTTTAACTGAGCTTAACAGCTTCTCTAAATTTACAGATAAAACATTATTATTAGAAGAGCTTCTAGCGTCTTCGTTTGATAATAAACAATTTACAGTGAAAAAATTAGACCGTGCAATATCTAACTCCTTTCAAGAGGTAAAAGTAATACTTGAAGAGCTGATGAAATTTATTAATGGAAAAATAGAGAATAGAAATGATTTATCAGAAGCTTTCCATTTACAAAATAAGTTATTAATGAAGCTTAAGTCTCGTGATGAATATAAAGTTAGTTACTGGCTAATGCAAGGCACCTTTAGATATTTTCAAGCGTATATTATGACGAATAGTTATTATTATGATGATCCCATTGAGCAAAAAGAATTTATAACCTTTAGTTTGAAGGAGCTTCGTGGACACATTAATTCGTTATATAAAGAGTTAGTATTGACTTATAATAAACCATCAAAGGCGTAGTCATAAGCAAATAAAGTATTGTTATAAAAATACTTTATGTCATTAAAAAGCATATTAATGAAACTCTTATATTGATATGTTTTTTGAATAATATACTAGAGCTTTATCACTCAATTCAAGAGATATAAATTATGAACTACTTTGATTATTATAAAAAAACATCTAAGGATAGCAGTTTAACTACAACAGAAAAGTGTGGTCGGTACTTGAATCAAAGTGTCGATGAACTGAATATTTTTGATGATATCTATTCAAAACTACCAGCGTTAACGCGAGAAAATTCACTTATTATAGATATTGGGTGTGGTTGTTCTGATCCCGTCAAAAAACTCATTGAGAATAGCTATACTTACAAAAATAACTTGGTACTTGTCGATAGTATAGAGATGCTTTCGCTATTACCTGAAGCAGAAAATATCACTAAAGTAGGCGTGCAGTTTCCTGATAAATCCTTTGTAGAAACCTATCAAAATAAAGCCGATGCGATCATTGTTTATAGTGTCTTTCATTGTGTTTATCTTGAAAATGATTTTATTACATTTGTTGATTCTTTAGTAACGCTTCTAGCACATGGTGGCACACTATTACTTGCTGATCTACCTAATGCAACTAAGAAAAAACGTTTTTTATCCTCAGAGCAAGGCAAAGCATTTCATAAAGAATGGAGCGGTAATGAAGAGACACCTGAAATAAGTTGGAATCAATTTGAAGCAGGTAGTTTAGATGATTCATTAGTTATCATGCTGATGATGAGGTATCGTCAAATGGGCTATGAAACTTATCTTGTACCACAAGGTGAACAACTACCTTTTTCTAACACTCGCGAAGATATTCTCATTAGGAAGTGGTAATGAAAAAAGTTTGGATGTGGCCTAAAACTGACATTAATAGTGATACGGTTACAGACGCAAAGTCGACACTTACAGAGATAGAGCAATATTTTTCTGATTTGTATGCTCCCTATAAAGTCGTTTACTTTTCAAGAGCTAGAGTTGGTCTTATGGCTATCTCAGTGATTCGAGAGCTATCAAGATCTCAATTAACTTTTGTACAGCCGTTTTCATCACATTGTGTGCTGTCGGCTATATCTTATCAAAGTACACCTTCAACTATTTTTCCAGAGCAATCAGAACAACAAATTATTTACCATCAATGGGGTAATAAAACACAAGTTAATCAGCAGTTTTATAATAATGTATTGGTTGAAGATGCTGTCGATTCACTTATTTTAACGAATGAAAAAAGCGAACTTTTTCCAAATAATGCGCCTTTTTGTCTTATTTCATTACCTAAAATTTGCCAAGTGTCAGTAGGGGCAATAGTTGTTTGTCAACAAGATGATGATTATCATAAGTTAATAAAGCAAAGAGCAATAATGGAACAAGAGTTAGGTTCTATTATAGAGCATTTAAATATTCCTTGTTTCCAAGAAAAAACTCTTCAAGTAACACCCACCTTAGTACCTAAAATAGAAAAAAGTATTGATGTACTGATTGACACTGCAGTGAATAAAATACAATCAAACATAGCTAATATTAGTCAAACCTTTCCTAAGTTAGCATTATCTTTTGAAAATTTAAGTAAACGACTTCCTTCTAATATAGTTATTTCTAAATCCCTATTTACCGAGCAAGAATTATGTTCGTTAATACCTTTTAATGTAATTGAACAGCAACGAACTTATTTTAATTATGAACAGCAATGTTGTGAAAAAGTATGGTTGTTACCTTGTCATTTACAGGCAGAGTGGTGCTTATGACAATGTTAACTCGGTATACTCTATTGCAATCTTTGGCAGAAATTCATTTTTCAAAAGTAGGCGCTTTAGACCTTAACCAAGCGGACTGGGATAAAGTGCTGTTACAGAGTAACCATGCTTCTACAGAATACTTGGCTTTAACTATTTATTATCACAACGCTTATTTATTAACAGCAAAAAACTGTTCTGTTGTGATATACGAAAATAACATTCCCGTTGCTATTTGGCCATTAACTTTATATCAAGGGGATAACGGTATTGTTTTACAAAGTAACTGCAAAGCTATTATCCCGCCACTTTTTGCCGATGGTACAAGTAAAAAAACAATTAAAAAAATATATCAACAATGTTTGAACGTATTAAAAGAGTTTAGTTTACAAAGTAATAACGCTATTAAGTTGTCTTACAGTCCAATCGACGATATTTTATGGCAGCGTACCTTTTCATCGGTAATTAAAGCTATTGATTACCGGCAATACTTAATTGCGAATATTACAGCTGAACTAGAGGATATAAAAAAAACCTTTAGAAAAAGTTATCGTTCGTTAATTAATAAAGGCTTAAAGTTATGGCACTCTGAACTACACACGCAAATGTCTGATAATTTACTTCAGCAGTTTAGAGCGTTTCATATTCAAACATCAGGTAAAGAAACGAGGCCACTTTCAACTTGGGTATTGCAACAGAGTATGGTTAACGCCCGTGAAGCCTTTTGTATTACTTTGCATAACGAACATAAAAAATTGATTGGTATCGCGCTTTTTAATATTAGTCCACTAGAGGCGTCATACAGTGTTGGGGTCTATGATAGAAGTTTATTTGATTTACCGCTTGGCCATGTGATCCAACTAAAAGCCATTGAACACATGAAAACACTTGGCATTAAACGATATCTTTTAGGAAATAGACATCACTTATTTGAACAAAAAACACCAACAGAAAAACAAAATTCTATTGGTTTTTTTAAGGAAGGCTTTAGTAACAGTATTCATATTGAGGCTAATGCTTTGTTAGCTTTCGATTAGCCTATACTAGCAACTTTATCGTTATTTTATTAAATGCTTCGCCACAGGAGTACCACGCTTAATAGCTTGGCTGGTTTTTTTACCAATAATATCGTTATAATATTTAGGAGCTAGCCCAAAACCGGGTCTTATTCTACGAATATGTTGTTTAGTTATTATGGTGTTTTCTGTAATATCTTCGACAAAGTAAATTGATCTTCTAAATTTTTTATTCTGTAATTCAGCTGGTTTGAGCTCGTAGCCTGCGTTACCTAATGCTTGCCATGCTATTGTAGTTTCATTACATAAGGCTTTTAACTCAAAAGGTTCAAGTGAGAACTCACAGTCAGGACCTTTGTTTTCTCTGGATAAAGTGACATGTTTTTCAATAACACAGGCACCTAGTGCAGTTGCTGTTATGGCAACAGTGTTGCTTAAAGTATGATCTGATAAACCGACAATAACATTAAACCTTCTTGCTAAATCTTGTATAGTGGCTAAATTACTTTCTTGTGCGGGTGCTGGGTAAGCGCTAATACAATGTAATATGATTAACTCTTTACAACCCGCTTGTTGAGCACATGTAATGGCTTCTTCTATTTCAGTTAAATTAGCCATGCCAGTAGACATAATCATAGGTTTTAGCGTTTTAGCAACATACTCAATTAGCGGTAAATCAGTTAATTCAAAAGACGCAATTTTGTAGGCTGGTGTCTCAAGTGTTTCTAATAAATCTACGGCTGTTTCATCAAATGGACTGCTAAATAGCGTAATGCCAATCTCAGCAGCATAAGAGAATAACTGTTCATGCCATTCATAAGGCGTATGTGCTTCTTGGTAAAGTTGATGGAGACTATAACCGTCCCATAAACCGTCTGATATCTTAAAGTCTTCTTTATCGCAATCAATGGTCATCGTATCCGCGGTATACGTTTGTATTTTTACAGCATCAGCGCCCATCTCTTTTGCCATTTTTATGGTTTTTATGGCGGTATCAATTGAACCATTATGATTAGCTGATAACTCAGCAATGATATAGGGCGGATGATTAGAGCCGATTTTTCTATGATTAATACTAATTTCATTCGAATTCATCGTTGATAATCCTAATTACTTGGGGGATGATAAGATGGCCGAAGGTAACTACTTTCAGTTAGCTTAATAAAATTTACTTGGGTAAATAAGTGTTGAGATGCTTGGTTTTGAGGATGCACGTGAGCATAAATTTCACAGCTATCAAAGCTTTTTGGTATGGCGTGAATAGCTTTAAGTGCCAGTTTTTTGCGTTGCGCCTCAGGAGCAATCAAAATCGATATTTCATAGCGTTTCACGCTTTGCGCTATATTTTGTTTGTCAAGACGTAAGACACCTAACTTTTTACCTGCCGAACACACCATATACATATGGCGATGTTCCATGGATATACTTGATAAAAACCATTGCTTATGTTCTTGGTATTTAATTGCTTTTGTATTACGAGAATAGTGTCTTATTTGTGGGTTTGATTGCCAATTAAAGACTGTTGGTAAATCATTAATAGTGGCTAACTCCAGTGTTACTTCAGGCGTAGATAATTGAGTTACTACTCGTTGTATCCCTAGACCATCACAACTATTAAAACTATTTTTAATTAATGATAAATAGTTACTTGGTTGGCTTTCAAGTAAACATATAGCCTCAATAATAGCGTTCATAGTCAGTGCTTGATAATGGCCTAGGCTAATAATCGCCTTTTCATCAGCTAAGCTATTATTGACCTCTTTTTGGTTATCAGCCAGTACAATAGCTAGAGTGGGTAGCCCTAAGCTGCAGCGCTCCCAAGCGGTGGTTCCACAAGCACCAATCGCCAAATCGGCATTAAGTATTTTATTAGACATCTCATTACAATCAAGAGTAAGGGTCAGCCAGTCGTGATCTGTGATTAATGCTTTTATACTTTCCACATGTGGCGAATGACTTGCCATTATGATATCAACAGTTAACTTATGATTATTAGTTTTTATTTTATATTCAATTAATGCATTGATTATTACTTTAGTTAGGTTGTTATTATCTAAACCGCCTAAGTTAACTAAAATATTATCAATTGAAATAGTGTTTTTTATCGTTTTTACTTGCGCTCTTTTTTGTTTGGCGGTTGGTATGAGTCGGCTGAATTCATCTCTTAATAAGATAAATTTTTTGCCTAATAAAAGTTGACAATAAGGGGGGACAAGCGATAAATAATCATTTGTTTGACGATTTAATGTTTGATCAAGTAAAAAATCAGCAAGGTGTGTTCTATTGGCTAAATCATCGATAACAAGTAATTTTTTATAATATTGCTTTAGTTCTTTTTGCCATTGCCAATCAATAAAGTAGTGATCAACAATCAGTAAATCTATAGTGGTATTTACTGTTAATACTTGACTTGTTATAGCGTTAATACAAGCTTTAGCGTCATCTGTTTGTCGCCAATCACTACTGTCGATATCAAATGGCAGAGTGACAAGCTCTACTGATAATTGCATTAATTTAACAGTCAAACTATTAGGCAAGTGATTAGAAATAAAAATAATACGCGCTAGCGGAAACTGTAGTGTTAATGCTTGCGCTAAAGTTAAGCAGCGCATTATATGACCGGTAGCTAACACAGGGGAGGCGTCCGCTCTAAAAACAATTGTTTTCATTAGCGAACCTTAAATAAAGGTTGTAATACTTTACCGTGAAATACTTGTTCAAAATTTTGCTGACTAATGGTTTTAGCTAATAGTGACAGTACTTCACGATAAGCATTTAATAGTGTATCTATGTCTTCACTTTGATGGGCATAATTAAGGTTATGCCCACCACCAAGTAATATTCCTCGTTGACTCATCTCTTGTAATAATAATGATTTTAACTGCCAACTTGAGTAGGGAGTGCAATCTAAAATTTGTAGGAATGACCAGCTAGGGTGACCACAGATATTTAACCAACTTGGTTTACCCATGTCGGTAAATATCTGCTGTAATCCTGTGAGTAATTGCTCACCCATAGCATGAATATGGGGTAATATATTTTCAGTACTAAGTTTATATAATACTGCTTTGCTCGCTGCTAGTGATAATGTTTCACCAGCAAAAGTACCTGAAAAGAAGATATCCTCCATTAGCATCATTATATCAGCGCGCCCTACAACAGCGGATATAGGGTAACCATTTGCCATACCTTTACCAAAAGTCGCTAAGTCAGGTATTACACCAAATAATTCTTGTGCGCCCCCCAGAGAAAAACGAAAACCTGAGATCATTTCATCAAAAATTAATAGCGCTCCATGCTGATGGCATAATGCCTTAACTTCTTGTAAAAAATTAGCTTCAGGATAAGCTGTATTCATTGGCTCCATAATGATGGCAGCAAATTTGTTTTTTGCTAGTAACTTTTTAAGAGAGTCAATATTGTTATATTCAAAAGTATGTGTGAGCGCTTTAGTGGACTCTGGCACCCCTAAGTCGCGTGATGTTGAGCCAATATACCAGTCTTGCCAGCCGTGATACCCACAAACAGCAATATGTTCATTTTTTGTAAAAGCTCTTGCTAGACGTATCGCTGCTGATGTTGCATCACTGCCATTTTTACCAAAGCGAACCATCTCGGCGCATGGCACCATGTCGATAATCATTTCGGCAACTTCTGTTTCTAGCCTATGAGGGAGAGAAAATGTGACGCCAGACTTTAATTGCTCAATAACAGCATTATCGACATCGTTATCGCAATAACCAATAGACACAGATAATAGGCCACTGACAAAGTCTAGGTATTGATTGCCATCAATATCCCATACTTGGCAACCTTGGCCTCGCTCAATAAAAAAAGGTGACACACCATAAGGGTAAGCCGTTTTAGATTTACTAAAGGTTTGTGAGCCTAAAGGAATACTTGCTTCTGCTCGTGCGAGCATTTGTTGAGACTTAATAAACGTTTTATTCATGAGCTTGCTCTTTGTCTTCAATTAATGATCTACTTAAACCTTCATTGCGATGGTAATTGTTGTTTATGTTTTTTAGGCTGGGCTGTTTACTTAACAATAATAAAATATCATTCATGGTGAAATACATTTTTTTATTATACAAGTTATGATAAACCTGCGTAACAAAGTCAAAATCTTCAGGCTCATCTACTGTCCACCGTAAGTGAGATAAGTCAGTTTGGTATCGATAATTAGCTGTGCTGAATAATTGTGGGTTATTACGAATAAAAGGTGTGACATGTTCGCGTTCAGAGGGCAGTATTGCTTGTTCAAACGCTTGCTTTAATGCAGTAAAACTAAAAATTTCAACATCTAAACCATCAGGTAACGTTGGAGGAGCACAATTTGAACAATAATCTACTTGTTGATTTATATAGTGTGTAATGACTTCGTCGATAATGTTGGCGTCGATTAACGGACAGTCACCGGTAATACGAACAATATGTTTTATTTTTTTATCTTGGTTAACGCTCTGCGCTGCGTGGTAATATCGGGTAAGTACATCATCTAAATCGCCTCTATAACAACCAACATTAAGTTGTCTGCATAATGCCTCAATAGCGTTATCACTCGTGTTATCACTTGTAGCAACAATCAACTGATGTGGTGTTGAAATATGTGATAGTCGTTGTAATTGATGCTCAAGCATAGGTTTACCTAATATTTCTTTTAATACTTTGCCTGGTAACCTTGATGAAGACATGCGAGCTTGTAAAATAATTAAAATATCAGTCATTAGTCATTTTCCATCGTTTTATAGGTTGCTGCTTTTCTATTACTTTGCTATCGGTAATATTTATTAAATCTGCCATAAGCTAGGATTAATAAAACCTAGTCGTGTATCCGCTAATATGGATAGCTCTTCACTTGTCACAGCTAAGCTTTTCGCTTGTTGATAAGCGCTTACTACTTCAAGTAATTGTTGTTTACTACACACACCTATAACCAATTTTTCAATGACATTGCCATATAGATTTACTTCTTTTTCATCAAGTGAATCTTGTGCCAATAATGCTAGCGCTAACGTTAACTTTGAGCAAGATAAACTCTGAGCTAATGCACTAAAAGCTGCGAGTTTCTCTTGGTAAGGTTTAAAGTAAGGCTTTATCTGGCTTTTTTCAATAAAGAGTAAGCCTTGCAAAAAAAGTGATCTTGCATGCAATTTTATTTTGTTTGTGCGACATAGCTCGATGATGTTTTTTGAAATAAAGCGTTGGTCAAAAACATTAATAGGGGCTTGAACGATATCTATAGGGTATTGTTTTGCGATTGCTGTTAATTGCTCTGGGTTATATACCGAAACACCAATACTATTGACTTTCTTTTGAACTTTTAATTTCAATAGCTCTGAGAAAAGTTGCGTTTTACTTGGATGGTTAAGTAAATTGTCAGCTTGATGAAATAGTAATGTTTGTACACTTGTACACTGTAGATCAGTTAAACTTTGCTCTAAATAAGGAGTGATAGAGTTTTTATCGGCCGTTAAAGTGGGGATTTTACTAATTAAGTTAAATCGTTCACTGGCGCCCAGTTCCCCCAATACCTTTTCACTATTACCGTAGGCGCCAGCACAGTCTAAAGTGTCAATTCCTAAAGCTTGTGCCTGTAGTAATATATCCTTAACTTGATTAGGGGAGACTTGACCCTGTTGGTTACTAATGCCGTAATTTAAACCAAATTGTACCGTACCTAAAGCCAGTTTCATCATTACTGACCGATTAATTTTTGTTTATGGTTTGATGTTTTAATCTCAGATAATAAGGTGTCAATAATATATTGTTGCTCTTTTACGGCCAAATTGGGGTATAAAGGTAACGATATTGCGCGTTGATAATATTCTTCGGCAATGGGGTAGTCACCATCCTTAAAGCCTAGTTTTTGATAATAGGGTTGCGTATGAACGGGAATATAATGCAGGTGCGCGCAAATGTTTTTTTCTCTTAATTGGCTAATAATATTCTTATGTGAACCTTTATCACAACTCGCTAATAATACAATATATAAATGATAGCTTGAATAGGCGTTGTCGTTAGGCGTTAAACGAAGTAACGAAGTATTGTTAAAGGCTTGATCATATATTTTCGCTAACGCATTTCTTTTAGTAACAAACTCATCTAGCCGCGTCATTTGGCTAAGCCCCAAAGCCGCTTGCAACTCTGTCATTCGATAATTAAAACCTAAGCCTATTTGTTGATAGTACCAAGGCCCATGAGACGGCTCGGTCATGCTAGCTTCATCTGAGACAATACCGTGGCTGCGAAACTGACGCATTGCTTGAGCGAGTAGTTTATTATTGGTAACCGCTAAACCACCTTCAGCCGAGGTGATAATTTTTACTGGGTGAAAGCTAAAAACCGTAATGTCAGAGTATTGGCAGCTACCCACTGGTTTACCTTTGTATTTGGCGCCGACAGCATGAGAGGCATCTTCAATAATCTTAAAACGATATTTAAGAGATAATGCATGAATTTTCGCCATGTCGCATGATTGTCCTGCAAGGTGCACAGGAATGATAACTTTAGGTAAAGTGTTATTTTCTTCAGCAAAGATAAGTTTTCTTTCTAAAGCGTCAACACAGATATTACCTGTCATTAAGTTGATATCAACAAAGTCAATTGCAGCGCCACAGTATAGTGCACTATTTGCCGTGGCAACAAAGGTGATGGGGCTCGTCCATACTAGGTCACCTTTACCAACACCTAACGCTAAATTTGCTATATGTAATGCGGATGTTGCGCTATTGACCGCAACACCAAATTTAGCAGCACATTTTTTTATAAATGCTTTTTCAAACAAAGGCACTTTAGGCCCTTGCGTTAAAAAGTCTGAAGTTAATACTTCCAATACAGCATTGATATCGTCTTGGTTAATATCTTGTTTACCATAAGGGATCATAGTATTCATGTGATTATTAAAGCTCAGCTAAGTCGTTAAAATCAAGAAGCTCTTTTCTAGATAAGAAATATTCATTATTTAATGAGCTGTACTCATAGCCATGAGGCACTTGCTTGCCTTTTTCGCTCAGGGCATTAATAGTAAAGTCGTTACTTCTACTTGAAAAAATTATTGATGGTGCTATAACGAAGTGATCATCATATTCAAAGGTATGATAAGAATCGTCAGAAGGACACATGATTTCATGTAATTTTTCACCAGGACGAATACCAATAATACTAATAGGTAAATCTGGCGCCATGGCTTTGGCTAAATCTATAACGCGCATTGAAGGTATTTTAGGAATAAAAATTTCACCACCGAGCATACGTTCAAAGTTCTTCAGTACAAAGTCGACACCGTCTTGTAAGGTTATCCAAAAGCGCGTCATCTCATTATGCGTGATGGGTAATTCAGTTGCCCCATCGTCAATAAGCTTTTGAAAAAAAGGCACAACAGAGCCTCTAGAACCAACAACATTACCATAACGCACTACTGAAAATAATGTTCGATAACCACCGGACATATTATTTGCGGCGACAAACAATTTATCTGAAACAAGTTTTGTAGCGCCATAAAGGTTTACTGGATTTGCCGCTTTATCGGTAGAAAGCGCAATAACTTTTTCAATATTATTGGCAAGGGCCGCGGCAATAACATTCTCAGCACCTTTTATATTTGTTTTGATACATTCTGTGGGATTGTATTCAGCAGCAGGTACTTGTTTTAATGCCGCGGCATGAATAACAAAGTCGACGCCGTTCATTGCTTGTATTAAGCGTTCTTTATCTCTTACATCGCCAATAAAATAGCGCATACAAGGTTGATTGTAATCCTGCTGCATTTCAAATTGCTTTAATTCATCGCGAGAATAGATAATTATTTTTTTAGGAGAATAGCGCTCAAGTAGTGTTTTGACGTACTTTTTCCCGAAAGAACCCGTGCCACCAGTGATGAGAATGTTTTTATTATTGAACATTACTTTAGATACCTTTTGGGTAATTTAATAGTTAGCGTACAACTAACCGTTAGGGGCTACGTTAACCCTATGGATGTTGTAACTCTATATTAAGCACATAATATACCAATTAAGGTTTTAATTGAATATAGATTTTCAAGATCAAGTTATAAGCGCATGAAAATAAATAAGAAGATGTTTTTTATAGTAGATTCAAATAATAGGTGCGTTAATATCCTTTATAGAGCTTAGTTACTTTTTTACTTTGTTTTATCTTAAGCATACGCGAAGCTAATAGTTGTTTATGCTGTTGTGATTTCACAATAAGTTGCTCATCAAGGGATACCATTTCATTGATAAGTGGTAATTGTGAGCTAAGTTGTTCTTGGGTGTACAGTGTAAATAATTGCTCAATAAGAAACATTCGCTTGCTTACTATACCGCGCAATTGCTCATCGGTGACAGGTCGTTGTTCCATAATGGTTTTTGAGGTGTCATCATTATCTAAGCGGTTATCACTATAAACGTTAGTGTAATCAATTTGGCTATCAAGCTGCGACAGTAACTGTCGCGACACTTTGTTAATAGCTTCAAGGCTATTTCTTACCTCAGTAGACATATTATTAGGCATTGTGTTATTAGGTGTTGTACTAGGCACTAAAAGCTTACCTTTCCTTGCTCTTCAAGTGGAATTGCATCCCAACCAGATTTGATAGGAATAATAATCTGAGCGACTTTGTTGAGTAATTCAATATCATTATTAGCATTGGCTTCAAATAATTTTTCAGAACAAAAATTATATAATGCTGATAAGTTCCCTGAAATTTCACCACCTTTCTCATGATCTAATGAACCTTCTAAAACACCGACTATGGCAATAGCATTAGAGATTTGCATACCTTTTTTCGCATAGTCTTTTTGTGTAATAGCGCCTTTAGCGGTAGCAATATTATCTAATAACTTTTGAAATAATAAAGCCACTAGTTGATAAGGTGATGCCTCACCAGCGTTACTTAACGTCGTTTGTTGATATTTTTTTAATGATAAATGAGACATTATTTACTCCAAAAAATGATAATAGTTATTAGCTATTATATATTTTAAGTATGTTGAGTCATAATAAGCAGTTGTTTGCTTGTTGATGACGATGAATGTGTTTTTATGCTCAGGTTGATAACCTAGTTCATAATGTTTAATTGTAATTTAGTTAGTTACTTTTTATAGCGTTACTTTTTAACTCACTACTTACTATCGCATGATTATTAATAACCACTGAAAGACCTTCCGATTGCGCTTTTTTAAAGGCGTCAATTAATACTGAATGGCTAATACCTTCAATATTCTCAATAAGGCCATTGTCAGTAATTTCAATATTATCCCAGCCTCTATCCACTAGATATTTTTCAATGTCGGTTAATTGAGCTGTTAAATCGTCATGTTTTACAAACATATTAAAGCCATGCCTGTTACCTTGAACTTGTTTGCCATTGGTTAACATGCATTGGGCACTACCATTTAATATTAGCATTATTTATTTCACTTATTTTAGAGGTTTATATTTGGGTGTTCTGCTTAAGCTTATTTCTATTACTTCATTACTTACTAACGTTAACACTTGTCTAATTAGCGTTATTGTTTGCTATTCATAAATTGTGCCATTATTTTTTGACACTTTTCAAATACAATATATCCCAGCTTTTTTTCTAAGGTTAGTGGCTAATAATTCATCGCTATTTGTACCCATAACTATTTATCGGCACAATAACGTAATGCTTTAATTCAACCTAGCGACAATTAACTTTTATTAACAATGCCAAATAAATGACAGTTATGCGTCAACTTTTTGTTGCTTAATATAAATTAATAACTAAAATTGCTTATAGCATTATAAAATATATTAAAAATAGCATGTTAGCTAAGTAGTGAATAAGTAGTGACGAATTAAGTATGAATGATAGCCAAGTAATTCCCCTCGCAGATACTCCTATCGCATCGAGTGTCATAGGTCATAAAAAGATATTAGTGGTTGATAATGACCCCGCAAGAAGCCAGCAACTTAGTACCGTGCTGGCTTTTGTTGGTGAGCACTTTGTCCATTGTGCGCAAGAGCAAGCCACTGAGTACTTGGCTAATCATCAGCCCATTCTTACGGTTATCTTAACCGGTGATGTTAATAGTGATTGTGCTCGATTAATTAAAGTGAATCCGAGCGTGCCTTTTATATTGCACGATGTACTCGATGCTAAGTTATTCACGGCTCATGTTAATGTGATTGGCACGCTTTCTGTTCCGCTTAATTATGCAAAACTCACTGAGCTTATTCACCATTGTCATCAATACCACAATAAATTACCGCGCAGTGGTAGCAAACGTAATGCTAGTGCTTTGTTTCGCTCACTAGTAGGCAGTAGTGAACCCATGGCGCAGGTGCGCTTTTTAATTGAACAAGTAGCAAAAACTCCGGCTAGCGTATTGGTACTGGGCGAGTCGGGGACGGGTAAAGAAGTAGTCGCACGCAATATTCATAATTTATCAGATCGCGCCAAAGAAGCCTTTGTCCCTGTTAATTGCGGCGCCATTCCAGCAGAGCTACTTGAAAGTGAATTATTTGGTCATGAAAAAGGCGCTTTTACTGGCGCTATTTCTACGCGCAAAGGTCGTTTTGAATTAGCAGAGGGAGGCACACTGTTTTTAGATGAAATAGGTGACATGCCACAACCGATGCAAGTAAAACTGTTACGTGTTTTACAGGAACGTACTTTTGAACGCGTTGGTGGTAGTAAAAGCCTTAAAGCCGATGTGCGTATTATTGCAGCAACCCACCAAGATTTAGAAGAGATGATAAAAGAAGGCAGCTTTAGGGAAGATTTATATTATCGATTAAATGTTTTTCCTATTGAAACGCCGGCACTACGTCAACGTAAAGAAGATATTCCGCTATTACTAAAAGAGCTTCTTAGTCGCTTTGAACAAGAACAAAATAAAACGGTTCGCTTTACTGAAAAAGCAATTGAGTCGTTAATGGAACATCCGTGGGCCGGTAATGTACGAGAGCTCTCAAATTTAATTGAACGTATGTTAATTATGTACGGTGAGCAGATTGTTGATGTTGGCGAATTACCTTATAAATATCAACATATCGAGGTACAAGCGTATAACCCAGAATATCCTGAAGAGTTACAAGAGCATGATGCTATTAATGAGCTTTTCGGTGCTTTTGATGACGACGAAGACGATGATGTGGAAGCTGAAGAATCGCTATCTGGTGAAAGTGCAAGCCATCATATACAAAGCGCTAGTGAGGCTAACTTATTACCTAACGATGGCTTAAACTTAAAAGAGTATTTAGCTGATCTTGAAGTCTCTTTAATTAAACAGTCATTGAGTAAACATGATTATGTTGTTGCTAGAGCCGCAGAAACCTTAGGTATGCGAAGAACAACCTTGGTTGAAAAAATGCGTAAATATGATTTACAAAAACCAAGTGAAGAATAATGTGTTGTTAACTAATGCCTCATAAACAGAACATTATTAGCTTGCGCCTAGTTTATAAAATATTCGTGAGTTGTTTATAATTGATTAATAAGTGATTGAAAAATACTTGCTAGCTAAACACCTTAAGCATTACTGTAATGCTTATTGCTAATGACAGGGTCAATAGATTGACACTTCCCCTGTTCAATAAATACATCACCTTACTGTTAACCTGTTGATTTAAAGATAAAATAATAGTGGCATAGTAAATGCTTATTCATAGTTACTAAATAGTTTTTTGAGTATCTACTGGGTAGCACACATTATGGCACAATCACTATCGACCGCAATTCCTAACAATATGACAGAATCTAGCGACAATGCTGTATTTCATTCAGTGAATGTCGTTGGTGTACATAAGTCTTCTTTACTTAAACGTGAAGCCTTTCCTGGTGAACTAGCCGCATTAAGGGCGCAGGTTATTAATAATGCTAAGCATAATTTTTCACCACGTTTTCTATCGACTAATCACAGTACGGATAACGTAACGTCAGATATGCATGCTACTAACTATAATTTATTAGCTGACCAGTTAATCGAAGTGATGCCAACAGGTTTAGTGATGCTTGATGGTAATGGTATTGTCGTTAAAATAAACCAAGTGGCTAGAAATTTACTTGATGAGCCTATTCTTGGTCAACCTTGGTTTAATGTTATTGCTCGTTCATTTAAGCCACGTGAAGACGATTGGCATGAAATATCGCTTAAAGATGGTCGTCGAGTAAAATTAGAAATCAGTAATTTAGGCTCACAGCCGGGTCAGTTGATCACCATAACAGACTTAACTGAAACGCGTTTACTGCAAGATAAACTAGCGCAAATGCAGCGTCTTTCTTCGTTAGGTAAAATGGTTTCCACGCTAGCTCATCAAATACGTACGCCTTTGTCTGCCGCCATTTTATACAGCGAAAACTTATTAACCAATAAACTTACCGATACTTCGCGTTTGAAGTTTCAAGGAAAGCTCAACGATCGCTTACATGATTTAGAGCAACAAGTTAACGATATGCTCTTGTTTTCAAAAAGTGGTAAAGAGCAAGTTGTTGCTCAACTGAGTGTTGGCGATCTTATTAATGATACTGTCAGTTCAATTGATGCCTTAGTTGATAAAGCTAAGGCTAAAGTTAACGTACAATTACCGGACAACGAACTGTATATTTTAGGCAATAAGAATGCTTTGTCAGGCGCTATTCAAAACTTATTACATAATTCATTGCAAGCAATGAGTAGTTTAGCTGCAAGCAATACCAATAAAGTGTTTGAGCCACAAATAAATATTCAAGTATATAGCCAAGCCTCATACCTCTATTTAAGCTTTAAAGATAATGGTCCAGGTATTGACGTTAATGTTACTGATAAAATTTTCCAACCTTTTTATACCTCAAGTAGTAAGGGGACAGGTCTTGGTTTAGCCGTAGTTAAGTCAGTAGTGAATGCTCACCAAGGTGAGGTGTCTTTATTAAATGAATCGAGCCATACGGCACAAAAAAATGCTCATCAAGCTAACCCAGGCGCACATTTTGTTATCAAGTTGCCTTTGTTAGAGCAAGGTAATGCAAGGAAGCGCAGTCGAGTAGGAGAGTGCTAATGAGTGAACATAAAATACTGGTTGTTGAAGATGATGCCGATTTACGTGAAGCCTTGGTTGATACCTTATCACTAGCTGATTATCACTGTATTGAAGCTGACTCAGGCGAAGCGGCTTTGATTGCTTTAAAAAAACATCAGGTTGATATTGTCATCAGTGATGTACAAATGGGTGGCATGAGTGGCTTATCTTTACTCAACAGCATTAAAAGTCAGTATGCAAATTTACCGGTATTATTGATGACGGCTTATGGCACCATAGATGACGCGGTACAAGCGATGAAAGATGGCGCGTGCAACTATATTGCCAAACCATTTGCCCCACAAGTATTGCTTAATATGGTTAGCCAATATATTCCGCTAGCGCTGGTTAATACTAACGATCCTATTGTTGCCGATAAGCGCTCATTAGAGCTTCTTGTCTTAGCTAAAAAAGTGGCTAGCACTGATGCCTCTGTTATGATCCTTGGTCCTAGTGGTTCAGGTAAAGAAGTGTTAGCACAGTACGTGCACAATCACTCTAAACGAAGCAGCCAGCCATTTATTGCCATTAACTGCGCTGCCATTCCTGAAAACATGCTTGAAGCAACATTATTTGGTTATGAAAAAGGCGCGTTTACCGGTGCTATTCAAGCCTGTCCAGGTAAATTTGAACAAGCTCAAGGGGGGACTATCTTACTTGATGAAATAACCGAAATGGACTTGAGTTTACAAGCAAAAATTTTACGCGTATTACAAGAACGTGAAGTAGAGCGCTTGGGCGGCAGAAAAGTAATAAGCCTTGATGTCCGTGTTATTGCCACCAGTAACCGAGACTTAAAAACAGCGGTTAATGAAGGTATATTTAGAGAAGATCTTTACTATCGCCTTAATGTATTTCCGCTCAGCTGGTTGCCATTAGCAGAACGAGTTGATGATATATTTGTTTTAGCGCAATACTTAGTTTCTCGTCACTGTCAAAATAATGGCGAACAAATACCTGAATTTTCAGGTGCAGCACGCAGTAAACTTAACGCCTATCATTGGCCAGGTAATGTGCGTGAACTTGATAATGTTATTCAAAGAGCCTTAATTTTACATACGAATCAACTGATTGATGCTAACGATTTACTGATTGAAAATTTTGATACTGCCTTGGTTACAGAAGCTGATACGAGTATTAGTAGTGAAGATAAACTCGGCAGTGAACTTAAACTGCAAGAACATCAAATTATTTTAGATACCTTGCTCGCCTGTCAAGGAAGCAGAAAAGACGTAGCGGATCGTTTAGGCATAAGCCCTCGAACATTACGCTATAAAATTGCCAAAATGCGTGATTCAGGTATTCAAATCCCTGCTTAGTTACTTTTCTAATATTAACTGCTCATTATTCACGATAAAGCTCAGGTTATTATAATCTGAGCTTTATCGTCACAGTGATATCACTCCACTCCCCATGTAAATTATTTCTTTGGCACTATGCTTGCAAGAGCACTGTTATATATTATTTAATGTTAAAATATTGACAAAAGTGAGCGCCTTATGGATATCAAAAGTAATTCTCTTTATAGCCAAATGCAAAGTATGTCATTACAGGCCATGGGTAATAAGCCACCGGCAATTGATGTTGACGCGATTGGTATCAATGGTACGGCTAGTAATACTGTTGGCAAAATTAATGAATCTAGCAGTAATTTTGGCGATATGCTTACTCAAGCACTTAATAGCGTTAATGATTTACAAAAAGACTCTGGTGATAAGAAGAGAGCTTTTGAAATGGGTGACAGTAGTGTTACGCTTGGCGAGGTTATGATTGCGTCGTCTAAATCAGGTATTGCCTTAGATGCAACGGTACAAATACGTAATAAATTTGTTGAAGCATATAAAGAAATAATGAGCATGCCAGTCTAATTTTAGCGGATTAAATAATCAATAGCGGCGTTGCTTTCAATCGCAATAGGCCAGCTATTACTCATTCAAGCGCCTTGCTCTTGGTGATTTACTCTCACTTCAATGTGAGTATAAAAAAATAAATAGCAGTAGTAAGTGGAGAAGTAAAGTGTCTGATACAAACGCAATGATTGCAGCTGATAGTAATGGCGATATGATCGCCAGTGAAGCTGATGGTGCGGGTATAGGAGAGCAAAAATCGGGCTTCTCTGCCTCATTAGGTAATATTGATATTTTACGCCAAATTACCATCGTGGTCGCGTTAGCTATTTGTTTAGCGATTGCGATATTTGTGATCATGCTGGCGAATGAACCTGAATATCGTGTGCTGTCAAAATTACCGACTAAGCAATTAATTACCACCATGGATTTTCTTGATGCCAATCAAGTGAATTACCGTCAAGAAAACAACATTATTTCTGTGCCTATCGATGAGTACCAAGATATAAAATTGTTATTGGCCCGTGAAGGATTAACAGAAGAGCCTTCACAAGGCGAAGATATTCTAATGCAAGATATGGGCTTTGGTGTAAGCCAACGTCTTGAACGAGAAAGATTAAAGTTTGGCAGAGAAAATCAAATAGCTAAAACGATAGAGCAGTTACAAAGCATAAGCCGCGCTAAAGTATTATTGGCTATACCTCGTGAAAATATATTTGCGCGCCGAGAAAAAAGCCCATCAGCAACCGCAGTACTTACTATGCAGCGCGGTAAACTGCTTTCAGAAGAAGAAGTGGATGCGGTTGTCGATATTATCGCCTCTTCAGTTCAAGGTTTAAGTCCTAATCGCGTCACGGTTACAGATCAAAATGGACGATTACTCAATTCTGGCTCACAAGACTCTATTTCATCTCGTTCAAGAAAAGAATTTGAAATAGAACAAAAGCGTGAACAAGAGTACATGGAAAAAATTGACCGTATTTTAATCCCTGTAGTGGGCTTAGGAAATTATACTGCGCAAGTTGATATCACCATGGATTTTACTAATGTTGAAGAAACACAGCGTCGTTATAATTCTGATTTACCGGCGTTGCGTAGTGAAATGAATGTTGAAACTAGCAATGTCGGTGGTGCTTTAGGTGGTATTCCAGGAGCGTTAACCAATCAACCACCTATGGAATCTGCTATTCCTGAAGATGCAACGGGCGGCCAGCAAAAAAGTATACCCAGTAGAAAACATTCTGAGTCAACCAAAAACTATGAACTTGATGAAGCAATAAGCCATACTAAACAGCAAGCCGGTGTTGTGAGACGTGTTAGTGTTTCTGTTGCGCTTGATTATGTCGCTGGAGCTAGCTCAGCACCGGTTGAAGGAGCTCTTGATGGAACAAGCACAAGCTTAGTACCGCGTTCAGCTGCTGAAACCGCTAGTATTCGTCGCTTACTACAAGGTAGTATTGGTTTTGATTTACAACGTGGTGATGTATTAGAAGTGGTCACTATACCTTTTAATCGCCCCGATTTAGGTGCTGACATAGTGTTACCTATCTGGCAACAACCTTGGTTTATTAAAGTACTTAAATTAGTATTAGGTGCCTTAGTTATCATAGTCTTAATTTTAGCTGTGGTTCGTCCTATGCTTAAACGTTTAATTTACCCAGATCAAACGCCTGATGATTACGGTGATAAATCACTTGATGGTCATATTGATTTAGGTGATGAAACCATGGATATGTTAACGTCTGATTTTGATGCCGGTGCAGTAGGTTTTGCACCTGATGGCAGTTTACAGTTACCTGATCTTCATCGAGATGAAGATATATTAAAAGCGGTTCGAGCGTTAGTTGCCAATGAGCCAGAATTATCATCGCAAGTAGTGAAAAGTTGGTTGAACGAAGATGAGTGATGAAAAAAAAGAAGTCGGTGAGTTAGCCGCAGCGCCTGCAGGCTTTGATGTAGAAAAATTAGAAGGTGCTGAAAAAGCGGCCATACTATTACTGAGCTTATCAGAAGAAGATGCGGCACAAATTCTAAAACACCTTGAGCCAAAGCAAGTGCAACAAGTGGGCACCGTAATGGCCGGTATGCAAGATTTTACTCAAGAAAAAATAACCGCTGTGCATAAGTTATTTATTCAAGAAATACAAAACTTCTCTACGATAGGCTTTCAAAGTGAAGAGTTTGTTCGTAGAGCCCTAACCGCAGCACTAGGTGAGGACAAAGCCGGCAACTTAATTGACCAAATAGTGATGGGGGGCGGCGCGAAAGGCTTAGATTCATTAAAATGGATGGACTCTAAGCAAGTGGCTAATATTATTCGTAATGAGCATCCTCAAATTCAAACGATTGTACTTTCTTATCTTGACCCTGAACAATCGGCAGAGATTGTTGGTCAGTTTCCCGATAAAGTACGCTTAGATTTAATGATGCGTATTGCTAACTTAGAAGAAGTACAACCTGCAGCGTTGCAAGAATTAAATGAAATAATGGAAAAACAATTTGCCGGACAAGCGGGCGCGCAAGCAGCTAAAATGGGAGGTTTAAAAGCAGCAGCAGACATCATGAACTATCTAGAATCGAATGTTGAAGGTTTGTTGATGGATTCGATCAGAGAAAACGATGAAGAAATGAGTCAGCAAATTCAAGACTTAATGTTTGTCTTTGAAAACTTAGTTGATGTTGATGATCGCGGTATGCAGGCGATTCTACGTGAAGTGCAGCAAGATGTGTTAATGAAAGCGATTAAAGGTACTGATGAAGTATTGAAAGAAAAAATAATGAGTAATATGTCAAAACGTGCGGCTGAAATGATGATGGATGATTTAGAAGCAATGGGCCCTGTACGTATTAGTGAAGTAGAAACCGCTCAAAAAGAAATTTTATCCATTGCTCGACGACTTTCTGACGCGGGTGAAATCATGCTTGGCGGCGGCGGCGGCGGTGACGAGTTTTTATAGTATAGCGTTAGTTTATGCTAAGCGCTTATCTAGTAAGCCTAGCATTAAACGCTATAATCTAGTCTAACCATTGAGTCTAAACAGTTAAGCTAACGATTGAACTGTAATCATTTGTGTCATTTAAGGTAATAAAGGTATTTTAATGAATAAGCCACCTATTCGCATCATCAAAGGGTCGACAGAAGAGCAAACCGATGTTTGGTCGCTACCTAATGTGCAACATGAGCCCAGCGCGGATGATAAAGAAAAGACAAATGCCTTAGGTAAAAAAAATAATTGGGTATATGAACCGCCTGAACAAGAAGAAGCCGATCCTGTGCCGTTAACGGCACAGGATATCGAAGATATTCGTCAGGCAGCAAGTGAAGAAGGTTTTACCCAAGGCAAAGAAGAAGGCTTTGCTAAAGGTTATGAGGAAGGCAAAGCAAAAGGGTTAGAAGAAGGGCAGGCCGAAGGTATTAAAGTAGGTAATGAAGAAGGCTTAGCACTAGGAAAAGAGCAAATAGAACAACAAAGTGCCCAGTGGCAACAGTTAATTGACCAATTACATCAGCCGCTGGCAAGTGTCGAAAAAAATGTTGAAGAGCAGTTGCTTAACTTAGTTTTGCAGTTAACGGAAGCCGTAGTGTTACATGAAGCAAAAACTAACCCTGACATTTTAATGGCAGCTATTGCTGAGGGGATAAAAAGTTTACCAAGTGGTGATGCTCAAACACAAATATGTTTACACCCAAGTGATATTAAACTGGTTGAAGCACAATTTGGCGCAGAGCACATTGCTGAGCAAGGATGGCGTTTATTACCGGCCCCCCAATTAGCGCAAGGCAGCTGTCAAATCGAAAACAGTACCTCAAATATTGACTTACAAATGAAAGCAAGGTTAAAACAAGTGTTGGAACCTTTCTTGCAGGATGCTTTACATCAACCGGACTAACAAGTTAATAGTTTAGGTACTTATTTGGCTTTATATGTTGGCTTTTATACTTTTGGGTTTACACAATTAAGTCTTATTTTATCGTCTGCTATTTTATCGTCGTATTCTATGGCGTCTCCTACTCTAAGGTAAATAAACACTATGGTTGATAGCTCACGCTTAACCGAACGTTTTAAAAAAAAACAACAATATATTCACGATTTTAAAGCGCCTGTTGCTGGGCGGTTAGTGCGCGTTGTTGGTTTAACGCTTGAGGCTGTTGGTGTTAAAGCGCATGTTGGTAGTCAATGTCTAGTTGAAACGGCACATGGCGATTTACTGGCAGAAGTAGTTGGTTTTGCTCAAGATATTACTTATCTTATGCCAGAAGAAAGTTTACGTGGTGTTATGCCAGGGGCGCGGGTATTACCTATTTCAAGTAAAGCCAGAGTGCCTTTATCAATGGCGTTACTTGGTCGTGTTATTAATGGTGTCGGTAAGCCTCTTGACGGTAAAGGACCTATTAAAGCCGATGAAAATTATCACCACGATAGTAAACCCATGAATCCGTTATCACGACGCGCTATTAGCGAAGTACTTGATGTTGGCGTGCGCTCTATTAATAGCTTTATTAGTATTGGTAAAGGGCAGCGTATGGGACTTTTTGCCGGCTCAGGAGTCGGTAAAAGTGTTTTAATGGGGATGATGACCCGCGGTACAACCGCTGATGTGGTTGTGGTTGGTTTAGTGGGCGAACGTGGTCGAGAAGTAAAAGAATTTATTGAAGAAATTTTAGGTGAAGAAGGACTTAAACGAGCAGTTGTTGTTGCAGCCCCTGCTGATAACTCTCCGCTTATGCGTCTTAAGGGCTGTGAAACAGCCGTGCAAATTAGTGAGTATTTTCGCGATCAAGGTTTAAATGTGTTGTTATTACTCGACTCGTTAACGCGTTACGCACAAGCACAGCGTGAAATTGCCCTAGCCGTAGGCGAGCCACCAGCAACAAAAGGTTACCCACCGTCGGTTTTCTCTAAATTACCTCAACTGGTTGAACGTGCCGGTAATGGTGGTGAAGGGCAAGGCTCTATTACTGCTTTTTATACGGTATTGACAGAGGGAGATGACTTACAAGACCCTGTGGCTGATGCCGCTCGCGCTATTTTAGATGGTCATGTTGTTTTATCACGAGAGTTAGCTGATGCGGGACACTATCCGGCAGTAAATATTGAAGGCTCTATCTCGCGGGTAATGCCGATGGTAACAACCAGTGAACATCAAGAATTAGCAAAACAGTTAAAGCAAATGTATGCCTTGTATCAGCAAAATAAAGATCTTATTGCCATAGGGGCTTATACCAAAGGTAATGACCCTCGCATTGACCAGGCTATAAATGTACTACCGGTAATCAATTTCTTTCTACAACAAAAAATTAATGAAGTGATCCCTTATGAGCAAAGTATTGCGCAACTGCAAGAAATTATTGCCGCTGCACATGCCCACAATAATCGGTGATAACGAGAAACAACTATAACAAGAACCAGGTGTAGTGTTTTTTATAAAACGGTATGAAATCGACTAAAGAGAATGTCCTATGGCAATGAAACAACTTGATACCATTTTAAAATACGAACAAGACAATGAACAACGTTGTGCTGATCAATTAAAAGTTGCTGAAAATGAATATCAACAAAATGTGAACCGGCTGCAAGGCGTGGCCGATTATCGTTTAGAGTACATGAAGCGCCTAAGTCAACGAGCAGAGCAAGGCTTAGACAGCGCTACTTACAGTCATTATCATGCATTTATTGCTAAGCTTGATACCGCCTCTGCACAAGTTGAACTTGCCATGCGACAAGCAAAAGCATTAGTAGAACAAAGTAAAAACATTTGGCTCAAACAACGACAGAAAGTCAAAGCTGTAGAATTATTGCGCGATAAACGTTTGAAAAAAATTGCCGTTGCAGAAGACAAGGCAGAACAGAAAATGTTTGATGAAATTGCGACTCAACAATATATCCGTCGACCATCGCGTTAATAGATTAACTATTGATTAGGTGCTCATAGCACTTGTAAACATGGAACGTTTATTGCTTGATATCATAGTGTTTATTAATATTGCCACCTCTCAGTTGTACCTACAAGTAATGGCGTGGCTGTCGTTTACTATTTTATTTGTTGTATTAATTATATGCAGATTATTTTTCTTATTAAGACTAAATTGATTAAGTTATTGGGGTTATTATGCCATCAGTGAGTGTTCTACCTACTTTTGTATCAAAAGATGCTGATTTAAAAGCAGATTTAACTAGTAAAGAATTATCAGCTAGGTTAACTGATAACAATAAAGGTGCTAATTTTTCTCGTTTAGTTGCTCAGCATCAACTTGAGAAAAATAAAGACCATCAACATAAAGATAGTCAAGGTAAAGATCCTGCAGCGCAAGACAACAAAACGGCGGCAATCGATAGTGCGAATATTACCGCTAGCGGCAAAACCCAGGTTAGTGAACTGAGTGATGAAGAATTTATCGCCAGTCAAGAAGCTGACGAGAACAAATCACTTATTGCCAGTGAGGAAGGTGCTAAACTAAACTCTGGTAATAATGAAGACGCTAGATTAAGTACGAACAATAGCGTCGATAAACAAGAGCTCTTAGCAGATAAAGATAAAGTACTTGCTGAAAAAAATGCTAATGACTTAAGTGGTAAAAGCTCTTTAGCTGAATCAGAAAAGTTTATGTCATTGCTTTATCAAAGCGATAAAGCGTTATCTGTTGATGCAGCTAAAACCAGTAAAGACCTCTTAAATAGTCATTCTGAGCAAACTGTTAACACAGCGTCCCTTAATAGCAAACAAAAAACAGTTGAACCTGCTTTGCTTAATACAGACAATGAAACTGAAAAACTAAAAGCAACAAGCGAGCAGAAGTTAACCGCATTGGCTAAAGACGAGCGCTTAGCAGCGAACCAGTTAACCAATAACACAGCATTAACGTCACAATTAAGTGGTCAAACGTTAAAGGACTATCAGCTGTCATTGCAATCCCCCCAAGGCGCTATCAACAATGGCAGTGAAACAAACGAACAATTAACGACTGCTCCGTTAAACAGTAAAATGACAGAGGTTGCCGCTGGTGTGTCACTCGCCAGTAAAAGTCAACTGACTGAAAATGTTAACTCGGGCTTATATCAACGTCCTGTCGATGCTATTGGTAAAACAAACCTTACCGCCAGTGAGATCCTTGCTGAAGTAGTCAAAACTGAAGGCGCTACAACGAAAAACCCTAATGATAAAATATTAGCAGCCAATAATGAAGCGAATATAAATAAAGTCGGGGAGCCGCTTAAGCCTGATGCAGATGTAACCAAAGAGTCTCTTGCTAAAGTATTAGCAGGCAATAGTGATACGAATATAAATAAAGCAAGTGAGTTGCTCAAACCTGAAGTAAATACAGAGCTTGATAAAACACAGTTAAGTAAAGCGAATATAGACAAGGCTTTAGCCGAGCGCACTTCCTCAGTTTTACAACAATCGCAGGCGCAGCAAGCTCAATTACAAAAAGGCCAAAGCCAACAAGACATATTATCGTCAAGCAGCGAACAACATGTGCCTGACGGAAACAGTGAAGAGTTTATTGATGCTAAATTATTAGCTGGTGACAAACCAAGCGATCAAAATGTGAAAACAGTTGGTCCAGTTGTTGATAATATCACCATGCGCTCAGCGTCTGAATTACAAGCGCAAGCTATACAAAATACGCAAGCAAAACAAAGTAATGAGGCTTATTTTGAGCATCAATCCACTGAAGTACTCAAGCATAATATTGCTAGTGATACCGCACAGATACAAAAAAACAATAGTCAACTTCAACAAGAAACTATCTCTATTTTCAGAAAAGACTTTGCTGAGGCGGTCAAAGAAAAAGTGCTAGTCACTATTAATCAGAAGTTGCAGCGATTTGATATTACTTTAGACCCGCCAGAGTTTGGTAATATGCAAGTGCGTGTTAACTTACAAGGTGAACAGGCGTCGGTTAACTTTATCGTGCAAAATCAACAAGCAAAAGAAGCACTAGAGCAGAATATGCATAAACTAAGAGATATGTTGTCAGAACAAGGTGTTGATGTTGGTGGGGCAAATGTTGAGCAGCAAGGCCAACAGCAAAGTAATAATGAACAAAACTTGACCTCGAAGCAGGGTAATAGCTCATCGTTAACCAATGATCCTGACAACAACGAGCATAACATAGAGCATATTTTATCGACACCGTTGTTTAATTCTTCTGCAACAGGCGTAGATTACTACGCGTAATTAACTAAAATAAAGCGAAGACGATGAAAACACATTGGCTCAAAGCCTATTCAAGGATATAGTCTACCCATAAATACTATATCCTTGTTGGTCGATTTTATCAGTGATTAACGGTTATAAATATAAAGGACCCCCATGGCAGACGAAAAACAAAACGAGTTAGCGCTAGATAGCTCAGGTAAAAAGAAAAAACTGATCATCATTATTGTTGCCGTCGTCATTTTACTTGGCGGTGGTGCAGGCGCTTACTTTTTTTTAATGGGTGGAGAAGACAATAGTACTGCGCAAACACAAGAGAGCGCCGATCCAAATGCTCCCGCAGGTGACACTAAAACCGCTGAAGTAGATCCAGGCGCAAAAGTCGGGACGGCTCGATATGTCGCCATGCCAAGACCTTTTCGCTTTAATGTACCAGGCATTACACGAGATCGTTTTGTTGAAATACGGGTGCAACTGCTGGTTCGCGGCGGTAACAATGAAGAAAATGCTAAAATGCATATACCTTTAATAGAAAGTACCTTACTCAATATTTTTTCGCAAACTAATGCTGATGATTTGGCAACGAGTGTTGGTAAAGTGTCTTTAAAACAGCAATCATTAGCCGCTGTACAGAAAATAATGACAGATGTTGAAGGTGATAAAACGGTAGAAAAAGTACTTTTTACCGGCTTCGTTATGCAATAAATCATTAATTCTATTAGGTTTATATTCACAAAGTACAGCCAAATAAATACAGTATTTAAGTGGATGAGTTCAGAAACAATTGATTGGTCAACACGACACAGATTAACCGTAAACCAAACAAAGTAGATAAGAAGAGATTATCGAGTGAGTGATTTATTATCCCAAGACGAGATTGATGCGCTATTACATGGTGTTGATGATGTTGATGAAGAAGAAGTCGTTGAAGATGTTGCCCAATCAGCGGATGGTAGCTCTGATTATGATTTTTCTTCACAAGATCGTATTGTGCGTGGCCGCATGCCAACCTTGGAGATGGTTAATGAACGCTTTGCTCGGCATATGCGCATTAGTTTATTTAATATGATGCGTCGCACCGCTGAAGTCTCTATCAATGGTATTCAAATGATAAAATTTGGTGAGTACATACATACCCTGTTTGTACCTACCAGTTTGAATATGGTGCGTTTTCGTCCGTTAAAAGGTACAGCGCTAATTACTATGGAAGCGCGGCTAGTTTTTATTCTCGTAGATAACTTCTTTGGTGGAGATGGTAGATATCACGCCAAAATAGAAGGCCGTGAATTTACGCCAACCGAGCGCCGCATTATTCAAATGCTATTAAAGCTTATTTTTGAAGACTATAAAGAAGCTTGGTCACCCGTGATGGATGTTTCTTTTGAATATTTAGATTCAGAAGTGAACCCGTCAATGGCAAATATTGTCAGCCCAACCGAAGTGGTGGTTATTAGCTCTTTTCATATTGAGTTAGACGGCGGTGGCGGTGATTTTCATATAGCACTACCTTACTCTATGCTTGAACCCATTCGAGAGCTGCTTGACGCCGGCGTGCAAAGTGACAAAGAAGATACTGACATGCGCTGGTCTAAGGCGCTACGTGATGAAATTATGGATGTGTCAGTTGCCATCAATACTAAATTTATTGAAGTGGACATCTCCTTAAGTCAATTAATGGAGTTACGAGCCGGTGATATTATCCCCATTGAAATGCCCGATAATATCACAGTGCTTATTGAAGATTTACCAACCTTTAGAGCTAAGTTAGGTCGCAGTAGAGATAATTTAGCATTAAAAATTGAATCTAAAATTAAGAGGCCAGAATCAGCTAAATCTGAATTAACTATTTTAACTAAAGGTGGTAAACGCCTTGATAGTGATGCAGAACTTCATCTGCTAGAAGACGACTTATAAACAAACTAAGTTGCACTATTTGAACAACATTATAAATTGAGGCCAGTGGTATGAGTGACGATAAAGACGAAGATTTAAGTATGTGGGATGAAGCGCTCGATGAGCAAGCCGAAGCAAAAAAGAATGCCGAAACTATTGAGTTAGAAGAACTAACCCCTGATGACGCGCCTATTACCGGCGAAGAAAAGCGAAAACTTGATGCTATTTTGGATATTCCTGTGACTATCTCTATGGAAGTAGGGCGTAGCAATATCAGTATCAGAAATTTACTACAATTAAACCAAGGCTCCGTTGTTGAATTAGACCGAGTAGCTGGTGAGTCACTTGACGTGCTTGTTAATGGTACATTAATAGCTCACGGAGAAGTGGTAGTGGTTAACGATAAGTTTGGTATTCGCCTAACTGATGTTGTTAGTCAAGTTGAACGTATTAAAAAGTTAAAATAACGTTATTTGAATGGGTGCATAAGCATTAAGTCAGTCGAGATATGAAAGCAATATGATAATAAAAAAGATGCGCATATTACAGGTTATGAGTTATTGCTTAGTCTCTTTATTGCTTTCTTTAACGGCTTCAGCACAGGGTAATACTTCTAAAGAAGCGTTTGTTGACAGCGTCCCCGTTACTAGTGCTGTTACCGACAAGGTTAATAGCACTAACAAGCCACCAAGCTTCGCACAAGACGCAACCTACAGCCCAGATAAGTCAGGTGAAATAAAGCCTTTGCTGGATAAAAAAGAGCAAGTAGTTACGCCACCAGCCCTTAATCGTGATAGCCCAGAAGTAGGTAAGCATGTGATGGCTAATATGAATGCTGGCAGTATGATTTTATCGTTATTAATGGTGCTAGCGTTAATTATTATTTGTGCGTTCATACTGAAACGTTTTAATTTCACTCAACAAAGTGCTAGCCAACTAAAAGTAGTGACTAGTTTATCGTTAGGCGCTAAAGAGCGTATAGTGGTTATACAGGCAGGCGAACAACAACTCTTATTAGGCGTTACTGCGCAACAAGTGACCTTGCTTGAGCGTTTAGCAGAGCCGTTAGGCGATCAAACTATAACGACCGCAGCCTTACCTAAAAGTGTGTTGTCTTTTTTCTCGGCTAAGCAGTCTTAAGTTCGAATAAAACGCATGTTAACCTTCATGTAATGTTCGTTTAAAGTTAATTGCTTTGTCTATCAATATTATCAACACATCGTCACAATGACTTTATCTAGGGTTGTTTTTAGG
The DNA here is from genome assembly GCF_005885605.1 of Colwellia ponticola. Taxonomy (GTDB): domain Bacteria; phylum Pseudomonadota; class Gammaproteobacteria; order Enterobacterales; family Alteromonadaceae; genus Colwellia; species Colwellia ponticola. The sequence continues at coordinate 101,708 of NZ_SZVP01000009.1, read as the reverse complement.
GAATACCAAAGAGCCATGAAAAGATTTTCGTTATTTACTATTATTATTGTTGCACTGTGTAGTATCAGTTTTGGTGCGTTTGCAGAAGACTTATCTCTCTCTGCGTTAACGCTCACCACTAATCCTGATGGCTCACAAGAGTATTCGGTTAACTTACAAATATTGATTTTTATGACGGCGCTGAGTTTTATACCAGCGGCGGTTATTATGATGACTTCGTTTACCCGTATTGTCGTCGTTATGGCTATTTTACGACAAGCGTTTGGACTTCAGCAAACGCCCTCTAACCAAGTTATTATTGGTTTAACGCTCTTTATGACATTGTTTATTATGACGCCGGTTTATAATCAAATAGATAAAAGTGCCATTCAACCTTATTTATCAGAAGAGTTAACTTCCTCGCAAGCAATTAATATTGCCAAGGTGCCACTACGCGCTTTTATGTTAGAGCAAACCCGCATTAAAGATTTAGATACCTTAGCAGCAATGGCAGGTATTGATGTCGTTGATAAAGCTACCGACTTACCGATGACAGTTATTATTCCTGCTTTTATTATTAGCGAATTAAAAACAGCTTTTCAAATTGGCTTTATACTTTTCATTCCTTTTTTAATTATTGATTTAGTCGTGGCAAGTATTTTAATGGCGATGGGGATGATGATGTTATCACCCATGATAGTATCACTGCCGTTTAAGTTGATGTTGTTTGTGTTAGTAGACGGTTGGAATTTAGTCATTGGTACGATCGCCACCAGTTACGGATTAGGCACTTAACCTTTATAAGCGGTAAGTTTACATTAGTCGTTAAAAGTGTAACGTTAAATCAATAATCGAGTTAATAGTAAATAAATAATAAAGGGGAGTAGTTTATGGGACCAGAAATTTATATAGATATGCTAGGTGATGCATTATTCCTTGTTATTATTTTAGTCTGCGCGATTATTTTACCTAGCTTAGCTGTTGGTTTAATGGTGGCAGTTTTTCAAGCCGCTACATCCATTAATGAACAAACATTAAGTTTTCTACCTAGGTTAATTGTTACTTTACTGGCGTTAATCATCGGCGGCCATTGGTTAGTACAAAAAGTCATGGACTATACCATACGTTTGATCTCGAGTATTCCCAGCGTCATTATTTAACATGACTACCTATTCTTTTAGCAGAGCAGCTTAATGGAACTTACTGAGGCTATTATCAATCAATATTTGGCAGATTTTATTTTGCCATTTAGTCGTATATCGGCGTTGATAATGACCATGATAGGTTTTAGTGCTAAAACTATCCCAGGTCGAGTCAAAGTCTTTCTCTGCATTAGTATTACCATTGCGGTAATGCCAGCAATTCCACCAGCAAGAGTCGATAGTTTAGTGTCACTTAACACGGCTATTCTCTTGGGACAACAAATGATTATTGGCGTTATGCTAGGCTTTGTTACTGTGATGGTGGTCAATACCTTTACTCTTGCGGGGCAAATTATTGCGATGCAATCAGGTTTAGGTTTTGCTTCATTAGTTGACCCTGCCAGTGGCATGAACGTACCTGCTATTGGTCAGTTTTTTCTCATTTTATCTTCATTATTATTTTGGGTCATGGATGGTCATCTCGCTTATTTACAATTTGTTGTGGCGAGCTTTGAAACCCTACCAATCCCTACAGAGCATTTATCTAGTATTAAATATCGTGAAGTGGTTGAATGGGGCGGCTGGATGTTTGCAACCGCGTTATCACTTTCTTTAGCGCCAATAACGGCGATGTTATTGATCAACTTCTCTTTTGGTGTGATGACCAGAGCAGCGCCACAATTAAATATTTTTGCTATTGGTTTTCCTATCACTATGATGGCAGGTCTACTTATTATGTGGTTAACCTTTGGTAACTTCTTTACTCACTTCGAATTGCAGTGGCAACGAGCACTGGATTTTAGTTGCTACCTTATTGATTGTCAGGCGACATAGATGGCTGATTCTGATAGCGGTGAAAAAACTGAAGAGCCCACGGCAAAAAAACTCACCGATGCCCGTAAAAAAGGCCAAATTGCCCGCTCTAAAGATTTAGGTACTCTTTTTGTCTTAGTAGGGAGTGCTTGTGCCATGTTATTAATGGGCAAAGCTTTAGCAACTTCCATGGCTAATATGATGAGCCATATGTTTACTTTAAGTCGTACAGAGGCTATGGATGTCAATGCATTATTTAAGGTGATCAATGATGGTATTTATCAAGTTGTTGCACCATTACTGTGGATTTTTTTTATTGTGATGCTAGCGGCCTTTATTGGTAATACCCTATTGGGAGGCATGAGCTTTTCATGGGATGCGACTATGCCCAAAGCGAGTAAACTTTCCCCGCTTGCTGGCTTTAAACGTATGTTTGGTGTACAAGCTGCAGTTGAATTGGTTAAATCTATTTTAAAGTTTTTTGTGGTTTTTATTGTCGCCTTTTTATTACTCAATGGTTTGTTTGAAGAAATTCTTGGGTTAAGTCGCGAAACCCTACCGACTAACTTTGAGCATGCTATTACTATGCTGTTGTGGATGTTTTTAGTACTAGCGTTATCCATAGGAATTATTGTGGTTATTGATGCCCCTTATCAAGTATGGAATCATAATCGCCAGTTAAAAATGACTAAACAGGAAATTAAAGATGAATATAAAGGTACAGAAGGTAGCCCAGAAATAAAAGGTCGAATTCGTCGAGCCCAATATGAAATCTCACAACGACGTATGATGCAAGACGTACCTGAATCGGATGTGGTGATCACCAACCCGACGCATTTTTCTATTGCACTTAAATATGATGCAACCTTAGGTGGGGCGCCGGTATTATCAGCGAAGGGTGTTGATGAAATGGCGTTGCATATTCGTACCATTGCCAAAGAGCACCAGGTAGAAATAATTCAATCACCAGCGTTAGCTCGCTCCCTATATTATACCGCTGAGGTTGGTGAAGATATTCCAGAAGAGCTGTTTGCTGCAGTAGCACAAGTACTAGCCTTTATTTTTCAACTTAATGAACATAAAAAAGGTAATGCTAAAAAGCCGACACCGGTAGCTAAAGAGCTACCTATTCCGGATGAGTTTAGGTATTGATTTAGGTGCTGATTTAGGTATAAGATATTAGATATTCTCGAAATTTCACGGTAAACTCCCTCCTAATTTCCACCTTACTTTGCACAGTTAGCGTTAATCGCTAATTTCATCCCAAGCATTAGTGCTAACTATTCCTTTTGGTATAGTAATTGCTAAATCAGGGTACTGTCAAAAAAACGTCATGAAGTAGTAATGCAATTACCCGCTTATTTTAATAAATTCGATAAATCACACTTACGCCACCTCACTGGCTTAGGTACCCCTATCTTAGTGATGGCCGCCTTAGGGATGATTATTTTACCCATGCCTGCATGGTTGTTAGATATTTTATTTTCTTTCAATATAGCCCTTTCCCTTGTGGTATTACTTATTACCGTTTATACCTTAAAACCGCTTGATTTTGGCTCTTTTCCTGCCGTGTTATTAGTAGCGACTATTTTAAGGTTAGCACTAAATGTCGCCAGTACCCGTGTGGTTTTACTTGAAGGTCACGAAGGTCCTGAAGCAGCAGGTAAGGTTATTGAAGCGTTTGGCTCTGTCGTCATTGGCGGTAACTATGCCGTTGGTTTAGTGGTATTTCTTATCTTAATTATTATCAACTTTGTTGTGGTAACAAAAGGTGCAGGGCGAATCGCCGAAGTAACAGCTCGCTTTACCTTAGATGCTATGCCAGGTAAACAAATGGCAATTGATGCCGATTTAAATGCTGGTTTTATTACCCAAGAGCAAGCGAAAGAGCGACGCACTGAAGTGACTAGCGAAGCCGATTTTTATGGCTCGATGGACGGTGCCAGTAAATTTGTTAAAGGTGATGCGATTGCCGGTATTCTAATTTTATTTATTAATATTATTGGTGGTTTAATTATAGGTATGGTGCAACATGATTTATCATTTGAACGCGCTGTTGAAATATATACCTTATTGACCATTGGTGATGGGCTAGTTGCGCAAATACCTGGCTTATTATTATCAATTGGTACTGCTATTGTTGTTACACGCCAAAATACTTCACAAGATATGGGCGAGCAAGTTAGTAGTCAACTCGGTCAAGAGCGGTCACTTTATATTGCCGCGGGTGTTATGTTTATAATGGGCGTTATCCCCGGTATGCCACACTTTGTATTTTTACTGTTTGCAGCCGTTATTGCCGGCAGTGCTTTTATCGGTGCAAGAAACAAAGTGAATAAAACTAACGAGTTAGCTCAAATAGCCCAAGATGAACAAATTCAACATCAACAAAAAGAAGATGAAGTAAAAGAACTTGGCTGGGACGATGTTAACCATGTTGATGTCATAGGATTAGAAATTGGCTATCGTTTAATCCCTTTGGTAGATAAAGCTCAAGGTGGTGAGTTACTGAGTCGTATTAAAGGCGTACGTAAAAAGCTTTCACAAGAGTTTGGTTTTTTAGTACCAGCAGTGCATATTCGAGATAATTTAGATTTAGACCCGAATAGCTATCAAATATCACTGATGGGCGTTGTTATAGGTAGTGCTCAGATTAGACATGATCAAGAGTTAGCGATTAACCCTGGGCAAGTATTTGGTCAACTTGATGGCGTACCGACGAAAGACCCTGCTTTTGGCCTTGAAGCAACGTGGATTAATCAAAATCAACGTGAACAAGCACAAACCTTAGGTTATACCGTCGTTGATTCTGCAACGGTACTTGCGACACATTTAAGTCAGGTATTAACTAATAATGCTGCGCAACTATTGGGTCATGAGGAGGTGCAAAACCTATTGGACCTACTTGCTAAAAATTACCCTAAATTGGTTGAGGGCTTTGTGCCAGATATATTACCCCTTGGCACTGTGGTTAAAGTATTACAAAGTTTGATGAATGAAGGTGTTGCAGTGCGTGATATGCGCTCGATAGTACAAACTCTGGTAGAGTATGGGCCTAAAAGCCAAGACGCTGAAATTCTTACTGCAGCAGTACGTATTAGCTTGCGTAAGTTTATTGTGCAAGATCTTGTTGGCGGTGCTCAAGAAGTGCCTGTCATAACTTTGGCTCCTGAGTTGGAACAAATGTTGCATCAATCAATGCAAATGGCAGGAGATGATGGCGCCGGTATTGAACCAGGTTTAGCAGAGCGTTTACAAAAATCATTAACTGACGGAGCTAATCAGCAAGAAATGGCTGGTGATACACCAATATTATTAACATCAGGTATATTACGTCACGTATTGGCTAAGTTTGTTAAATACACTATTCCAAGTTTACGTGTTATTTCCTATCAAGAAATACCTGATGATAAGCAAATTAAAATCGTTAGTGCTATTGGGCAGTAACTGTTAATTGAAAGTATAGGGTACATGGCTGTAACTTATAACAAAAATAGAGGCTGGATATGAAAATTAGACGTTTTGTTGCCAAAGATATGCGTACAGCATTAGCACTTATAAAAGAAGAACTTGGCGTTGATGCGGTTATTATGTCCAATAAAAAGATCCCTGAAGGTGTCGAGTTAATGGCCGCTGTTGATTACAATCAAGCCGTGCCTGCAGCCAAAGAAAACAGGGCACGTGATATGGCACAAGATCGTGGGCAAAACGCGACAGCAACCACAGCTCAAACGGCTCAATCAAGATTTGATAGCGCTCATGAGCGAGAGGTAAGTAATGATGTTGTTAGTCTTGGCCAGCAAACACAAGCTTATTCAGCTCCAATGAATGATACGAATAATGTCACGGCGCCAGCTGATAGTTTGTCGGCACTACTTAATCGTCAAGTCCAACAAGTACCTCCCCATCAAGTACCTGTTCAACAAGCGCCACAACAGCACCCTGAGCATTTAGCTGAGGTAAGTATCGAGCAGCAGTTAAAGGATTTTACCGATAGGTTAAGCCATTCAGCTGCTGACGCATCGAGTAATGTAGCTAATGAACAGCATGATAGTGACGATATCACGGCTAATATAACGCATAATATCTCCTCTTCAAATTCGTTCGCTACAAATGCTAATGGCGATGCTCCAGTTTCATCACAAGACTTTGCTAGAATGCAACAAGAGATGTCTTCTATTCGTTCTTTGTTAGAACATCAAGTTTCTGGACTCATGTGGCAAGATATGGCACAAAAAGATCCGCAACGGGCAGTGTTAGTTAATCGTTTATTGGCATTAGGTTTAACCGAACAGATTGCTGATCAAATAGCAGGTTATGTACCTGAACAAGCTGATGGCAAACAAGCTTGGCAACAAGCAACACAACTGATTGCTCAACAAATTAATACAACGCAAAATGACATAATTAATCGTGGCGGCGTTGTCGCTCTAGTAGGGCCTACAGGGGTAGGAAAAACCACTACTATTGCAAAGCTGGCTGCAGGTTTTTCACAAGTACATGGTAGCGATCAAATCGCACTTATTTCAACAGACACCTTTCGTATCGCAGGCTTTGAGCAGTTAGCAACCTATGGTAAAATTATTGGCTGTCAAGTAAGTCTGGCTAAAGATAGCCAAGCACTCGATGTGTTATTACAACAATACGCCAAGAAAAAGCTCATATTAATTGATACTGCAGGTATGGGGCAGCGTGATATTCGTTTAGCCGAACAACTGACTGCCTTAGTGTCCAATGTTCGTGTAAGAATTAGAAGTTATTTAGTGTTAGCTGCTAACGCCCAGCAAGGTGTTATGCAAGAAAATGTAGATCGCTTTAAAAAAGTCCCCTTGTCTGGTTGTATCTATACTAAACTTGATGAAAGTATTAGTATTGGTGAAATAATTACCACATCAATTCAAAATGGCTTACCAATAGGTTATCTTACTGATGGGCAAAGGGTTCCTGAAGATATTAAGGTTGCAAATGCTGAGAAATTAGTTATTCTTGCAGATAAGATGGCAACTAAGTCAATCAATAACAATACACGTGTTTCACGACCTATGCCTGTAGCATCTGCTGCAACCGCATAAAATGTCACCTAATAGCTAAATAGATACAATTAGAAGTAATCAATCAATGATAGATCAAGCGAGCGGCTTAAGAAAAATGCAAGACTTACAACAAGTAAAGGTAGTAGCTGTTTCTGGCGGTAAAGGTGGTGTTGGTAAAACCAATACTTCATTAAATACAGCTATTGCTTTAGGGCAACAAGGCAAACGTGTGTTAGTGCTCGATGCTGATTTAGGCCTTGCTAATGTTGATGTCATGTTGGGGTTAAGAGTTAAGCGTAACCTTTCTCATGTCTTATCAGGTGAATGTGAGCTTGATGATATTATTATTGATGGACCTGCTGGTATTAAGATAATTCCTGCAACGTCAGGCTCTCAATCTATGGTCGACTTAACGCCCTCTGAACATGCGGGTCTTATTCGAGCTTTTAGTGAAATGCGTACCCCGTTTGATGTGATGATTGTCGATACTGCTGCTGGTATTTCTGATATGGTTTTGAGTTTTACCCGTGCTGCTCAAGATGTGATTTTAGTGGTGTGTGATGAGCCTACCTCTATTACCGATTGTTATGCACTAATGAAATTGTTAAGTCGTGATCACGGTGTATTCAAGTTTAAAGTGGTTGCTAATATGGTACGTAGTCCTAAAGAGGGACAGCAATTATTTGCTAAACTAACTAAAGTCACCGATAGGTTTTTAGAAGTAGCACTAGAGCTAGTGGCTGTCATTCCCTTTGATGAAAATGTTAGAAAAGCGGTTCGTAAACAAAAAGTTGTCGTTGAGGCTTATCCTCAGTCTCCTGCCTCCTTAGCTTATGTTGACCTAGCAAGAAAAGTTAGTCAATGGCCTATCCCTAAACAAGCTTCGGGACATTTAGAGTTTTTTATTGAGCAGTTACTCGCCAATTAACAGCACAAACTAACTGACCAGTTTAGTATGACTTAGTGAGAGTAATATTACGTGGTAAAAGCTAACAGCTATAATAATCAAATAGATAAAAACGCTTTGCTTGAACAACAAACTGTTTTAGTTAAACGTATTGCTTATCACCTTTTAGCAAGACTACCAGCAAGCGTACAAGTAGATGACCTAATACAATCAGGTATGATTGGTTTATTTGAAGCAGCAAATAATTTTGATAATAGCAAAGGTGCTAGCTTTGAAACATTTGCTGGTATTCGAATACGTGGCGCTATGTTAGATGAAATGCGCCGTGGCGATTGGACGCCTCGTTCTGTTCATAAAAATAGCCGTATGATAAGTGCCGCTATAAAAGAACTTGAGGGGGAACTTGGTCGAGAGGTGTCTGATATTGAGGTCGCTGAAAAGCTCAATATTTCCCTTCATGACTATCATCAAATATTAAGTGAAGTAAGTAGCGGGAAAATACTGGGTATTGATGACCTAGGTATCGATGAAGATGCTATTAAATTCAGTGATGATTGTCTTGAAAATGATCCATATCAAAGTATAGAGCATAATGCTTTTAAAAAAGGCCTAGCACAGTGCATTAAGGCTTTACCCGAGAGAGAAGCTCTTGTACTGTCTTTATATTATGATGAGGAGCTCAATTTACGTGAAATAGGGCAAGTACTCGACGTTAGTGAATCTCGAGTAAGTCAAATCCATAGCCAAGCAATGCATCGCTTAAAAGCACGTATGCAATCTTGGCAAAATTAGCTAAACTGATAAAATATTAGTAGTAGTATTAGCGAAAAATCAATACTGTTAGTAATGCTTTAATTAAAAATAGCCTAAGCTAATGAAAAAATAAACGCCCTGTAGGGTAAAATAATAAATAGACAGAAAACTAATTAATTTTGAATGTTTGCCGGAGGGTGCCTTGGATAAAAATATGAAAGTGCTGGTTGTTGATGATTTCTCAACAATGAGACGTATAGTGAAAAACTTGTTACGCGATTTAGGGTTTACCAACATTCAAGAAGCTGATGATGGCAGTACCGCTTTACCTATGCTACAAGGCGGTGATTTTGATTTTGTAGTCACTGACTGGAATATGCCTGGTATGCAGGGTATTGATTTACTTAAAGCAATCCGAGCTGATGCTAAGTTATCACATATACCTGTGTTACTTATTACAGCAGAAGCTAAAAAAGAGCAAATCGTGATGGCTGCCCAAGCAGGAGTAAATGGTTATATTGTTAAGCCTTTTACTGCCGCAACGTTAAAAAATAAGTTAGATAAAATTTTTGAACGCTTAGCTTAAATGTAGATGTCTTAACTAACTAAGGTATTTGTTAGTTAAGTAAGATGTTGATAAGTATTCTATTAAGGACTTTCCATGAGTATACCTATGACAGGTCGCATCTCATTAGAGCAAGCAAAATTATTAGTTGAATTGTTAGAGTCTGGGCAGCAAGCACAAGCTGATGCTGTTTTTGCTGAGATTCAAAGTCCAATTAATTCAGAGCTATTTGCTGAAATTGGTAAATTAACTCGCCAACTTCATGACTCGTTAACTAACTTTCAACTAGATTCTAGGTTAAATGACTTAGCGACTGCTGATATCCCAGATGCCAAAGAGCGGTTAAACTATGTTATTACTAGAACAGAAGAAGCCGCAAACAAAACCATGGATGCAGTTGAGGCAATTTTTCCTGTCGTTGACACCATTGCTGGACAAGTAGCTGCCGTTAATCCTTCATGGACTAAATTAATGAATAATGAATTAGATTTAAAAGAGTTTAAATCATTATGTCTTGATATTGACACCTTGTTAAAAAATACTGGTAAAGAAACACATAATATTCATCGTTTAATGACCGATGTATTAATGGCACAAGATTTTCAAGATTTAACTGGTCAGGTTATTCGAAAAGTAATTGATTTAGTTATAGAAGTTGAAGACAGTTTAATCAATATGTTAACAGCTTTTGGTATATCTGCAGACAGCGCGCAAGCACAAGTCAATCCTAAAGTAGGTGAAAACCTTGTTGAAGGACCGATTGTTAATGCCGCTAAAAGAGATGATGTAGTAGAAGATCAAGATGATGTTGATGATCTTTTATCAAGTTTAGGATTTTAATGGGAGTTACTGCATGTCTTTTGAAGCAGATGAAGAAATTTTACAGGACTTTTTAGTTGAAGCGGGTGAAATCTTAGAGTCACTTTCAGAGGAGCTAGTCGAGCTCGAAAATGACGTAGATAATGCTGAATTATTAAATTCAATCTTTCGTGGTTTTCATACCGTTAAAGGCGGAGCTGGTTTCTTAGCCCTAGGCCATCTAGTTGACGTTTGTCATGGCGCTGAAAATATATTTGACTTATTACGTACCGGTAAGCGTTCAGTTAATGCTGAGCTGATGGATACTATTTTATCCGCACTAGATACTGTCAATGATATGTTTGTCTTGGTGCAAAATAAAGAGCCTCTAGAGCCTGCGGACGCTACTTTACTGGCTGAGCTTGCTCGACTAAGTAAGCCTGAAGGTGCAACGACAGTAAAAACTGATGAGTATACTGCCCCTGCAGAAGTGATTGAACCATCAAATACGATACCTGAAGTGAGTAGTCATGAAGATGCTAGTTCAAGTGATGAAATGAGTGAAGATGAGTTTGAACGATTACTAGACGAGTTACATGGATCTAGTAATGCTGGAGCAACCGCTAGTGTTGGTAACACTACTGATGCCTCAATTGATACTAGTAGCAGTGAGACGAGTGATGAAATTTCAGATGACGAATTTGAGTCATTATTAGATGAACTGCATGGCCAAGGTGCTTTTTCAGCACATGCTTCGGGGAGCGCTAATAGTGAAAGTAACTCAAGTGATGATATTGATGACCTTGAATTTGAAAAGTTATTAGATGAACTTCATGGTAAAGGTAATGCGCCAAAAACGACAGCTCACCAGAACAATAATAGCGATGTAACTGTTGATAATAAAGTACAGGCAACGCCAGAAATACCTAAAATGGCAGAGCCAAAACCCATTTCTATAAAAGCGCCAGAAGCTGCTGCACCGGCAAAAGCGACTATAAAAAAAGCGCCTCCGGCTGCTGCCCCTCAAGCAGAAACAACCGTTCGTGTTGATACTAAACGCCTTGATCAAATAATGAATATGGTAGGTGAATTAGTGCTGGTGAGGAACCGTCTTACGAGTTTGGGGCTTGTTTCTGATGATGAAGACTTAACTAAAGCGGTTACTAATTTAGATGCAGTAACTACCGACCTTCAAGGTGCTGTTATGCAAACGCGCATGCAGCCTATTAAAAAGGTTTTTGGTCGCTTCCCTCGCGTAGTACGTGATTTAGCGCGTAGCTTACAAAAAGAAATCGCGTTAATCTTAGAAGGTGAAGAAACAGATTTAGATAAAAACTTAGTAGAAGCGTTAGCCGATCCTCTAGTACATTTGGTGAGAAACTCGGTAGATCATGGTATCGAAGCTCCCGATGTGCGAGAAGCAATGGGTAAGCCTAGAGAAGGTACAGTGCTACTTTCAGCCTCACAAGAAGGTGACCATATACTGCTAACCATCAAAGATGATGGCGCGGGTATGGATGCAGAAAAATTAAAAAGTATTGCAATAGAACGAGGTGTACTTGATATTGACTCTGCAGCTCGTATGCCTGATAAAGAAGCCTATAGCCTTATTTTTGCCCCTGGTTTTTCAACTAAAACTGAAATTTCAGAAGTGTCTGGGCGTGGTGTTGGCATGGACGTAGTCAAAACTAAGATCACTCAGTTAAATGGTACAGTTAGTATTGATTCTGAGTTAGGGGTGGGCACAATACTTGAGATAAAAGTGCCATTAACATTAGCTATTTTACCCACGTTGATGGTTGTTGTTGGTAAGCAAACTTTTGCGTTACCGTTGGCCTCTGTTAATGAAATATTTCATTTAGACTTATCGAATACTAATAATGTCGATGGCCAGTTAACTATCATTGTTCGAGAAAAAGCTATTCCATTGTTTTATTTAGATAAATGGTTAATACGTAATTTTGTCAAAAAATCGGATAATAAAGGGCATGTCGTCATAGTACAGCTTGGCAATCAACAAGTAGGTTTTGTTGTTGATAGCTTAATAGGGCAAGAAGAAGTGGTCATAAAACCACTTGATAGATTATTACACGGCACACCAGGTATGGCTGGTGCAACGATTACCAGTGATGGTGGTATTGCTTTGATTTTAGATATTGCCAATATGTTAAAGTTTTATGCAAAAAAATCGCCCGTTAACATGAAGTTACGAAATTAATGTTGTTAACTATTAAAGCTGATAATACCTATTTATAAGTAATGATGTTGCACTAAAAATGTTTAAGCGTAGTACACTTTGTGTATTAAAATTATGATGTTATAGCGTTTATTTAAAGCGTTATCAGAGAGGTTAAATGGCCTACAAAGTACTTGTTGTTGATGATTCGAGTTTTTTTAGACGTCGAGTCACTGACATTCTTAATAAAGATCCAAAGTTAGATGTGATTGATGTAGCTGTTAATGGACAAGAGGCCGTTGAAAAAGCCATTTTGTTAAAACCTGACATTATCACTATGGATATTGAGATGCCTGTGTTAAACGGAATTGACGCAGTGAAGCAAATTATGGCGAAATCTCCTACGGCAATATTGATGTTTTCCTCTTTAACACATCAAGGGGCTAACGCAACCATTGAAGCGCTTGAAGCGGGCGCTGTAGATTTTTTACCGAAAAAATTTAGTGAAATAGCACAAAATAGTGACGAAGCGGGTAGCTTACTACGTCAACGCGTTATTGAAATAGCGCGAAAGCCAGGCTTTATTAAATCAAGAACCACGGTGCGCCCCTTACCTTCAAACTCAATATTAGCAAAGGAAAGGTTGACTAGTAATACTAGTAAAATTACTCCATCCTCTGCATCTATAACGAAAGAAAAAAGAGTACTTACTCGTAGTTCAGGCAAAGAATATAAGCTTATGGCTATTGGTACCTCAACAGGCGGCCCTGTAGCACTGCAAAATATACTCGTTCAACTTGAACAGAATTTTCCCTTACCTATTATCATCGTTCAGCACATGCCCGCTGCTTTTACCGCGGCTTTTGCTAGTCGTTTAAATACCCTTTGTAAAATAACAGTCAAAGAAGCTGAAAATGGCGATGTGCTCAAACCTGGCCATGCTTATTTAGCACCCGGCGGACGCCAAATGCTTATTACTGGTAGTGAATCATCAGCAAAAATTAAAATTTTAGATGATGATTCTCCCAAAATCACTTTTAAGCCGAGTGTCGATATTAGTTTTGGTTCAGCTGCCAAAACATTTGGCGGGAAAGTACTTGCTGTCATACTGACCGGTATGGGGTCTGATGGTAAAGAGGGCGCTAGAATGTTAAAGGCGAAAGGTGCAAGTGTTTGGTCGCAAGATGAACAATCATGTGTTGTCTATGGCATGCCTCAAGCTATTGATAAAGCAGGCTTATCAGATTTATCTGTACCATTAGATATGATGGCGGCTTCTATGGTTAAGGAAGTAAGCCGTGGATAAATTGAGTTTGGCAGGGCTATTTGTTGCTATTTTTGCCGTTTACGCAGGCTTCGCCCTTGATGGCGGTCACCTTTCGGCTTTATTTGAACTGCCAGCTTTTATCATTGTCGTTGGCGGCACTTTAGGTGCGGTTATGTTGCAATCGTCAATGGTACAGTTTCGCCATGCTATTTCTCTACTTAAGTGGGTGATTTATCCTCCAAAATATGACATGGATCGAGGCATTAATGAAATGGTATCGTGGGCTACTAAAGCTAGAGAGTCAGGCTATTTAGCGCTAGAAGATACCGCACTAGAAATTGAAGATACTTACACCCAAAAAGGTTTGAATTTATTAGTAGACGGTGTTGAACTTGACCATTTTAGAGACGCGTTGGAATTAGATTTAGATATTTATCGAGAGCATAATTTACGCTCTGCTAATGTATACGAAGCAATGGGGGGTTATAGCCCAACGATTGGTATATTAGGTGCGGTACTGGGGTTGATTCATGCGATGAGTAACTTAACAGAACCCGCTTTGTTAGGGCAGGGTATAGCAACGGCTTTCATTGCTACTATTTATGGGGTTGGTTTTGCTAACTTACTGTATTTACCCATAGCCAATAAAATCAGAACCATTGTTCATCACCAAACAATGTATCGTGAAATGGTCTGTGAGGGTTTAGTCTCAATTGCTCATGGTGAAAACCCGCATGCTATTGAAAATAAATTGTCGGCATTTAGGTTAAGACAATGAACCGTCAGCGTAAAAGAAGACACACGATAGAGCATGATAATGTTCATCGTTGGCTTGTCTCTTATGCTGATTATATGACGTTAATGTTTGCTTTGTTTGTTGTGCTATATGCGATGGCTATGGTAAATGAAAAGCCTTTTGAAAGTATTACTGAGTCTTTTGGACGAGTGTTTCAAGCTTACGAAGATAAGACTAAAAATCGTGGTCATGGTGATAGTGTTTTAATGGTTAATACCAGTAAAACTAATAAAAAATTGTATGGTAATGGAATTTTAGAGGTTGCAGGTCCTGAACTGCTAGATAATGAAAAGAGTCTTTCTAATATTTCTGATGCGCAAGTGGGCAGTAACCTTAGTTCACTAGAGCAAGAGTTACAGACGGCGCTATTTGATCTGATTGAATCAGGTTTTGCACAATTACAAGTTGATGGTGACTGGTTAGAAATAGAACTAAATAGTGGTTTGCTATTTCCTAGTGGTTCTTCTTCGGCAACCTTATCAGCTGAGAGGGTTATTACAACCATTTATCAGGTTATTGGTCAGGTAAATAACTATATTCGGGTGCGAGGTTATACGGATAATCAAACAATAAACAATGAAATTTATTCCTCAAACTGGGAGTTGTCAATTTTTAGAGCAACGGCTATTTTGAGAGTTTTAGAAAACTTAGGTTTAAACCCTGCCCGTATGGCTATCGAAGGCTATGGTCAATATTATCCAAGCGCGACTAACTTAACCGAGCAAGGTAGAGCTAAAAATAGAAAAGTTGTTGTTGCTATTTCTAAATATGGTTTAGCAAAAGAAAATCAGTTGGTGACTCCTACAATAGATTTAAAAAAAATAACGACAATGACCGAAGATAGTATTGAACAAGATGAAAGTGTTGAGCAGACAAACAATATTAAGGTTCTACAATTAGATAATGGTGGTATTCGTATTACAACCAGAGATAATAATGAGGCAAGCGAATTACCGTCAGAGACTGCCCCCTTAATCAACAAACAACGTAATGATATAGAGCCAAAAGACCAATAAGATAGGTCGCTTAGCAACTTAATTAAAAAGTAAGTGAGTAATATCCTTGATAGTGTGGACTGTAGCAAACCAAAAAGGTGGTGTTGGTAAAACCACCACAACTATTGCTCTGGCTGGGGTATTAGCCGAGCAAGGTCATAGAGTCTTATTAATTGATACAGATCCCCATGCTTCATTAAGTTACTATTTTGGTATTGAATCAGAAGATTTAGACCTTAGTGTTTATGATTTATTCACCCAAGTTTCATCACAAGAGCAAATTTTACAAAGTCTATGCCCAACTAAGTACCCTAATATTGATATACTACCTGCAACCATGGGACTTGCTACACTTGATCGCTCTTTAGGAACGAAAGGCGGTATGGGCTTAGTCTTAAAAAAAGCTATTCACACCTTAACAGACAGTTATGATTATGTGTTGATTGACTGTCCGCCTGTGTTAGGTGTACTTATGGTCAATGCTTTAGCTGCAGCAGATCATATAGTAATACCCGTACAAACAGAGTTTTTAGCCCTTAAAGGCTTAGACCGTATGATTAAAACAATAGAGATTATGCAAGGAGAGCAAAAATCTTCTTTTAAGTATACTATAGTGCCAACTATGTTTGATAAACGAACTAAAGCTTCAATTTTGGCCTTTAAAAAGCTGCAAGAAGTCTATACTGATAATATATGGCCAGGGGTGATCCCTATTGATACTAATTTGAGAAATGCGAGTTCAGCTCAGAAAGTCCCTTCAGATTACGCCGCTAATTCTCGAGGAACACTAGCTTATAAAAGCCTTTTAAACTTCTTAATCAAACACAAAATAAGCATAATGAGGTTGAACCCCACATGAGTAAATCATTAACCGCTAGTAATCGTTTAATGAAAAATTATTTGTCAGAGTTATTAACAGACCCTAACAAACCAGAAGTATTATTAGAGCAAAAAATTAATAGCAGTACTACTAAACCATTAGCACATAAAGATAATCAGTCGTTAGAGCAGCTATTAAAAACAGTTAATAAGCCTAAAGAGAGTGTGATTAATCCAAGTAATAAAGAAGGCCGGGGCGGTATTGATTTATTACCTATTGCTAGTGATAAAAGTGGTACTGAACTGACTGATAAGAAGAATAAAAATTATCGTAAAGGTGATTTTCAAGTGATGTTTTTTGATGTCGCAGGTTTAATTATTGCAGTACCTTTAATTGAGTTAGGCGGTATTTATAAAGTAGGTAAAACGACTAAGTTAATGGGCAAACCCAATTGGTTTAAAGGCGTTATGATTCATCGGGATGAAAAGATTAATGTCGTGGATACCGCGTTATGGGTTATGCCTGAAAAATGTGACGAAAAATTAAAAGAATCATTAAACTATCAATATATTATTATGCTAAATGATAGTTCTTGGGGGCTTATGGCTGAAAACTTAATCGATACGGTTATATTATCTCAAGATGAAGTTAAATGGCTAGATAGTAATAATAAACGACCTTGGTTAGCGGGGTTAGTTAAAAAGAAAATGTGTGCATTGCTTGATGTAACTGCTTTGATTCAATTGTTGGATAAAGGTAATGATATTTCTCAAGTAAGGTCCTAAATTATTATTGTCTAGGTAATCGACAATGCAAAGGGTGTAATTTAAGAGGCGAAGAATATGTCTAATATGAGACGAAGTGCAAGTGATAAAGTTGAAGCAAATGATGAAGTGTTGCAGTGGGTAACCTTTAAACTAGAAAATGAAACCTATGGTATTAATGTGATGCAAGTACAAGAGGTTTTGCGTTACAGTGAAATAGCTCCAGTACCTGGCGCACCACTTTATGTACTTGGTATCATTAATTTACGCGGCAATGTCGTAACGGTTATAGATACGCGCTCTCGTTTTGGTTTAGAGCCCTGTGATATCACTGATAACACGCGCGTTGTTGTTATTGAATCAGAAAAACAAGTGATCGGTATCCTTGTTGATAGTGTTGCTGAAGTTGTTTATTTGAAATCATCAGAGATTGATGTTGCGCCAAACGTTGGTAACGAAGAAAGCGCCCAGTTTATTCAGGGGGTGTCTAATCGTGAAGGCGAATTACTTATTTTAGTCGACTTAGATAAGTTACTGTCTGATGATGAATGGGATGAGCTTAAACAGTTTTAAGTTAAACCTACACTGTTTAAATCTGAACTATGTTAATTTAATAATGGATAATATAATCGTTATTAAATGAACATAGTACTGCTATCTCTTACTCGCTGTAATTTTTAAAAAGTCTGTAATTACAGGCTTTTTTATTTTTATATATGGGTAATAATACATAGGTGTATTTAGTTTTATTCAAGGCAAATTTTTATGTCACTATTAGCTGTTCCTATGGTTGCCGTATTGGCACTATTTCTGGTCTTATTTATCAGTAGTATCTTATTTTTCTATATGAGTAGGCTAAAAAATAAAATAAAAATACTTAACATGGAAATACAAAGTATTTCTTTACAAGTTAATGAGTTAACTGCGTCAAACCATAAGATGCAACAAGCATATCAAGTGATGGCAGACAATAACGAACAGTTAACCACTGAAAATATACAAGTATCAAAGCAGTTAGAGCACCGTATTAAGTTGTTGCAGCAGCAGCAGGTTGAGCAACAACAGTTACTAACACAATGGCAAGAAAGCCAAGGACAGGATAAGTTTTATAGTAGGGCTTTTAAGTTGGCAGAAAAAGGCGCTGATATTGAAGAGATTATAAGTGAGTGTGAATTACCACGGGCAGAAGTTGAAATGTTATTGTCAGTTTATCAACAACGCGTGCGCTCTTAGTACAGATTTTATCAGTTTGATGTAATGCAGATAATCAATCACAGGCAGTCGTTATGATACTCAATAAAAATTAGCCCCATATCCACTAAAACCTTATTCACGCAACTCTTTATTTTATGCTAAACTGCCGTTTTTTTAATTCATCCCCTTCTAATATACCCGTTTAAAATATGATTAGTATAACGGCAAGGACCTAAGCCATTGAATTCAAACATAACACTTCCCATTAGATTTTTTATTTTTGTTTTAGTTATCGTTATTGCAGGGTGTTCAACAACACCCGAACAACAAAATCAAGTAAAGGCAGAGCCAGTTTCTGTTAGCGATCCTAGAGATCCTTTAGAGGTTATCAATAGACCTTTTTGGACCTTTACTTGGGATTATGTTGATAAATATCTAGCCAAACCTGCATCCGAAGTTTATACAACCTATACAGCGCCATTTTTACGTACAGGCCTTTATAATATGGCGTTAAACTTAAATGAGCCTGCTAGTATTATTAATAACTTGTTACAGCTGAAATTTACTGCTGCAGCAAAAAATACCGGTAGGTTCGTGCTTAACTCCACCATCGGCTTATTGGGCTTTTATGATCCTGCGAGTGATTTTGATTGGTCTGCAGAGCAAGAAGAGTTTGGTGAAGTCTTGGGCTTTTATGGTGTTGGTAACGGTCCCTATATTGTTATCCCCGGTATGGGGCCAAGCTCTGTACGAGAAGAAGTTGGTGATTACGTTGATAATCTTTATTGGCCTATGGTTGTTATTGATTTTTGGCCTAATATGATCCGTTTAGGTGTATTAGGGCTGGAGAAAAGAGCAGCTGTTCGAGATCAAGAACAATTATTAGTGGAGTCTGAAGATCCGTACGTGTTTATTAAGAATGCTTATTTTCAAAACATGAACTATAAACTTTATGATGGTCAACCTCCTATTGTTATTAATGAAGCACAAGAAGCAGAAATAGATGCATTACTCGACGATTTTTATGATTTAGAGTAATTTTAGAATAAACGAGTACCTATGCCGATAACTATTTGTTAGAATTACGGCAAATTTTATATACACCCTAATTGGAATGAGTTAATGAATATTATTGAAGGTTCGTTTGAAGCGAAAGGTAAGAAGTTTGCTATTGTAGTATCACGATTTAATCACTTTATCGTTGACAGCTTATTAGAAGGTGCTATCGATGCACTTAAACGCCATGGCAATGTAAATGACGATGATATCACTGTAGTTCGTGTCCCAGGTGCCTATGAGTTACCGTTAGCGGCTAAAAAAGTGGCAGGTAAAGGTGGTTTTGATGCCATTATTGCTATCGGCGCCGTGATTCGTGGCGGTACGCCGCATTTTGATTTTGTTGCTGGTGAGTGTAATAAAGGTTTAGCGCAAGTTTGTTTAGATGCTGAAATTCCAGTGTCGTTTGGTGTTATTACCACTGACTCAATTGAGCAAGCTATTGAACGAGCAGGTACTAAAGCAGGCAATAAAGGTGCTGAAGCAGCGCTTAGTGCATTAGAAATGGTTAATGTATTAGCTAACATTTAATTTTACCAACGTTTATTTCTAAACGCTATTTTTAAACGTTATTTCTAAAATTAAGAAAAATGGAAACATATTGTGAAACCTTCTCCTAGAAGAAAAGCACGTGAGTTAGCCGTACAAGCAACTTACTCGTGGCAAGTTAGTCATAACTCAGTAAAAGATGTTGAAGTAAACTTTATTAGCGAGAACAGTAAACGTCGTTTTGATATTGAATATTTTCAATTATTACTACGTGGTGTAACGGCTAATGTTACTGAAATTGATGCGCTTATCTCTCCTTATGTAGATCGCCCGCTTGATGATATTGATCAAGTAGAAAAAGCGATATTACGTGTTGCGGTATTTGAGCTAAAAGATTGTGCTGACGTACCTTATCGTGTGGTTATTAATGAAGCTATCGAATTAGCTAAATTATTTGCCGCTGACGATAGTCATAAGTTTGTTAACGGTGTGCTAGATAAAACCGTTAAACTAATTCGCCCTGAAGAATAAATGACTAGTATGTTACGACTAGTTATTAAAGGCTTAGCATGAAAGAGTTCGAGTTAATTAAGCATTTCTTCACCAAGCAGACAGTGAAGCGTAAAGATGTTGTGTTTGGTATTGGTGATGACTGCGCAGTATTAGCGCCCATTGAAAATCAAAATTTAGTGGTAACAACAGATACATTAGTTGCAGGCGTACATTTTCCTTTTGAAACTAGCCCTAGAGCCATTGGTCATAAAGCCGTTGCCGTTAATTTATCGGACATTGCTGCAATGGGGGCTAAGCCAAGTTGGTTATCTTTAGCTATTACCTTACCTGACATAGACGAAGCTTGGTTACTTGAATTTAGTCAAGGTGTGTTTGAATTATGTGAATTCTATAACGTAGAACTCATTGGCGGAGACACCACGCAAGGCCCTTTAAGTATAACGATTACTGCACAAGGCTTTACGCCTAAAGATACTTACTTATCTCGATCGGGTGCTAAATCGGGCGATTGGCTTTATGTCACCGGTGATCTTGGTGATGCTGCTTTAGCATTACAGCAAATTACCGGTAAAGTTGAACTGCAACCACAGTATATTGATACTATCAGGAACAAACTTGATTACCCTAGACCAAGAGTATTAGCGGGGCAAACAATCCGAGAATACGCTTCTTCGGCTATTGACCTTTCTGATGGCTTAATTGCTGACTTGGGACATCTATGCCAAGCCTCTAATGTTGGAGCTAATGTAGTACTTGATGCATTACCATTGTCTAACATAATGCGTGATAGCTTACTTGCTGAAGATGCTATTGCCTTAGCATTATCAGGTGGTGATGATTACGAGTTATTGTTTACTGTTTCTGAAGACAATAAGGTAGGTATGGAAACAGCAATGTCTCATGCTGCTACCTCTGTAACTTGCATTGGGCAAATCAATGCTTCCCAGACAATATCAACGACGTTAAACAATAAACCTATTTCAATCAAGACGGTTGGTTTTGAGCATTTTAGCGAATAATTTATAAAAATGATCAACAACATAGGCCTTGATTTATATGTCAGGTAAAAATACCCAAGTTAAGTTTGACCTTACAAACCCGATTCAATTTTTAGCGTTAGGTTTTGGTAGTGGCTTAGCCCCTAAAGCGCCAGGAACTTTCGGCACACTGGCTGCTGTACCGTTATTTTTATTGATGAGTGGTTTAACACCGTTAATTTATGCCTTAGTCGTGATCGTTGTTTGTGTCGCAGGTGTTTATATCTGTGGTAAAGCGGCTAGTGATGTTGGCGTTCATGATCATGGTGCCATTGTTTGGGATGAGTTTGCTGGCTTTTTTATAACGATGTTTATGGTACCTGTCTCTTGGCAGAGTGTTTTAGTGGGCTTTATTCTTTTTAGAGTTTTTGATATTGCTAAACCTTGGCCTATTTCCATCGCAGATAAAAAATTAACCGGAGGTTTTGGTATTATGTTTGATGATGTACTCGCAGGCTTATTCGCACTGATTATCATGCACCTTATTTTCTGATTTATTCTAGTCATTATTCATCCAGCTTTAACCTTTTATTATTTTATCTAATCTACTCTATATCCACTCATTCCTTATTTTAGAACAATAAGCTCCCTTAATATTTACGCTATTTTACTATGGTTTAATATCACGAATTTTGTGATTGTTTATATTAGTAAAATGCCCAAAAAGTGCTGCCCGAAGCATCCGGCTAAAAGTTTTTTATTTTTGTTGAATTGTATATGTACACAATAACTAGGCTATATAGTATCCGCCGTGACTAAAGCGCTTTGAGCTAGAAGAAATTTAATCTCGAAAGCGTAATAGCCCTAATAAAGTCGTTACTCATTAATAACATTGTAGCGAGTGTTGCTAAATAAAATATTTAGCAGTGTTACTTGTTTTAGCTGAATTAGCCCTAAGGTCTATTAGTAACCTTAAGTCACTGAAGTTACTTAAGTCAGTTGTTAACAGAGACAATGTAAAATAATAAAGTTGTGAAACAGTTAAGTTAATGAGATATTGTTATGGTAAGCGATGATAATGACAATATCATGTAGATAAGTTAGTCTTTAAGTAAGACTTTAAGTAATAGTAAAAAAGGAATACCTATGAAAATAAATCTTTCTGGTCATCATGTAGAAGTAAATGACTCAATCAAAGAGCATATCGAAGAAAAATTCTCTAAAATAGCTAGCCACTTTCCTACACTGATCGCCTTAGATGTTATTATTTCTAAAGATCATCACCAACACCAAGTGGAGTTAACAACAAGTTATGAAGGTGGCCGTATTTCTGCTTCAGGGTCTAATGAGGTGATGTACCCGGCTATCGCTAATGCAGCTAAGAAGCTAGATGCCGCATTAAAGCATAGAAAAGGTCAATTAAAAGCTAATTTGCATAATAAGCCTGACCCTACTACCCCTGAAATTGCCTATGAAAAAGTACAAGAGATGAATTTAGCCTCTGAGTAAAGTGATGTTTTTGTCACTAATTATCGCTAGGTAGTCAGTCGCTATAAGGTAATTATAAAGCCGTGAACATTGTTCACGGCTTTTTTATAATTACAGGTACAAATAATTACTGCATTATTTGTCGCTTGTGTAATAATTAACTAACGACAATAAAAGCATAATACTAAACGAATTAATTAAATAATTACCCTAGATTGCTACTCACAAGCTCAGAATTAAAATAAGGCTTATATATAACGGTTTATATTTGCTCATTTTGATAGGATACTTTTACTAATAAGTGCTTAAGGGTGCTTTGCCTAATAAAATTGTAACAGGTTATACAGGTCTTTATTAATGTTGAAATGTTGAGCAGGGCGCTACAGCAATGTAGTCGTTTAGCAGAGGTCGTAATATGACTGCTGAGCTAACTATTCTCATCAAGGAGCACCTAGCCTTTAAAACTTTTACTTGTCGCTCAGTGATTAATTAATTTAATTGGTATAATTTTACAAGGAATAATTTGATGCTCAAGCGCTTTTTAAAACAACCCCACCGTTCTACCTCAGCCTTTAATTTATCGCTTAGCTTAGTGAAGAATAACTTTGTATTACTTGGGCTTATCTCATTAACACTTACCGCATGTGGTAAAGAAGACGGGGCGGTTAAACCTCCAGCACCGGCAGTATCCGTTTATTCGATAAAATCACAACCCGTTGGTGGTTATCGAGAATTTGTTGCACGCACTGAAGCGTTTAAAGAAGCTAACCTACGTGCTCGTGTTGAAGGGGAGTTAACGGAACGTCACTTTAAAGAAGGCAGTTTCGTTGAAAAAGGTCAAGTGCTGCTAAGAATTGATCCCGCAGCTTACCAAGCGGCTTTGTCATCAGCAAAAGCTGATTTAAGCTCACGAGTTTCAGGTGAAGAAAACGCTAAGCGTAACTTGAAACGCGCCCATGAACTTATTAATGACGGTTATATCTCACAATCTGATTTTGATCGATTAACCACGGAAGAGTCACAAGCTACCTCTGCTGTGAAGGCAGCACAAGCGGCGCTGGAAAAAGCTGAACTGGATTTAAGTTATACCACAATAAGAGCACCTTTTACTGGCCGGATCGGTAAAGTCAATTACAATGTGGGTAACATTGTTAGTCCAGCAAGCAATACCTTAGCCACGCTTATTATTACTGATCCCATCTATGTGAGCTTCCAATTAGAAGAAAGCCTTTATATTTCATACCAACAATCACATCAAGGGGTCAATCAAAGTGAAAGCTTTGAGTTTGATATCTCATTGCGTTTGCCAAATAACTCAGAGTACCCAGAAAAAGGAAAATTAGATTTTGCGGATACTAAAATCTCTCAAGGTATGGGTACTGTTGGGTTGAGAACGCTATTTCCAAACCCTGAAAATATTATTTTACCGGGCTTATTTGTTACGCTTATTCTTGATAGTCAAAAGAAAGAAGAAATGGCGTTAATTCCTCAAGCAGCTGTACAAGAAAACCAACAAGGAAAGTTTGTACTGATTGTTGATAACAGTAATAAAGTTGTGCAACGCCAAGTTACTTTAGGTCGAAGAATTAATGCCATGTGGGTTGTGGAAAAAGGTGTTGATATGGGCGAAAAAGTGATTATCGAAGGCTTGCAAAAAGTGCGTTCAGGTATTGAAGTGAAAGGTATTGAAAAACAAGTTGATCCACTGATTGGTACTATCACAGATATTGATGATTCTTCAGCTGTTACTGAAGAAAAAATTAGCCCTAATGCTAACACTGATAAGTAATTAAGGACGATTTTATGATCAGTAAAACTTTTATCAATCGGCCTAAATTTGCCTTTGTTATCTCAATTGTTATCACGCTTGCTGGCTTAATAGCCATGAGCCTCTTACCGATAAATATGTACCCTGAAATTACGCCGCCTCAGGTACAAATTTCTGCAGTTTATCCAGGAGCGAGTGCCCAAGTTGTAGAAGAGTCTGTTATTCGCCCCATCGAAGAGCAAATTAATGGTGTGGAAGATATGATGTACATTGAATCTTCAGCGTCTAACAATGGTAGTGCTGTTATCACGGTATATTTTAAAGTAGGTACCGATGGTGATATTGCCCAGGTTAACGTACAAAATAGAGTCGCGTTAGCAACGAGTTCATTACCATCAGAGGTAACAAGACAAGGGGTAAATGTTAAGAAAAGATCAAGTGCTATGCTCTTAGGCATTAACTTGTTTTCTGAACAACAAGGTATCGACCAACTCTTTTTAAGTAACTATGCGACGAATTACCTAACTGAACCGCTAGGGCGTATTAAAGGGGTTGCTTCTGCAGAAGTGATGGGGGAAATGACCTACAGCATGCGTGCTTGGTTAAATCCAGAACGTATGGCTTCACTAGGTATTACGGTTACTGAAGTACAGCAAGCTTTACAAGAGCAAAACATGATTGTTGCTGCGGGTAAGTTAGGTGCTAGTCCTACCTTGCCTAATCAACAATTTGAATACTCTATTCAGGCTAAAGGTCGTTTAAAAACACCGGAAGAATTTGGTCAAACAATTATTAGAGCGCAACGTAACGGTAATTTTATTCATTTAAGTGATATTGCCCGTTTAGAACTAGGCGCTGAAGATTACGCTACTCAAGCACGATTAAATGGTAAAGAAACAGCCTTTCTTGTTATTTATCAGCTTCCTGATGCTAACGCAACAGAGGTTGCTTCGTTAGTAAAAGCTGAAATGGACAAACTATCGCAACGTTTTCCTGATGGTCTAGAGTATGTCATTCCTTACGACACCACCAAATTTATTGACCGCTCTATTGAAGAGGTGGTGGTTACCTTATTACAAGCCATTGCTTTAGTTATTTTAGTGGTTTTCTTATTTTTACAAAATTGGCGTGCAACCATTATCCCCACTTTAGCAATTCCCGTCTCACTGATTGGTACTTTTGCTTTTATGATTTTAATGGGCTATTCAATTAACACTATTACCCTCTTTGGTTTAGTACTTGCTATTGGTATTGTTGTTGATGACGCCATTATTGTGATTGAAAACGTTGAGCGTATCTTAAAAGAAGATAAGTTACCCATTAAAGAAGCGGTAACTAAAGCAATGGAGCAAGTCTCAGGTCCTATCATCGCGACTACCTTAGTATTACTGGCGGTTTTTGTACCTGTTGCTTTTATGCCGGGCATCACGGGTGAATTATATAAACAATTCTCAGTTACTATTTCTTTTGCGGTACTTATTTCTTCAGTTAATGCCTTAACATTAAGCCCAGCATTATGTTCCGTGCTGTTAAGTGCTGAAAAAATGAAACCAGTTACCTGGTTATTACCGTTTGAGCGCCTTATTACTAAAGCGACCGGTGGTTATACTAATATGGTTGGCTTTTTATTGAAGCGTGTAATGCGTGTTGGGCTCTTTGTTGGTTTACTTTTTATCGCGGCAGGTTGGTTAACAACATCGGTGCCAACGGCATTTTTACCTGCTGAAGACCAAGGTTATCTTTTTGTCGATGTACAGTTACCAGATGCTGCATCAAGTAATCGTACCAAAGCCGTTTTAGATAAAATAACGCCTACCATTTTAAATGATGATGCTGTTGTTGATATTATTACGGTCTCAGGCTATTCACTTTTAGGTGGTGCTGGATCAAATAATGGTCTTGCGATTATTCTACTTAAAGATTGGGAAGAACGTATCACACCTGAGTTAGGCTTAAATCAAGTGATCCCTCGCTTAATGGGGCAATTATGGGCGATGCCAGATGCGCAAATTATGGTATTTAATCCACCACCTATTCCTGGTTTAGGTAATAGTTCAGGTTTTGATTTTAAATTACAAGATAGTGAAGGGCGCGATCCTGGTGAGTTAGCACAAGTGATGAATGGTCTTATTTATGAGGCTAACCAACGACCAGAGTTATCGCGTGTTTTTAGTACTTACCGTGCTAATGTACCGCAATATTTTTTAGAAGTTGATCGTAATAAAGCTAAAGCTCAAGGTGTGGCATTAACTGATATTTTCTCTACCTTACAAGCACAGTTAGGCTCTTTATACATTAACGACTTTAGCCAATTTGGTCGTACTTATCGAGTGACTATTCAAGCAGAAAGTCAATACCGTAAAGATCCCTCGGATCTGCGTTATTACTTTGTTCGAAATAAAGATGATGAAATGGTACCGTTAACAACATTAGCAACGGTTAAACCTATTTTAGGTGCAACGACTCTTAGTCATTTCAATTTGTATCGTAGCGCAAGTATTACTGGTAATGCGTCTCCAGGCTATTCTTCAGGTCAATCTATTGCAATAATGGAAGAACTCGCTAGTGCATTGCCTCAAGGTTATACCTATGAATGGTCAGGTCAGTCTAAACAAGAGTTAGAAGCGGGTAACTTAGCGCCTATCTTATTTGGTTTAGCGATTGTTTTTGTTTATTTATTCTTAGTTGCACAATATGAAAGTTGGACTATTCCATTCTCGGTGATAGCGGCGGTACCATTAGCTTTATTTGGTGCTATGTTAGCGCTGTACACGTTAGGGATGTCGAATAACATTTATGCACAGGTTGGCTTAGTATTGCTTATTGGTCTTTCGACTAAAACAGCTATTTTGATTGTTGAATTTGCGATGGAGCAAAGGGCAGCAGGAGAAACTATACTAAATGCTGCACTTAATGCGGCAAGAATGCGTTTTAGAGCGGTGTTGATGACAGCCTTCTCATTTATATTAGGTGTATTACCACTGGTTTTTGCAACGGGCGCTGGTGCTGGTAGTCGTGTATCTTTGGGTGTCACTGTACTGGCTGGTATGATAGCAGCAACGCTATTTGGTACCTTACTGGTGCCTTACTTCTATTTGTTGATCCAACGTATGCGAGAAAAGCTAAAAGGACAAACAGATCTGACATAACGCTATGTTTACACAGAAAAGGGCACTCATTGAGTGCCCTTTTTTATTGGCTTAGTACAGGCACATAAGCCTCTGATTGGCTAGGAACTATTCTTGCTCTTGACTATTTTCTTCTTCAGCAAGCTTAGCTCTTTGTGCTTTAGATATATACTTAGGCTTATTACTTGTTTGAAGCTTTAAATTAGATTTTTTAATTTTCTTCTTCAAAATATTATTCATTTTCTTTTTTCTGTTCATTGTTTTGTCTCTACATAAAACTAAAATTATCTGATATTTTACGACTTGTTGCTTGCGATTAAAAAATAACGACGACAAGCATCAAAGGAAAATATGGATATAATACGGTTGGTTTTAAGGCATTTTGTATATACTCAGCAATGAGCGCTGTTGAATTAGGGCGGTTAGCTTGCCACTGTGTATAAACCAAATGGGCCTTAGTTAACTCATTTTTTTGTTCAAGTTGCTCAAGTTGAGTTGGCGCTAACTTATCTTCAATGGCTATTATCGCACTTACTGCTCTTTGCTGATAGGTCTTCCAAATACCTTCTTGCATCCAAAGCGTGGCTAATATTAATAATAGTGTCAGTGTATTTATTGAAAAGGCTAGCGCCAATACTGTCATTACAATTGTTACAAGCTTGATTATTAACGCATAATGTTCATAATTTTCATGGCTATTATGCAAAGTTTGCCATTGCGCTATTAATAACTGTTTTGAATCTGTGTTCATCGCTTTGAATCTGCTGGGGTTGTACAAAAATTACTGTTATTATGCGCGCATTAGCTATCTCATGAAAGCACTCTTGTCTTTGTATTGATAGTTTTATTAACTTTCGACCACTTTTTATTTTTTGATAATTATTTGGCTTAGCTTTACTGAGCCGCTTTAACCCAGAGGCGTTTATTTTGAGTACTACGACAACTACATCACCGTTAGCTTTCACATCATTAGGCTTAAAACAGGATTTAGTTAGCAACTTATCGTCGCTTGGCTATGAGCAAATGACACCCATTCAAGCGAAAACATTACCTGAAATGCTTAAAGGTAAAGATGTTATTGGTGAAGGACAAACTGGCTCAGGTAAAACCGCGGCTTTTGGTTTAGCATTACTGAACAAACTTGAAGTCAAACGCTTTCGCATTCAATCTTTGGTTATTTGTCCAACACGCGAACTCGCTGATCAAGTAGCTAAAGAGTTACGTAAGCTTGCTCGTGGTATTCACAATATTAAAATATTAACGCTGTGCGGTGGCACACCTTTTGGTCCTCAAATTGGTTCGTTAGAGCATGGCGCACATATTATTGTTGGTACACCGGGTCGTCTTGAAGAACATGTTATTAAAGGAACTTTATCTTTAGAAAATGTAGATTTACTGGTACTTGATGAAGCCGATCGTATGTTAGAAATGGGCTTTCAAGCAGCACTTGATAACATCGTAAGACGTACGCCACTTGATCGTCAAACCTTACTTTTTAGTGCTACCTTCCCAGAGCAGATCAAGTCGATTAGTGAAAGTATCATGACAGATCCAATCATGGTTAAAGTTGCGTCAAGTGAAAACAAATCAACCATCAGCCAGACGTTTTTCAAAATTGGTAATGATGAAGAGCGTCTTGATGCACTGCGCTTATTATTGTTAGACACGCAAGTTGAGTCGACTGTTATCTTTTGTAATACCAAAAAAGACGTTAAACAAGTTGCCGATAGCTTACATTTTGACGGTTTTAGTGTCTTAGCCTTGCATGGTGATTTAGAGCAGCGAGACAGAGATCAAACTTTACTACGCTTTGCGAATAAAAGTGCCTCCATTCTTGTTGCTACCGATGTGGCTGCACGTGGTTTAGACATAGACAGCTTAGACTTGGTGATTAATTTTCATATTGCCCGCGATAGTGAAGTACATGTTCATCGAATTGGTCGCACAGGACGAGCAGGCAGCACAGGCTTAGCGTATTCATTGTACAGTGACAAAGAAAGTTACAAGGTTGGTTTACTTGAAGATTATTTGGAAGCAGTTATTGCACCTGAGCCGTTACCTTCATTGTCAGTACTTGCGCATCAGCGCCCACAAGCAAAAATGGCAACCATTCAAATTGATGGTGGTAAAAAGCAAAAAGTACGTCCGGGAGACATATTAGGTGCACTAACCGGAGATAATGGTATCCAAGGGTCACAAGTTGGAAAAATATCTGTACTTGATAATAAAGCCTATGTTGCGGTGACTAAATCCGCGTTAAATTTAGCGTTAAAAAAACTCGCTAAAGGTAAAATGAAAGGTCGTACGTTTAATGCGCGTCATCTAACTAATTAATGCTAACCAAAAGTAACTAAGTACTAGATCACTCAATGATCACATTACCTATGATTGAGTGATCTAGTAAAGAATAAAAAAATAAAACACTATGGAACAAGCTTACCAAGCGCTACTGGCGAATAAGCAGCTCAACGTTGATGTCGCGCAAACTCAAGCAGTTACCGCTTTAGTACAGTTGTCCGAGCAATTAGTGGCTCAACAACATCAAACAGCTTGTAAAGCTAAAAAGGCTAAAGCCAATATTACAGGGTTATATTTTCACGGCAGAGTTGGCCGTGGCAAAACGATGTTGATGGATCTTTTCTATCAGCATGTTGCCATCAATAATAAAAAGCGTATTCATTTTCATCATTTTATGGAAAGCATTCACCTGCAGTTGGCGCAATTAACGGGACAATCAGAGCCGCTCAATACTATTGCTAAAAACTGGGCGCAAGATATTGATTTACTTTGTTTTGATGAGTTTTTTGTTAATGACATTGGTGATGCTATGTTACTTTCAGGTTTGTTCTCAGCGCTATTTAGCCAAGGTGTAACACTGGTCGCTACATCAAACTGTAAGCCAGAGCAGTTGTATCGTAATGGCTTACAGCGCGAACGTTTTTTACCTACCATTACTTTAATTAATCAATATTGTCAGATTATCTCTATTGATGGTGACATAGATCATCGCCGTAATAATCTTGCTAATAACGCTACAGGCGTTAGTGAGTATAATAATTACTTTCTAGTAGCACATCAGGGTAATGAAAAATTAACAGAGCGTTTTCTGCAATTAACTAACACTAGGCAACTAACGGCTGGTGAAATAGAGATTAACCATCGCAAGCTTAGTTATTTAGCTAAAAGTGATAAGACTATTTTTTTTGATTTTTTTGCCCTATGTTCAGGTCCACGTAGTCAACGTGATTATATGGTGTTAGCGCAAAAATTTACCAGCGTATTTATTGCTAATGTTCCTAAATTCTCTGGCGCCTTAGTACCTGCTGTTTTCTCGGGAGTGGAAGATAGTTACCAACGCAGCGGTGTTTTACTAGGAGAGTTACAGCAACTTGATGATGAAGCGAGAAGATTTATTGCTTTAGTTGATGAATTTTATGACCAACAAGTTAAGTTAATTGTGAGTGCGCAAGTCGATATATTTGAGCTTTATCAAGGTCAACAACTTGCCTTTGAATTTGAACGCTGTCAATCTCGGTTAATTGAGATGCAACATGGCTAACTTTTTTATCCTATAACGTTAACGCTAATAACTCGTCAATTTAATTAAAAAATTCAGGTTTAACGTGCTATTTTATATTAATTTACATGACAGCTAACTGATATTTAAATAAAAATAAAGTGGGCACTATGCCTGTTTTCCTTTACAAGTAATAATAACGAATAGACTATAATAGCGCTTAGTAATACTCGTCACTTACCTGTATTAAATTGTATTGTATTGAATTGAATTGAATTGAACTGAACCCAATTGGCAAGGAATGTACCATGACTTATCTTCACGCGACATTAATGGCTAGCGCACTAGCCGTATCATCGTCTGCTTACGCTTACCAATCGTGTAACGTTAATCTATCTGCAGGTTTTACTATTAACACCACTGCAATTGAGTTTATCGCCGACGGTGAAAGTAGCGACAATAAGCGTAGTTTGTATAAAATTGTTGAAGGGAAAAAGCTCTATATTGCAGAGCAAGTATTTATACTTTCTCATAGTCAACAAGCGCTGGTAAAAGAATATGATGCAAAAATTCGCCATTTAGTACCCCAAGTAAAAACTGTTGCTATTGAAGGTATTGATTTAGCCGTTGATGGGGTAAATGTTGCGTTTAATGACTTACTAGGTGAGGGCAATAGTGTTGCAGCAGATTTAACTAAAGAGTTAACGTTAATTCGCCAGCAAGTAGCCGCTAACTTATCGATTGAAAAGGGGATTTCTATCGGCGTAGAAGGGTTAGAAAGCGAGAGTTTGTTGGGGAAAGATTTTGAACAACGTATTGAATCTGTTGTTCAAAAAGCAGTGGTAAACTCCATGGGCAGTATTTTAATGTCTATGGGACAACAAATGATGGCCGCTGAAGGCAGCGGTGAAAGCTTTGAAACACGTATGGAAAAATTTGCTCAACGCATTGAAGATGAAATGAACATGAGAACATCGATAATAGCAAAAGATTCGCAGGCGTTATGTGAAAGTATTACTCAGCTTGATGGTTTAGAAGAGCAACTTAAAAGCAATATCAAACCTCTTTCAACAATTAATGTTTTTACGGTGACAAAATAACTTGATCATAAGTCTGTCAATAGCAGCTTTTAACCGATACCCGTTAGCTATCAAAGGACATGTTTGCTGCACTTTGTTTGTTAACGGGTATATAATTAGCTGGTCTTTTCTATTTTATATTTAGTGAAATATGCACGCTGTTCATCAACTACACAAATACCGTAAAAGTATCAGTACAACCGTTTATAAATCAAGAGGACAACGGGTGATCCGTTGTCCGTATTGCCAACTAGCGACGCAATTTTGTATTTGTGATATATCACCAATGAATGAAAAAATTCAGACCACCGCTGGATTTTTACTATTAATGTATGACACCGAAGTATTAAAGCCAAGTAACACCGGTAAGCTTATTGCTGATGTTATCCCAGATACCTTTGCATTTTTATGGTCTAGAACCGAAGTAAATTCAGAGCTACTCGCGGTCATTAATGATGAAAAATGGTTTCCACTGGTCGTTTTTCCACAAGAATATGCTGATGACGAGCGTCAGGTGTTTTCTAACAAGGTTACTTGTCCAAAAGGTAAAAGACCGTTATTTATTATGCTTGATGGTAGTTGGCGTGAAGCAAAAAAAATGTTTCGTAAGAGCCCATATCTTGAGGGTTTTCCAATGGTTTCATTTGATGCAAAAACGGCTATGCAAGCCGTCACTGGCCATTGTAAAATCGACAATGATAGTCAATTGTCACCAGTAGGACAGGACTCTCGCTACACAGTTAGGAAAACCACGCTTGAACATCAATTCTCAACGGCTGAGGTTGCCGCTAGAGTATTAGATATGCATGGTGAAGCGAATAATGCTCATATACTTGATTTATGGTTTGATGTCTTTAACTTTCAATACCAAAAAAGTGTTTGTCAGCGTAATAAAGGTAATGTTAATGCCATTGAAAACTACCATCGTTTTCTTAATGATATTTACAGGTGAGAGTGTCGGTAATAGTTTAGCTGTATAGTGAAATATCAGGAAGTTAGTTGATCGTTCTTGTTTATCCACGCTAAATAAAAGCCCGGTTTATCAATAGATAAACCGGGCTTTTATGTAAACAATGTAAACTTAAAGAAGCTAAGGTTAATGCAATATTCTAGCGCGTATCGTGCCGTTAATTTGCTTCAACTCTTTTAATGCTAACTTACTATCTTCAGAGTCAATATCAATAACCACGTAGCCAATTTTATCATCGGTTTGTAAGTATTGTGCGGCAATATTAATATTGTGCTCAGCAAATGCTTGGTTAATTTTTGTTAATACGCCTGGTTGGTTATGGTGAATATGCAATAAACGACTGGTATTACCATGACCTAAGTTGGCGTATTCAGGTAAAGATACCTCAGGGAAGTTAACCGCTGATAAACTTGAACCATTATCAGAGTATTTTGCCAGCTTTGTTGCAACTTCTAAACCAATGTTTGCTTGCGCTTCTTTTGTGCTACCACCAATATGTGGTGTTAAAATAACATTGTCAAAACCACGCAACGGTGACACAAACTCTTCATCATTACTTTTTGGCTCAATAGGGAATACATCAATGGCGGCCCCTGCTATTTTTTTACTGTCTAACGCTGCTGCTAATGCATCAATATCAACAACAGTACCACGCGAGGCATTAATTAAAATAGCGCCATCCTTCATTGCAGCAAGTTGCGTTTTTGCAATCATGTTATGGGTTTGTGCTGTTTCCGGCACATGTAAACTAACTACGTCAGACTCACCAAGTAATGCTTTTAATGACGGCGATTGGCTTGCATTACCTAGCGGTAGTTTGGTTTCTATATCATAAAAGCGTACTTGCATGCCTAAGGTTTCTGCCAAAATACCTAATTGCATACCAATATGACCGTAACCTATAATACCTAACACTTTCCCGCGAGCTTCTACTGAGCCTACTGCTGATTTAAGCCATTGACCACGATGAGCTTTTGCACTTTTTTCAGGAATACCACGTAATAATAGTAATATTTCACCCAGTACTAATTCCGCTACTGAACGGGTATTAGAAAAAGGAGCATTAAAAACAGGAATACCGCGTGTTTGTGCTGCTTTTAAATCTACTTGGTTAGTACCAATACAGAAACAGCCAATAGCAACGAGTTTCTTTGCATGACTTAGTACTTTATCAGTTAATTGAGTACGTGAACGAATACCAATAAAATGAACATCGGCAATTTTTTTAATTAATTCACTTTCAGAAAGTGATGTTTTAAGCGATTCAATATTGGAATAGCCTTTTAACTTTAATTCTTCAAGAGAGCTTGGGTGTAATCCCTCAAGTAATAAAATTTTAATCTTGTCTTTTGCTAATGAATTCTTGTTGACTATGGTCATAAATTGGCTTCACTTATTCAACGTTAAACGGGTAAATATATTAGGGGCTGTTGAACTTTCGAGATTTTTTTGCAGCGACTTGTTAGGTCTTTATACAAGGCAGAGTCTTTTCCAGTGGTTTTCCACATAAAAAGGCGATAACGCTGTAAAAAATACCGAACAAACCCTGTCCGAAGTATCCGGCTAAAAGCATTTTACTCATTGTTGAGTAGCATTTGCTTAGCATAACTAGGCTACACACGACTCGACGCGATTAAAACGCTTTTTCTCGAACAAAATTTAACCGCGAAAGTTCAACAGGCCCTAGTGTTTATTTTATTTTTAGATGGCTAGATATCTAAATTAGGCGAGATTAACATATCATATAGTGTATAAACTCTAAAGCGTTTTTTAAGTGCTTTGTATAAATATTCTTAATAAACGATTTTTTATTTAGATTTGTTATGGGTTATTGAATAACCTCTACACCTTTAGCACTACTTAACAAAAGTATATCAGCGCCACGAAGTGCAAACAGGCCATTAGTGACTACACCGACAATAGCGTTAATTTGAGTTTCTAGTGCTTTTGGATCGATAATGTCAAGGTTGTATATATCAAGAATAACATTACCGTTATCTGTGATTACGCCTTGACGATAAACAGGGTCGCCGCCTAATTTCACTAATTCGCGCGCGACATAACTACGCGCCATAGGAATAACTTCAATAGGTAACGGGAATTTCCCTAGTACACTTACTTTTTTTGAGTTATCAGCGATACAAATAAACTTTTTGGCTACCGCGGCAACAATTTTTTCACGGGTTAATGCCGCGCCACCCCCTTTGATCATAGCCATGTCTTGAGTAATTTCATCAGCACCGTCAACATAAATATCCAATACAGCAACACTATTTAAATCAAAGACCTCAATACCGTGTGCTTTTAAACGCTTGGTTGACTCTTCTGAGCTTGAAACAGCTCCTGTTATACTATCTTTTAATGAGGCAAGTGCATCAATGAAAAAATTAACGGTTGAGCCTGAACCAACGCCTACTATGGTGTTTTCTTCAATAAATTCTAATGCCTTGTTGGCGGCTGCTTTTTTCATTTCATCTTGAGTCATGTTCTATGCCTTTAGTAAAAAATTGCGGTGTAAAGTGAGTTTAGAAGCCTGTTAAAGGCTATACGCTAAGGATTATAACACTAAATAATTAGCTAGCTATAACTTGATAATTAATAAGCCGCTCTAATATTGAGAGGATAAAAATTAAAGGCAATAAAAAATCCACTATGCGCATTAAGTAATATAACGCCATGGTGGATTTTATTTTTACCCAAGCTTAGACGACTACAGCGCTACTCTTCAGTTACAGAGCGTAGCAGTTCATTAATGCCTACTTTAGCTAATGTTTTAGCGTCAACTTTTTTAACGATAATCGCCGCATATAAGCTGTATTTACCACAAGCTGACGGTAAGTTACCTGGAACAACGACTGATCCTGCAGGAACACGTCCGTAATGTACTTCACCGGTTTCTCTATCAAAAATACGTGTGCTTTGACCAATATAAACACCCATAGAAATTACCGCTCCGGCTTCAACCACAACCCCTTCAACAATTTCAGAGCGTGCGCCAATAAAACAATTATCTTCAATAATCGTAGGTCCAGCTTGTAAGGGCTCTAACACGCCGCCAATGCCTACACCACCAGATAAGTGCACATTTTTACCAATCTGTGCACAAGAGCCAACGGTTGCCCAAGTGTCAATCATACAGCCTTCATCAACAAACGCGCCAATATTAATAAAACTAGGCATAACCACCACATTCTTACCAATAAAACTACCCGTGCGTACACTTGCTCCTGGCACAACACGAACGCCATCGGCTTCAAACATGGCCTGCGTGTAGCCTTGATACTTCATTGGCACCTTGTCAAAAAAAGTACTTTCTGCACCATCGATTACTTGATTATCCCAAATACGAAAAGACAGCAATACTGCTTTTTTAAGCCATTGATTTACCTGCCAGTTGTTATCTGTTTTTTGAGCTACTCGTGCACTACCATTATTGAGTGCGGCTAAGGCATCAAGTACAGCATTTTTAATTTCACTTGAAACGGTTGCTGGCGTAATGTTGGCTCTGTCATCAAAAGCTTGCTCAATTATGCGGGCTAAATGTGTTAAATCTGTCATTAGGCGTTCCTGTTTAAAAGGTTGTTGGTGTTATTTAAATTGTGTCGCTTATTTATATCGTATAATTACCTGTCACTGGTTAATCAATCTCTTCTTTTAACCGTTTGGCTAGGGCTTTTTGTTCTTGAGGGTTTAATGCCTCGTTAGCCATAGTTGACACGGTAAATACATCATCAGCCTTTTCACCAAAGGTGGTTATTTTAGCAGAATGGATACTAATTCTTTCTTTTTGAAATACCTGACCAATATTGGCTAATAAGCCAGGTCTGTCTAAGGCGATTATTTCGATCATGGTTCGATTTTTTGTATGACCTTGAATAAAGTTCACCCGCAGCGGTACTTTAAACTTCTGCATGTGTTTTGATACTCTTAGCTCAGGTAACTCAAAACTATTTTCTTGCGCTAACCTATCAACGAGCCCTTGACTAATTTCTTTCGTGTAGAAGCGCTCCCTTAAGGGTTTATTGCGACTGTCGAGCACGATAAAAGTATTGACTGTGTAGCCAGTTTTAGTCGAAATGATTTTTGCATCATGAATAGAGAGTTTTTTAGTCACTAAAAACGAAACGATGCTGGCAAAGGTGTCTTTTTTTTCTTTGGTAAAAATAAAGACTTCTGTGCCTCCTCTGTAAGGCGTAGGGCTAATTAACACCAGAGGCTTTTCTCGACCGTGCTTGATTATGTGCTGACATTGCCTCGCTATTTGTTTTGGCGAATAACGTAAAAAATAGTCTACGCTAAATTCACGCCATAAAGCTTTAATACTTTTTTCATCGACCTTTTTTTCGGTTAATAGCGCTAAGGCTTGTTGTTGGTTTTCACGGATCTTAGAGCGTGTTTCTACGGGTTTTTCTAAACCATGACGAAAGGCACTTAAGGTATTAAAGTAAAGCTCTTCTAGTAAATTTGCTTTCCAATTATTCCATAAGCTTTCATTAGTGCCACGCATATCAGCAACGGTTAAACAATAAAGATGATTTAAGTGGGTTTCATCTCTAACAATTTCACCAAAAGAACGAATAACGTTTTCATCGTTAATATCACGTCGCTGCGCAGTAACCGACATAAGTAAATGATACTCTACGAGCCAAGCGACTAAGTTACTATCGTGTTTACTCATTTGGTGTGACAAACAAAAGTGTAATGCATCAACCGCACCTAACTTAGCATGATCACCACCACGTCCTTTGCCTATATCATGAAAAAAACCGGCCAAATAGAGTACTTCTGGTTTACGAATCTTTTGGGTAATATTACTACATAGCGGAAATTTATGATTATGTTCTTTTTGACTGAACTGATGTAAGTTCTTAATCACGCGATAAGTGTGTTCATCTACTGAGTAGGCATGGAAAAGGTCGAATTGCATTTGACCAACAATATTACGCCATAAAGGTAAGTAGGAACCAATAATACCGTGCCTGTGCATTAAAGTTAATGCTAGCCCCAAGCCACGTGGATGACGAAGAATCGCCATAAACATGCGTCGGCATTCAGCATAATCAATTAAGCCTGAAATAAGTCGTCTGCGGGCATTGCGCATTAATCTCATGGTGTGAGAATGTATACCTTTGATACCTGGTTTTTGCGCAATGATTAAAAACATTTCTATCATTTTTACCGGACGCATAAAAATTCTGTCATTGCGCGTATTAATCAATTTATCAACCAGTTCAAAATCCTGATTGATAATACTGACGTTACTTTGCTCTGGTTTTTTTATGATAGCTTGCTCAAAATGCTGTAATAGCATGGTATTTAATTCAGCGACTCGTGCAATGATCCGAAAAAAGCGTTTCATCATGCGCTCTACGGGCGCTTTACCTTCATCACCAAAGCCCATCATTTTGGCAACATCAGCTTGATAATCAAATAAAAGTCGGTTTTCATTGCGTCCAGCAACAAAGTGTAAGGCAAAGCGCATGCGCCATAAATAATCTTGTGATTCTAGTAGTTCAAAAAACTCATTGGGGTAGAGGTAATTATGTTCAACAAGTTCTTCAAAAGAGTCCGCGGAAAAGTGCCGTTTAGCGACCCAAGCGATAGTTTGTATATCACGTAAGCCACCGGGGTTAGCTTTTAAGTTAGGTTCAAGCGTATATGCAGCACCGCGATATTGTTGGTGTCTGGCGTCTTGTTCTTTACATTTTGCAATAAAGAATTTTTCAGACGTCCAAAAAACCTCTTCATTTAATAACGGCATTAATTGTTGGGTAAGGGTTTTATTACCTGAGACTTGTCGCATTTCTAATAAGTTGGTTGCTACCGTAACTTCTTTAATAGCTTGGTTTAAGCATTCTTTAATAGAACGAACGCTGTGACCAATATCAAGCTTTATATCCCATAACTGGGTAATAAAGTTTGATATTTTTTCTTCTAATGCTAGGTCAACGTGTTCTTGTGTTAATAATAAAATATCAACGTCAGAGTGGGGATGTAATTCACTTCTACCATAGCCACCTACTGCAATTAAGCTAATTTGATATTCATCAAGGTGGTGCTGACTCCATAGTTTGTTTAATATAGCATCAACAAAAACAGCGCGGGCAGTTAATAAATCACTGATATCATGTTCAATAAAAGCATCTTTTAACCATAAGGTAAAAGACTGGCTTAATTGAGCTATATCTTTAGTAGACAAAAAGTCAGCGTTAATAGCCAACTTATCAATAAAGTGCGGTGGAACTATATGTGCGAAGACGAGAGTATTAGTCAAAAGCTTACCTTTTTATCTACAATAATTAACCTAAATGGCTGTTGTTTTTAGTGGTAACTAATAAAAATAGCCTTGAATAACGTTATCATTTAATGCCGCTATTTAGTGTTGTCATATTTAGTTATGTAAAATACGCGCAATAGTTTCTTCTTCACGTAAGGTTAAAATCTCACAACCCGTTTTAGTCACTACAATAGTATGTTCCCATTGCGCAGACTTTTTACCATCAGCGGTATAAACAGTCCAGTTATCGGTTTTATCTAAACTGGTGCCTGCGCGACCTAAATTAATCATAGGCTCAATGGTAAAGCACATACCCACTTCCATTTTAGTGCTATCGTTATTTTTATAATGCATAATTTGTGGTTCTTCATGGAACTCTTTACCGATACCATGACCACAATAATCTTTAACAATTGAATAACGCCCAGACTTTTTAATAAATTTTTGAATGGTTGCGCCAATTTCACCAAAGGTAGCACCGGGCTTTACTTTTTTCAGGGCTAAATAAAGTGACTCTTGAGTAATACGACATAATCTATTGTCTTCAGCTGAAGCTTCTCCAATAATAAACATTTTACTGGTATCACCGTGGTAGCCATCTTTTATGACAGTAATATCTATATTAATAATATCACCATCAACGAGCATCGTATCATCAGGGATACCGTGACACACAACATGGTTAACTGACGTACATATAGATTTAGGGAAATGATGATAATTAAGTGGCGCTGAAATAGCATTTTGCTCTTTCTCTGTGTACTCAGCACATAACGTATTGAGTTCATCAGTCGTGACGCCAGCCTTTACATAAGGGGCTATCATTTCTAATACTTGTGCGGCTAACTTACCGGCAATGCGCATTTTTTCAATTTCATCTTGGCTTTTTATCGTGATGGCCATTTGTTATATCTCTTTAGGTTTGGCTAGTGATATTGTTCTATCACTTGCTATTTAATGTCTGTAACGTTATTTAGGTAGCGCCCTTGATACACAGCAGTATATATTCGCTGCTGTGTATCAAGGCTGCATTACAGTTCACAGAATGTTGTGAGCGTTTACGCTAATATATCGAGTTAGTATGTGTATGTTGATATTCTTAAGTAATTCTTTTATCCATTACACTTTAAGAGCTGTTAAACCACTTAAACGTACTTATCAAGCTCTACTTGTATTGCCTCAATAATAGTATTGGGCTCCTGTAAGTAGAGATTATGGTTAAGTAAAATAAGATCATCATCTATTGCTAATAACAATGCCGGTATTGCTTGTGTCCCTATAATGTCCTGTAGTGCATAAATTTCATGCACTTGAGCCATGGCATCATTAGTTAATTTACTTTTGTTAAAAACTTTTGCAGGAACAGATAATTTAAAGTCATCAACAATAGTCTCTAAATCAGTTTGTTCACTTAGCGCTTTACCTTTTGAAAAATGCTCCGCTTGTAAAGCATTTAATAAGGCTAATGCTTGTTGAGGTGTTTTTTCTGCAGCCCACGTCATTAAGTTAGCGCATAGGGTTGAGTCTTTTCCTGCTGATAACATAGTCATGTAATCAGGTGAGAAGTTGACTGTAGATAGTTCTTTTACTTGTGCTATTTGTTGTTTAGTAATGCCATTGTTATTGTCAGCATCTGAAAAATAAGCACAGTGCCATAAGTTAAGGGCTACTTCGGGTAACGATTGGTGTACTGCATTGATTAACGGAGTTGCTGCATAACTCCAAGGACAGTGACTGTCATAAATAAAAAATAATTCTGCTGCCATTTATTTACCCTACAAAAAATTAGTTGTTTTGTTATAACCGACTGACACATAAAACCAGCGCTAGCATTAAAAAAAACGAGTCTAGCTTGTTTAAATGTCAGTTAATTTTAACTTGTCTAGCGCCATTATACCAAGTTGTTTCACGAGCCTAAATCCCTAAATTGTCTTTTGAGGTAAAATCATTTTTAACTCGCTAAAGTTGCTATATTATGGTATAAAGTGCGGCGCTAAATTTTTAGTGAGCTATTTTTGTCTCAAATATTATTGGTACAAAACGTTTTATTTAATACAAAAAAGCTTGGCTTGGTTTGGTGACAATTTAAATCGACCATTTGCACACAAAACTTCAGTTTATAAACCTAAACTCAGTTTTGGCTTATGAGTCATTATTATAAACTCACATACATTTATTAAAGGTATACCGGGGTGCTCAGTTTTTGACGACAAGGTCAAAACAGAAGAGTCGTGTATATTTGGGTGTATGAACGCTTAACCCCATAAAGGAAAGAAAAAATGTCAAACGTTTCAATGCGCGATATGCTTAAAGCTGGTGTTCACTTCGGTCACAAAACTCGTTACTGGAATCCTAAAATGAAGCAATTCATTTTCGGTGCTCGCGATAAAGTTCATATCATCAACCTTGAACAAACAGTTCCAATGTTCAATGAAGCACTTGCTTTTGTAAACAATGTTTCATCGAAAAAAGGTAAAGTATTATTTGTTGGTACTAAACGTGCTGCAAGTGATGCAATCAAAGATGCAGCTATTAAATCTGACCAATTCTACGTTAACCACCGCTGGTTAGGTGGTATGTTGACTAACTGGAAAACAGTACGTCAATCAATCAAACGTCTAAAAGATTTAGAAGCTCAAAGCAGCGACGGCACTTTCGAAGCGTTAACTAAGAAAGAAGCGTTAATGCGTACTCGTGAAATGGAAAAACTTGATAAAAGTTTAGGCGGAATCAAAAACATGGGTGGTTTACCTGATGTTTTATTTATCGTTGATGCTGATCACGAGCACATTGCTATTAAAGAAGCAAACAATCTTGGTATCCCAGTAATCTCTGTTGTTGATACTAACTCAAACCCTGATGGTGTTGATTACATCATTCCAGGTAACGATGATGCAATCCGTGCTGTAACTTTATACTGTGACGCCGTTGCTAACTCAGTGATCAGTGGTCGTGAGCAAAACATCGTAGTACAAGCTGAAAAAGACGGTTTTGTTGAAGCTGAATAATCTCAGTTAACAATACGTTTATTTTCTATTGCCACAAGAGTTCGCTTTTGTGGCAACTTATTTAATACTTATGCCCACGGTTGATTTTATTAAGTCAATGTTGGGGATAACTGCAAACCGAGGAATAAACCCATGGCAATTACTGCTGCAATGGTTAAAGAACTACGTGAACGCACAGCTGCGGGCATGATGGATTGTAAAAACGCTTTAGTCGAAGCTGATGGCGACATGGAACTTGCGATTGAAAACATGCGTAAGAACGGTCAAGCTAAAGCGGCTAAAAAATCAGGTAACATCGCTGCTGAAGGCGCTATTTTAATTAAAACAGCTGAAGGCGTTGCTGCGCTAGTTGAAGTTAACTGTCAAACAGACTTCGTTGCAAAAGATGCTAACTTCTTAGCTTTTGCTAACGAAGTTGCTGATGCTGCTATTGCTTTACCGGTAAGCATTGCTGAACTACAAGCACAATTTGAAGAAAAGCGTATTACGCTTGTGACAAAAATTGGTGAAAACATCAATATTCGTCGTGTAGAATACATTAATGGTACTACCTTAGCATCGTATAGCCATGGCGCTACTATTGGTGTTGTTGTTGCTGGTGAAGGCGATGTAGAATCTCTTAAGCATATTGCTATGCATGTTGCGGCAAGTAAACCAGAATTCTTAACACCTGATGACGTTCCAGCTGATGTTGTTGCTAATGAAAAACGCATTCAAATTGAAATGGCGATGAACGAAGGCAAGCCTCAAGAAATCGCTGAAAAAATGGTTACAGGCCGCATGAAGAAGTTTACTGGTGAAGTTTCTTTAACTGGTCAAGCTTTCATCATGGAGCCTAAGAAAACTGTTGGTGAAATTTTGAAAGAAAAATCGATCACTGTTACTAACTTCATACGTTTAGAAGTGGGTGAAGGTATCGAGAAGAAAGAAGAAGACTTTGCCGCTGAAGTAGAAGCACAAATTGCGGCTGCTAAAGCTTAATTAGTGTGAATTACTATTCTTCATAGTTACTCTGCTAGCGTTATAGCTAGTCATGATAAGCTAATGAGAATTTATTATAAAAACGTCTACCTTGTATTAGCAAGTTAGGCGTTTTTTTATGCCAATTTTTAATATCTAGCTAAATAATGCATCATTAATAAATAATTAAAGGCAGATTTTACAGTTTATACTATCGTGTATCGGCTAAAAGTATTAAAATAGTCGAGGTCTTTTTGTTAGGACTATTTTGCTTACATTTTATTACTTTAACCGCGACAG
Source organism: Colwellia ponticola (assembly GCF_005885605.1). Taxonomy (GTDB): domain Bacteria; phylum Pseudomonadota; class Gammaproteobacteria; order Enterobacterales; family Alteromonadaceae; genus Colwellia; species Colwellia ponticola. Next base: position 58,176 of record NZ_SZVP01000009.1, on the reverse strand, counting down.
GAACTTTCCCTATGACAACTAATCCAAAACCTGCTTATCGACGCATTTTATTAAAACTTAGTGGCGAAGCACTAATGGGAGACGAGGGTTTTGGAATTGACCCTAAAGTGCTTGATCGTATGGCCCAAGAAATAAAAGAATTGGTAGAAATGGGTATCCAAGTGGGTCTAGTTATCGGTGGTGGTAATTTGTTTCGTGGTGCTGGTTTAGCTGAAGCCGGCATGAACCGTGTAGTAGGTGACCAAATGGGTATGCTTGCTACTGTCATGAATGGCTTAGCTATGCGAGATGCATTACACCGCGCCTTTGTAAATACCCGTTTAATGTCTGCTATTGATTTAGCAGGTGTGTGTGAGCGTTATAATTGGGCAAACGCTATTAGTTTGTTAAAATCAGGACGTGTCGTTATATTTTCTGCTGGCACAGGTAATCCATTTTTTACTACTGACTCGGCTGCGTGTTTACGTGGTATTGAAATTGAAGCCGACGCTGTGTTAAAAGCAACAAAAGTTGACGGCGTTTATTCTGAAGACCCAGCAAAAAATCCAGAGGCTGAACTTTATAGCGAACTAAGCTATGATGCGGTGCTTGATAAAGAATTAAAAGTAATGGACTTGGCTGCGTTTACGCTAGCACGGGATCATAATATCCCTATTCTTGTGTTTAATATGAACAAGCCTGGTGCGTTAAAATCTGTCATCATGGGTAACAGTGAAGGTACCGTGATTTCACATGCAAAACGTGTTGAGACTTAAGTCAAAACTAAGGTGATTAAGTTAGGGAACATATAAGCCTAACTTTACTTAACTTATTAATATCTAGGAAAATTAACGTGATAAATGAAATAATTGAAGATGCTCAAGATCGTATGGGTAAAAGTATTGAATCTTTAAGAATTAGTTTAAATAAAATCAGAACAGGGCGTGCACATGCCTCGTTACTCGATAATATAGTCGTTGAATATTACGGTATGGATACACCGTTAAATCAAGTGGGTAATATCTCGGTTCCCGATGCACGTAACTTATCAATCACAGTGTTTGATAAAGGTATGATTAGTGCCGTTGAAAAAGCTATCTTAAAATCAGATTTAGGTCTTAATCCACAGTCTAATGGCACATTAATTCGTATTCCATTACCACCACTAACAGAAGAACGTCGTAAAGACCTTGTTAAAGTGGTTCGCGGTGAAGCTGAAGGTGGTAAAGTCGCTATTCGTAATATTCGTCGTGATGCTAATTCTGATTTTAAAAGCTTATTAAAAGATAAAGATATTAGTGAAGATGAACATCACCAAGCGGAAGAGTCAATTCAAAAAATTACTGATAATTTTGTTAAGCAAGTTGATGAAGTGTTAGTGAAAAAAGAAGCTGAATTAATGGAAATATAAGTTCGCTATATAAAGAACGCCAGGTTGCAGCTCTTTAGGCAACTGGCGTTTTTTATTAATAGCGCTCAATAGCGTAGATAATTAATGCATAATTGTTAAGTGGAAACTGCTAGTGGATAATTTAGAAGCCTTAGTTACCCAGCGTGAAAGTAAAAACATTCCAGAGCATATTGCTATCATTATGGATGGTAATGGCCGTTGGGCACAGTTACAAGGAAAAGGTCGAGTAGCCGGGCACAAAGCTGGTGTTGAATCAGTACGTGCTGTTGTCGCTAGTGCTCGAAAATCAAAAGTAAAAGCGTTAACGCTGTTTGCTTTTAGTAGTGAAAATTGGCAACGTCCAGCAAAGGAAGTAAGCGTGCTAATGGACTTGTTTATGTATGTACTTACTAAAGAAGTAAAGCGTTTGCATAAACATAATATTCGTTTTCAAGTGGTGGGTGATTTAAGCCGTTTTTCTGATAAATTACAAAAAAATATTGCTAAATCAGAGCTGCTTACCGCAAAAAATACTGGTTTAGTACTCTCAATTGCGGCAAATTATGGTGGCCGTTGGGATATAACCCAAGCCGCTAAAAAGCTTGCTAGTGATGTTAAGCAAGGGATAATGTCGCTTGCTGATATCAATGAAACTACACTAAATGAGCAAACCTGCTTAGCTAACTTGCCTACGTTAGACCTGCTTATTCGTACTGGTGGTGACTGTCGCATTAGTAATTTTCTTTTATGGCAAGCCGCTTATGCGGAGCTCTATTTCACTGATACTCTATGGCCTGATTTTAATGAGATACAGTTTGAAAAAGCAATAAACTGTTTTGATCAACGAGAACGTCGATTTGGTAAAACGGGCGAACAAGCAAGAAATGAACAAGTAGAGTAAAGCATAGTACAGCTGCACAAGTTAACAAAAAGCGACATTAACTAAAACAACCAATAATAACTAAAACAAACCAAAACGTACTATTAAAAAATAACAATAACATCATTATTAGCAGCAAGTCGTGTGGCATTATTATACGCTTGTCTGACTAGTGTATAGTCGATTACTAAAAAGGGTAGCCCTTGTTAAAACAACGCATTATAACGGCTTTAATATTAGCTCCAGCTGCAATTGCAGCTATTTTTTATTTACCCATTAACCTTTTTGCCGGGCTTTTAATGGCAATAGTCGCTATTGGCGCATGGGAATGGGCTCGTTTTATGGGCCTGGTTAAACCATTTCATCGAATTAGCTATGCTATTACTACCAGTGCTTTAACCGCACTGTTATGGTTTTTATTTCCTGTAGATGAAACGTGGTTAGTGATGACCGGCGTAACACATCAAATAACATCGATACTATGGTTAAGTGTTTTATGGTGGATTTTAGCGGCGTTATTTATGTTTTCATACCCTAAATCTAGTGGTTTTTGGGCTAATAATAAAGTCATTATCGCGTTGTTTGGTTGGTTAACGCTAGTACCTACTTGGCTCGCCTTTATGGTGCTGCGCACTAATAACTACTTGTTAGATGATTTTCAAGGCGCGCAGCTGTTAATGTATTTATTTATGCTGGTGTGGAGCGCTGATGTAGGCGCCTACTTTGTTGGTAAGTCTTTTGGTAAAAATAAGTTAATGCCCAATGTAAGCCCTGGAAAAACTATTGAAGGTTTTTTAGGGGGCGTTGCTTGCGCGGCTATATTAACGGTAGTTGTGGGCACCTCATTACAGTGGTCTACAAATGAATATATACTGGCTTTGTTAGTGACTTTGTTAATTACCTCAGTATCTGTGTTAGGTGATCTAACGGAGAGTATGTTTAAACGCCAAGCTGGCGTTAAAGACAGTGGCACTATATTACCAGGCCACGGCGGCATTTTAGATAGAATCGATAGCTTAACGGCAACTGCACCTGTGTTTGCACTTTGTTACCTGCTACTTGCTTGATAGTTTTTAATAATTAAGCATTTTTGATAAATAAATTGAGGTAAACACGTGTCTAAACGCCAATTATGTATTTTAGGATCAACCGGCTCTATCGGCTGCAGTACGCTCGATGTGGTAAGGCTTCATCCTACTCGGTTTAACGTGGTTAGTTTAGCCGCACATACCAGTGTTGATGAAATTTTTGCACAATGTATTGAATTTAAACCCCAACAAGTGGTTGTCGTTTCTCAAAAGCATGCGGACTTATTGTCAGCAAAACTCGCGAGTGTTGAGATTAGCGCTGGTGTTAGTCATATTACTGTTTTGTCAGGTGAGCAAGCGTTAATTGATATAGCCAAAAGTACGGCATCTGATACTGTCATGGCTTCTATCGTTGGCGCGTCAGGTTTGTTACCCACCCTTGCAGCAGTTAATGCAGGTAAACGCGTATTACTAGCAAATAAAGAAGCTTTGGTAACATCGGGTGCTATTTTTATGGCAGCAGTAAAAGCATCAGGTGCTACGCTTTTGCCTATTGATAGTGAACACAATGCTATTTTTCAATGTTTACCATGGCACCAACAAGATGACATTGGTGAATGCCAATTGATTGCTAATGGTATTAATAAAATATTATTAACTGGCTCTGGCGGTCCTTTTAGAACCAGAGCAATTGAAACGCTAGCGTCGGTAACTCCCTCAGAAGCTTGTTTACACCCTAATTGGGATATGGGCCGAAAAATCTCGGTAGACTCTGCCACTATGATGAATAAGGGGCTTGAGTTTATCGAAGCTAAATGGCTTTTCAATGTGCAGGCTGATGATATTCAAGTGGTCTTACACCCACAAAGCACTATACACTCAATGGTACAATATAAAGATGGCTCTGTTATTGCTCAAATGGGTAACCCTGATATGCGTACCCCTATCGCCCATGCCTTAAGTTTTCCTGAGCGTATTGAGTCGGGGGTTGCTCCGTTAGATTTTTTCAATACACCATCGTTTGAATTTCAAGCTGTTGACTTTGCTAGATACCCTAATCTTAAGCTCGCTATAGAAGCGTGTAAGCAAGGGCAAGCTGCTTGTACTGCGCTTAATGCAGCTAATGAAATAGCGGTTGCCGCCTTTCTCGACGAAAAAATAAAATTTACCGATATATTTAAAATAAATGAAACTTCTGTGAAAAAATTTGTCTCACAAGAGGTAGAGAATATTAACGATGTTATTGTTCTAGATAAAAAAGCGCGTTTATTTGCTCAATCATTACTGCATAATTTTTTGCCTCGCACTGCACTAACTCCACAGGATAGTAAGTAGCATGATGGACTTTTTATGGAACCTCGGGTCTTTTGTGCTTGCGTTAGGTATTTTAGTAACGGTACACGAGTACGGGCATTTTTGGGTTGCTAGAAAAAACGGTGTTAAAGTTGAGCGTTTTTCTGTTGGCTTTGGTCGGGCCATATGGCAAAAAACAGCCAAAGATGGCACAGAATATGTTTTAGCCATGATACCGTTAGGTGGTTATGTCAAAATGCTCGACGAGCGTGTTGATGAGGTTAAACCTGAAGATAAAGATAAAACTTTTAACGGGAAATCGGTTTATCAACGTATAGCCATAGTGGCAGCAGGACCCGTTGCTAACTTTATATTTGCCTTATTTGCCCTATATATTATGTTTTTAATTGGGGTACCGAGCGTTAAGCCCTTAATAGGTGCTATTGAACCAGGCTCAATAGCCGCACAAGCTAAGCTAAGCCAAGAGAGTGAAATTGTCAGTGTTGCCGGTTATAACACCCGAGATTGGCAAGAGGTAAACCTTGCGTTAATAGCCCAAATAGGCAATAAAAGTTTTGAAATTAAAACCAAGCAAGCCGATAGCCAATATATCTCTACCTTTACTTTAGATACCCAGAAATGGCAATTCTCACCAGATAAAGAATCGCCATTAACCAGTTTAGGTATTAGCCCTTATCGCCCTAAGGTACATAACGAGCTAGCTGTGATTGCCGATAACAGCCCAGCAGCATTAGCAGGGTTATTAGTAGGTGATAAACTTATTGCGCTAGGAAGCACTAAAACAAACGACTGGTTAACATTTGCGAATGAAATAAAGCACTTTCCGGGGCAAGAGGTCTTGATTACCATTAACCGCAATAACAGCATAATCACCTTACCCGTGACGCCAGATAGTATTGAAAGAGCAGGTATAACTGTTGGTTATATTGGTGTTGCGCCTAAAGTAGATGCTTGGCCAAGCGAGTTATTAATTGAATTAAGTTATGGTCCTATTGAGGCAATAAAAGAAAGTGCTCAGCGTACCTGGAATTTAACCAGTTTAACTTTCTCTATGATTGGAAAGTTGATTACTGGCGATGTTTCAGTCAAAAATTTAAGCGGCCCTATTGGTATAGCACAAGGCGCAGGTAATAGTGCAGGGCATGGTTTTGTTTACTTTTTAAGCTTTTTAGCGTTAATTAGTATTAATTTAGGAATAATTAACCTTTTACCACTTCCAGTACTTGATGGCGGACACTTACTCTATTATCTTATAGAGCTTTTCACTGGTAAAGAAGTACCAGAGAAAGTGCAAGAGGTCGGTTTTAAGTTTGGTGCAATAGCACTACTTATACTGATGGCTTTAGGATTATTTAACGATTTTAGCCGAGTTTTAGGTTAAGGCTAAAAAATTAGCCGTATTGCTTACATCGCTAATGCTTCTAGTTATCACGTTCATGTAAAGTGGCGTCAGTGATTAATGTAAAAACTAGCATTAAAGTTATAGGCTAAAAGTTGAAATTATACCTTGTGCATGAGTTATCGTCTTATAAGCTCGTTTTATAGGATAATGAACAAGAAGTAGAGAGGGCTAATAAAAAGCCTTTACGCTTACTAAGGTAGACTTTGAATTATTTGTTCGTCGAGTGTTAGAGTTACTGCAACATACTAGGTGTGTCGCTATCCGTTTTTATAAAAAGAAATAACGAAGTTTATACTATATGATGATGAAAAGAATTGCCTTCGCCCTACTCATGGGTACGCTAGGAACATCAGTACCTTATGCGCAAGCGGCATCAAGCTTTCAAGTTGAAGATATTGAAGTTAAAGGTCTACAGCGCGTTGCGTTAGGAGCTGCCTTAACACACCTTTCTTTTAATGTGGGTGATAACCTCAACGACTTTAGAATTTCACAGTCAATTAAGGCCTTATACCAATCAGGTCACTTTAATGATATTCGTGTTTACCGAGATGGTAACCGTTTGGTTTATCGCGTTAGAGAGCGAGAAACCATTAGCGAAATTATCTTTGATGGTAACAGTGACATTAAAGATGAGCAGCTAACTGAAAGTCTTGACGGTAGTAATATCCGTGTTGGCGAAACACTTGATAGAACGGTTATCTCGGGCATCGAAATGGGTCTAGAAAACTTTTATCACAGCGTTGGTAAATACAATGCCAAAGTAACCGCTAAAATTACTCACTTACCAAGAAACCGAGTTAATTTAGAATTTCGTTTTGTTGAGGGTGATTCTGCTTCGATTAAACAAATCAATATTGTTGGTAACGAGGTTTTCTCAGATACCGAAATATTAGATAAAATAGCGCTGACTTATGACTCGCCATGGTGGAATTTCATGGCCCAAGATCGTTACCAAAAAGAAGCACTGCAAGGTGATATGGAAACGATTAATAGTTATTACCTTAATCGAGGCTATTTACGCTTTAAAGTTGATTCGACGCAAGTGTCAATGACGCCTAATAAAGAATCAGTATATATTGCTTTAAATGTCAGCGAAGGTGAAACCTACAGAGTTAGCGAAGTTGACTTTATTGGTGATATGGCTGGATTTGAGAAAACTATCCGCGCCATTAACCCTCTACAAGCTGATGAACTTTATAACGGTGCAGAAGTTACTTACACCGAAGAAGTCATCAGTAAATTTTTAGGCCGTTATGGTTACGCTTATCCTAAAGTGAGAACCATTCCTGAAGTGAATGATGAAAATCATACCGTTAAATTATCTATATCAATTGACCCAGGTAAACGGGTCTATGTTAACCGTATTAACTTTACCGGTAACCATGTTACTGCTGATAACGTACTGCGTCGTGAAATGCGTCAAATGGAAGGTGCGTGGTTGTCTAATAGTGTTGTTGAGTCGTCTAAATCTTGGTTAATGCGTTTGCCTTATATGGAAACGGTTGAGTTTGAAACTAAGCAGATAGAAGGTGAAGATGATCTGGTTGATATCGACTTCACGGTAAAAGAGCAACCATCGGGCTCTTTTAATGCTGGTATTGGTTATGGCTCTGAAACTAAATTAAGTCTTAACGCCGGCGTACAACAAAACAACTTTTTAGGCACAGGTAATCAACTCGGCTTTAGTGTTGCAAAAAATTATTACCAAAAGAACGCCACCATCTCTTATACTGACCCTTACTTTACTGTTGATGCGGTTTCGTTAGGTGGTCAAGTGTATTACAGCGAGTATGATGCGGGTAATGCCAACATGGTTGAATACAACAATAAGACCTTTGGCTTGGGTCTTAACTGGGGCTTTCCCGTTAATGAATATTTACGTTTAAACTTTGGTATTGGCTGGAAGTATAACCAAATTTCTCAATTACAAGCTTACGATCAAATTCAAAGCTTTTATGATATTTACGTAGATCCCGATGATCCCGATGGACAACTTGCCTTTAAAACAGTTGATTTAAACGCAGGGTTATCACGTAGCACTTTAAATAGAGGCACTTTCCCTACGGCCGGTTCTCAACAAAGACTTAATGTTAAAATGACCTCACCTAAGTCAGATTTGCAGTATTTTAAGTTAAATTATGATGCTAAATTTTACTTTCCGTTAACGCGTAGTCAAAAGTGGTCGGTATTAACACGTATCCAATTAGGTTACGCTAATGGTTATGGGTCTATTGACGGTAACGACCAATTATTACCTTTCTGGGAAAATTTTAGTGCCGGTGGTGCAGATACCTTGCGCGGCTTTGAAAGCAATACTGTTGGTCCTCGTGCTATTTATCGTAGCCCACAACAAATACCAGGTGGCTGTTGTTTAGGCCCAGACAATGACTCTATTTATGTATCAACTCGTTCAGTCGGTGGTAATGCCATGGCACTTGCCGGTTTAGAGCTTATTGTACCCACTCCATTTTTAGATGAAAGCTATGCAAATAGTGTCCGAACCAGTATTTTTTGGGATGCGGGTAGTGTTTGGGATACAGAGTTTAACCTAGAGAGTTATGAAAACTTATCACCTGTGGAGTATGATAAAATTGATGACTTCTCTGACCCAAGTCGCTTTCGTAGTTCAGCAGGTATATCATTCCAATGGTTATCGCCAATGGGACCGATGATCTTTAGTTTTGCTAAATCGGTGAGAGCAGAAGACGGCGATGACACCTCATTTTTTAGCTTTAACATTGGGCAAACATTTTAGATAACGGTTTCATCAATTACGCTTATCGCCATTGTTGAAAAGTGAGTTAAGCGAGAGTCAAACAAGTTAAGTACAATAATATTTTGTCACTACATGACATAATCACATAATCAATAAAGGGGAACAACGTTGAATAAAATTATTAAAACTATGGTTATGGGCGCAGCTGCATCAGGTATGTTACTAGCAAGTTCAGTAATGGCAGCGGATCAAAAAATAGCGGTAGTAAACTTTCAAGAAATCATGAGTAAAATTCCACAAACAGCAGCATTAATGCAAAGCTTAGAAGCAGAATTTAAAGATGATAAAGCGATGATTACTCAGCTTGAAAAAGATATTAAGTATTATCAAGAAAAGCTTAAGCGTGACGGTTCATTAATGAGTGAAAAAGAAAAAGAAGAACTAGACGGTAAAGTGAAGTCTTTATTTCAAGAATACCAAGTAAAAGGTAAGGCATTGCAACAAAAAGCCACGCAACGTCAAAATGAAGAGACCAATAAAATTATCGCTTTAGTCCGTCAAGCAGTCGATAACATTGCCGTTAAGAAAGATTATGACTTTGTCCTTTCTCAACAAGCGGTAGTGTACACCAAACCCGATGCTGATATTACCGATGTAGTGGTTGAGCGTGTAAGTAAGCTTAAGTAAGCGGTTTGATCAAAGACTTTTTTATTTTTAATCCTTAAAGTTTGTCGTATGTATTTTAAAGTAACAATAACAGTAAAGGCACTGATATGACTTATACCTTAGCTGATATAGCTAATAAGCTAAATGCCAAGTTGGTAGTGCCAGCAGCGCTAGATGCATCAAGTGAAGCAGCGGTTAATATAACTAGCTTAGCAACCTTAGCTAAAGCAACCACAGGCCAAGTTGCTTTCTTAGCTAATAGTAAATATATACCACAGCTTAATGATACTAAAGCGTCTGCTGTTATTGTCTCTCCCAATGCGGCTAAGTCATGTCCGGTAAGTGCGCTGGTGATGGATAACCCTTACATGGGGTATGCCATCTTAGCGAATTTATTGGATACTACGCCTAAACCGGCCAGTGGGATTCACCCAAGTGCAGTCATCGCTGAAAATGTTGTTATTGGCGAGAATGTTAACATTGGCGCTAATGCGGTTATTGAGTCGGGTGTGCACTTAGCTAATAACGTCAGTATTGGCGCTGGTTGCTTTATTGGTCATGACGTGACCATTGGTGAGGCGACTTCGCTTTGGGCGAATATCACTGTTTATCATAACGTTGTTATAGGTCATCATTGTTTAATTCAAGCCAATACGGTTATCGGCGCTGACGGCTTTGGTTACGCACCAGTAGCAGGTCAGTATAAGTGGCATAAAATACCACAGCTTGGTGGTGTTGTTATTGGTAACCATGTTGAAATAGGTGCTAGTACTACTATTGATCGAGGAGCATTGGATAATACCGAAATAAAAGACGGTGTTATTTTAGATAACCAAATTCAAATTGCCCATAATGCTATTATTGGCGAAAATACTGCTATAGCAGGTTGTAGTGTTGTTGCCGGTAGTGCCGTGATCGGAAAAAATTGTACTATTGCCGGCCTTGTTGCTATCAATGGCCATATTTCTATTGCTGATAATACTGTCTTTACAGGTATGTCGATGGTAACTAAAACGATTACCCAAGCGGGCGTGTATTCATCAGGTATGCCAGTAGCGCCAAATAAAGAGTGGCATAAAACCAACGCGAGAATTAAACGACTTGATAGTTTAACCGCACGGGTAAAAGCGTTAGAAAAAATTACGCGCTAATAACTAGCTATTCATTCTACCAATGCGTAAAATGCTCCAACGTTTTTATGTCATGTAAAGCTTATCAGTCTTTAACCATAACCTTTTGCACGTAAATACCAGTGACATAAATAGAACAAACGATTAACTTATTTACTCGTTAACCGTGCTAGCTAACAAGGAACACTCATTTGGATACTGTAAAAAAACCTATCGACCTTAACGAAATTAAAACTTTGATCCCACACAGGTATCCTATGTTATTAGTTGATAGAGTGCTTGATCACGAGCCAGGTAAAACGTTACATGCGATTAAAAATGTAACCATCAATGAACCTGTATTTACCGGTCACTTTCCTGAAGTAGCTATTTTTCCAGGCGTATTAATTTTAGAAGCGCTAGCACAGGCAACCGGCATTCTGGGTTTTAAAAGTACAGAAGGTCGAGAAGAAAAAGAGATGTATTTATTTGCCTCAATAGATAAAGCAAAGTTTAAAAAGCCGGTACTACCTGGCGATACTATGCATTTACATGTTGAATTCATTAAAGAGCGTCGTGGTATGTGGAAATTTTATGGTGAAGCGAGAGTTGATGGTAAAGTAGTCTGCTCTGCTGATCTTATGTGTGCACGTCGACCTTTATAATTTTCATAGCCTTTTATGACCTTTTATAGTCTTCTTTGCTGCTATTGCTAAAGACATATAAGAGATTAATAACGCTAAATAAAACGTCTACTTACCTATTAGAAGATTTAATATATGATTCATTCCCAAGCTATTATTGAGCCAGGCGCTATTATTGGTAACAATGTTTCCATAGGTCCTTGGACTTATATCGCCAGTAACGTTGTTATTGGCGATAACTGTGAGATTAGCTCGCATGTTGTTATTAATGGCCCAACACGTATTGGTAACGGTAACCGTATTTTTCAATTCGCCAGTATTGGTGAAGACTGTCAAGATCTTAAGTATGCAGGTGAGCCTACCGAATTGATCATTGGTGATAACAATATCTTTCGAGAATCTTGTACTGTCCATCGTGGTACCGTACAAGATAATAGTGTTACCCAAATTGGCAGTAATAATTTATTTATGGCTTATACCCATGTTGCCCATGATTGTCTTGTCGGTAGCCATTGTATTTTTGCAAACAACGCTTCTATTGCTGGTCATGTTCATGTGGGTGACCATGCCATTATTGGCGGCATGGTTGGCGTACATCAATTTTGCCATATTGGCGCGCACAGTTTTATTGCCGGTAATGCCTTAATACTTAAAGATGTGCCAGCTTATGTCATGGCATCAGGGCAGCCAGCCAAACCTTTTGGTCTAAATAGTGAAGGTTTAAAACGTCGAGGTTTTGATAAAGAAACCGTTTTAACAATAAAACGAGCCTATAAAGCGATTTACCGCCAAGGACTTTCTGTTGAAGACGCGTTAAAAACCATCGGTGAAATGCCAGCACAATCCCCAGAATTACAGGTTTTTTGTAATTCAATCAAAGACTCTAATCGCGGCATTATACGTTAAATATGTGCCGTTACTGCTTGTCTTAACTCAAGCAGTAAACGCAGCATTAAGTGCTCTGTTTACTGTTCAGATTAAGACAAGCAACGCTAACACTAAGTACCTTTAACGCCTATGACTTCTCAAGTTCTATCTCAAACTAAACACGCTAACTCAGCAACCGTCTTTGCCATTGTTGTTGGCGAACATTCAGGTGACACATTAGGCGCAGGTTTGATGATCTCGTTACGCCAAACTCACCCCGATGCAACCTTTATCGGTATTGGCGGTCCGAAAATGCAAGCGCTAGGTTTTAACAGCTTATTTGAAATGGATGAATTGTCGGTCATGGGCTTAGTGGAAGTTCTTGGTCGTATTCGTCGATTATTACATGTTCGCAAAAGCTTAGTAGACTTTTTCACTAGCAATAAACCTGATGTGTTTATCGGTATTGATGCCCCCGACTTTACTATTGGCTTAGAATTAAAACTTAAAAACCAAGGCGTTAAAACCGTGCATTATGTTAGTCCATCAGTATGGGCGTGGCGTGAAAAACGTATTTTTAAAATTGCTAAAGCGACCAATATGGTACTAGCATTATTACCTTTTGAAAAAGCTTTTTACGATAAGCATAATGTCCCTTGCACTTTTGTCGGTCATCCACTTGCTGATGATATTCCAATGCAAAGTGATAAAGCATCAGCAAGAAAAGAGTTAGGTTTACCTGCGAATAAAAAGATTTTAGCGCTTATGCCGGGCAGTCGCAGTGGTGAATTAGCACGTTTACTTGAAGATTTTTTCGAGAGTGCTAAACAATTACAAGCACAAGATAGTGAACTACTTTTTGTTGCGCCTATGATCAGTGAACAACGTGTAGCGCAATTTAATGCCCTTAAAGCAGAGTTTGCTCCGGCGTTAAAGGTTGAGGTTATTCTTAATAAAACACAAACAGTAATGGCAGCGAGTGATTGCTTATTAACCGCCTCGGGTACAGTCACCTTAGAAGCGGCATTAATTAAGCGTCCTATGGTTATTTGTTATAAGTTTAGCCCTATCACTTTTTTATTGGGTCGTTGGTTAGTTAAGTTAAAGTGGTTCTCACTGCCTAACTTATTGGCTAATAAAACCTTAGTACCTGAATTATTGCAAAAAGCAGTATGCCCAGAAAATATTGTACCGTTAATTAAAGAACGCTTATATCAAGATCAAAGCCAGCTTAATGACAGCTACACTAACATCCATCAACAGTTAAAGTGTGATGCGAGTAAACAAGCTGCTAAAGCAGTACTTGATGTTTTATCTAGTTAGTTTTAGTTAGCAACCTTTAGCTAGTAACCCTTAACGAGTAATATTAACTACTAACATTAAGTATTAAAGCTTAATGATCAGTCTAAAGCATTACTCTCAAGCATTAACTGATGAACCATTAACAGCAACCAACAAAAATACCGATTAGTAACTCAACCCACAGTAAGAATATAAGATTAATTTATGGCAAGTAAACACACTTTTCCTGATTTTGAATACCCTATCGCCTACTGCATTGCAGGTGTTGATGAAGTAGGTCGTGGTCCTTTGGTGGGTGATGTGGTCACAGCGGCGGTTATTTTAGATCCCGATAACCCTATTGAAGGATTAATGGACTCAAAAAAACTATCAGAAAAAAAACGTAACTTACTGGCTATTGAAATAAAAGAAAAAGCACTCGCTTGGTCGCTAGGTCGGGCAAGCCCACAAGAAATAGATACCTTAAATATTTTACATGCGACCATGCTTGCTATGCAGCGCGCTGTTGCTGGACTCACGGTTGAACCTGACTTTGTGCTTGTTGATGGTAATCGTTGTCCAACTTTTTTGGCGTGTAGTAATGATAACGAACAATACAGTAATCAATACAGCCAACAAGACCGCTTAAAAATTGCCAGTCAAGCGGTAGTAAAAGGTGATGCCCGAGTGGTAGAAATAAGCGCCGCCTCAATTTTAGCGAAAGTTACCCGCGACGATGAGATGATCGCGTTAGATAAACTATACCCTCAATACGGTTTTGCTAAGCACAAAGGCTACCCAACTAAGTTACATTTAGAAAAAATTATTGAGCATGGCGTGCTTGACTGTTATCGACAAAGCTTTAAACCGGTGGCAAAAGTGTTAGGTACTTTCCATGAGTGAAAGCATGACCAATCTTCCTGAGGATGTAGCAGCCAACACCTTTGTTGAACCTAAGTTTGTGCACTTACGTGTACACAGCGATTATTCAATGTGCGATGGTCTAAAAAAAGTTAAGCCAATTATAGCGAAAGCCGCTGAATTAAATATGCCAGCGCTCGCCTTGACCGATCAAACCAATTTATGTGGTCTTGTTAAATATTATCATGCTGCTCATAACGCCGGTATAAAGCCTATTATTGGCTGTGATTTTTGGGTTAAAAGTGACGCGTTAGAAAATGAGCTGTCGCGTATTGTGGTGTTAACAACTAACAACGCTGGCTATAAAAACATTACCGAACTTATCTCTAAAGCTTACTTACGCGGACATATTCAAAACAAAGCGGTTATCGATAAATCGTGGTTAGTTGAGTTTAAAGAAGGCTTAATTATACTCTCGGGCGGCCGTGAAGGTGATATTGGTAAAGCACTGTTAAAAGGCAATACTGCACTTGTTAACGATATGGTGGCTTTTTATCAACAACACTTTGAACGTTGCTTTTTTTTAGAGCTCATTAGAACCGGTCGTAACGACGAAGAAAACTATATTCATTTAGCGGTTGAACTTGCTGGGCAATATGATTTACCTGTTGTTGCCACTAACGAAGTGATGTTTCTTTCTCCCGATGACTTTGATGCTCATGAAATTCGCGTTGCTATTCATGATGGTTACACACTCGATGATAAAAGGCGCCCTAAGCGTTACAGCCCAGATCAGTATTTACGCAGTGAAGCTGAAATGTGTGAGCTTTTTAGTGACATTCCTGAAGCTTTAGCTAATAGTGTCGAAATTGCTAAACGTTGTAATGTTACCGTTACCTTAGGTGAGTATGTTTTACCCGACTTTCCTACTGAAGGGTTAGAAATAAATGACTATTTTATTAAGGTGTCTGAAAAAGGTCTAGAAAAGCGTTTGGATCAATTATTTGATCGCCAAGCTGATAACTTTGCCGAAATAAGAGCGCCGTATGATGAACGCTTAAAAGTAGAGCTTGAAGTTGTCAATAATATGGGCTTTCCCGGTTATTTTTTAATCGTAATGGAATTTATTCAGTGGAGTAAAGATAACAATATTCCGGTTGGACCAGGTCGTGGTTCAGGGGCCGGCTCGCTGGTCGCTTATGCCTTGGACATTACCGATCTTGATCCGCTGCAATATGATTTACTTTTTGAGCGCTTCTTAAACCCTGAACGGGTATCTATGCCAGATTTCGATATCGATTTTTGTATGGATAGACGTGATGAAGTGATTGACCATGTTGCTGAGCTCTATGGTCGTGATGCGGTATCGCAAATAATTACCTTTGGCACCATGGCGGCAAAAGCGGTTATTCGTGATGTTGGTCGTGTATTGGGGCATCCTTATGGTTTTGTTGATCGTATATCAAAGCTTATTCCACCAACGCCAGGTATGACGCTCGCAAAAGCCTTTGAAGAAGAACCTAAGCTGCCTGAAGTCTACGCACAAGATAGTGACGTAAAAGACTTAATTGACATGTGTCGTATCCTAGAAGGCACTACACGTAATGCCGGTAAACATGCTGGTGGTGTGGTTATATCACCAACGACTATTACTGACTTTGCGCCACTTTATTGTGATGATGAAGGTAAAAACCCAGTAACACAGTTTGATAAAAATGATGTGGAAGATGCCGGCTTAGTTAAATTCGATTTTCTAGGTCTTAGAACGCTCACTATCTTGCAATGGGCTATTGAAATAGCCGATGAAAAGCTGCTTAAAGCAGGTAAAGCGCCTATTGATATCAGCAAGATTGATCTTGAAGATAAAGCCAGTTTTAAGTTGTTACTTGCGTCACAAACCACGGCGGTATTTCAGTTAGAATCTAGCGGCATGAAGTCGTTAATCGATAAGTTAAAACCCGATTGCTTTGAAGATATTATTGCACTGGTGGCTTTATTTAGACCTGGGCCATTACAATCAGGCATGGTTGACAACTTTATTGAACGTAAACATGGTCGTGAAGAGGTCAGTTACCCGGATGCTACTTGGCAACATATTGACTTAAAACCAGTACTTGAACCTACCTACGGTATTATTTTATATCAAGAGCAAGTGATGCAAATTGCTCAGGTTTTAGCGGGTTACTCACTTGGTGGCGCCGATATGCTACGCCGTGCTATGGGTAAGAAAAAACCTGAAGAAATGGCTAAACAGCGTGCGGGTTTTGAAAAAGGTGCGATAGATCGTGGTGTTGATGGCGAGCTGGCGATAAAAATATTTGATTTAGTGGAAAAGTTTGCCGGTTATGGCTTTAACAAATCCCACTCAGCTGCTTATGCGTTAGTCTCTTATCAAACACTATGGATGAAGACACACTTTCCCGCGCCGTTTATGGCGGCTGTTATGTCGGCTGATATGGATAACACTGAAAAAATTGTTACCTTAGTGGATGAATGTAGCAATATGGGGATTATGTTATTACCACCTGATGTTAACAGCGGTCAATACAAATTCACGGTAAATGACGATGACCATATAGTATATGGTATTGGTGCGATTAAAGGCGTGGGCGAAGGTCCTATCGAAGCCATTATTGCTGCGCGTCTTAATGGTGGCCCCTTTACCGACCTTTTTGATTTTTGTGCCCGTCTTGACCTTAAAAAAACTAATAAGCGCATTTTAGAGAAATTAATTAAATCAGGTGCGATGGATAATTTAGGCCCTAAATCGCAGGTCGGCTCAACAAAAGAGCAGGGCGCTAATCGCGCAGCACTTTTTGCTACCTTACCTGAGGCTATTAAAGCGGCAGAGCAACACGCCAAAGCGGAGTCTTTAGGTCAAAATGATTTATTTGGCTTAATTAACGACGAACAAACCGACTCTAGACAAAGCTTTAAAGAAGTAAAACCTTGGGCTGAAGAAGTATGGTTAGATGGTGAAAAAGAAACGTTAGGGCTTTATTTAACCGGTCATCCCATTAATCGTTATTTAAGTGAAATAAAAAAATATTCATCAAGTCGACTCGTTGCCATGCAACCAACCGGGCGAGATAAGCAAGGTGTTGCCGTAGGTTTAGTTATTGGCGTACGCGTCTTAGTCAATAAGCGCGGGCGTCGCTGGGCATTAGTGACCTTAGATGATAAGAGTGCTCGCATGGACATCCGCCTCTTTCCAGATGACTATGATCGCTTTGCAGAGTTGCTTGTTAATGATGCTATTTTGGTTTGTAGCGGACAGGTCAGCTTTGATGATTATTCAGGTGGTAATACAATGACCGCTCGGGATATAATGTCAATCACTGACGCGCGAGCAAATTATCTTAGTTCTATCGATATTCAAGTTGATAAAAGCTTGATTGCAGATGATTTTATCGAACAGTTTACTCAGGTATTAACGCCTTTTAAAGAAGGCACCTGCCCAGTGAGAGTCTTTTATCAGCGCGAAGAAGCTCAAGCTATGCTTGAATTAGGCGTGCAATGGCGAGTAACGCCAACTGATATGTTACTGTACGAATTAAAAACATTGCTTGGTGAAGAACGTGTCGCCATGGAATTTAAATAATACTCGTTTCATGAGTGAAATGGGTATAATTACAGCTTAGCTCAAGGTACTTTGGTTAAGTCTTTAACTATTTTAAAAAATTAACTAGATTTATTAGGTAAAATAAACATGTCATTAAACTTTTTAGATTTCGAGCAGCCTATCGCTGAACTTGATGCAAAAATAGAAGAGCTACAGTTAGTTAACAACGGTCAAGAGCTTGATCTTGATATTGAAGATCAAATAACGCAATTGCGTGAAAAGAATAAAGACCAAACTAAGAAAATATTCGCTAATTTAGAGCCATGGCAAACTGCACGCGTAGCTCGCCACCCACAACGCCCTTACACGCTAGATTACATACCACGTATCTTCACCGAATTTGATGAGTTAGCAGGTGATCGAGCTTATGCTAATGACAATGCTATTGTTGGTGGTACCGCGCGCTTAGACGGCAGACCGGTAATGATCATTGGTCACCAAAAAGGTCGTTCAACGGCTGAAAAAGTTAAACGTAACTTTGGTATGCCTCGCCCTGAAGGTTACCGCAAAGCACTGCGTTTAATGGAAATGGCAGAACGCTTTAATATGCCAATCATTACTTTTATTGACACTCCAGGGGCTTACCCTGGTATTGGCGCAGAAGAGCGTGGTCAAAGTGAAGCGATTGCCCGTAACTTAAAAGTCATGGCGCGTTTAACGGTTCCTATTGTTTGTACCGTTATTGGTGAAGGCGGCTCAGGTGGTGCATTAGCCATTGGTGTTGGCGACAGAGTAAACATGCTGCAATATTCAACTTACTCAGTTATCTCCCCTGAAGGTTGTGCCTCTATTTTATGGAAAACAGCCGAAAAAGCATCAACAGCAGCTGAAGCTATGGGTATTACGGCAAAACGTATTAAAGAGCTTGATCTCATTGACAGTATCGTTGAAGAGCCATTAGGCGGCGCACATCGTGATATGGATATTATGGCGGCGCATCTTAAACAAGCCATCAATAAAGATCTTACTGACTTAGAGAATTTAAGTAAAGAAGAGCTTATTGAAAAACGTTACGATAGATTAATGTCTTTTGGTTACTGCTAGTCGCTAAGCATTTTTTGCTGATGTTTTATAGGCAAGCATAAAAAACTCTTTAGAAGTATTCTAAAGAGTTTTTCGTTTTTTAAAGCCCTCTATTTTAGCAACGATTATGACACTCTTGATAGCAGTTGATAATTTTTATGAATAAACACATCACAGCCCTTCATACTACCCTCAGACCTCTTATTGAACTCGATGAGAATATTGAGTTAATTATTGCTTACAGCGGTGGTGTCGACTCACAAGTACTGTTACATGCGCTAATACAGTTACAGCAAAAAATACGTTTTACTAACACCATCACGGTTTGTCATGTTAACCACGGTTTGAGTCAAAATGCACAAGCTTGGCAAAATTTTGCCGAGCAAGAGTGCGCGAAGCTCTTGGTTAACTTGGTTATTAAAAAAGTAAACTTACAGCCTAAACCTCAACAATCACTTGAAGCATTGGCGCGTGACGCTCGATATGACGCACTTAAATCATTGCGTGATAAAAAATGTTTAGTGCTAACAGGTCATCATAGTGATGATCAAAGTGAAACTTTTTTATTAGCCTTAAAGCGTGGCGCAGGCTTGAAAGGGTTGTCTGCTATGGCAGTGCAATCAGAGCTTGGTCAACATCTACTCGTTCGTCCATTATTAAGTATTTCTCGCCAAGAAATTGAAGATTATGCCAATAGCCATCAGTTAACCTGGGTCGAAGACGAGTCAAATACGGATAACTGTTTTGACCGTAATTTTATTAGACAGCAAATCATGCCTAGTTTACGTAAGCGCTGGCCTAGTATTAGCCAAACCATTAACCGTAGCGCTAGCCATTGTTTAGCTGGACAAGAATTATTAGATGAGCTAGCTGAGCAAGACTTAGCCGTTTGTAAAGCTGAGACTACTGGGTTACAGGTAGAACCATTAAAACTACTATCACCAGCACGTTTTAATAATCTATTGCGCTTTTTTATGGCTCAGCAGGGGTGCTTAATGCCAAGTACTGAGCAAGTAAAGCAAGTGAGACAACAACTAGCTGCCGATGCTGATAAAATGCCACAAATTAAAGTTGGGCAGTACGTTTTTAGGCGTTATAAAAACACCTTGTTTTTAACGTCTTTTTATCAAGATATTAGCGATTGGCAGGTGCAGGTCGATATCTCTTATCGCGCTCTTACGCTTGGTGATATTGTTGTTAACTTACCTGATAATGTCGGCACTTTGGTTTTTAATGCTAGTACGGCTCAAAAGCTCAATAGTGCCAATAAAAGCAGTCAAAATATCCCAATTGATCACTTAACAATGAATCAAAAGACATTGCCGGGTATTGCTTTACCTAAAGCAGCACAGCAGGTTACGATTCGTTTTAGCCATGACAACCCAACATGCTTACCTCACTTTAGACAACACTCACGTAGCGTTAAAAAGGTATTGCAAGAGCTTAATATAGCGCCATGGGAACGTAAACGCATTCCCTTTTTATATTATGACAATGTGTTAGTGGCGGCCATAGGGCACTTTATATGTCAGTCCTTTATTGAGCACGACTCTACACTAGGTATCAAAATAGTACTGTTAAATTAACGAATCGAGTATAAATAAAAAGGCACACAATACTGATAGTACTCTGTGCCTTTTTATTTATATGCACGTTATTTTAGCAACGAGATGAGCTCTTAGTTACGTTAATTTTTAGTTATATGATGTGAAGCAGCAGCAGAAAAGACCACGTCGGTTGAACTGTTTAACGCGGTTTCAGCAGAGTCTTGTATAACGCCAATAATAAAGCCAATGGCAACCACTTGCATGGCAATATCGTTAGTAATACCAAATAAGCTACATGCTAAGGGGATAAGTAACAACGAGCCACCAGCAACACCTGAAGCACCACAAGCTGAAATAGCGGCAACGATTGATAATAAAATAGCGCTAGTAAAGCTGACGTTGATATTTAAGCTATTGGCCGCAGCTAACGTTAATACGGTAATGGTAATTGCCGCGCCAGCCATATTAATCGTTGCGCCAAGGGGGATAGATACTGAGTAAGTATCTTCATGCAAGTTTAATTTTTTACATAACGCCATATTTACCGGAATATTAGCGGCGGAGCTGCGAGTAAAAAAGGCGGTAATACCCGATTCTCTAAGGCATGTGAACACTAAAGGATACGGGTTTTTCTTGGTGATAATAAAAACAATCAATGGGTTAACTAACAAGGCAATAATTAACATAGCGCCAAGTAGTATCGCGACTAAGTGACTATATTCACCTAAAGCGCTAAAGCCGGTAGTGGCGATAGTATTGGCGACTAAGCCAAAAATGCCTAATGGCGCAAAGCGTATGACCAAGCGTACCATACTAGAAATAGCTTCGCTTAAATCGTGCACCATAACTTTACTTGTTTCATTAGCATGCTTTAAAGAAAACCCTAACCCTAATCCCCAAGCAAGCACGGCAATAAAGTTACCGCTTGCTACCGCGGTTACCGGGTTCTCTACAACTTTAAAAGCAAGTGTCGCTAATACTTCAGTTAACTTTTGTGGTGGGTTAGCGTTAGCGCCAATAACGTTGAGGGTAAGTTCAGTAGGGAAAGTAAAGCTTAATAATACGGCAACAAACGCAGCACTTAAGGTACCAATGAAATATAAGCCGACAATAGGTTTTAGCTCTGCGCTACTGTCTGTTTTTTGATTAGCAATAGCGGAAGTTACTAAGACTAGCACTAGAATTGGCGCGACAGCTTTTAAGGCATTAACAAATAAACTACCGAGCATACTGAAGTTTTTTGCGGACTCAGGGGATACGGTGGCGAGTAAACTCGCTAAAATAATAGCGACAATGATTTGACTGACTAAGCTTGTTGCCATGATTTTTTGAATAAACGATGTATTAGATATATTTTCACTCGTCATAGGAGGCCTGTTACAGAGGATTTTGTTGTGGGCGAGTTTTATCATTGAAGAATAGCCATTGTCTAGTGGTAATAGCTAAACAGCGCTAATTAAGGGGTAAAGCGAGTTTTTTCATAGAAATATAAGCCGATGAGGGTATAATTATGCCATAGACTTATCTCATTAAACCATGCTATGCAGTTAGATCATTAAATTATGTTATCTGGATATCATTAAAACAACGTATACCTTTGGAAAAATTATGCCTACAGAACAAGCGTTAAAAACCCGCAGTAATAATAGTTGTGAACTTTGTACCAGCACAGAAACATTGGCTGTTTACCCAGTACCACCAACAAGCGACTTAAGTGCTCAGCAATCTATTTACCTATGTCAACATTGCTTATCGCAAATAGAAGGTCAAAGTGAAATCGAGGTAAACCACTGGCGTTGCTTAAGTGATAGTATGTGGAGTCAAGAGCCGGCAGTACAAGTAATGTCTTATCGTATGCTACATAAGCTTTCTGCTGAAAGTTGGGCGCAAGATGCTTTAGAGATGATTTACTTAGAAGATGATGTTAAAACGTGGGCGGAGCAGGGCATAGCAGCAGAGCGTAGCAATGGCCCAACACGTGATAGCAACGGCGCAGAATTACAAGACGGCGATAATGTTACCTTAATTAAAGACTTAAAAGTTAAAGGGGCAAATTTTACCGCTAAGCAAGGTACTATGGTGCGTGGTATTACTCTGACCGATAACCCTGAGCATATTGAAGGTAAGGTTAATGGTACGCGTATTGTCTTAGTGTCTGCTTATTTGAAAAAAGCCTAAGCTAACGCATTAATTCAGATATAAAAAACGCTGTGATATTGCTATCACAGCGTTTTTTATTGTGCTAAATAATGGTAAGAGAAAAGCCTTACATTAATATAGTTACGATATAAGTATTATGATTTACTGAATGCTTTTTCGATAGACTTCACAAGCAACTTCATCTTCACATTCACCGTAAAGATACAAACTATGATTCGTTAGCTTGATTTTATGTGCCACTGCGATATCTTTTTGTCTCTGCTCAATGACGTTATCTTCAAATTCGACAACTTTACCACACTTTAAACAAACCAAATGATCGTGATGCGCTTTATGGGCTAACTCAAATACTGATTTACCCCCTTCAAAATGGTGACGGGTAACAATACCTGCATCATCAAATTGGTTTAATACACGGTATACTGTTGCTAAGCCAATTTCTTCATTTTGTTCTAATAGAATTTTATAAACATCTTCTGCACTGATATGCTGATTAGTTGGCTGTTGAAGAATACTAAGGATCTTTATTCTAGGTAAGGTAATTTTTAATCCAGCTCTTTTTAGCTCTTCGTTCTGTTCAGCCATATTTAACCTCTAAAGTTATTAAGTAATTGAATAGTAAAATTATAGGAGGTTATACCATAAGAGGACAGCTTTAACTGTATTCTTTAAGGTAATAGTACATTTTGACGATAAACGCCAAAAAAAAGCGCTATAAAGGTGCTTTTTTACCATCACCTATATAACGCTATAACCTGTATAACACTACGGCAATAAAAATGCTATTAAGCGAATTCCGCTAAGCACATTTCATCATTTAATTGTGCAAGCCATTTAGTTACACGCTCTTCAGTCAGCTCACTTTGTCTATCTTCATCAATACACAAGCCAATAAAGGTATTTTCATCAATAAGCGCTTTTGACGCTTCAAACTCATAACCCTCTGTAGACCAGTTACCCACGACAATTGCGCCTTTACTTTCTACGATATCGCGTAATGGCTCCATGGCGTCACAAAAATACTCAGCGTAATCTTCTTGATCACCTAAGCCATAAATAGCAACAAGTTTATCAGTAAAATCTATCGCTTCGAGTTCAGGCAAAAAATCATCCCAATCACATTGGTTTTCACCGTAATACCAGGTAGGGATACCTAAAATAAGTAAATCGAACTCAGCGATTTCTTCTTTAGTGCTTTTGGCGATGTCTTTAACATCAACCATTTGCTTGCCTAGTTTTTTCTGAATCATTTTACCAATTGCTTCAGTGTTACCTGTATCACTGCCGAAGAATAAACCTACGATTGCCATGTAATATTACCTTATGATGCTTTCTTAAAATTACTTAACTTGTGCTGCTAATGACTCGATTAACAGCGACTCTATTAATTCACTACGACTCATTTTCTGAGTTTTAGCTAATTGTTCTAATTGTTCAAATAAACTGAGATGTACTTTAAACTCTATACGTTTTAAACCGTTATTTCTATCGCGTTTAACTTGATTTCGTTTGTTGATTTTTATCTGCACACTACGTGGATTAGGGTTAGTTTTTGGACGGCCAGGGCGCCTTTCATCACTAAATAAATCGATAGTGGTTAAGTCTGTTATTTCTTTTGCCATGAGTTAACCAACGCCTTGGCTTTCCCAGATTAACTGGATAATACCTTTAGCAATAAAGCCAGCACAGCCTAAAAACAATACAAAATAAACGACTACCTTACCCATTGTTGGCACATCGTTTTTATTCATCACATCGTAAATAGAAAGCCCAATAAAACCAAAGATAAAAAGGAAAAATAAATTGAGACCAATTGTCTCAATAAGCTCTAAATGTTCTGCTAGCATAATGGTCGCTTATTTCTTGTACATTAAGGCAATGTCATACTAATCTATTACGTCTATAGTTAGTATTAAGCCCAAAAAAATTGACGATATTATAACATATCATCACTACCATACCATTAGGTTTTATCGCTATCGGGTAAATAATAACGGTTGTTGGTGGTAACGGTTTTGTTCTTTATCAATAATAGCAATAGACAAGGGGTGAACTGTTCATGTTTTTTAGCTGTTTTGAATTATGTATTCTTAGTCGTATAAAGCTAGTTATAAAATTAGCTATCAGTACTGATAAAATCAGCAACTACTTTATTAAACGCAATAGTCTTTTCAGCATGAAGCCAGTGTCCCGTACCTTGAATTATTTTTGCTTTAGCGTTTGGTAGTAGTGCGGCAATAGCCTTTTTATGTTCAGGTAAAATATAGTCTGAGTCGCCGCCTTTAATAAACAAAGTTTGTCCTGGGTAGGGCATTTTATTAGCAGCTAGTTGATTGGCTTTCATTATGTGCGCATAGCACAAACTAATATCGTCAAGACTGCATTTGAAAGCGAACTTTCCGTGTGAATCTATAGCTAAATTGCGCAATAAAAATTGTCTCATACCGACATTATCAACGTAAGCAGCTAACTGGGTATCCGCATCTTTTCGTTTGGTAACTCGTGATAAATCGATAGCCTGTAAACCTTCGATGATTTTTAAATGATGTGGCGGGTAGCTAACAGGTGCAATATCAGCCACGATTAATTTGATAACACGCTCGGGATGCTCTAAAGCCACTTGTATAGCAATTTTCCCTCCCATTGAATGACCTAATAATAGGCAAGTATCAATGTGTAAATGATCTAACAAGTTGATAATATCTTGCGCTAATTCAGGGTATTGCATTGAACTAGCATGAAATGAATCGCCATGGTTTCTAACATCAACACTGGTAACACAGTAATTTTCAGCTAACGGCTTAGCTACCATATTCAGGTTTTCTAAACTACCAAATAAACCATGTATGAGTACTATGTGCTTGCCGGTGCCAATTTGTTTATAGTGAAGTAGCGGAGTTTGCTTTGTCATTAAGGTATTCTTTTATTTTTATTTATTGGTAATATTGTCATGCTTTTAATGATTATTTGCAAACATAGTGAATAATCAATAGCTATATTAATGAGTACAGTACTGACACAACACCCGATAACGGCTTGTGTTCTATGAAAGCCTGCTTAAGTCAGGTAAATTAATGCGCGTTACATCGTTATGGGATAAATGAGTTCAACCTATTGTCATTTCCCTATATAATCTTTCGCGAATTATTTAAGTTAAGGGTAATAATGAAAAACATCGAGATAGATGAAGAGCTTTATCAATATATTGCTAGCAACACTCAGTTTATTGGTGAAAGTGCTTCTGCCATTTTACGTCGTTTACTCAAGTTGGGTGTAGAAGCCGAGGCTAAAACTGTTACCGTTAACGAATCTTCATTGCCAGTTGACGTCAATACACTTGCTGACACGCAAGTGCTAACAACGAACGGTAATACGACTAACATCATTCGCTCTTCACAGGATGCTATTCAAACGAATGACACTAAACGTAGCGTAGTTAAAAGTACTGAAGTTAAGGTGTTAACACCAGAGATGCCAGAAAATTTAGCGCCACAAACCTTATCTACAGAGGGAATAGCGCCAAATATCACAACGTTTAACGAAAAAAACCTTCATAGCAACAGTGCCATTAAAGCGGCAGCTGCTATTAGCCGTGAAACGGTTTTTAATTTTATTAATAAAGAAGAATTGGCAATGCAGCGCGGCGCTGTTGGTCGTTTTTTACTGATTCTTGCCGCATTATATCGTGCTCATCCAGCGCAATTTTCCGTGGTAACTGAAATATGTGGTCGAGACCGGTTATATTTTGCTAACAGTGAAAGTAAGTTAGCTGAAAGTGGCAGTAGTACTAAACCCCGTCAAATACCCGAAAGTCCTTTTTGGGTGATTACCAACTCAAATACCACACGTAAAAAAATGATGTTGACCAAAGCTTCAATTTCATTAGGTTACAGCGATAGCGATGTTGAAAAAATTCGTGAATTGCTTTAGTCGTTAGCGTTTGATAATTAGCCTTTAGTCAGATGCTGCTAACTTAACCGTGATGTAGGTTTCTTGAGTTTAACGAGTTAACGTGATTAACACTATGACAACAATACTTAGCGGTAATACCGATAATAATTAGGAAGATAATATGAGTATTCACCCTTTCGCAGGTAAACCCGCTCGACCAGAAGATAGCATTAACATTGCTCAGTTAGTCAGTGACTACTTTTTACAAACTCCTGATGTAACCTTACCAGCAGAGCAAGTAAGCTTTGGTACTTCGGGTCATCGAGGGAGTGCCAGTAAACGTAGCTTTAATGAACAGCATATTATTGCAATTTGTCAGGCAATTGCAGAGTACCGTCAACAGAAAAATATCACTGGACCACTTTTTTTAGGTAAAGATACCCACGCATTGTCAGAGCCAGCTTTTGCCAACGCTATTTCAGTGCTTATCGCTAACGGCGTTAATGTAATTATTCAAAGTGATGCGCTTTCAGCAAAGGGCTTTACACCAACGCCGGTTATTTCTCGTTTAATTATTAGCCACAATAAAACGGCTACTGCTCATAAGGCAGATGGTATTGTTATTACGCCTTCGCATAATCCACCTAGTGATGGCGGTATTAAATATAACCCTCCCCATGGCGGACCAGCAGAAGATGACATCACTAAAAATATTGAGCAGCGTGCTAATGAATTAATAACCGCGCATTTAATCGATGTTAGGCAATTACCTTACCAAGCAGCGTTACAATCGCCTTTACTCACTCAGAAAGATTTTATTAGTTTCTATGTTGAGCAGTTAGAGCAAGTAATTGATATGGCAGCTATAGCTCAAGCGGGTGTTACTATTGGCGTTGATCCTTTAGGGGGCTCAGGTATTGATTACTGGCCGGTTATAGCCAAAAAATATCAATTAAATATTACCGTTGTAAATGAAGTCGTTGATAGTAGCTTTGCTTTTATGCCACTTGATAAAGATGGCAAAATTCGCATGGATTGCTCGTCTAAATATGCCATGGCAGGATTAATTGCCATGAAAGATGATTTTGACATCAGTGTTGGTAATGATCCCGACTTTGACCGACATGGCATTGTGACGCCAAGCGGTGGTTTGATGAATCCTAATCATTATCTCGCCGTTGCTATTCATTACTTAATGACCCACAGAAATTGGCCAAAGCACTGTAAAATAGGTAAAACCTTGGTATCAAGTTCACTCATTGACCGTGTAGCAAAACAGTTGTCACTGCCGTTATCAGAAGTACCTGTTGGTTTTAAATGGTTTGTTGATGGTTTAGCTGATGCTAGTTATGCTTTTGGCGGTGAAGAAAGTGCTGGCGCATCATTTCTCGCACGCGATGGCAGTACTTGGACTACAGATAAAGATGGCTTTATTTTGGCGTTATTAGCAGCAGAAATTATTGCGGTTACGGGTAAGGATCCCTATCAATATTATCTTGAGCTCACTAAAACCTTAGGTCAACCCTGTTATGGTCGTGTTGAAGCGGTTGCTTCACTGGCACAAAAAAAATTACTAACCGCATTGTCTGATGAAAATGTTAAGGCAGAAACGCTTGCTGGCGACAATATTATTCAGGTGCTTTCACATGCACCCGGTAATAATGCTGCGATTGGTGGTATAAAAGTGGTGACTGATAATGGCTGGTTTGCCGCTCGGCCTTCAGGAACTGAGGATATTTATAAAATTTATGCTGAGAGCTTTATTGATGAAAACCACCTACAAACAATCATTAAAGAAGCGCAAGCTATTGTGAGTACTTCATTTAAAGCTGCTGGCTTATAACGTTATTACGATGTAGCTATGCTTGTTCCCTACATATTACTGTTATAGCAAGATTAAGGTTATCACTTAGTGACTGATAACCTTAAAAAATGAGGGTATAGTCAGGTTAATGGGTAGGAATTTCACTTATATATTGTCGCAGTGTCGACGACACCCAAAGGGCTACTACCTCTGGCAATCCTCGGAGCTGCTAATCAAGTGTTATGCTACATGCAAGATAATGCCTTTGACGTACCAGCGCTGAACGGACATCCTTTCCCTATATTGGTTTGCTTATCATCCCTGATGAGAATACGTTAATATTACCTTTCACTGTGGCATTTGATTCAAGCTGACTTGGCGCGTGTTGATAGGTTAGGGAAGCACAAGACGAGTTTTATTTTTCGGTGAAACTTATCGTGCCTCCATTATAACTTCTTGTTTAGTGATGGATCTGATCACCCAATACCATGAATGTTCCTTTATAGTTTAAATGGTTTAACCTGCTGAACTATTAGGTAATTTGTGGGAATAGCTCAGACACCTTCTTTATTTATAGGTTACCACTTATTCAGTGATCACCTATCCTCATATTAACATCTGCTATTTTCAACGCTAACGCTACTGTAAACAATATTGCTCACTTATTGTTACTTAGTAAGCGAATCATTAGCTTGCTTTATTGAATGTCATTTGACGTAAAGGTAAAGTCTTAATGGTTAAAGTTAAGTTATTAACATAAATTATTCCAAAATAAGTTACTAACATACATTGTTACCAGAGAAGTTATTACAACATGCTTAGCAAGGTATAAATTGACTATACTTAAAAGATCATAAACCTAGCTATACATTTTCAAAAAGGCCTAGCGCAATAGATTCGCGCTGAGGTAATAGCCATTTCACTCCTTAGTGACATGGCTATAAACAAAAAGAGAACGTTATGAGCACAGAACTTTATAATGAAGGCCAAATAGTTCACCAACCTACTTTTATTGATGGCAGTAGTGTTGAGATTCCTGAACTGAGGATTTTAGACCAAGATGGCGTCACTTATCCCAATGCTGATTTACCTGAAATAGATCAAGTATTAGCGACTAAAATTTATCAAACGCTTGCCTTTCATCGTGTCTTAGATGAACGTATGGTGGCGTCACAACGCCAAGGGCGTTTAAGTTTTTACATGGCTGCTTTAGGTGAAGAAGCGGCCAGTGTTGGTGGCGCTGCAGCGCTACAACCACAAGATATGATCATGATGCAGTATCGAGAACAAGGGGCATTAATGTTTCGTGGCTTTAGCCTTGAAAACTTTATGAATCAATTATTCAGTAATGCCGATGATTTAGGTAAAGGTCGTCAAATGCCAATACATTATGGCTCTAAAGCATTGAACTGTATGACAGTATCTTCAACACTTGCCACACAAATACCTCAGGCAACAGGCTATGCCTACGGGCAAAAGTTACAAGGACTTGATGCGGTTACTTTGTGCTACTTCGGTGAAGGAGCTGCATCAGAAGGTGATTTTCATGCGGGTTTAAATATGGCGGCAGTACAAGAGGCGCCAGTGATCTTTTTTTGTCGAAATAATGGCTACGCTATTTCGACACCGGCTGATGAACAATTCAGAGGTAACGGTATTGCTTCACGTGGCGTTGGTTATGGCATTAAGACCATCCGTATTGATGGTAATGATATTCTAGCGGTACTTAAAGCGACGCAAATTGCCCGTGCCTATGCGGTCAAGGAAAGTAAGCCGATTTTAATTGAAGCGATGTCTTATCGTCTTGGCGCACATTCAACCTCTGATGATCCATCAGGGTATCGCACTAAAGAAGAAGAAGCTAAATGGCAAAGTCATGATCCAATCTTGCGCATGAAAAACTGGATGTTGAAACAAAAGTGGTGGGATGAAGCACAAGAAACAGTACTCTTTGAAAAACTTAGAGAAGACGTCTTAGCAGCAGTTAAAGTCGCCGAAAAAATAGATAAACCTCACATAGATAGCATGATAACTGATGTTTATGATATCCCCCCTACGCAACTTAAAGCACAGTTAGCTGAGGTAAAAGCGCATATAAAAAAATATCCGGAAGCTTACCCATTCACTGCGGGGAAATTTTAATAATGACGCAAATTTATATTGAACAATTATTTTGTATCTACACTCACTTCAATGAAGCTTACCCAGTTGAAGCTTACCCAGTTGAAGCTTATCCAGTTACAGCAGCGGGGAAATGTTAATCATGGCAAAAATTAATTTATTACAAGCGATTAACGGCGCACTTGATATTGCTATGGCTGACAATGACCGTACAGTATGTTTTGGTGAAGATGTTGGTCACTTTGGCGGCGTGTTTCGCGCTACCAGTGGTTTGCAAGAAAAATATGGTAAAGCGCGTTGCTTTAATAGTCCGCTGGTAGAGCAGGGCATTATTGGTTTTGCCAATGGTTTAGCTGCGCAAGGTAGTGTTGCTATTGCTGAAATCCAGTTTGCTGATTATATTTTTCCAGCCTTTGATCAAATCGTCAATGAAGCGGCTAAATTCCGCTATCGCAGCGGTAATCAATTCAATGTAGGGAAACTGACTATTCGTAGCCCATACGGTGGCGGTATTGCTGGTGGTTTGTACCATAGCCAATCACCAGAAGCTTATTTTGCTCATACACCGGGCTTAAAAGTTGTTATACCACGTAATCCTTATCAAGCTAAAGGGTTACTACTTGCTTCTATTCGTGATGATAATCCGGTGATATTTTTTGAACCAAAGAGGCTTTATCGTGCCTCGGTTGGTGAAGTTCCCGAAGAAGATTATCAATTACCCTTAGGTAAGGCTGAAGTGATACAAACCGGTACCGATATCACCTTACTTGCTTGGGGAGCGCAAATGGAAATTATTGAAAAAGCCGCACAAATGGTAAGTAACGAAGGTATTTCCTGTGAAGTCATCGATTTACGCACTATTTTACCTTGGGATATCGAGACTATTAGCAATTCAGTAATGAAAACAGGGCGTTTACTTATTAGTCAGGAAGCGCCATTAACAGCAGGTTTTGCTAGTGAAATTGCAGCCACTATTCAAAGCGAATGTTTCTTACACCTTGAATCACCTATTGCACGGGTTTGTGGTTTAGATACGCCTTACCCATTAGCATTAGAAAAAGAATATGTTAGTGATCATCTAAAAGTGTATGAAGCAATTATAAAAACCGTTAACTTTTAACGATAACCCTCTATTTGCAGGAAAAAAACATGAGTATTGATTTTATATTACCTGATATAGGTGAAGGTATCGTTGAGTGTGAGCTCGTCGAATGGTTAGTTACAGAAGGTGAAGTTATTGTTGAAGATCAGCCTGTTGCTGATGTGATGACAGATAAAGCCTTAGTACAAATACCCGCTATGTATTCAGGGGTGGTGGAAAAACTTTATTATAAGCAAGGTGAAATAGCTAAAGTACATTCACCGCTTTTTTCTATGACACCAGAAGATGACACTAGCGCTAGTGAGACTGTGGTAGTTAAGGTCGAGCCTAAAGCTATTGATGAAGCTCAGTCTGACACTATAGCTCAAGTCACAGCTAAATCAGAGAAAGAGATAACACTGAAAGCAACTAGCGAAAAAGCCCTCGCCAGCCCGGCGGTTAGACGTGTTGCGCGTGAGTTAGATATTAACATTCATCACGTTACTGGCAGTGGTAAAAAAGGTCGTGTTTATAAAGATGACGTGCTTGCTCATAACGACAATGCAGAGAATAACATTAATGACAATGACAATGACAATGACAATGACAATGACAATGACAGAGTAGAGTCTATTCGTGGCATTAAAAAAATAATGGCTACAGCGATGCAAGATAGCGTCAGTACTATTCCACACTTTACTTATTGTGAAGAAATAGACCTCACTGAGCTCATTGCGCTGCGCAGTGAACTCAAAGAAGTTTACGCTAAGCAAAATATTAAGTTAACTATGATGCCGTTTTTTATGAAAGCGATGTCATTAGCGCTTAAAGAATATCCTATTGTTAATTCACAAGTTAATGATGAGTGCACCGAGCTTACTTACTTTAACGATCATAATATTGGTATGGCAGTTGATGCTAAAGCCGGCTTACTTGTCCCTAACATTAAGCAGGTACAAGCTAAGTCAATCATAACATTGGCTAACGATATTGAACGTTTAACAGAAGATGCGCGAAGTGGCCGTGTTGCTAGTGACGACTTAAAAGGTGGCACTATTACTATTTCTAATATTGGGGCAATCGGCGGTACGGTAGCCACACCCATTATCAACAAACCAGAAGTCGCTATTGTTGCTTTAGGTAAAGTACAAACATTACCGCGTTTTAATGAACAAGGTGGGGTAGAAGCACGCAGTATTATGCAAGTGAGTTGGTCTGGCGATCATCGTGTTATAGATGGCGCTACTATTGCGCGTTTTTGTAATCTATGGAAATCATTCCTAGAAAAGCCGAGTCATATGCTAGTACATATGAGTTAGATACAGCACAGTTAAATCTCTGCACTAAAAAAGCCCCGTTATCTTTAGTTAATAGCTTAAGATACGGGGCTTTTTTATAATGCTTTAATCATAAAGGATTAGTTACTAAAAGCCACATTGTTTACCCTGGTTTTTGTTTTTCAACCATACATGTAAGGGCGCGAAGTAATCTAAAATAGCACTGGCATCCATTTGTTCATTTCCGGTAATTACCTTATACGCTTGTTGCCATGGTTGGCTTGAGCCCATTTCTAACATTTTATTTAGTGCTGTACCGGCTTCTTTTGAATTGTAAATAGAACAACGATGAATGGGGGCGGTATTACCTGATATTTCACATAATGCACGATGAAATTCAAATTGTTGAATGTGTGCTAAGAAATAACGGCTATATGGTACGCCACCGGGGACGTGGTATTTAGCGCCGGGATCAAAAGCATTAATATCACGCTCTATTGGCGCGGCAACACCTTGGTATTTCTCACGTAACTCCCACCATGCGCTGTTGTAGTTTTCAGGCGTTATTTTACCTGAGTATACTTGCCAGCGCCATTGATCAACCATTAAACCAAAAGGGATAAAAGCAATTTTATCAAGTGCTTTTTTCATCAATAAGCCAATATCTTTTGACTCATCAGGAATGGTGTCAATAAGGCCTATCTCTCTTAAGTACTTAGGTGTAACTGATAAAGCAATCGTATCGCCAATGGCTTCATGAAAACCGTCATTAGCACTATTTTGGAAATATACGGGTTGGTTTTTATAAGCACGCTGATAGAAGTTATGTCCTAATTCATGATGAATTACATTAAACTCTTCCCCCGTTTTTTGAATACACATTTTGATGCGAATATCGTCTTTGGCATCAAGATCCCAAGCGCTGGCGTGACAAGTGACGTCTCTATCTGCTGGTTTAGTAAATAATGAACGTTGATAAAAGGTTTCAGGTAATGGCTCAAACCCTAATGAGGTAAAGAATTTTTCAGCGCCTTTAACCATCTCTATTTCATCGTAGTTATGTACAGCTAATTGCTGAGTGATATCATAACCAGGATCGGCATCTTCGGGTGCCACTAAATCATAAATGTTCCCCCAAGACTGCGCCCACATATTACCGAGTAAATGGGCAGGAATAGGTTGGTCTTGGGCAACTTTATCGGTGCCGTAAGTTTCGCCTAATTCGGTTCTTACATAGCAATGTAAGTCATCATATAAAGGTTTAACTTGTCCCCATAAACGATCCAGCTCTTTAGCAAAGTCATCAGCGGGCATATCATAATTTGAACGCCACATTGAGCCTAAATCTTGGTAACCAAGGCCTTTAGCGCCTTCGTTTGCAAGCTCAGCTTGTCGGGTATAAAGAGGTTTCATTTCAGGACTAATTTCACGCCAACCAGACCATAGCTCAAGTAATTCATCATAATCACGAGAGTTAGCCATTTTAGCGGTTATATCGCCTAAGCTAAGTTTCTCACCTGCTTGGGTGGTGTAGCTCCCTTTACCGTAAATACTACCTAGTTTAGCGCCAATAGTGGCTAGTTCGGCAGATTTTTGAGCATCTTGTGGTGCAGGCATAACTAAGCTTTGCTTTAAAAAGTTGAGTTGGCGTCGCTGTGTTTCGTTTACCGCTACCTTATCAAAGGTTGCTGCTTTCATGGCGAACCTAACACCAGCGTCTGTTGACTTTTGATCGGCTTGTGCAGCTAACGCAGCGGTGTCTTCGGTAATAAAATTCGCATAAATCCAAGCAGCACGTGAACCTTCTAAATTTAACGTTACCATTTCTTTGGCAACCTCATCTAAAAATTGTTGTGCATCTGCTGCGGTTAATGTTTGTTGTGTGTTAACCACTGATGTTTTTTCTGCCTGTGTTGGGGGATTTGACGCGTTATCACACCCTGTTAAGGCAGCGGCAATCATTAAGGCAAGACAGGTAAACTTAAATTTTTTCTTAACTAATTTCATATTATTATTTTTTTAAGGGTAGAAATAGGAGGTGTTATTATTATATGAAATTGTTTGATTGAAACAAGTTTATAAGGAAACTAGGCTAGCAGTACGTAAATTTTAGGCAAAAAAAAGCTCATTCAAAAATGAATGAGCAAAGAACAACATAAAAGAGGGTTGGGATATAAAACAATAACAAACAAAACAATGACATATAAAAAACACTATAGGGAAATAAGTTATTTAAATTATCGCCTGTTTGAAACTGAAATAATAATAAATGCTCACACTGTGTTTTACTGTATTAATAGCGTAACGATTTGTAATAAAGCGCGTGATATACTCTACGATTAATTATTCTTATCTAGCTGCTCTTTAAAGCTTGACCTATTTACAAAAAGTACGTTATTTTAAACAGATGTTTTAATTAGTTGTTTGGTTTATAGCCGCTAGCATATAAAGTGGACATCAAACCTGTTTATTAATGGCCATAAATGTTAACTCGTTAAATGATTAACACCACACATAACACCGCAAACAGTTAGAAGTTGAAGTATGAGTACCAAAAATAAAATATTAGATGCAGCTGATGTGCTTTTTGCCGATAAAGGCTTTAACGGTACTTCTTTAAGAGAAATTACTAGCCAAGCTAATGTCAACTTAGCTGCGGTAAATTATCACTTTGGCTCAAAAAAAGAGCTTATTAAAGCGGTTATGTCTCGCTATATGGATGAACTTTCCCCTCAATTAGAGGCGGCCTTAGCCTTAATTTGCCAAGCAGAAGAAAAACCGAGTTTACACGATGTTTTTTCTGCCTTTATAGAGCCATTACTATACCTTAATGAATTTAAGGTAAATGGTACGAGTACCTTTTTACAACTATTAGGACGTGGTTATACCGATAGCCAAGGCTTTTTACGCTGGTTTTTAACTACGCAATATCCTAATGTTTTTACTCATTTCACTCAAGCGGTAAAAATTGCTTACCCTGAATTAAGTACTGAAGAAATGTTTTGGCGTTTACATTTTACTATGGGGACTATTGTTTTCACTATGTCGTCAAGTGAAGCTTTGATTGATATTGCTCAAAATGATTTTGATAATAAGCTAGATATAGCTGGAGTTATTGAGCGCGTTATTCCTTATGTTGCTGCAGGTGTTGCTGCGCCGATAACAAAGCACAATTAATCACGTAGTTAACTTGCTTAGCTAAATTCTAAACTAACTTTCTATCACCATTGCTAACCATTAATACTGATGATAATTAATCAAGACAAGTTCTGCTTTTAACAACAATATGTATTATAATCCGCTCCAATTATGCTATTTCAGTATTTTACGAGTTTATTTAGGGTTTAGGTGACATATGAGTGTTGATGCAATTGGTTTATCAGCTGATTTATTAAAAGCGGTTAAAGCGTGTGGGTATAAAAACTTAACCCCTATTCAACAAGAAGCAATTCCGGTTATTCGCCAAGGCGTTGATTTACTCGCCAGTGCACAAACAGGTACAGGTAAAACCGCCGCATTTAGTTTACCTATTTTAGAGGCTATCGCTAAGGCTAATCATGCGGCTAATAGCTCAGTTCCTGCTAGCGATGAACAGTCTGGTGAGTTAAGTGCTGTTGAAGTAAAAAGTGCTTCAGGTCAAGCCATTCGGGCATTGATTTTGACGCCAACTCGCGAACTTGCCAATCAAGTGAGCGATAATATCAAACAGTTTAGCCAATATTTGCCGGTAAAATGTGGTGTGGTTTATGGTGGCGGTAAAATGGCATCACAAACGAACATGTTGAAACAAGGTGTTGATGTATTAGTCGCAACACCAGGTCGATTATTAGAGCATTTAGCACTACGTAATGTGGACTTAGCACAAGTAAAGTTTCTTGTTCTTGATGAAGCCGATCGTATGTTAGACATGGGTTTTTTAGCTGACATTGAAAAGTTATTATTAGCGATTAAGCATAAGCATCAAACCTTGATGTTTTCAGCAACTTTTTCAGATCGGGTTAAGTCATTAGCCAATCAACTTTTAAAATCACCTAAAACAATCAGTGTTGCTAAAGAAAACACCACCTCGGGTAAAATAAAACAAGCGGTTTACTGGGTAACTGAAGAGCGGAAACGCGAATTACTGTCAGAAATTATTGGTGTTAATAATTGGAAGCAAGTATTAGTCTTTGCAGGAACAAAAGAAAGTGCTAATACACTAGCAAAAGAATTAAAACTTGATGGTATTAAAGCAGCTTTGTGTCATGGTGACAAAACACAAGGAGCTCGAAACAAAGCGTTAGAAGATTTTAGAGAAGGCAAAGTTCGCGTATTGGTAGCAACCGATGTAGCCGCTCGCGGTTTAGACATACCTGATCTTGCTTATGTTGTAAACTTTCACTTGCCGTTTTTAGCTGAAGATTATGTGCACCGTGTTGGCCGTACAGGTAGAGCGGGTAAGTCAGGTACCGCTATTTCGTTAGTAAGTCCGAAAGATGAACGTTTCTTAGAGAATATTGAACAACTCATTCAACGAAAGTTTGAACGTATTATCGCACCAGGTTATGAATTTAATCGCTTAGAAGCAAGTGAATACCAACAAGCGACAGTCAAGCGTGATAGTAAAAATAGATATCGTGCAACACAGGAAAAAAACCAAAACTTAGCAAAAAAAGACGTAAAAGTTAAAGCGAATAATAAAAATAAAACTACGCGTAGCGAGAGTAAATACAATACTAAGATACAGAAGAAACGTTGATTTATAAAAGCGTTAAACTTTAACGCAATAATCTTCTATTATTAAGTAAATAGTAAGTAAATACTTAGTCAATGCAAAGTCATACTCAGTTAACAAAATCAGTGATAACACCTGTGATCATAACGGAAACCCCCTTTGATAAAAGGCATTGTTGCTGGTTTTGTGGTGAACCTAGCAATAATGCTTTTATTTTTCCTTCTAATGCTTCTAAAAGCGCTGCTTATGGTGATGTGACCTTATCTCACACTTGTTCATCGGCTAGCATCTCCATTCCTAGTTGCCAAGAATGCCAACAATTAGCTAATAAAGCTACAGGAAGTACGGTTTCGTCTGTTAAACGTTATGTAAAAAAACAGTTGATACAGCGCTATGCTAAAGACCTCTCTATTGGTGTTAATTGGACTAAAGAAGAATTAGCAAATAGTGAGTTTGAGCAAGGTAATTTTGCTGGTTTTGCTCGTAGTGCTTGGTTTATCTATGAAGTTGCTAAGGCCCGAGTTAGCTATTTAGGTTGGCCGTTGGTAGTAAATGGGATGGAGTTGCAAGAAATAGAGATTGACGAGATAAAGGCGCAGAGTTTTAACTTTGACGGCGTATTGTATCCCTCGTTATCTGATGCCATTCATCATTATGCAAAAATATTTTTATTAGATGAACATTACGTTATCGCTGTTTTACAACAGAGTGCAAAGGGGAATATCGACGAACAGTCATTTGCTCAAGCGGTTCGCTTTTGTCGGCTATTAGTTAATGCTAGTACAAGTGAGCGCAAGGCCGCTTTGCAAAAGCTTGCTACTCAGCATGAGTAGTCGATTTATACTAAGCTCGATTATATGCTATACCACGGTTAAACGTGCAGCTTGTACTTTACTACGATAAAGTATCTCATCAGCTCGTTTAAAAAAACTAACCTCGTTATCACCTCTATTCATAAAGGTTGACCCTAAACTACAGCCTAGGTTGTAGTTGTTCAGTAGTGCATTAGTACTTAGCGTGAAATTAATTCTACTTTCAATAATACTTAGTGCAGTATCATTCGCATTTTCAACGATAATAGCGAATTCGTCGCCGCCAAATCTAAATAAACTGTCAGAATCACGGATACACAAGCGTAATAGATTGGCAAACTCTTGTAACACTAGGTCGCCAGTAACATGACCATAAGTATCATTAATGACTTTAAATTTATTCAAGTCGCCCAATACTAAACCAACCAAACTATGATGACGATTAGCATTGTGCATGGCACGCTTTAATTGCTCGTCGAAAGACCGACGATTACCAAGCCCTGTTAATGCATCCTGCCTAGCAAGTGCTATCGCCTCATGATAAGTAATAGCATTCTTAAGTGGGTATAATAAGCACTGGTGGAGCTGTTCTAATACTTCAAAGTTTTTTCCGCTGATAGGGCTGTTAATACCATAACTTAGTGTACCAATAAAAACGTTATCAATTTTTAGCTCAAATTGACGTTCTTTTTTGGCTTTTCTACTGCCTCTAAGCACTTTGTTTAAGCCTTTACTTTGAAAGTACAGACCTGAAAAATCAATATACTTTGTTACTTCTACAGCAAAAATATCTAATAGCTTATCTATATCTAATGTGGTTTGTAATTTAGTCATCAGCGCTATTACTTGACGTTTATCAACAACACTATGGTTAAAGCTGTCAGCAACCAGCGTACCAGTGTTTAATGTACTATAGGTGTTAAATGGAGAAAACCTATTATCAAGTATGTTTAGTGTTTGCATACGACAACCTCGTTAACTTTATCTACTAGAGTCAAATAATAAAATATTGCACGTGGCGTATATTTTGACGCTATTTCTCAATTAAATAGATAAAAGCAATAAACATACCAATTATTTTTTCTGGTGATATTAGCGGTGAAGTAGTCAACTAAGCGTGGTTAACGGATTAAAACATTGGTTTTTGGCGTTAAGCCCGATAATCTCGTACTAAACGGGCAATTAATCTAATGCCATGGTTATTCGTTGCTAATAAATACTACACTGAGTAAATCCTGTGTAAGTATAGTCTGCTAGTTTAGTTGTTTATCAACGACAGTGATTAAGTTAGCGGCAATAATTTGCCACTTAGGGTATCTTTATTTTTAGGAATATTATGACTATTTAACCTAAATCAAATAGAAGGGATTTTTGTGAACGGATATTTTGAGATTCTTGCGATACTAAGTTGTGCTGTTTTTGTTGTTTGGTTATTTCGCCGAATTAAACTACCAGCAATACTTGCTTATTTAGTCGCTGGCGTCATCGTCGGCCAGCATGGTTTAAATCTTGCGCGTGATCAGGTTAATTATGAGCACTTTGCTGAATTAGGTATTGTTTTTCTATTATTTACGCTTGGACTAGAGTTTTCATTACCTCGGTTAATGGCGATGCGTCACTTAGTGATTAAAGTGGGTAGTTTACAAGTCGCTATATCATTATTGGTCTTTATGATAGCCGCGTTATTTTTTGGGTTAAGTTTGCCCGCAGCTTTTGTTATAGGTGGCATATTAACGCTTTCTTCCACCGCTATTGTTATTAGACAATTAAGTGAAAGTGGGGCGATGAAAAGAAAATCAAGTCAGTTGTCAGTGGCTATTTTACTTTTTCAAGATGTGGCCGTTGTTCCTCTACTCATTATTATTCCTATGTT
This sequence comes from Colwellia ponticola, assembly GCF_005885605.1. Lineage (GTDB taxonomy): Bacteria > Pseudomonadota > Gammaproteobacteria > Enterobacterales > Alteromonadaceae > Colwellia > Colwellia ponticola. The sequence goes on along the minus strand of NZ_SZVP01000009.1, from coordinate 18,114 downwards.
AGCACTTGATAATCAAACCTCTATGGCGTTGGCATTAATACTTGCTATGGTCAAAGGCGTTGTAGTGGTAGCACTATTATTATTTGTTGGTAAGTGGTTACTTCCTAAAGTATTTAATATTATCGCGCAAGTACGCACTGATGAGCTCTTTGTTTTAACTACTTTATTAGTAACCTTATTGGCTGCTGCGTTTACACAATGGTTTGGTTTGTCTATGGCGTTAGGTGCTTTTCTTGCCGGTATGATGTTAAGTGAAAGTGAATATAAACATCAGTTAGAAGCCGACATTAGGCCATATCGCGATATTTTACTAGGATTGTTTTTTATTACCGTGGGGATGAAGTTAGACGTTATGGTACTGATTTCATCCCCCTTTAGTTTAATTGGCTTAATGATTTGCTTTATGGCCATTAAAACCATCGTGATTAAGAGCCTTGCCGTTAAGGCTGGTGAATCGAGTAAAGATGCTTGGGCTTGTGGCTTAATGTTGGCGCAAATGGGGGAATTTAGTTTTGTTTTAATTGCCTTAGCTAGTCAAAGCCAAGTGTTACCGCTTGATGTGGCTTCTATGTTACTTGGTGCAGGGGTTGTTAGCATGGCAATTACTCCTTACTTAATCAATAATGCCAGAGCTTGGGGGCTTTTTTTAAGTCAAGAAAAAGCACCAGATAAGCATCACCTCTCAAAACTACCTGAAAACCAAACACTGGAAAACCACGTAATTATTTGTGGTTTTGGTCGAGTAGGTCAAACGGTTAGCCGCTTTTTAAAACAAGATGGCATTGACTTTATTGCTATTGATGTTGATCCACTGCGTACACAAAAAGCGAGAGAGGCAGGAGAAAAAGTGCTCTTTGGTTCATCCCGTCAAGCTGAACTACTTAACGCCGCGCATTTAGCTAAGGCTAAGCTAGTAGTCATAGCTTTTGGCAGTGATAAACAATCATTAGAAGTTATTCAAAAAGTTAGAGCCATGAACCCTCAAGTGCCTATCTTAGTTAGAACGCGTAATGACGATCAGCTTAACGCTTTACAAGCAGCAGGTGCTAATGAGGTGGTTCCAGAAAGCCTAGAAGGTAGTTTGATGTTAGTGTCGCAAGTGTTGTCGTTATCAGGAGTACCGCTTGCTCAAATTATGCGTCGTGTACAAAAAGAGCGAAAAAACCACTACAATCACCTACATGGCTTTTTTCAGGGTGAACACACTGATATGAGCTCAGAGGCTATCGAACGTATTGAATTTGCTCATGCCATTTTTATTAATAGTGACTCTTTTGCGTGCGGTAAAACACTTGCCTCTTTAGCGTTAACAAAGCGCAGCATTGATGTTGTTTGCTTACGGCGCGGTGAAATTGACACACAATTGCCAGCATTAGACACTGTTTTATGCGATCAAGATACGTTAATTGTACGTGGCAAGCCTAGAAGAGTAGAGCGCGTAGAACGTTACCTACAAGAAGGTCATTAATCATAGTTGTAGAGGCTGTTAATATTTTTTTGGGTAATTACTACTCCTTGATAGCTAACGCTAAATATCAAGAAAGGCTCTGATAGCTTGTTCTTTTTCCATTGCATCAGCAAAACCTAACTTGATTAACTCCCCACAAAAGTTTTTTTCAAACAGTAAGTAGCTAAGAATACTTGATTCTGAATCATTACCTATACCAACACTACGTAACAGTATACGAATAGACAAAGGTAAGTCGTAGTAATATTGAGCGGCAATAGCATTAAAGTCATGGCTTGGGTTAATGACAAAACTGTCTATATGTTTTAAACCTTCGTTTTCTTCTCTGTTTTTAGCGGATATTAATTTAAGGGTATAGTTAATACGCGCCATTCGCTCTAAATCGCTGTTTAGGGTATCAGAAAAAATAGAATCGAGTAGGTGACCGGCAACGGTTGCTGAACTGGGGGGTTGAGGATTGTTTTCTTTGTTTTTTAAAGGGTTTTTCGGTTGATCAACACCAATAACAAATATTTTCTTTGCGCCTAAATGAATCGCCGGACTCAACGGAGAGAGTTGATGAACAGAGCCGTCACCAAAATGTTGGTTTTTAATGTTAACCGACGGAAAAACCATTGGAATTGCCGCAGAAGCCATTAAGTGTTCGGTGTTTAACTGAGATAATTCACCGCGCCTTTTACTACGTGACCAGGGTAAGTTGTTATCACCCGATTGAAAGAAACTTATTGAGTCACCACTACTATAACTTGAAGCAGTAACCGCTACCGCCGATAAGTAGCCACGCGTTATATTATTATCAATGCGAGTAAAGTCGAGTATTTGGTTAAGTAATTCTCTTAATGGAGCGTTATTGAGTAAACTACGCGGACTTTTACTCGCATAGTCGGCCTGAAAACTGGCCAGCATACCTTTACCTATATGACTAAATACATTGATAGGGTCATTATAATAAATACTTGAGATATTAAAATTCTTCCAAGCCCACTCTAGTTTTTTTACACCTAGCTGAAAACACGATGCGTAACAAGCTAACGACGTCGTATTAATTGCGCCAGCAGATGTTCCACATAGAATTGGAAAAGGAATGCCATGGTTTCGCGGTAGAAACTTTGCGATAGCTGATAAAACGCCAACTTGATAAGCTGCTCGGGCACCACCACCCGTTAATACTAAAGCATTTTTACTATTAAGGTAGTTTCGTTTTAAAGTCATATATTTGTATCGTTATTTACTGCTAGGGTATTGTTATAATAAGTGCAATGCATTAAGTCTAATGTCTTTTCATGGCGTAGGCTAGAACATTAAAAATTTAACATTAAAAATGCCAGCTAAGCTGGCATTTTTAATGTTACGGTATTATATATTTTATAACAATGTGATTAACTGCTTACACTTTAGTTAGTCGTCGCTATTAATAGCTACATTGTAGGTTTTTACAGTGAAGTGATGTGTAAAGAGCAAGGACAAGTAATCATCTTTATCACTACATTGATTAAAACTGCATTTCAGGTATCTCACCGGTTACCACCAACTCTCCTTCAGTTAATTTGACAATCTCTTCTACACAAACGCCAGGTGCGCGTTCCAGTAAATGAAATTTACCGTCTTTAATTTCAATAAATGCTAAGTCGGTTAATACTTTTTTAATACAACCTTTGCCAGTTAATGGCAGAGTGCAGTTATTGAGTAATTTTGATACACCATGCTTTGAGGCATGGGTCATGGTCACAATAATATTGTCAGCACCAGCGACTAAATCCATAGCACCGCCCATACCTTTAATTAGCTTGCCAGGGATCATGTAAGAAGCAATATTACCATTAACATCGACTTCAAAAGCGCCTAATACCGTTAAATCGACATGACCACCACGTATCATGGCAAAAGACTCTGCGGAATCAAAAATAGATGCGCCGGTTGCCATGGTGACGGTTTGTTTACCAGCATTAATGAGGTCAGCGTCAATTTCATCTTCGGTGGGAAACGGACCCATACCAAGTAAGCCATTTTCAGATTGTAGCATCACGTCAATAGTTGATGGAATATAGTTTGCTACCAGCGTAGGAATACCTATACCTAGGTTTACGTAATAACCATCTTTAAGTTCTTGGGCGACACGCTGGGCAATTTGCTCTCTTGATAAAGCCATTATAATTCTCCCTTTACTTGCTGCTTGTCTGCTGGGCGGGTAGTGCGTTGTTCAATACGTTTTTCGAAAGTCCCTTTAATAACACGATTGACATAAATGCCGGGCGTATGTATTTGATCAGGATCTAACTCACCTACCTCAACTATTTCTTCTACTTCTACCACGGTTATTTTACCTGCACTAGCCGCTAACGGATTAAAGTTACGAGCTGTTTTTCTAAAAACTAAATTACCGTACCTATCGGCTTTCCATGCTTTAACGATGGCAAAGTCACCAGTAATCGCTTCTTCTAAAATATAATCGCGACCATTAAAGCTGCGCTCTTCTTTACCAATAGCTACCGGCGTACCTACACCTGTTGCGGTATAAAAAGCGGGGATACCAGCACCACCAGCACGCATCTTTTCTGCTAGTGTGCCTTGTGGCGTTAATTCTACTTCTAATTCTCCTGCCATCATTTGGCGTTCAAATTCAGCATTTTCACCGACATATGAGGCGACAATTTTTTTAATTTGACGATTAGTTAGTAATACCCCTAAACCAAAATCATCTACGCCGCAGTTATTCGATACCACGGTTAGACCTTTAGTACCTTTACGTTTTATTTCAGCAATTAAATTTTCTGCAATACCGCATAAGCCAAAACCTCCGGCTATCACGGTCATATTATCGGTAAGTCCAGCCATGGCTTCCTCATAGCTCGATACTACTTTGTCAAATCCTGCCATTGTAACCTCCAGATTCTTATATATATTAAGTTATCAAATGTTTATTATTATGACTATGGTACTAAAGTTAGCTTTACTTTTATCAGCTTTGCTGTGTTTGCGCAGGTGATGATTGTTGTGCTAAATAAGCTTGTGATACTTTTGAAACAGGCGCTTTGCCTAACTTATGACTAATAAACCAACCCGCTTGTAGTAATTTATTGAAATTGATATTGGTGGTAATACCTAAGCCATTGAGTAGATAAACAACATCTTCTGTAGCGACGTTACCTGATGCACCTTTAGCATAGGGGCAGCCACCTAAACCAGCAATAGCAGAGTCTATTACGCTAATGCCACACTGTAATGCAGCGTAAATATTGGTTAACGCTTGTCCGTAGGTGTCATGAAAGTGCACCGCTAATTGACTACTAGGCACGCGTGCACTTACCGCTTGCAGCATTTTGATTACGCTGGCTGGCGTACCAACACCAATGGTGTCACCAAGCGATATTTCATAACAGCCCATCGTAAATAATTTTTCAGCAACTAAAGCTACTTGTTCGGGAGCAATAGCGCCTTCATAAGGACAACCAACCACACAAGAGACATAACCACGAACTTTGATATTACGCTTTTTAGCATCCGCTATAATGGGGGCAAAGCGCTCAATGCTTTCTGCTACAGAGCAATTAATATTTTTTTGACTAAAGCTTTCAGACGCAGAGGAAAATATAGCAACTTCATCGGCATTCACGGCTATTGCCGCGTTATAGCCGGTCATATTCGGCGTTAATGCGGCATAAGTTACCTTGTTATCACGTTTTATGGTGTTGAAAACCTCAGTAGAAGTAGCCATTTGTGGCACCCATTTAGGTGAAACAAAACTACCGCTTTCAATATAACTGATCCCAGCATCAGCTAACTGCTCAATTAACGCGACTTTATCAGCGGCACTAATCGTTCTGCCATTAATGAGAGCTTCATTTTGTAATCCGTCTCTTGGTCCTACTTCAACGATTTTGACCTTACTTGGTAGTAAAGGCGACAACGGTTGATTAGCTTTCTCACTTGAAGAGTGGCTTTGTTTGGTCATTATTTCTCCTCAGCATCAATTAACGCTAGCGCCGAAAAAGCTAATAATTCTGCGCCGCCATTAACCATATCGCCAGCACTGAAAAATACTTCATTTATTATGCCGTCACTTGGCGCTTTAATGGTATGTTCCATTTTCATCGCTTCCATAATAACTAATGGCTGACCTTTGTTAACGTGTTCACCTGATGCGACTAATACACTGACCATAGTGCCGTTCATTGGTGCTGTTAAACCGCCATGATTATCATCATCTTGACTTTGTCCGTAATCAGCTGAAATTTCCCTAAAATTAACAACGCCGTGCTCTTGATAAACACTGATGCTGCTATTGCTATGAGCAATAACACTTTGACTACGATGCCCCTCAATAGTCACCGTTATTTTTTCACCGGCTATTTCCCCTTGACACTCAACAGTGTGCGTTGTGCCATTTTTACTTGTTATGGTGATTATATAACTGCAAATACTGGCTTCATGTTGTTGTTCAATGATAAGAGCATATTCAATGTCCTTATAAGCTAAGGTTAGTGCATGATTATGTGCTTCATTTAATCGCCAAGCGCTAGGGATATGCCAAGGCGAATGGGGATCATTACTTAGCGCCGCTTGCGCTTTATTGTTATTTTCCAATGACAGCACTAAATATAAAGCCGCAATTGCCAATTGATTGATTAACCGCTCACCATCTTGTTGTGTAGCTGTTTTATGAAAAATAGCATCGTTATTTTTTTCAATAAAGCCAGTATCTATCTCTGCATTGATAAAAGCGTCAGTAGTCGCTAAATTGTATAAAAATTCGATATTAGTGGTGACACCTTCAATGCGATATTCACGTAATGCTTTGGCTAATCGTTGTAAGGCTTTTTCTCTACTTTCATCCCAAACAATGAGTTTGGCGATCATAGGGTCATAAAAAACGCTCACTTCATCACCTTGGCGAACACCTGTATCTATACGGACATGCTTACTTTCTATGGGGGTTTTTAACAGGTTTAATCGCCCAGTAGCAGGTAAAAAATCATTACTGGGATCTTCAGCATATATTCTTGCTTCAAAGGCATGACCATTGATGGTTAATTGTTGTTGTGTTTTCGGTAGTGTTTCACCATAAGCCACACGTAATTGCCATTCAACTAAATCTTGTCCTGAAATCATTTCGGTGACGGGATGCTCTACTTGTAAGCGAGTATTCATTTCCATAAAGTAAAATGAACCATCAATATCAAGCAAAAACTCAACCGTGCCAGCACCTTGATAACCAATTGCTTGAGCAGATTTAATTGCCGACTCACCCATTTGCGCGCGTAACGTTTCACTCATGCTAAAAGCAGGCGCTTCCTCAATCACTTTTTGATGGCGACGCTGTACTGAGCAATCGCGTTCAAATAAGTACACCGCATTTTGATGGTTATCACAAAATACTTGGATCTCTACATGACGTGGTTGGGTTAAGTATTTTTCAACTAACATGGTGTCATCACCAAAAGATGACATTGATTCACGTTTGGCCGCCGCTAAACCTTCATCAAATTCATCTTCATGCCAAATTTGGCGCATCCCTTTACCACCGCCGCCTGCGGTGGCTTTTAATAGTACGGGGTAGCCCATGTCGTCAGCAGCTTTTTTGATGATATCACGTGATTGATCTTCACCATGATAACCAGGTACTAAGGGCACTTGCGCTTTTTGCATTATGTTCTTAGCGGCGGATTTTGAGCCCATCGCTTCAATGGCTTCAACAGGCGGGCCAATAAAAATAATATCTTCTTGTTTACAAGCACGACAAAAATCAGCATTTTCAGATAAAAAGCCATAACCAGGATGGATAGCTTGTGCGCCTGTTTTTTTAGCGGCAGCAATGACTTTCTCTCCGACAAGGTAACTTTCCCGTGACGGTGAACCGCCTAAATAAATCGCTTCGTCAGCCATATGAACATGTAAAGCGTTTTGATCAGCGTCAGAATAAACAGCCACCGTTAAAATGCCCATTCTTTTAGCTGTTTTTATAATGCGGCAAGCAATTTCACCACGGTTAGCAATTAATATTTTAGTAAACATTTAATTATCCTTCACTCTTGGCTGTAGTCGGTGTAGTCGGTTGTTGCCAACTCGGGCTACGCTTGTCAAAAAAAGCGCTTAAGCCTTCTTGGCCTTCACTTGATACACGAATGCTAGCGATGCGTGCGCTGGTGTCGCTAAGTAGTTGTTCATTAATATCTTGATAAGCAACATCGAAAGCAAGTTGCTTGGCTTGCCTCATTGCTGCAGGGCTATTACTGAGTAAAGTCGCTATCATTTTCTCTACTGCTGGCGTTAACTCATCCGCGGCCACTACTTCATCAACTAAGCCAAGTTGCTGTGCTTTATCGCTAGAAAAACGCTCAGCTGTTTGAAAATAACGTCTTGAGGCTTTCAAGCCAATGGCATTAACCACATAAGGGCTAATGGTTGCAGGAATAAGCCCTAATTTTACTTCACTTAAACAAAAGCTGGCTTTATGGCTAGCAATAACAATGTCACAACAACTCGCCAGCCCAACAGCGCCACCAAAAGCTGCCCCTTGAATTTTAGCAATCGTCGCTTGTGGTAGAAAATTTAACGCGTTGAGCATTTGTGCTAAGGCATTGGCATCCTTGAGATTATCTTCATAAGAATAACCAGCCATGCGTTTCATCCAGCTTAAATCCGCACCCGCACTAAAACTTTTCCCGTTTGCAGCTAATACCATCACCTTTATGTCGTCACGCTGAGCAATATCGTGAAAAATATCGGTTAAGGTCTTAATAATAACGTCATCAAAGGCGTTATGCTTTTCGCCATTATCAAAAGTAACGGTCGCTACGCCATTGCTTGCTATCGTATAAAGCACTTTATCAGAGACTAACGTTGGCGTTAGCAGAGAAGTTGATGTGTTAATCGACATATTTTTTCCTTTACGTTGAGTGCCGCTATAAGTTGAGTACAGCCAGAAAAGTAGCTAAAAGAATAGTTGTTCGTTTAGCTAAGCAAGGCATGCTACATTCTGAAAATGCCAAACTTGGTGTCTTTAATCGGTTTGTTTAAGGCGGCAGAGATTGCTAACCCTAATACTTGACGTGTGTCAGCGGGATCGATAATACCGTCATCCCATAAACGCGCCGAGGCATAATACGGATGGCCTTGGTGTTCATAGTTGTCAATAATGGGTTGCTTGAATGCTTGCTCTTGCTCATCACTCCAGTGTTCACCTAGTTTTTCTTTTTTATCACGGGTAACTTGTGCCATTACACCTGCCGCTTGTTCGCCACCCATCACTGAAATACGAGCATTGGGCCACATAAATAAAAAACGTGGGTCATAAGCTCTACCACACATACCGTAATTACCCGCGCCAAAGCTACCACCAATTAATATGGTAAACTTAGGTACTTGTGCTGTGGCAACAGCCGTTACCATTTTAGCGCCATGTTTAGCTATACCACTAGACTCGTACTGCTTGCCTACCATAAAGCCGGTAATGTTTTGTAAAAATACTAAAGGAATTTTTCGTTGTGCACACAGTTGAATAAAGTGTGCGCCTTTTTCGGCTGACTCACCAAATAACACCCCATTATTGGCAACTATGCCAACGGGGTAGCCAAATATTCGTGCAAAGCCACAGACTAAGGTAGTACCGTAAAGGGCTTTAAACTCATCAAAATTACTGCCATCAACAATGCGAGCAATGACTTCTCGAATATCATAAGGCTGGCGAGTGTCTTTAGGAATAATGCCGTAAATATCTTTACTTGGATATTGTGGTTCAATAACTTGTTGTAAATCTATTGCTATCGGCTTGACTCTATTTAAGTTTTTAATAGCAGATCGGGCAATGTCTAGCGCGTGGTGATCATTTTGTGCGTAATGATCGGTTACCCCAGAAGTGCGGCAGTGAACATCAGCGCCGCCTAAATCTTCCGCGCTCACAACTTCACCGGTTGCTGCTTTAACAAGAGGCGGGCCCGCTAAAAATATGGTGCCTTGTTCTTTAACTATAATAGACTCATCAGCCATAGCAGGGACGTAAGCGCCGCCAGCAGTACAAGAGCCCATAACTACCGCTATTTGAGGAATATTATTAGCAGACATATTGGCTTGATTAAAGAAAATGCGACCAAAGTGTTCTTTATCGGGAAACACCTCATCTTGGTTAGGTAAATTAGCACCACCTGAATCAACTAAATAAATACAAGGTAAATTATTCTCTTGTGCTATTGCTTGTGCTCTAAGGTGTTTTTTGACGGTAAGCGGATAGTAAGTACCGCCTTTAACTGTGGCGTCATTAGCAACAATGACACACTCTTGTCCAGATACACGACCAATACCGGTAATTATGCCAGCGCAAGGGACGCTGTCATCATAGACCTTATAAGCAGCTAGTTGTGAAAACTCTAAAAAAGCAGAGCCTTTATCTAATAGGGCGTTAACTCTATCTCGTGGTAATAATTTACCGCGGCTAAGGTGGCGCTCTTGTAAACTGTCGCCGCCACCAATTTTTATTTGTTGGAGTTTATAACGCAAATCATCGACTTGTTTTTGCATATGAGCAGCATTGTCTAAAAAGTCTTGGCTGCGAGTATTTATCTTACTTATTATTTTTGCCACGGGAAAACCTTAATTTTAATTAGTAAACCTTTATTTTATTGTTATTTAGCCCAACTACTTCGTTGAAAAATACTCATTGACTAGCGTCAACTCCGTTTTTTTTCTTGTATTTGAACTAACTCGCTGCAAACTAAATTTTTACTGGTTACCTTATTCATTATTGACTATCAATGAGTACTTTTAATGCCTTAATTTGGCTATACAGCGACAAGGTGAATAGTTATTTTGATTCGTTGAACAACTCACGACCAATGAGCATGCGGCGAATTTCAGAGGTACCCGCGCCAATTTCATACAATTTAGCGTCACGTAGTAAACGACCTGCTGGAAATTCATTGATATAACCATTGCCGCCCAGTAGCTGAATAGTATCAAGCGCCATTTTAGTCGCTAATTCTGCCGCATATAAAATAACAGCGGCAGAGTCTTTACGGGTTGTTTCACCACGATCACAGGCTTGAGCAACCATATAAGCATAAGATTTGGCGGCATTCATTTGTGTGTACATGTCAGCAATTTTGCCTTGTACTAATTGGAACTCACCAATCGATTGACCAAACTGCTTTCTGTCATGTATATAAGGTATAACTAAGTCCATACAGGCGTCCATGATGCCTAAAGAACCGCCAGATAAAACAACGCGTTCGTAGTCTAATCCAGACATTAATACCTGAACGCCTTTACCTTCAGCCCCTAAAATATTGTCAGCGGGCACTTCACAATCTTGAAAAACTAATTCACAGGTATTTGAACCACGCATACCTAATTTGTCGAGCTTTTGATGGCGAGAGAAACCAGGATAATCACGCTCAACAATAAAAGCGGTAATACCTTTTGAGCCGGCATTGGTATCTGTTTTGGCATAAATAACATAAACATCAGCGTCGGGTCCGTTGGTGATCCACATTTTATTACCGTTAAGAATATACTTATCTCCTTTTTCATCAGTCACTTTTCTAGCAGAGAGTTTCATACTGACAACATCTGAGCCGGCGTTTGGTTCACTCATGGCAAGTGCGCCAATATGCTCGCCAGTACAAAGTTTTGGTAAGTATTTTAATTTTTGTTCATGAGAGCCATTTTTGCGTAATTGGTTTAAGCATAGGTTTGACATAGCGCCGTAACTCAAACCAACAGATGCGGAAGCTCTACTAATTTCTTGCATCGCTACAATATGCTCGACATAACCTAAACCAGAGCCACCATATTGCTCTTCCACGGTCATACCTAATAACCCCATATCGCCAAACTTACGCCATAAATCTTGAGGAAATTCATTATCAATATCTATTTGTGCTGCTCGAGGTGCTATTTCGTCACGAGCAAAAGCATTAACTTGATCGCGAATCATGTCGACAGTTTCACCTAAATTAAAGTTAAATGGCGTATATTTTGAAATCATGGTATTTCCTCTTTAGTCAACTCAATCCTATTTAGGAGTGGTTAATAGCAGTCTAGTGCTGTGGGTTTATAGTTAATAAGTGTGAGCGAATAAATTACGTCTTGGCTTTACTTGTATTATTCACCGGTTTTAAGTGTATCTAGTATTCTTTTACAGTTATCTTCTAAGCCATCAAGCTCAATTAATACCGCATTTATATCGTCAAGCTGCTGTTTTAAATCGTGTTTTTTATCGGTAATTAACGTCATCATGCTACTTAATTGTGTCGCGCTGGTTTTATCCACATCATAAAGCTCGAACAAACGGCCTGTTTCTGCTAATGAGAAACCAAGACGTTTACCACGTAAAATGAGCTTGAGTCGAACTTTATCCCGTTGACTATAAATCCTTGTTTGCCCTTTACGTGTCGGAGAAATTAAGCCTTGGTCTTCATAGAAGCGTATGCTGCGCGTAGTAATATCAAACTCTTTTGATAATTCACTAATGGAATATTTGGTTTGGCTAATTTTCTGGGTCATCTAGTTACTCGTCTATCATCTTGAAAACTGTTCATTGATTTATCTTATAATAAGTTTACGTTAACGTAAAGGTTACTTTGGGTTTTAAATATAAAAAGTAACCTTTATAAATGATATAGGTAGAAAGAAGCCTAACGTTTTATTTACTGGTCATAATATTAGCCCAATAAAAAAATGTTTACGTTGACGTAAACTTCTATATTGGGTTAGGCTTTAGGTAAATTATTAACGTATTATTCGAAATTATTATTTTTTGAAACCATTTATAAGCTGGAGAGCGCCATGTCATTATTAGATCCTATTGTTATTGTTTCCGCGGTAAGAACACCCATGGGTGGTTTTGGCGGTTGTTTATCATCGGTAACCGCACCTGAATTAGGTGCCTGCGCTATTAAGGCGGCAGTAACTGCAGCTAATTTAGCTAATGATCAAATTGATGAAGTTATTATGGGCTGTGTGTTACCTGCAGGCTTAAAACAAGCGCCAGCAAGACAAGCGGCCATTACGGCAGATTTAGCATTATCTACTGTATGTACCACCATTAATAAAGTCTGTGGTTCAGGGATGAAAGCGGCGATGCAAGCTCATGATTCATTACTTGCAGGATCTATTGATGTCGCTATTGCTGGTGGTATGGAAAGTATGAGTAACGCACCTTACATTTTACCAAAAGTAAGAGAAGGTCTGCGTATGGGACACGCTCAAGTAATAGATCATATGATGCTTGACGGCTTAGAAAATGCCTATGATGGTATTTCTATGGGCTGTTTTGCGCAAGATACGGCTGATGAAGCGAGCTTTACCCGTGAAGCAATGGATGAATTTGCTATCCGTTCATTAAGTCGTGCCAATCAAGCAATTGAATCTGGCGCTTTTAAAAATGAAATCACTGCGGTCACCGTAGTAAATAGACGTCAAGAAACCATAATTGATACCGACGAGCAACCTGGTAATGCACGCCCAGATAAAATACCTTCATTGCGCGCCGCGTTCAAAAAAGACGGTACGATTACCGCAGCAAATTCTAGTTCTATTTCAGATGGCGCAGCGGCACTGGTGATGATGAAATTATCAGAAGCTGAAAAGCGTGGTTTAACACCACTTTGTAAAATTGTAGCGCATGCAACTCATGCACAAGCACCAAGTGAGTTTACGGTTGCGCCGGTTGGCGCCATGACAAAAGTCTTGGCAAAAGCAAACTGGCAAACAACTGATGTTGATTTATTTGAGATAAACGAAGCATTTGCCATGGTCACTATGTTGGCGGTTAAAAATATGTCGTTAGATATCAATAAAGTTAATGTTCATGGTGGTGCCTGTGCGTTAGGTCATCCGTTAGGGGCAAGTGGAGCACGTATTATGGTGACCTTAATACACGCACTAAAAAATAAAGGTTTAACTGATGGTAGTAAACCAAAAGGTATTGCTTCGCTTTGTATTGGCGGCGGAGAAGCAACAGCCATAGCGTTAGAAATTTTGTAATTAATAGACCCTAATACCAATACCCAAATAGCCGCATCAAGCTATAGAGCCAAAGCATCAATGTATGCTTTATTAAGGAAGGAATTACAGATGAATTTTGACTTAACCGAAGACCAACAAATGTTTGCCGATACGGCTAAGCAATTTAGTGATAGTGAATTATTACCCAATGCTGCCAAGTGGGATATAGCGCACACCTTTCCTAAAGAAATTATTACTAAAGCGGGTGAACTTGGCTTTTGTGGATTATATGCACCAGAAGATGCTGGGGGTTTAGGTTTGAGTCGATTAGATTCATCAATCATATTTGAACAGCTTGCGATGGGTTGTACTACCACAACAGCTATGATGACCATTCATAATATGGCTACATGGATGATCGCCACTTGGGGAACACAATCAATAAAAGATACTTGGTGCCCAACGCTTGTTACCGGTGAAAAGCTAGCCTCTTATTGTTTAACCGAACCAGGATCAGGTTCAGATGCTGCTTCACTTAGCACCCGCGCAAAAAAAGACGGTGATCATTATATTATTAATGGTTCTAAAGTCTTTATTTCAGGCGCTGGCGAAACCGATGTATTGGTGGTGATGGTACGTACTGGAGAAGCAGGGCCTAAAGGTATTTCAGCCCTTGTTATTCCTGCTGATCTTGACGGGATTATTTATGGTAAAGCAGAAGATAAGCTTGGCTGGAACGCTCAACCTACGCGTCAGATCACTTTTGAAAATGTCAAAGTACCTGTTGAAAACCTACTTGCTAGTGAAGGTGAAGGATTTTCACTGGCGATGAAGGGATTAGATGGCGGGCGTATTAACATCGCGACTTGCTCAATAGGTACAGCGCAACAAGCGTTAAATACTGCGATGATCTACATGCAAGAACGAGAACAATTTGGTAAACCTATTGCTGCCTTTCAAGGTTTACAATTTAAATTGGCCGATATGGCAACAGAGCTTGTTGCTGCCAGACAGTTAGTACGTTTAGCGGCATTTAAACTCGATCAAAATGATCCTGAAAAAACCGCCTATTGCGCCATGGCAAAACGCTTTGCTACTGATATTGGTTTTCAAGTGTGTGATGCGGCACTGCAAATTCATGGTGGCTATGGTTACATTAAAGAGTACCCATTAGAGCGCCATTTTAGAGATGTACGTGTTCATCAAATTCTTGAAGGAACGAATGAAATTATGCGCGTTATTATTGCTCGTCGGTTATTAACTGAAGGGGCAGGACAGTTACTTTAATTAGGACTGTTGATCTTTTTAGCTAAAGTTTTTGTTCGAGCTAAAATACTTTTAGCTCGAACCTTCGACAGTGTTTTCAAAAGCCCTAGCAAGTATTTCCACTATTATAAAAATCCATACTAAAAGCGCTTTACTGAAAATAGTTAACTGAGGAAGAAAAAGAATGCCTGATTATTCATCACAATATTTACATGTCAAGGTGATTGACCATACCGCCGTTGTGACCTTTAATAATCCCCCTGCGCATACCTGGACAGTGCAAAGTTTAGTTGATTTTCGAGACTTGGTTTTAGTCTTAAATAACGATAAAAATATTTACGCTCTGGTATTAACCGGTGACGGTACTAAGTTTTTTTCTGCAGGAGCGGATCTGAATGTTTTTGCTGAGAGTGATAAAAAAGTCGCCACCGATATGAGTGATATTTTTGGTCAAGCCTTTGAAACCTTAGCAGCATTTCGTGGTGTTTCTATCTCAGCGATTAATGGCTATGCTATGGGCGGAGGTTTAGAAGTCGCTTTAGCATGCGATATTCGTATTGCAGAAGAGCATGCTGTATTGGCGTTACCTGAAGCGAGTGTCGGGTTACTTCCTTGTGCTGGCGGCACACAAAACCTCGCGTTACTGGTAGGCGAAGGTTGGGCTAAACGGATGATTTTATGTGGTGAACGCATTAATGCACAAAAAGCATTAACCATTAATTTAGTCGAGGAGGTTGTTGCTCAAGGTGAGGCAAAAAGCACAGCAATAGCATTGGCAGAAAAAGTAGCTAAGCAAAGTCCTGTCGCAGTAACCGCTTGTAAAATATTAATTCAAAAAAATCGTCTTATGCCCATTGAACAAGCACTACCACAAGAGCGTTTAGCTTTTGTTGAGCTATTCAACTCACTCGATCAAAAAGAAGGGGTACAAGCTTTTCTTGAAAAACGTAAACCCGTTTGGTTAAATCAGTAGTCTCGCTACATTTACCTTTAACAGCGCTAAAAGAAGACAAAAAAAACGATAATAATGTATAGGAAATATTATGACAGATGTAATTATCTTTCAGGAAGTTAATTGTAATAATGGTAAAAAAATTGGCGTGATAACGCTTAACTCCCCTAAATCACTTAATGCGTTAAGTGGTGACATGGCGGCATTACTTTACCCAAAACTAATCACATGGCAACAGCAAAAAGATATTGCCGCGGTATTTTTGCAAGGTGAGGGCGAAAAGGCCTTTTGTGCTGGTGGTGATATTGTACATTTACATGGTGCAATGAAAAAAAGCGTAATGAAAAATAATGATGCGCAAGTAAATAACAGTACTGGCAGTATTATTGATAAACTAAAAACAGAAAATAACTTTGCATCAGAGATTGAAGATTACTTCACCTTAGAATACCAATTAGATTTTTTAATACATACTTTTAATAAACCCTTCATTGTTTGGGGGAGTGGTATTGTTATGGGCGGTGGTGTTGGTATGCTTGTTGGCGCTAGCCATAGAATAGTTACCGAAACCTCACGTATTGCTATGCCAGAAGTGGGGATTGGTTTATTTCCTGATGTCGGAGCTAGTTATTTTCTCAATAAAATGCCAACAGGTTGTGGCTTATTTCTAGCCCTAACTGGTGCATCAATCAACGCAGCAGATGCTAAGTATTGTCAGCTTGGTGATTACTTTGTTGAACAGCGCCATAAAGATGATTTACTGACACAACTTACGGCGATTAATTGGGGAGAAACTATCCCCTTAAATCATGAGAAAGCCTCACAACTGTTACAAGCGTTTGAAATAACCTCAGCAAGTAAATTACCCAACTCACCGTTAAAAGATCATCAAAAATTAATCAGTCACTTGGTTAACAATAATGACGTATCAGAAATTTTAGCCGCTATATTAAGTGTTGAAACTGACGACATATGGTTTAGCAGAGCGCAAAAGTCATTACGAAGAGGTAGTCCTTTAAGTGCACACATAGCCTACGTGCAAATAAACAGAGCTAAAGGCATGTCACTCGCCGACTGTTTTCGTATGGAATTAAACTTAGCTGTTAAAAGTGGTTATTTTGGTGAATTTCTTGAGGGAGTCCGAGCATTATTAATTGATAAAGATAATAAACCACAATGGCATTATTCATCGGTTGAGTTAATTGAACCTGAAGTTATTGATTGGTTTTTTGAAGCAATTTGGTCAAAGCAACAGCACCCACTAGCTAACATATGTCCGTTAAGTTGATAGCTATAGCTGAAAAGGTTTATTAATAACCTATTTAGGTTAAATTACTTAAATTAAATAAAATGAAGTAAATAAAATGAAATTACAAAATAAAAATATTGTCATAACCGGCGGTGGCCAAGGCTTAGGATTGACTATGGCAATTAGCTTTGCTCAATCCGGCGCTAACATTGCGTTAATTGACTTAAATGAAGAACAATTAAAAGAAAGCGTTCAACAAGTTAAGTTAGCGGGTATTGACGGAGCTAGGGTTGATTATTACCTTGCCAATGTCAGTAAAGAAAGTGAAGTAGAAAAAGTATTTCAACAAATTAATACTGACTTTAACGGCATTGATGGTTTGGTTAATAATGCCGGTATATTAAGAGATGGTATGTTCGTTAAAGCAAAAGATGGTGTGGTGACTAAAAAAATGTCGCTAGAAAACTTTCAATCCGTTATCGATGTAAACCTCACCGGTGTCTTTTTATGTGGTCGAGAAGCCGCGGTGCATATGATTGAAGGTGGCAAAAAAGGCGTTATTATCAATATGTCTTCCATTGCTCGTGGCGGCAATATGGGACAAACCAATTATTCTGCGGCAAAAGCAGGCGTAGTTGCAATGACAACAACGTGGGCTAGAGAGCTTGGCCGTCATGGAATACGAGTGGGCGCTATTGCACCAGGTGTTATACGTACCGCCATGACTGATGCAATGAAACCAGAAATGCGAGATAGGTTAGAAAAAATGAAACCTGTAGGTCGTTTAGGTGAAGCAGAAGAAATCGCTCATACCGCTAAATATATTTTTGAAAATGAATTCTTCACTGGCCGCGTGGTTGAAATTGATGGCGGACTCTGTATGTAGTACTTTGTTGTGCTAGGGGTGCTAAAGTGAGTTTGAACATCAATAACCATCAAAATATGACTAATCTAGTTTATATACGTAAGCTGTTTTTTCTTTTTGGTGATTTAATATCCTTTTTGAGAGGTAATTAAGCAATTAAATAATAAAATCAAAAAGAATAGAAAAAGACTTGACCAGAATTCAAAGCTCTCTATAATGCGCTCCAGTTCCAAGGGGTTCACGCAAAATGAACCATCAACGAACTGTTTTGATAAGTTATCTCTTACCTTTTAAGGTAAATCTGTTAACTTAACGTGAACTTTTAAAATGTTTTTAAAATACTTTAAAATAAACGTTGACATCAAAACTCGGAA
>NZ_SZVP01000086.1 GCF_005885605.1 Colwellia ponticola | reverse complement strand
CGAAGATGTAGAACGAGATCCCGATCGGCAGCAGCACGTGGGTGAGGATAAACGGCTCCAGGCCGGCCGACTTCATCATCACGTTGATGCTGTCGACGCCGAAGTTGGCGTACTTGAAGTAGCCGAGGATGCACAGGTCGACCGCCACGCCCAGCAGCAGCCAGCGTTGGGCCGGCTTGGTGCGCACGCCGGCGGCACCGACCTTGAGGCCGATCCAGTAGTTCCACAGCGTGACGGCGGCGAACAGCGCCAGGAAGTCCACTCGCCACCAGGCGTAGAACACGTAGCTGGCCAACAGCAGCAGCAGGTTGCGATAGCGTTGCCCGCTCAAGTAGTACAAGCCGAGAAAGATCGGCAAGAACAGAAACAGGAACACATTGGACGAGAAAACAATCCCGATCTCTCCATGTTTAACCAACAGTCAAGGGCCAGAGCCCCCCCAAACCCCCCACAACTTCATGGGCGGCGA
>NZ_SZVP01000085.1 GCF_005885605.1 Colwellia ponticola | reverse complement strand
ACGGAAGAAGAATTTGAATTAGATGGTGCGTTTGGGCTTGCGGAAGCTCATTTTCATGATATCCATATGATTAGTCAAAAAATGTCAGTGGAATTGATTGATCGATTACCATTTTCAACTGAAGTTTCTGAAGAAGAAAGACTCCATATACGAAAAGAACTTCGTATGGGGATGATGCATGTCAATCGGAAAAATTGGATATTCGACTTTGAGATGACTAGTTTTACGTCTAAAAAGCAGTTGCAGTTTTTCTTCGAAACGTATCCAATATTCAGTACAGCGATCCAAAATGTCATACAAGATAATAAACGTTATTTCTTGGAAAAAGATGAACGTTTCATGATTCGCTTATTTTATGATTATCTTTTTTTATTGGTTGGTATTTGTCCAGTCTCTTATTTTGAAGCACCAATCCATGTCTGTATTGATTTTTCTCAAGGATCTGCCTATACCGATTATATTATTTCTCA
>NZ_SZVP01000084.1 GCF_005885605.1 Colwellia ponticola | reverse complement strand
GAATAATGTCCTAACCATTGCGGATGAAGTGATGACGGGCTTTGGGAAAACCGGAAGAATTTTTGCAACGGATTATTTGGTGGAAAAACCAGATATGATGTGCTTGTCCAAAGCATTAACTGGAGGGACTATTCCTATGGCAATTACGACTTTTACGCAGGATTTATTTGATGCTTTTTATGATGACGACATTAATAAAGCGTTGTTTCATGGACACACCTTTACAGCAAATCCAACAGGTTGTGCGGCAGCTTTGGCTAGTTTAGACTTGTTGCAAACCGATGAAATGCAAGCGAATGTAGTTCGTGTCAATCACAGACATTTGGAGTTTGAAGAACGCGTGAAAAATCATCCAAAAGTAACAACAACAAGAGTTCTCGGAGTCATTTTTGCTTTGGAAATAAAAACTGAAAGTTCAGCCAGTTACTATGGAACTTTGCGCAATAAACTATATGATTTTTTTATCGAAAAC
>NZ_SZVP01000083.1 GCF_005885605.1 Colwellia ponticola | reverse complement strand
ATATGCTGATGCTGATGAAACCGAACTAATGAAAATGGCAATTCGCATGCCGGACACCATGAAAATAGAACGCGATGAAATCGATGAAAACGACTGGGTACAAATCCAAACCGTTATCGAAGAAGCGTTGCAAAACATCCTGAATTTTAGAAAAGATGAAGGAATGTCTCTTGAAAAAGAATTTCAATTGCGAATTGGCAATATTCGTCAATACATGACCGAAGCTTTGGCACTTGATCCAGAACGCGTTCAGGCAATAAAAGACCGTTTACAAACTGCAATCTCAGAATTAAAAGTGAATGTAGATGAAAATCGTTTCGAGCAAGAATTGATTTATTATTTAGAGAAATTAGACATCACCGAAGAAAAAGTACGTTTGACGAATCACCTGGATTATTTCCTGGAAACCATCAACGGAACCGAAGCTAACGGTAGAAAATTAGGTTTCATCACCCAAGAAATGGGACGTGAAA
>NZ_SZVP01000082.1 GCF_005885605.1 Colwellia ponticola | reverse complement strand
GATCATAACGTTTTCTTTTTGATGAACTCGGGATTCCTAATAAATCACGGTATTTTGCTACTGTTCGTCTTGAGATCGCTATCTCATCTTTTTTCAGCAATTCAACCAATTTCTGGTCCGACAACGGCTTGCTTTTGTCTTCTTGATCAACTAATTCCTGCAATTTTTTCTTCGCAGTATCTGCTGAAAGATCTTCTGTCTGTTCTGCACCGTTAGTAGGGATTCTTGCAGTGAAAAATTTCTTTAACTCAAATACACCGAAATCTGTTTCCAAATATTTCCCGTTGACTGCTCGACTGACCGTAGATTCATGCACATTTATCTCGGTCGCAACTTCCTTTAACGTAAGAGGTTTGATTGGCCGCTTCTTGTCGATAAAGAAAGCTTTTTGCCGAGAAACAATGACTTGAGCAACCCGCAAAATTGTATCCCCGCGTTGGAGGATCGTTTTCTTCAACCATTCGAATTCCTGTT
>NZ_SZVP01000081.1 GCF_005885605.1 Colwellia ponticola | reverse complement strand
GTCCTTCAACCAGCCGATATTGAGCACCATGTCGATCTCCCCTGCCCCGGCGGCAATCGCCCGTTCGGCTTCGAAGGCCTTGGTGTCACTCAGGCCGGCGCCCAGGGGAAAGCCCACCACGGCACAAATCACCACGCTGTCGTCGGCCAGGCAGGAAGCGGCGTAAGGCACCTGCCCTGAGTTCAGGCACACCGAATAAAAACCGTGCTCCCGGGCTTCCTCGCACAAAGTGCGAATCTGCTCGCGGGAGGCGTCGGGCGCCAGCAAGGTGTGATCGATGTACTTGGCCAATGCTGCGGGTTGAAGAGTGTTCATTTAACGTGCCCTTGCCTGTATGTTTCGAATGGTCGTGTGCCGCTTGTCACAGCACCCACACTAATGCGTTATAATAATAACATTAAATGTTACTTATCTAACACAAACAATCAAGCCTTGGAATACTCGTGGACAGTAGAAAAGCCGAGCGACTCAAGCT
>NZ_SZVP01000080.1 GCF_005885605.1 Colwellia ponticola | reverse complement strand
GAGATTAATCATGAATAAGCTGTTCACTCCTTACGATCTAGCCGGTACTCCTTTGAAAAACCGCGTTGTCATGGCCCCCATGACTCGCACCCGAACCTTGAACAACATTCCGAATGAATCCAACGCGCTTTACTACGCACAACGAGCTTCTGCCGGCTTGCTGATTACCGAGGGCCTGCCTATTTCCGATGAGGCTCGCGGCTATCTTTATACCCCAGGCATTTACGAAGATGTGCATTTGCCAGGCTGGCGCAAAGTGACTGACGCGGTGCACGCCAAGGGCGGGAAGATTTTTGCGCAGCTCTGGCACGTAGGCCGTATGTCCCACACCTCGGTACACGGCATAGTGCCGGTCTCCTCGGGCAAGGTGCCTGCGGTGGACACCACGGTGTATGCCTGGATCGAACCTGGCAAAGCTGGCCCGGTGCAGCCCAGCGCTCCACGTGCGCTGGAAACTGAAGAAGTGAAACGCGTC
>NZ_SZVP01000079.1 GCF_005885605.1 Colwellia ponticola | reverse complement strand
TAAGTTTTAAAAGGCAGTAAAAACTTAGCATAAAAAAACGGGATTTATTCCCGTTTTTTTTATGATTAAGTTTAACTGATTGCTGCCGTAGTATTTATTTTAATAATTGAATGGGGTAGTACTATATTTCAGTTATAGTTGTATGACTAGTAATTGAAAATTAGACAACTCAAAAAATTAAACCGGAATTTTTTCTATCACAATGGGATCCTCTGCAGAGGTAAGATAAGTGCAGGTCATCTCGATGATATCAATACGCGACTTGGCAATACCACATTGCGCAGCTTGTTGGCAAAAAGTATAATAGTCGGTTTGACCGCTTTCATGAGTAACCAGATATTCAATGAAGCGTTCCTTATTTGCAGTGCCAGCGATCAATAATTGATCGTATTTTGCATCGGTGCTTACTTCATGATTAGTATCTCCATAATAAATGACACGACCGTCTGTAACATGAGTGTCATATCCTTTTATA
>NZ_SZVP01000078.1 GCF_005885605.1 Colwellia ponticola | reverse complement strand
AACGGTAACGCCAACAGAGGATATTTTCTCTGCTCCAATAAAATAATTCACCTGAAGATTAGTTCCATTTGCACCAATCGCTGCGTGAATAAATTTTACGTTAGAAGTGTTATCAGACGCACTTACTGCGTAAGGAGTGAAATCGTGTTCCTCTCCACAAGATACAACCAGTGCCGCTCCTAAAAGTGGTACAATGGATTTTTTAATAATGTTAAGTATATTTTTCATGTAATACGTTTTATAGTTTTGATAAATTACGGTTTAGAAAACCACATTTCTATTGTATGATAATCCACTTTATCTGCGCCAATTGCTTGTAAAGCCGCAAAATTCCATACATATTCTGAGTTGAATCTTGGACGAACTCGGTATGGTAATTTTCCATTATTATCAACAAATAAGCTAGTTGGGAAAGCCATTGTTTTGTAAATATTTACGTTGTCGTAGCGGTATTTTCGCATATCTGTCCAAGCTT
>NZ_SZVP01000008.1 GCF_005885605.1 Colwellia ponticola | reverse complement strand
CTACTTGCTTACAGCACCTTGCTGAGCAGCCAGGTAACATTGAGCCGCTGTTACCTTGGAACATTAAGAAAAGCTAGGTGTCGTTAGCTATACGCTTACTTTGCAACGGGGACGGCTTTGTTTCTATCATAGTCAGCATTGACTGAATAACTGACCATAAAGATAAGCAGGGTTAAACTTGTTAATAATAACGTTTTCATCGAGACTCCTCGCAATTTATCATTCAATTAGCAGTACCATAGGCTACCAGCTAATGAATTCTTTACCTTTAGTTTTACGAATTTCAGTTTCATCAGCCCATTCGACTAAACCACTTTGTAAATCCATTAAACGCAGGGTAAATTTGTAATAAACATCTGATTGATCTTTATTAGATTTTACAATACTGGCTAAGTTGCCATAAAGCATATATTGAGCACCTACTTGTTTGCCAAATTGCATGGCTTTACTTGGGTCTACCATGCCACTACTTTGTTGATAATCAAGTTGTTTTCGTACCGCTGTGACTCGATCCATATCGACAAACCTAAATTTACCTGAACGTAGTAACTTGGTTGAAATAGAGTCGGTAATTGATTCAGTATCAATATGTTCGCTAGTTTTGTTTTTGATACTTTCGACAAAGAGAATAGGGCGAGTGTTGGCGGTTAATGTGCCTACTACTGGCGAAACTAATAATGAGTCCGTCATCTCTGCGGCAACTTTTTGTAGGTCGGTAGAGCCGAAGTTAATATCGGTTGTTTCAACAGCGGTTGCATCGCCATAACGTACTACCGACTTATTGGTACAGCCAGTTGCAAGGGTAAGTGTTAATGCAATACCGGTAATAAGAATCAGATTTTTCATTGTGTTTTCCTTCGCTTGCTAATGTTAATTTATTTCACTATTGTTTTGATACCCTAGAGCTTAATCGGGTAGTCGTCTATTTTTAGTCATACGTGCTAATATCTAAAAAACTTTTCTGGTATCTCACGCACATAAAGGCTATATGATGCTACACGTGGAGTCGGGGCTAACCCAGGGACTATTGCTGTTTGCATACCGTGTAAATTCAGCGGTTTCCACGGGCTTTTACCTGCCTCAATAACAAAGCCTTCTTTATCAAACCAAGTAAATTGATACTGTAGTTTGAGTGTTTTTTCATAAGTACTCGTCAGTGATAAGTTAAGTTCGAGTAAGTCGTTATGAGTTCTCGTCCTAATATCACTAATATGAAGCTTTTTGCTTAACTCTGCATTATGTACTTGTAAATACTGGCTGTATTTTTGTCCAGGGGCTATTTGTTCACTGCCGATCCCTGAAGTCATCGGTGGAACATTTTTACAACCACTTAGTAATAATGTTGTCGTTAATGCTACTACTAACAGCGTTGAGCCTGATGTTATCGCTGATATGCTTATCATATTCATATTTTTCATTATTTAATACTCCATATTCTAATAAGGCGCTGTGGCTTGCTTAAAGACTTATACTTTGATAATCGCTATAATTACCAATCGAGGTCACTTTTATTAAGGTTTGTCTGTCCTCGTTTATCTCAACAGTGATTGTGCGTTGAGTACCATTAATATTGACATCAATATCATGTTTTCCTGGTGATAATGTTAGTCTAAGTATATGAATGCTATCGGGTAGTGTACTCCAGCTTCGAGTATCTGCTTTTTCAGAAGCAACATTGTATAGACTAGCTAATATATTACCAATGTCACCAATTTTGCGGCTAAATTGCTGCCGTATTTCTTCTTTAGCAACTAGCCGTATAATTTGTCGGGTAACAATGGTTGGCATACTATCTTGCAACTGCTTAGCGGCAAGAGATTGTAGACGAACAATTTCATGTGATTGATAGGTCTGTCCTTGATAGTTTAACGAAAGACCTGAATATTGCGCTAAACGATTTTGATAACTGGGTAAAGCAAGGCTATAAAAACGTATATCGTTATGACTAGTAAAAATGGGTAAATTTATTGAGGCTTCCTGCTTACTGGCGATAATACCTTGCTCGATAAGTATAACTAATTGCCCCATTTTACTTTGTTCATTAGGCTTATCTTTCTGATTGCTTTCGCTGATACTCCTTGCAAAGCGAGACTTAAATAACGATATGTCACTTGTCATAGCAAGTTGGGTCGCTAAGCGCCAAACGTCTTTTTGTAGAGTGATGTTATTAGGGTAAATTTCTAAGGCTTTTTTATAATCTATATAGGCATCATTGCTTTGCCCTGCAGCTTCATACAGTATGCCGGATAAGTAAAAGGTATAGGCATTTTGAAAACCATTTTTTACTTCGCCAATGACGTTATTCATCACTGGATAGTTATTGGCTAGGTCACTAGGGTTAATACCTTTGCTAGCCATACTTTGTTGGCTATCATAAAGCTCTTTTTGATTAGCTTGCAGTGCTTTATTTTGTACTATATTCGCCCGTCGAATTTCAACTAAAGCGCCAGAGAGATCGCTTTGACTTAAGTAATTTAACGCTTGATAAGAGTGCAGCATACTTTGTTCATAATAGGGAATATCGTATCGTGTTGCATTATCGTTACTTATGATAGCGGTGACATTGTCGATACCACGACTAACTTCGACTTTAGCTGCTTGTTCAGCTTGCTGGATCTTTTGGTACACTTTAGTAAAGTTTTGCTGACTTACTAGGTTATTATTGGCCAGAAACGCTAAGCGAGCTTTCTCTAATAAATTTAAGTGATAACTGCCATTACTTTCACTACGTTCGGGTATTAATGATAGTGCTTGTTGAAAACGACCTTGTTGTTGGGCACTTTTTACGGCTTGCATTTGTTGATTATAATTACTAAATAAATCATTAAATGAAGTGCCTGCACAAGCACTTAATATGATTGTAAATAATAATGCTATGAATTTTTTAGTGACGTTTTTTCGCATTGAATTAGCTTATCTTGTTGCGGCTATATAACAAGCACAGCCCTGTATAAAAAGTGTAATCATAGCTTATAAGGATATTCTCGAATAAGTTGCCAATAAGTATTC
Organism: Colwellia ponticola; assembly: GCF_005885605.1. Classification (GTDB taxonomy): domain Bacteria; phylum Pseudomonadota; class Gammaproteobacteria; order Enterobacterales; family Alteromonadaceae; genus Colwellia; species Colwellia ponticola. Next base: position 148,267 of record NZ_SZVP01000008.1, on the reverse strand, counting down.
TAGTGAGGTTTACCACTGTACTTTATTTTTGTACCACGATTCATCCTATTTTGACATCGCTTTAGCGAAAGCTATTTTACCTTTAATACCATAACTGCTACTTTGATAAGTTAAATGTCAGTAATTTTAATCTGGTGAGGATTTAATTATCGCTACTTCCACTATTCATATATGTCTAACATACTCTAAGTTACTAAGCCGTTTAGTCTTGGTGACTTTGCTGTTAGGCTGGTCAACGGTCCCAGCGTTAGCCGAAGAAAAAGCGCTAACTAAGCCACAACAAAATAACCATGAACGTAAACTGAAAATTGATGAAAAGAGTGTAACTAAGCACACCACTAAAGTTAACGGTGAAAAGTTTAACTATACTGCGACCACAGGCACACAGCCGGTGTGGGATGAAGAAGGCAACCCAACGGCCAGCTTGTTTTATACTTATTATCAACGTAGCGATGTAAAAAACACAGCTAAAAGGCCATTAGTTATTTCATTTAATGGCGGTCCTGGCTCTGCTTCAGTGTGGATGCATGTCGCTTATACAGGACCTAAAGTATTAAACGTAGATGCTGAAGGTTATCCGTTACAGCCTTATGGCGTAAAAACTAATCCATACTCTATTTTAGATGTTGCCGATATTGTTTTTGTTAACCCAGTAAATACTGGTTATTCACGCGTGTTACCTAATAAAGATGGCAAAATGCCTACTAAAGCAGAACAGAAAAAATACTTCTTTGGTGTCAATGCCGATATTAGCTATTTAGCAGAATGGGTCAATACCTTTGTAAGTCGCAACAATCGCTGGCGCTCGCCTAAATATTTAATAGGTGAAAGCTATGGTACTACGCGTGTTGCTGGTTTAGCACAAGCGTTGCAATCACGCCAATGGATGTATGTTAATGGGGTGATATTAGTTTCACCTACTGATATTGGTATTAAACGCGATGGTCCAGTTAAAGCGGCTAATAGGTTGCCTTACTTTACCGCAGCTGCTTGGTATCACCAAGCATTAGCACCTGTGTTGCAGCAAAAGCCGTTAACTGAATTATTGGCACAAGTAGAAGCCTTTACGCTTAATGACTATTTACCTGCCTTAGCTAAAGGTGGTTTTATTTCCGTACAAGAAAAACAAGTTATTGCTGAGCAAGTTGCCCAGTACTCAGGTTTATCCGTATCGGCCGTGATTAATAATAACTTAGATGTTGATACATCATTTTTCTGGAAAGAATTATTACGTGATAGGAAGCAAACCATTGGTCGCTTAGATTCACGTTATTTAGGTATTGATAAAAAAGTTGCCGGTTCACGTCCAGACTATAATGCTGAGTTAAGCTCTTGGTTACATAGCTTCACTCCCGCTATTAATTATTACTTACGTGAAGAGCTGCATTATAAAACTGACATTAAATATAATATGTTCGGTAATGTTCACCCTTGGGATCGTAGTGGTAATAACACCGGAGAAGGTTTACGCTCTGCTATGGCACAAAATCCGTATTTACAAGTGATGATTCAATCCGGCTACTTTGATGGTGCAACTAACTACTTTGATGCCAAATACACTTTATGGCAACTAGACCCAAGCGGCTTAATGAAAGAGCGATTATCGTTTAAAGGTTATGAAAGTGGTCATATGATGTATTTACGCCGTGAAGACTTAAAAAAAGCGAATCAAGATATTCGTGATTTTATTAAGCAAAGCCTTCCAGCTAAAGATAAAGCAGCTAAGTACGAATAAAGGTAGGAGTAGCGTAATAGCAAGGCATAATCGCTAAATTGGGCTATATTGCTAATATAAACAATTAGGTTAAAGCTTACTGACACAACAATCATGATGTTAATGCTAAGGGTGAATGATTTTTGGCGTAACTTTGTTGAATAGCCCTATAATCAAGGTTCTACTTTCAATAAATAGCGTACAAAAAAGAGAAAGAACAAACGACTAATATTAATAACCATTATAGTTTTTTACTTCAAAAAAAAATTAATAACAATACTTCTTGCTTTATTATTTTCTTTTTAAAGTAAAAAACTGTATAATGCGCGCCCAATTGTAGCCCTATTCGTTAACCCGCATGATGTAGCATCATGGAGTAAAAAAACGATAGTAACAGCGAGTAACGCCTGTGTTAGATAAATTAAGAAATGTGGCAATTATTGCTCACGTTGACCACGGAAAAACCACTTTAGTTGATAAATTACTTGAACAGTCAGGTACACTAGATGCGCGAGGCGGTCTAGAAGAACGTACAATGGACTCAAATGATATCGAAAAAGAACGTGGTATCACCATCTTAGCTAAAAACACGGCTATTAACTGGAACGGCTACCGTGTAAACATCGTAGATACTCCTGGCCATGCTGATTTTGGTGGTGAAGTTGAACGTGTAATGTCAATGGTTGATTCAGTTTTACTTATCGTTGATGCGCAAGAAGGCCCTATGCCACAAACGCGCTTTGTAACGAAAAAAGCATTTGCTCAAGGCTTAAAGCCAATTGTTGTTATCAACAAGGTTGATAAGCCTGGTTCTCGTCCTGATTGGGTTATGGATCAAGTTTTTGAATTATTTGATAACCTTGGTGCTACTGATGAACAACTTGACTTTAAAGTTGTTTACGCTTCAGCAATCAATGGTTGGGCTACGCTTGAAGAAGGCGCAACCGGCACAGATATGACGCCGTTGTTTGATACTATTCTTAACGAAGTACCATCACCAAAAGCGGATCCAGATGGTCCATTCCAAATGCAAATTTCTCAACTTGATTACAGCTCTTACTTAGGCGTAATCGGTGTTGGTCGTATTACACGTGGTAGCGTTAAACCTAACCAACAAGTAACGATTCAATTGGCTAATGGTGGTGTACATAACGCTAAAGTCGGTAAAGTTTTTGGTTACTTAGGCTTGGAAAGACATGACGTTGAAGAAGGCTTTGCTGGTGATATTATTGCGATTACCGGTTTAGGCGAATTAAAAATCTCTGATACGATTTGTTGTCCAACTGAAGTTGAAGGTTTACCGTTGTTATCGGTTGATGAACCAACCATCAACATGACGTTCCAAGTAAACACTTCACCATTTTGTGGTAAAGAAGGTAAATTTGTTACCTCACGTAACATCAAAGACCGTTTAGATAAAGAATTAATTCATAACGTTGCTTTACGTGTTGAGCAACTTACCGATGCTGATAAGTTTAAAGTATCAGGTCGTGGTGAGCTTCATTTAGGCATCCTAATTGAGAACATGCGTCGTGAAGGCTTTGAGTTAGCGGTATCACGTCCAGAAGTTATTATTCGTGAAGTGAATGGTCAATTAGAAGAACCTTACGAAACAGTAACCATTGATGTTGAAGAGCAACATCAAGGTCCTATTATGGAAAAAATGGGTGTTCGTAAAGCTGAATTAACTGATATGGCACCAGATGGTACCGGCCGTATCCGTATGGATTTCATCATGCCAAGTCGTGGTTTGATCGGTTTCCAAACAGAATTCATGACGTTAACGTCAGGCTCTGGTTTAATTTATCATACATTCTTTGAATACGGACCGCACAAAGGTGGCGAAATTGGCCAACGTAAAAATGGTGTTATGGTTGCTAATGCAACAGGTAAAGCCTTAACTAACGCTATCTTTAACTTACAATCTCGCGGTCGTATGTTAATTGGTCACGGTGTTGACATTTATGAAGGTCAAATTATTGGTATTCATAGTCGTGATAACGATTTAACGGTTAACGCTCTTAAAGGTAAGCAATTAACTAACGTTCGTTCATCAGGTACTGATGAAGCACAAACGTTAACGCCGCCTATCGTGATGTCTTTAGAGCAAGCGTTAGAATTTATCGATAACGATGAATTAGTGGAAGTTACACCTGAAAGTATTCGTATACGTAAAAAATCATTAAAAGAGAATGATCGTAAACGAGAAGGTCGTGGTTCTAAGTAATAATATTACAGCTTTACTTGGATAAACACTGATTCAAAACGCTTATTACTTAGGTAATAAGCGTTTTTTTATGGCTTAACAATCACCGCGCCTCTTAGCCATTCCCCTTGAACGTAGCGGCGTCTATAATCGCCCATAAATGAAAGACACCTGCAATAATTGCTGGGATCACCATCCACCACAGTGCATAACCACCAACACAGACAATAGCAAAAATAAGTGCTGCCAATAACCTACCTTGCACTAACTGCCCTAAACCAGGGAAAAAAATATTACATATTGCAGAAATAACATTACCTGCAGAACCTTGATTAGCCATAAATCACTCCATTTTTATCTTATACCAGCATAAGCTAGCTTATTAATGTGCTCTATCTTAATATATGTACTATCTTAGTGACATCAGTAAATTGTTAACCATTATGAGTTTATACAAAGAAACTATTATCAGTAAATTTTGGCAAGAGCATAAGGGCTTACTCTTTTATTTTATTCGCCGTATTAAGCGCGAGCAAATACAAGTGGTAGCGGGATATTTATCTTATGTTTGCTTAATGTCACTAGTACCACTTGTTGTCGTGATGTTATCAGTGATGACAGCCTTTCCGCTTTTTGCTCAGTTGCAAGGGACTATTGAGCAATTTGTTTATCAAAACTTTGTTCCCTCTGCAGGGACAGTACTACAAAAATACTTAACCGGTTTTGTTGATAACGCTTCTAAAATGTCAACAATTGCCATTTCTTTTTTGTTTGTTGCAGCATTACTGTTAATTTCATCCATTGATAACACCTTTAATCATATTTGGCGGGTAACAGATAAGCGCCGCACTATAACTTCATTCGCTATGTATTGGATGGTGTTAACACTTGGCCCTATCTTTGTCGGTGGCAGTATTGCGTTATCTTCCTATATTGTTTCGCTGGTTGTGGTTAATGAATATAACGTATTAGGTTTGTTTGATATTTTTTTAAGGCTTTTACCGCTACTGTCATCGATTATCGCTTTTATTATTTTATACACTGCTGTTCCTAATAAAGCAGTGCCTATAAGGTTTGCATTATCGGGCGCTGTTGTTGCAGGAATATTATTTGAACTAGCTAAAAAAGCCTTTGCCTTGTATGTAACGGCTTTCCCTTCCTATCAATTGATTTACGGTGCGTTAGCTGCTATTCCTATTATCTTTTTATGGGTATATGTTTCTTGGCTTATTGTACTTACCGGTGCGTTAATTACCGTGTCTTTGCAAGAATACGCCTTAATAAAAGAAAAAAAAGTAACCGAAAAACAAAACAATTTAGCAAGTGGCATCACAGGTGATGACGTTATGACAGAAAAAAGCAGTAGAACAAATAGAAACCAATAAGTGACTAACAAGTCATCAGTGAGTAATCGATAAAGAGTCAAGAACAACCGTTAAATAAACCAAGCGAGAAGTTATATCATGATAGCGTTAATACAACGTGTTAGTCAGGCAAGTGTCACTGTAGAAAATAAAATTATCGGTGAAATAGGGAAGGGCTTATTAGTTTTTCTTGCAATTGAGCCGGTAGATTGTCAAGCGAAAGCTAAACGTCTCGCAGAGCGTGTTGCCGGTTATCGTGTTTTTAATGATGCAAACGACAAAATGAACCTCAACGTTAAGCAAGCGGGCGGTGATATTTTAGTTATCTCACAATTTACTTTAGCAGCGGATACCTCAAGTGGCATGCGACCCAGTTTCACCTCAGCGGCAGAGCCTGCATTGAGTAATCAACTTTACCAGTATTTTACTCAGCAACTACGTGAGAACGGTTTTGAGGCACCCACGGGAGAATTTGGTGCTGACATGCAAGTCGCGTTAGTTAATGATGGACCGGTGACTTTTACGTTGAGTATTTAGTTCCCCCAATTACTGCGGTATACGTATGTAATCTTCAACCTCCACTGTACTGAATTTGAGCGTTCGCTCACTGAATTTTAAGCCATCAACTATTGTTTGTTTTTTAGCTAATTAAACTATCTCTTTTACTTTAGTGGTGTTATAATCTCGCGCCCATTGAGTTTGAGTTGTTATTTTTAGCTTTAGATTTTATGTTGAGTCTAACTTAAATTTTACTTTAGATTGAGCGTTAACTTTGGTTTTACGTTGCAGTCTAAGCTAAGTGGGGGTCTTTCAAAAGGCAGTGACGGGTCAATTTTCGGCCTTAAATTTTATATTATCTTATTGTTTATCTTGCACTTTGCAAGGTTTAGAAAAAAGATAACAATGGAGCAAAATCAATGATCCAAATGCAATCACAGCTTAATGTTGCTGATAACAGTGGCGCTAAGCGTGTTCAATGTATAAAGGTTCTTGGTGGCTCGCACCGTCGCTATGCACGCATTGGTGATATCATCAAAGTTGCCGTAAAGGAAGCAAGTCCTCGCGGTAAAGTAAAAAAAGGTGATGTTCATACTGCGGTAGTGGTGCGCACTAAGAAAGGTGTTCGTCGTTCAGATGGTTCTGCTATCCGTTTTGACGAAAACGCGGCTGTAATGTTAAACGCTAACTTACAACCAATTGGTACTCGTATTTTCGGGCCTGTGACACGTGAACTTCGTAATGAAAAATATATGAAGATCGTATCATTAGCACCAGAAGTACTTTAAGGAGTCACGATAATGGCATCTAAAATTCGTCGTGATGATGAAGTAATTATACTTGCAGGTAAAGACAAGGGCAAAACTGGTAAAGTAACCAAAGTGCTTGTTGAAGACGGCAAAGTATTCGTAGAAGGCGTTAACTTAATTAAGAAACACACTAAGCCTGTACCTCAGTTACAGCAGCCTGGTGGGATTGTTGAAAAAGAAGCACCTTTACAAGTATCCAACGTAGCGATTGTTAACCCAGCAACGGGCAAAGCAGATCGTGTTGGTTTTAGAATTGAAGACGGCAAAAAAGTTCGTTTTTTCAAATCTAATAACGAAATAATTTAATTGGAGTAAATGATGGCGAAACTGCATGATTTATATAAAGATACCGTTGTAGCTCAATTGCAAAAGCAATTTGGCTATAAAAGTGTCATGCAAGTCCCTCGGATTGAAAAGATCACCCTTAACATGGGCGTTGGTGAAGCGATAGCTGATAAAAAAGTTTTAGAGCACGCCACAAATGATCTTACTGCAATCTCAGGGCAAAAGCCCGTCACGACAGTAGCACGCAAATCAGTTGCGGGCTTCAAAATTCGTGAAGGCTACCCTATAGGTACAAAAGTAACTCTACGCGGCGAGCGTATGTGGGAATTTTTAGAGCGTTTAATCTCTATTTCTATTCCACGTATCCGTGATTTTCGTGGTTTAAACCCTAAGTCATTTGATGGCCGTGGTAACTACAGCATGGGCGTTCGTGAGCAAATCATCTTCCCTGAAATCCAATACGATAAAATCGATAAGATTCGCGGATTAGATATCACTATTACTACTAGCGCGAAAGATAACGAAGAAGGACTAGCATTATTGTCTGCCTTCGAATTCCCGTTCAAGAAGAAGGTGTAGAGTTATGGCTAAAACGTCAATGAAAGCTCGTGAAGCAAAAAGAACTAAGCTAGTAGCACAATATGCTGAAAAGCGTGCTGCGTTAAAAGCAATCATCTCTGGTGTTGATTCTTCTGAAGAAGATCGCTGGGAAGCTGTATTGAAACTTCAAAGTTTACCTCGTGATTCGAGCAGTAGTCGTCAACGTAACCGTTGTAACATTACAGGCCGTCCACATGGATTCTTACGTAAATTTGGTTTGAGCCGTATTAAATTACGCGAAACTATGATGCGTGGTGAAGTTCCAGGTCTTAAGAAAGCTAGTTGGTAATTCACGGGAGTAAATGGTTATGATGACTGATCCTATCGCGGACATGTTTACACGCATCCGCAACGGTCAAACTGCAGCAAAGGTTGCAGTACAAATGCCGTCTTCAAAAGTTAAAGTTGCTATTGCAAAATTACTTAAAGAAGAAGGCTATATTTCAGATTTCTCAGTAACAGGTGAAGTAAAACCTGAACTAGCAGTAACATTGAAATATTTTGAAGGTAAAGAAGTAATTGAAAAGATCAAACGTGTTTCACGTCCAGGTCTTCGTATATACAAAAGCTGTGATGAACTTCCTAAAGTTCTTGCAGGTATGGGTATTGCGATCATTTCGACTTCTAAAGGTTTGATGACTGATCGTGCCGCTCGCTCTGCGGGTATTGGCGGTGAAGTTCTTGGTTTCGTAGAGTAAGGAGAATAATATGTCTCGTGTTGCAAAAGCACTTGTCGTTGTTCCTGCTGACGTTACCATTACGTTATCAGGTCAAGACATTACAGTTAAAGGTCCAGTAGGCGAACTATCTCACACGATTCACGGTGACGTTGTTGTTTCTCACGAAGAAAACAACATCATTACTAATATCGCTGCTGATGTTAGAGGCGCTTGGGCTCAAGCCGGTACTACACGCGCTTTAATCAATAATATGGTTGAAGGTGTTAGTAAAGGTTTTGAAAAGAAATTAATTTTACAAGGTGTTGGTTACCGTGCAAAAGTTGCAGGTAAATCTTTAGATTTATCTTTAGGCTTTTCACACCCCATCAGCCATGCAATTCCTGAAGGAATTACTTGTGAAACTCCTAGCCAAACTGAAATCACACTGAAAGGTTGTGATAAGCATTTAGTTGGTCAAACCGCTGCGAATATTCGTGCATACCGTAAACCTGAGCCTTATAAAGGTAAAGGTATTCGTTATTCTGATGAAAATGTTCGTCGTAAAGAAGCTAAGAAGAAGTAGGGTAATACTATGGATAAGAGAACATCTCGTTTGCGCCGCGCTAAACGCGCTCGTGCAAAAATTAGCGAGTTGGGTGCGAATCGTTTAGTTGTATTCCGTACTCCTCGTCACATTTACGCTCAATTAATCGCTCCTACGGGTTCTGAAGTAATCGCTTCTGCGTCTACTTTAGACAAAGAAATTAGCGCTCAAATTGAAAAAACAGGTAATGTTGCAGCAGCAACTGCAGTAGGTAAAGCAATCGCTGAACGTGCTGTAGCAAAAGGTATCACTAAGATAGCTTTTGATCGCTCTGGTTTCCTTTACCACGGTCGCGTAAAAGCGTTAGCAGAAGCAGCTCGTGAAGCTGGTCTTCAATTCTAGGGGTTGATAATGGCTAATCATAATCAAGAAAACTCACAACAAAGTGATATGGCTGAAAAGCTAATCGCCGTTAACCGCGTTTCAAAAGTGGTTAAAGGTGGTCGTATTTTCAGTTTCACTGCACTAACTGTAGTTGGTGACGGTAACGGTCGTGTTGGTTTTGGCTACGGTAAAGCACGTGAAGTGCCTGCTGCAATCCAAAAAGCAATGGAAAAAGCACACCGTAACATAGTAAACGTAGACTTGAAGGGTACTACTCTTCAGCATGTCATTACTGGCAAGCATTCAGGTTCTAAAGTTTACATGCAACCAGCTTCAGAAGGTACAGGTATCATCGCCGGTGGCGCGATGCGTGCTGTACTTGAAGTTGCAGGCGTTCAGAACGTATTGTCAAAAACATACGGTTCTACTAACCCAATCAACGTAGTTCGCGCTACTGTATCAGCTTTAGTGAATATGCATTCACCAAAAGGTGTTGCAGCTAAACGTGGCAAAACCGTTGCAGAAATTTTGGGGTAATTGAACATGTCTAAAACAGTTAAAGTAACTCAATTAAAAAGTTCTATCGGTCGTTTACCGAAGCATAGAGCTACATTGAAAGGCCTTGGTCTTCGTCGTATCAACCATACAGTAGAGTTAGAAGATACTCCATCTGTACGCGGTATGATTAACAAGGTTTACTATATGGTTAAGGTGGAGGATTAATTATGCATTTAAATACTTTATCCCCTGCACCGGGATCTCACAAAGCTAAAAAGCGCTGTGGTCGTGGTATTGGTTCAGGCATCGGTAAAACTGGTGGCCGTGGTCACAAAGGTCAGAAATCTCGTTCTGGCGGTAGTGTACGTCCAGGTTTCGAAGGTGGTCAAATGCCATTGAAACAACGTTTACCAAAATTTGGTTTTACTTCACGTAAATCTTTAGTTCGCGCTGAAGTTCGTTTACACGAATTAAACCTAATTTCAGGTGATGTTATTGATATTCACGCACTTAAAGATGCTGGCCTAATTACACGTAATGTCATCGCTGTTAAAGTGATGTTATCAGGCGAAATTACTCGTCCAATTACATTACGTGGCATTGCCGTAACTAAAGGCGCACAAGCAGCTATTGAAGCTGCTGGTGGCAAAGTAGAGGAATAGTACACAATGGCTACACCAGGAATGGCTACTTCACAAGGTAGTAAGGGCGCAGGCGGTTTGTCTGAGCTGAAACAAAGATTATGGTTCGTATTCGTTGCCTTAGTTGTGCTTCGTTTAGGGTCTTTTGTGCCAATCCCTGGTATTGACGCCGCTGTATTAGCTCAGTTCTTTGAACAACAAAAGGGCACTATCGTAGAGATGTTTAACATGTTCTCCGGTGGTGCACTTGAGCGAGCCTCGGTATTGGCACTGGGTATTATGCCGTACATCTCAGCTTCGATTATTATGCAATTGCTTACTGTGGTTCATCCCGCAATGGCAGAGCTTAAGAAAGAAGGTGAAGCTGGACGTCGTAAAATCAGCCAATACACACGCTACGGCACTTTAGTTCTAGCAACAGTTCAGTCGATAGCGATTGCCAGAAGTTTACCGGATATGATGCAAGGGCTTGTTATAAATGCAGGCTTTGGCTTCTATTTTACTGCAGTTATTAGTTTAATCACGGGTACCATGTTTTTAATGTGGTTAGGTGAGCAAATTACTGAACGTGGTATTGGTAATGGTATTTCGATTATCATTTTTGCTGGTATTGTTGCTGGCATGCCATCCGCAGTTGGTCAAACAGCTGAAATGGCGCGTCAAGGTGAATTGCACTTATTAGTATTATTGCTAATCGGCGTTGTGGTATTTGCAGTAACTTTCTTAGTAGTATTTGTAGAACGTGGTCAACGACGTATTGTTGTTAACTATGCTAAGCGTCAACAAGGCCGTAAGGTTTTTGCTGCGCAAAGCACACATTTACCCTTAAAAGTTAATATGGCTGGTGTAATACCGCCAATCTTTGCCTCAAGTTTAATCTTGTTCCCAGGCACGCTTGCGAGCTGGTTTGGTCAAGGTGACGGCCCCGTTGCTGATTTCTTACAAGGTGTATCTCAGGCGATGTCGCCAGGGCAACCTTTGTATGTAATGATGTTAGCAGCAGCAATTATATTTTTCTGTTTCTTTTACACGGCACTTGTTTTTAATCCGCGTGAAACAGCAGATAACTTGAAAAAGTCAGGTGCGTTCATTCCAGGGATTCGTCCGGGTGAACAAACGTCCAAATATATTGATAAAGTGATGACACGTTTAACCCTAGCGGGCGCAGCGTATATTACCTTTGTCTGTTTGGTTCCTCAGTTTATGATCATGGCATGGGACGTACAGTTCTATTTCGGCGGGACATCTTTATTGATTATCGTGGTTGTGATTATGGACTTTATGGCACAAGTACAAACGCATATGATGTCTCATCAATATGACAATGTACTTAAAAAAGCGAACTTAAAAGGCTACGGTCGTTAGACTGAGCTGATTGAGCTAACGGAGTATAAAATGAAAGTACGTGCATCCGTAAAAAAGATTTGTCGTAACTGTAAAACGGTTAAGCGTAAAGGCGTAATTCGCGTTCTTTGTGTTGAACCAAAGCATAAACAAAGACAAGGTTAAGTTTAACTTTTAACCTATAATCTTTTAGAAGTGGCATTATGTAGATTTTTCTGTATAATGCCGCTTCGATTTGCAGAAAAAGAGAATGGTTGGGTATCCTAACGGGCTTTCCAACCAAAGTAATTTTAATTATTAATAGGAGATGTGTTAGTGGCCCGTATCGCTGGCATTAACATCCCTGATCGTAAGCATGCAGTAATCGCCATTACTGCGATTTACGGTATCGGAGCAACACGTGCGAAAGCAATTTGTGCAGCTACTGGTATCGCTGAATCAACGAAGATCAGTGAATTAGACGAAGCAAAGATTGATTTGCTACGTGCTGAAGTGGATAAATTTACCGTAGAAGGTGATTTACGCCGTGAAGTTTCAATGAACATTAAACGTCTTATGGATTTAGGTTGTTTCCGTGGCATTCGCCACCGTCGCAGTCTTCCTCTACGTGGTCAACGCACTAAAACTAATGCGCGCACCCGTAAAGGTCCTCGTAAGCCAATTAAGAAGTAAGAGGAACTAGACAATGGCTAAAACACCAGTTCGTACGCGTAAACGCGTAAAAAAACAAGTTGCTGATGGCATGGCTCATATCCATGCTTCTTTCAACAACACAATCGTGACTCTTACAGACCGTCAAGGTAATGCTTTATCTTGGGCGACTGCAGGTGGTTCAGGTTTCCGTGGTTCACGTAAATCTACCCCGTTCGCTGCGCAAGTAGCTGCAGACCGCGCTGGCGCTGTTGCAAAAGAGTTTGGTTTGAAGAATATTGAAGTGTTCGTTAAAGGTCCAGGTCCAGGTCGTGAATCTGCTATCCGTGCCTTAAATGCTGCTGGTTTTAAAATCACCAACATTACTGACGTTACACCTATTCCTCATAATGGTTGTCGTCCTCCTAAGAAACGTCGCGTTTAATCGAGTTTTTTTTAGGATAGTTGGAGAAAGAAAATGGCTAGATATTTAGGTCCTAAGTTAAAGCTTAGTCGCCGCGAAGGTACAGATTTGTTCCTTAAAAGCGGTGTTAGAGCAATTGACACTAAATGTAAAATCGAAACAATACCAGGTCAACATGGCGCCCGTCGCGGTCGTTTGTCTGACTACGGTGTTCAACTTCGTGAAAAACAAAAAGTTCGTCGTATTTTCGGCGTATTAGAAAAACAATTCAGTAATTACTACAAAGAAGCAGCGCGTCAAAAAGGCAACACAGGTGAAAACTTGTTACAGCTTTTAGAAACACGTTTAGATAACGTAGTTTACCGTATGGGTTATGCCAGCACTCGTGCTGAAGCCCGTCAATTAGTTAGCCATAAAGCTATCTTGGTAAACGGCGTAGTAGTTAATATCCCATCTTTCACTGTTAAAGCTGAAGATACAGTTTCTGTTCGTGAGAAGTCTAAAACTCAAGCGCGTATCATCGCTGCTTTAGAATTAGCTGATCAACGTGAGAAGCCACTTTGGGTGGAAGTAGATACTAAGAAACTTGAAGGCGTTTTCAAACGTGTTCCTGATCGTTCTGACTTATCTGCCGAAATTAATGAACAGTTGATTGTTGAACTTTACTCTAAGTAGAGTTGCACTTTAAGAGAGGACATATATGCAGGGTTCTGTAACCGAATTCCTTAGACCACGCTTAGTTGGCATTGAAACCGTTAGCCCTCGTCGTGCTAAGGTAACTCTAGAGCCACTAGAACGTGGTTTTGGTCACACTTTAGGTAATGCGTTACGCCGCATTCTTTTATCTTCAATGCCGGGTTGTGCCGTAACTGAAGTTGAAATTGACGGTGTTTTACATGAGTACAGTAGTAAAGAAGGTGTTCAAGAGGACATCATCGAAATATTGTTAAACCTTAAAGGGCTTGCAGTTATATTAGAAGGTAAGAATGAAGCAGTTCTTACTCTAACTAAGTCTGGTGAAGGCCCTGTAACGGCAGCTGATATACAACATGACGGAGATGTAACTATTGCAAATCCAGACCATGTTATCTGCACCTTAACAGGTGAAGGTTCTATCAACATGCGCATTAAAGTTGAAATGGGACGTGGTTATGTTCCTGCTTCTGCGCGCCGTGATGCCGAGGAAGAAGATCGTGCTATTGGTCGTTTGTTGGTTGATGCTTCATTCAGCCCAGTAGTTAGAATTGCTTATGATGTTGATTCTGCGCGTGTTGAACAACGTACAGATTTAGACAAATTAGTTTTAGATATGGAAACCAATGGTACATTGGATCCGGAAGAAGCTATCCGTCGTGCTTCAACTATTCTTGCTGAACAGCTTGATGCGTTTGTTGAACTTCGCGATATTAAAGAAGTTGAGCAAGTGGAAGAAAAACCATTATTCGACCCAATTTTGCTTCGTCCTGTTGATGATCTAGAATTAACTGTTCGTTCAGCTAACTGTTTAAAAGCAGAAGCAATTCAATACATTGGTGATTTAGTACAACGTGCTGAAGTTGAGCTTCTTAAAACGCCTAATTTAGGTAAGAAGTCTCTAACTGAAATCAAAGACGTGTTAGCGTCGCGTGGTTTGTCTCTAGGTATGCGCCTAGAAAACTGGCCACCTGAAAGCATTGTTGACAACGACTAGTTCGATCATCATTTTTTTAATAGTTTGAGAGAAGGGATTAACTTATGCGCCATCGTCAAAGCGGTCGCCAGTTAAACCGTAATAGCAGTCATCGCCAAGCGATGTTCCGCAATATGGCAAGCTCTTTAGTTAAACACGGCGTTATTAAAACGACTGTTGCTAAAGCTAAAGAACTACGTCGCGTTGTTGAGCCACTGATTACATTGGCCAAAACCGACAGTGTTGCAAATCGCCGTTTAGCGTTTGCTCGTACACAAGATAAAGAAGTAGTAGGTATTTTATTCAACGAACTTGGTGCTCGTTACCAAGAACGTCCAGGTGGTTATACTCGCATTTTAAAATGTGGTTTCCGTACTGGTGATAAAGCGCCAATGGCTTATGTTGAATTAGTAGACCGCCCAGTAGTAGAAGATGCTCCTGAAGTAGTTGAAGAAGCAGCAGAAGCATAAAACCTAGCTAACGCTGGTTTTATACTTTATTAAAAAACCGAGCTTAGCTCGGTTTTTTATTGCCTAAAATTACTGTTCGAAAATAAATTAGTTAATTAATGATACGGGTATTATTCTTGACCTAGCTGTTAATCCACCGTATAAAATATCTATAGTATTTTAGTTTACCTTTGAGACCTTATGTCAGCACGAAATCCCATTATAGCCGTCACTGGCTCGTCAGGAGCAGGTACTTCAACCACAACCGCTTCATTTGAACATATATTTAGAACCCTTGGCATCTCCTCGGTAAATATCGAAGGTGATAGTTTTCATCGCTTTTCACGCCAAGAAATGGATATGGAAAAGCGTAAAGCCAAGGAAGTAGGCTCTAATATTAGCTATTTTGGGGAACTGGCGAATGACTTCCCTGAATTAGAGAAACAATTTCGTAATTACAGTGAAACGGGTAAGGGAAAAATTAGGCATTATTTACATACCTTCGATGAAGCCGTTCCTTATAATCAAATGCCAGGTACATTTACCCCGTGGGAAGAGTTTGGTGAAGGTACTGATTTGTTGTTTTATGAAGGGTTACACGGTGGCGTAGTGACGGATGAAACTAATGTTGCTCAGCATGTCGATTTACTCATTGGTATGGTGCCTATTGTTAACTTGGAGTGGATACAAAAAATTATTCGTGACACTAATGACCGGGGCCATTCTAGAGAGGCGGTTTCTGCCAATATTGTCCGCAGTATGGAAGACTACATTTCTTTTATTACGCCGCAATTCTCGCGTACCCATATTAACTTTCAACGCGTACCTACGGTAGATACTTCTAACCCTTTCAGTGCTAAAGCCATTCCGAGTTTAGATGAAAGTTTTGTTGTGATCCGTTTTCGCGAAGTAAAAAATGTTGATTTCCAATATTACCTACGCATGATTGACGGCTCATTTATGTCAAGAATTAATACTATGGTAGTCCCTGGCGGTAAGATGGGCTTAGCGATGGAGTTAATTTTAACGCCATTAATACGTGACTTAATGGAGCGTAAAGCGCAGGCAACTCAGCAAATAGATTGGATGAGCGATTTATAGCATTTGCTATTACTGAGCATTAGTCTTTGATGATGCAGGTAAAAATAGCTATAAAATAGGTAATAGGGCGTTTAGTTGCCATACCTATTTGCCCTGATATAATTCAGCTATTTCTGCTTTGAGTTGTGCTGTTACTTTCACTTTATCTAGTGCCGTTATCGTGTCATCACCAAGGCAGTTATCAGCATTAAAGACATGTTGTGATAACTCAATTGATTGTCGGGCTAACTTACAATGAAAAAGGTTATGAGCGGTCATCACGCTATTGTTAACTCGATATTGCGCTAGTGTACTGTGAGCTAAATGCTCACTAATGTTGGTGATATTAGCATCACAGAAACGTTTTTTACCTTGCTGATCGCGCGTCATTCCTCGAACACGATAATCTATATCAATAACATCCGCTGAGAAAGTCTCAATCACATAATCTAAGACTTTTAGCGGTGAGATGACGCCGCAGGTTGATAACTCAACATCAGCTCTAAAAATAGCAATGCCATTTTGAGGTGCTTCTTCAGGATAAGTATGAATACACAAATGGCTTTTATCTAAATGCGCGACTAAAGAGGTTGGCTCAGCCTCTTCAGAAATCATTAAGGTAACACTTGCCCCTTGAGGGGTGTAATCTTGGCTAGCAATATTTAAGACATTACCGCCAATAGCCTGACACACTTTGGTTAGTAATTGTGTCAGGCGCTCACTACTATAGGTCTTATTAATATAAGCATTATAGTCAGTAACCCTTTGTGTTGATGTTCCGATAGCGTGTTTTTTATCCGACTTATCTAATGGAAGGTAATACACCCGATAGAGTGAAAAACTTAAACTTTTAGTTAAACTATTAAAGCCATAGAGGGGGATTTTATTATGAGAAGGCATAGTCAATAGCGTTATTGAGCAATAATTTCAAAGTCGTGTGAAATATCAACTTTGCTATTTAACATGATAGCGACAGAGCAATACTTGTCTGCTGATAAGTTTACCGCACGTTCAACGTGCTTAGCAGAGACTTCAGTGCCGGTAATAACAAAATGAAGGTGAATCTTTTCAAACAGTGCCGGTACACTATTTAGGCGAGTGCCAGTAATGTCAACGCGGCAACCACTGATGTCTTGACGTGCTTTTTGTAAAATACTAACAACATCAACAGAAGAGCAACCCCCTAAAGAGATTAATACACCTTCCATTGGGCTAGGGGCTGATTTACCACCATTGGCATCTAAAACCATAGTGTGACCATTTTCTGAGGTGCCCATGAATAACTCTTTACCTATCCATTCTACTTTTGTTTTCATTGCCTATCCTATTGACTAGATTAATAGGATAGGATTCTATCTAAGTTATCTTATTATCACCAGTGGCAATGTGTAACAGGATGAAGGGAGTTTATAAGAAGGCTAAACAGATGAATCAATGCGTGTGATTGCTATAAAATAGATATTTGTATCTATTAGGCGTTGTTGAATTGGTTAATTTTTATGAATAACGCTATCAAAGAGGTTTTTTATTAAGCTAGCAAACTCAACGATAAATGCCTTTTGTTCAGCATTTACAGGGTTATTAATAATACCTGAAAAAATTTCTTCAAGATCATAAAGAATAGCATCCACTTCACGAATAATAGCATTGCGCTCGTTAAATGTTAGTGTTTTATTTTGGCTGCACACACTAATTATTTGCTTACCAAGCTCATCTTCAATGGTCGACATTACCGTTTCAGTGCTTTGTGTTGATGCAGTAGAGTTCTCAAATAAGATTAAATGCTCAGTGAGGTACTCAATAATTTGAATATAGCCGTCAGTGTCTGTAACCATAATAACTTGTATGCCTCTTTGAGTGACTATCATTTTAGTATAGCGCTTTTATTTACTTTGCATCAATAATGTTTATCTAGCTAAAAAATAATTACCAACAGCAGGTAAAAAATGAGTTAGTGGTCTTGTTATAACCATAACTCTGATAAAAAGATTGAATGTCCCTACAATATTATGTCAATTCTGTAGGCACTATGATTAAGGCGGCGCGCTCACCTTTGCCTACATTTGCATTGGGAAATACCACACTTTCGCCTAAACGCGTAGTACGGTACTCATTGCCTTGATCGGTCGCTAATAGCGTATTAATGGGGTAGTCAGTAAAGTTACTTACCTCAGCACCGATCAACAGCGTAAAGTCATCACTCTCTTTAGTAATATCACCTAGCGCTTCAAATAAATTAAAATCAGTATTATTAAATGGCTTTAAAATAATGTCCTCATCACTAATAAGCGCTGTTAAATTTGCTGTTATCGCTCTAAAGTCAGCCATATTGTTCTGACCAAAAGGCTTAACTTTCCCTAGTTCCACGGTAAAAGCATGGGCGCCAAAGTGAGCGCTACTAAAGTAAGAAAAGGTGCCTGTTGGGCTATGACCAAATAAAATAGTGTTAACATCACAGCTTGCCATAAAGCTTAATTGTTCTTTATCCCATGGTTTACCTGCTTGATAAGGATAAATAGCGAATTTTTCATAGCTAGAGCTTCGAATAGCGGTGTGTAAATCGTAATGGTAATGTGTGATGGTTGCTGAATCAGCACCTTGGCTAGTCGTAAAAAAATCACTAACGTAGCGTTCTAATTTTTCTGCTCGGTATTTTTCAAAACAAGGGGCAATGCTTTTGTGTCTACCAGAAAATAATCGATTTAAGTTATCCGTCTGAAAACGTTTGCCTATATTCATTGCTACAGGATTACCCATAATGAGTAGAGTAGGGTGCTTAACCTGAATTTTATCGGCAATAATATCACTAATTATCTGCTGTACTATTTCAATAGGAGCGGTTTCATTACCATGAATACCAGATGAAATAACAATACGCTTACTTGGCGTTGCAGAACTATCTTCAATCAACTCAGCTTCATCGCTTGCTGATTTAACATTTTCTGGTTGAATTAACAGAACCCCAGTATCAAGTAAGCTTACTTTTGCTTTTTTAACGTTAAAGCTTAATTGATTAGCAACACCAGTTTGTATAAAGCCTTGGTCAAACTGACGAGTTAAGCTAATAAAGTCACCTTGCTCAATAAAGTGCTGGTACGCTTTAATAAAGTTATCCGCGGTAATGTCGGTAAGTTCTGGTTTTGCCAAGGTATGCGTATTGTTATGTTGCATTTATAATTTTATACCGGGTGTCAATGTCTCAGGTAAACTTACTTTGTCAGCTTCCACTGAAGCAATAGGGTAAGCGCAATAATCAGCAGCATAAAATGCACTGGCTCTGTGGTTACCACTTGCGCCAATACCACCAAAAGGTGCTGCGCTGCTTGCGCCGGTAATAGGTTTGTTCCAGTTGACGATACCAGCACGAATACGCGTAAAGAAGTGATTGTAAGAAGCTTCACTGTCAGATAACAAACCTGCTGATAAACCAAAACCGGTATTATTGGCTTCATCAATGGCTTTATCAAAATCACTGTAACGATATACTTTTATTAATGGACCAAAGTATTCTTCATCGGGTACTTCTGCGGCAATATGAGTAACATCAATAATTCCCGGCGACACAAAACCTGTACCTAGTGTTAGGTGTTTAAGCGCTACGATTGATGTTGCGCCAAGAGCCAGTAATTTGGCTTGAGCATCAACTAAGCCAAGCGCAGCTTTTTCTGAGATCATTGAGCCGATAAAGGGTTGCTCTTTATCATCAAAATATCCAATGGTTAAATTGTTAGTCACTTCAATAAGACGCGCTAAAATAGCATCACCTTGTTCGTTATCTTCAATAAACAAACGACGAGCACAAGTACAACGTTGACCGGAAGTTACAAAAGCAGATTGGATAATATCGTGCACAACCGCATCAATGTCGCCGACATCTTTCACTACCAGTGGATTATTACCGCCCATTTCTAACGCGAGAATTTTACCCGGTTGACCAGCAAATTGTTCATGTAATAAGTGACCCGTTGTTGAACTACCCGTGAAAAACAATCCGTCAATCAACTTATGGCTAGCAAGTGCTTTACCTGTTGCGACTTCACCTTGTACAAGGTTAATAACACCCTTAGGTAAACCAGCCTGTTCCCATAACGCTACTATTTCTTGGGCAACGCGGGGTGTTAATTCACTAGGCTTAAATACAATAGTGTTACCGGCAATTAATGCTGGCACTATATGACCATTAGGTAAATGACCAGGGAAGTTATAAGGGCCAAAAATAGCGACTACGCCATGTGGCTTATGACGAACAAAGGCTTTAGCACCAGGCATTGGATTCTCAACAGTACCGGTACGTTCGTGGTAAGCTTTTAACGAAATAGCGACTTTAGCTATCATTGCTCCCACTTCACCAACCGTTTCCCACTTAGGTTTACCTGTTTCTAAAGCAATGGTTGTTGCTAATGTTTCTTTGTTCGTGGTTAATAACTCAGCAAATTTGTTTATCACCGCAACACGCGCTTCTAAATTAAGGTTTGCCCAGCTTTCAAAAGCTTTACGTGCACTTAACACCGCCGTATTGACTTGTTCGGCACTGGCTGTTTTACCCTGCCAAATAACTTCATTACGTGCAGGATTTAATGAACTAAGCTCATCACCTAAACCTGCTTGCCATTGACCATTAATAAATTGAACGGGATTTGTGTAAGACATGATATTTCCTTCTCATTGGGCGTGACGACAGTAAAGCATTGCCAACACGCTACGTGATTATGTTGTGTTACTAAGGTGTATAGATAAGATTAATTAGCGACCAAACGAACCCAATCACCTTCTTTTACCAGTAAAGCATCGGCAACCTTTTGAGTTATAACAACTTGTTTTGCTGTTTCACGCAGTGATAGTGCTGTTTGTGTCGCTCTAAAATTGGTGACTTTACTATTACAAATAATGTAATTATCGGTTGATTGCACTGCACCTATGATGACTTGGCAGCGTCTACTTTCATTGACAGTTTTAATACTATTAACGTGTGACTCAACCGTTGGGCCAGCATCAAAAATATCAACATAGCCACGCCTTGCAAAGCCTTCTGCCTCTAATAAACGCAGTGCTGGTACTGTTTGTGGATGAACTTTATCAATAACGGCTTGGGCACCTTTACTTAATAAGTTAACGTAAATGGGATACTTAGGCATTAGTTCGGCAATAAATACCTTTTTACCTATACCAGTTAAGTAATCTGCGGTAGGGAAGTCCATTGAAAAGAAGTGTTCTTCAAGCCATTGCCAAAACGGTGAACGACCTTGTTCATCTGAAACGCCGCGCATTTCTGCAATAATTGTCTCAGAAAAACGTGCTTTATGCTCCGCGATAAATAAAAAGCGAAAACGAGAGAGAAAACGACCATTATTGTCTTTACGGTGACTGTCACTTAAGAATAAGGTACAAATCTCACTAGCACCAGTGTAGTCATTGCACAGTGATAGTGTTTCAACGGTATTGTAAATATTAAGTTCGCGAGAACTATGTACTACTTTACCTAAATGATAATGATAAAAGGCGTCATCTAAGCCTACCGCTGCTTCAATACCACTGGTACCAACAACCTCACCTGTTTTACTATCTTCCATGACAAAAAGGTAGCCTTCTTTACCGGCCTGGGTTACTGCCTTATTAAATGACTCTTCAGCGTGATTAATGCGTTGCTTCAGTAGCTTTTCATTAACAGGTAATGAAGTAAAACCATGACCAGATTCTATGGCAATACGGTGTAAGGCTTTCAGGTCACTTTGTTGTATAGGACGTACAATAATCATAAATGCTCTCGATGAAGGGGGGAGATTTAAACCCGTCGGGTATCACTGCTCAAATTTAATAGGGAAAATAAGAGCAGTAAATACCGTTGGTTTTGTCGTGCGTGGTAACTAAGCTAAAAAAGTTAAAACAAAGTTAAGGTTAAGTTAACGCTTACTTAGGCTAGGCTAGCGACTGCTTTTTCAAAACGCGCTAAGCCTAAGGCAATATCTTCATCAGGTATAATAAGTGAAGGAGCAAAGCGAATAACACTGGCGCCAGCGACTAAGACCATAACACCTTCTTCCATTGCAGCATTTAAGAATGCTTTAGCTTGTCCTTGGTATTTGTCGTTTAAGACAGCGCCAATTAATAAGCCTTTACCACGAATTTCAGAAAAAACATCATATTTAGTAT
The DNA here is from genome assembly GCF_005885605.1 of Colwellia ponticola. Taxonomy (GTDB): domain Bacteria; phylum Pseudomonadota; class Gammaproteobacteria; order Enterobacterales; family Alteromonadaceae; genus Colwellia; species Colwellia ponticola. Next base: position 126,319 of record NZ_SZVP01000008.1, on the reverse strand, counting down.
TAATTGCCTTTAAGCTTGCAACATACAGGTTAGCTTTGGCTTTAACACCCGCTAAAATGTCAGGGGTGTTAACCGTATCTAACACCGCTTCAGCAACGGCACAGGCCAATGGATTACCACCATAGGTACTACCGTGCGTACCTACTTTAAGATGCTCTGCAATGACCGTTGTTGTTAGCATGGCACCAATAGGAAAACCGCCACCTAAACCTTTAGCCGTCGTTAAAATATCAGGAGTAACGTTTAAGTCCATATAGCCGTATAACTCACCTAAGCGGCCAACGCCTGTTTGTACTTCATCAAAAATTAATAAAGCATTGTGTTGTTTACATAGGTCACTTACGCCTTGAATAAACTCAGTTGTAGGTGAAATAATGCCACCTTCACCTTGTAAAGGTTCAATCATTACCGCACAAGTTTTATCTGAAATGAGTGCTTTAAAGCTATCCAGATTGTTGTATTCTGCGTGGTCTATATTACCTGGCTTTGGACCAAAACCGTCAGAGTAAGCGGTTTGTCCACCAACTGTTACGGTAAAAAAAGTACGACCGTGAAAACCTTGTTTAAAGGCAATTATTTGAGACTTTTCTTCGCCATGTACTTCTAATGCCCAGCGACGTGCTAACTTAAGCGCAGCTTCATTGGCTTCAGCGCCTGAATTACAAAAATACACTTTTTCTGCAAAGGTATTATCAACAAGTTTTTTCGCTAAACGCAGTGCTGGTTCATTGGTTAATACATTCGATAAGTGCCATAGCTTCTCACCTTGCTCTTTTAAAGCACCAACAAGGGCTGGGTGGCAGTGACCTAAAGCACTAACGGCAATGCCACCAGCGAAATCAATATATTCTTTATCTTGTTGATCCCACACTCGAGAGCCTTGTCCACGTACTGGAATAACTGCTGCAGGCGCATAGTTTGGCACCATAACATCATCAAATAAGCCGCGTTCAACTGAAAAGTGTTCTGACATTTTTTTAAATCCTCATTTATGTAACGTTTTTTAATAGCTTACTGCAAAATGTAAATAAAGCTTAGCAATACTTTATTTATTGTGAAAAATAACAATACCGACTAGAAAAATAACGATACCGGTCAATGACAGCGCCTTAAAAATAGAGAGGTAGTATGACAGGAAATAGTTGGGTTGTCTTGTTGTGCGGGTCTGTAGCCTAGATAAAACAAAGGCTTAGCTTGCTTTATTCATAAAAGGTGAATATTTATTGAATCAATTTTTTGTCAGATAATAAAGGTGATAACTAGTAGAATAACGTTTGCTTGCTTATAGCTTAACAGATGGTTTTTTAATAACTAATCATAAAAAATTTATAAAAAAGTGGAGTTATTGCTATTTACTCGGCTAGCTATGAGAACTAGTCGATAACCATTAGCAAGATAGACAGCGTTTTATTGACTATTGATTAACGGTTTCGCGTGCGAAAATGCCAGGCAATCAATAAAACGTGTTATCGGCTAATTAAAAATGAGTTTTATGTGATCAATATCACTTTTTTTCAACAGAGAGATATCAGCGGAAGTTAAATGAACGGCACTCAGTAATGCTCTGCTTTCATCACTGGTAATCAGCGACTCTTTAGCCAGTGAACGAAAGGCAATATAAGCTTTCGCTTTAGCGACAATTTGGGCAACAGGATGCATTTTTTCAAGGCGCACGGCATAGGCTAGATCAAAAACTGGTTCAGTAATAGCAAGTCGTTTAAATTGCATCTTCTCAATTAAGTCAGCTGATAATTTTGCACTGCGCATCATTAGCTGCTCAAGGAGTAGCGTTTCGCTAACGGTAATTTTTGATAACACAGTATGTAAGCGTTTATCTTTACTCTCAAGCGCTTCGCGTACATCTTTTTTATACATGTCGTTAAACGTAGTTAAATAGCAGCGAGTCACAGCAAGTCTGCCTATATTTGACAACATTGCGGTGGTAAAAACTGTAAATTCATCAACACCGTGTTCTTTAGCGAGTACGCGAGCAGCGAGCGCAATAGATAAACTATCATTCCATAGTTTTCTTTTCATTAAACCATAAGGAGCGGTACTTGTTGGTAGCCAATGTTTAAGGGTAAACGTGGGCATAACTAATTTTAAATTGTCTAAACCAATATAACTTAGGGCGAGTTTTGCATCGGTTACTTGTACATCAGCGCGTTTACGGTATTGTGGTTTATTAACTAAGTTGATTAAATCAAGGCTTAACCAGGGGAGTGTACCAGCTAGTCCTTTGATTTGATTAACTGATGCTGCGCGGGTAGATAGAATATCAAGAATGGCAGGGCAGCCTTCATCGATATTTAATACGTTGTGGTAAAGGTGCTCTTTATTATCAAAATCAGTATTAACCTTGGTGCGGACTCTACTAAAGAAGCTTTGCTCCGTTTGTTTACGAAAGTGCTCTGCACCATGCTCAGCAATAATTTTTTCTTGTTGTGTTTGTACTTCAACAGATAGCAGCTCTCGGCGGCGATTTTTTTGTTCGCTACCTTGATGGTCAACCATAGAAATTTTGCCACTTTGCTTTTCGGCAAAATCTTTACAGATAGAAAGGCTAATAGCACGTTGATAAATAGAGGCGACAGCTGGATTATTTTCAAATATTTGCATGGATAATTGCTTGTTTAGCTAAGAAGAGACTATATAGACAGATTTAATGGGCTCAGTTTAGCGCTTTATTGCAGTAAAGTGCTAGTACTAGCCTTATTAAATTAAATAATATTAACGCTATTAGGCTTGCTGGGTTGAATCGTGTTCGACTTTACAGTGGCTATTTTGCTAAATAAACTTCTGTACTGTTAGTGCAAGCGATATAAGTGTAGCCGGGATAAAATTTAGTTTCGAAAAGTTTAATTTCAAAAAAGAAAAAACTTGTCAGATAAGTATAAAAGCTGGCAAGCAGTTGAGGTGACCAACCCTCTAATGAACTAAGTTAGCTGGTTGGATAATTTTCAAATTGTTTAATAAAATTAGCTAGTAGCTCGTGACCTTGGTCTGTAAGAATAGATTCAGGATGAAATTGTACACTACAAATTGGTAAGGTTTTATGTGTTAGCGCCATGACCTCATCTACATCGCCTTGCTGGGTTTCACTCCATGCGGATATTGTTAGCTCCTCAGGTAATGTTGCTTTGTTGACAATTAATGAATGGTATCGAGTGACTTGTAACGGTTGATTTAAGTGGGCAAACAACCCTTGCTGATTATGGCGAATTTTAGACGTTTTACCGTGCATGACTTGTTTTGCTTTCTCGACGCTCGCGCCAAAATGCTGTGCAATACATTGATGGCCTAAACAAACACCTAATAAGGGGATTTTTCCGGCGAACTTTTCAACAACAGCGAGTGAAATGCCGGCAGCGTCAGGATCGCAAGGGCCTGGAGATATAACAATATATTGTGGCTGAAGCTGGGCAATCCCCTCAAGACTAATTTCATCATTCCTATAAACAACCACCTCTTGACCTAGTGCTTGAAAATAATGCACTAAATTAAAGGTAAATGAGTCGTAATTGTCGATCATTAATAACAAAAAGATTTCGCCTAACAGCCAATAAAATTGGCGGCTATTCTACTGCTTTTATTGTGCTTGGGCAATGTAGTGAAAAGATATAACTAAGAAACTAGCAAGGTACTAGCTTTTTTAACAACTATTAAAGAGTACTTCTAATAAGTAAGAGTAATATTTACCAGTATCATCATCTCTAACTATTGCTACCGATATTGCACCAGATGATCTCAGAGTGGTGTTTTTCTGCACACCCTTGGTGCGAATAATAACATTATAAAATAAATTTTTAGTTAAGGTGTTGATTAGTATTGTAAAAATATTATTGGCATATGAATTGTATTATCAAGTTGTCAGTAATAGAAAAACAATAACTTGAGGTTAATCATGAAACTAATCAGCGCAATTATAAAACCATTTAAATTAGACGATGTTAGAGAGGCTATTTCTGAAATAGGCGTCGAAGGTATCACCGTGAGTGAAGTTAAGGGTTTCGGACGTCAAAAAGGGCATACCGAATTATATCGCGGAGCTGAATATCAAGTCGATTTTCTTCCTAAAGTGAAGGTGGAAATTGCGGTTAATGACGACCTTGTAGAACGTTTAGTTGAAACCATTACTCAGGCGGCTCATACTGGAAAAATTGGTGATGGCAAGATTTTTGTTTATAACCTAGAGCAAGCTATACGTATTCGTACTGGTGAGCTAGACGCTGAAGCACTTTAAAGGGGAAAGATGATGGAACAAAATATACTTCAATTACAATACGCCTTAGACACTTTTTATTTTCTTATATGTGGTGCTTTGGTCATGTGGATGGCGGCTGGTTTTTCAATGCTAGAAGCGGGTTTAGTCAGAGCTAAAAACACAACGGAAATATTAACTAAAAATGTCGCATTATATTCTATCGCTTGCATCATGTACCTTATTGTAGGCTACGATATTATGTATGGTGGTGGAGTCTTTCTTAATGGTATTGCTTTAGATGGTGCTAGTGATGCACAAGCACTAGTTGGAGCCGTGTTAGCAGAGTCTGCTGAAGCAGGATTTGGCGGCGATGCGGTATACTCAAACGCAGCAGACTTCTTCTTTCAAGTTGTCTTTGTTGCTACTGCTATGTCAATTGTATCAGGTGCCGTTGCGGAGCGTATGAAGTTATGGGCTTTTCTAACCTTTACTATAGTGTTAACAGGCTTTATCTATCCAATGGAAGGTAGCTGGACTTGGAACGGAGATGCCGTTTTTGGTTTGTATACATTAGGTGACCTAGGCTTTTCTGATTTTGCCGGTTCAGGTATTGTTCATATGGCGGGTGCTTCTGCAGCATTAGCAGGGGTTTTATTACTAGGTGCTCGTAGAGGAAAATACGGAAAAGACGGTAAAGTTAATGCCATTCCTGGTGCTAACTTACCTATGGCAACACTAGGTACTTTTATTTTATGGATGGGCTGGTTTGGTTTTAATGGTGGTTCAGTATTAAAACTCGCTGATATTAATAGTGCAAACTCCGTAGCTATGGTGTTTCTAAATACTAACGCAGCAGCGGCCGCAGGCGCAATTTCAGCGCTGATTTTTGCGAAGCTATTGTTCAAAAAAGCAGATTTAACCATGACTTTAAACGGTGCGTTAGCGGGTTTAGTCGCGATTACGGCTGAACCATCGACACCATCACCGTTACAAGCGACAATGTTTGGTGCTATTGCAGGCGTTATTGTGGTGATGTCAATCCTAGCATTAGATAAAATTCAGATTGATGATCCGGTAGGTGCTATCTCTGTGCATGGTGTTGTTGGCTTCTTTGGTTTAATGCTTGTGCCAATCACTAACTCAGGTTCTACTTTTAGTGGTCAGCTTATTGGAGCAGCAACCATCTTTGTTTGGGTATTTGTGACTAGTTTCATTGTGTGGTTTGTTCTGAAAAAGCTTATTGGAATTCGTGTCACAGAAGAGGAAGAATATGAAGGTGGTGATATATCTGACTGTGGTATGGAAGCTTACCCAGAATTTACTCGCGGATAATAGTTTTTGAGTTACCACAAACCCAGCTAGAGACAAGTAACTAGCGCTTTAATCAAAAGCCGTATATCAATTATTGATATACGGCTTTTTAGTTAACCGCTTTACTTGTCTTGTACTCGATAATGATTACAATAGCTCGATTGTTATCAACGAATTGAAGATAGGGTTTATTATGAAAAAATTTATAGTCATAAGCATATTAGTACTGACATTATTTTTGTCTGATATTGCGCAAGCACAGGTTAAAGTAGGTGTGGCGATTGATATGGATTTAAGTGTTGTTGCACAAGTAGATCGTTATAACCTCGTTCTTGGTGATAGTGGCTTTGCGGTTGACTACTTAGTTAAAACGGGTCGTTTTGATAATAACACCCCGTTGTCTTGGTATGTTGCTGGTGGCGGCTGGGCTGGTTGGGATGATGGTTTTGGCGTGCGCGCACCGTTGGGCATTTCGTGGTACTTTGCTAAAGGTTGGGATTTATATGGACAAGTACAGCCAGTCGCAGATTTTGATAATGACTTTGACTTCAGTGTTGACGGTGCTATTGGCGTGCGCTTTGCCTTCTAATAGCCAGTTACGTCCTTATTAAAATCAATTACGCAGCATACAAACTTTTACCTTTTATTACTCACTAACACTAAGCACTAAACACGAAGAGTCAGTAGTGACTAAGTTAGTACTCTCTGTACTCTCTGTACTCTCTGTACTCGAGAGTATGATGGGAGTTAAGTGTTTACTCAATAGGGTTATTACTACTACCAGCGCAAAAGTACGGTCAGCGAATACTCAGGATAGAGTTTGAGTTACTTGTACTTTTGATTACAATTTACATGATCAAAATCAACTGTTTTCAGCAGCTTTTACTTTTGTATTTGATGACTAAATGCTATTATCCTGAACAGTAGTAATTATCATTATCTGTTAGGTTTAAGTCTCAGCTATGATAATTTCATTCGTGGACTTATGTTTTTTGGAATTATATTATGACGTTAGCAGAACTCCCTCTGAATAAACCAGCCAAAATTAATGCGCTGCCTAAAGATGACATTATTGCAGCGCAGTTGATTGAACAAGGCTTCACTTTACGTTCACACGTATCATTAGCGCATAAAGCTCCTTTTAATGGTCCTATGGCGTTTCGTTTACATAATACTAAGATTAGCATTCAACGCGCTGTTGCAGAGCAAATCGGTGTTAGCTTTTAAACACTTAGCTAATAATTGACTTAGCCAGCAACTACATCCCTAAACCGTCATCACAAAAGAATCTTTCCGTGAAACAATCAAAACACTTCGCACTCGTTGGTTTTGCCAACGCAGGCAAAAGCACTTTATTTAATCTGTTATTGTCTGGTAATCAAGGTGATAAAAAGCAGCGTAAGCAAACTGTCGGTAATTGGTCCGGTGTTACAGTTGCCGCTAAAAAGACTAGCTTTATATTAAATGAACAATCTGCTTATTTATCAGACTTGCCTGGCTTAAGTTCATTAGAGCGTCATGCTGAGCAAGGTAAAGATCTGACTATTTCACAATCATTTTTGCAAGATAACAACATTGACTGCCTTGTTAATGTTGTTGATATTAATCAACTTAGTCGTCAACTTTACTTAACTAGTCAGTTACTTGAGTTAGGTGTGCCGATGATAGTGGTACTCAATAAAACGGATCGACAACAATATTTAGACATTGATATTGAACAATTAGCTGAGGAATTAGGCTGCCCAGTTATCGCTGTTAGTGCTCAGGCACAAGGTGGTTTAGCAAAACTCCAGCAAGCCTTAAGTCAAATGACGGCTAACATTTCTGGCCATCACCAAAAAATTGTTGATAATGCCGCGCTTGAAAAAGCACAACAACCCAATAAAAGTGTGAAGGCAATGCAAGGTCGTTATGATTACATTGCCGATATGCTTGCACGTGTTAGCAGTGTTGAGGCAAGTAATGCTGCCTTTGATGATTCGGCATGTCACAATAAGCCTTTATCAGAAAAAATAGACAGTGTCGTGTTACATCCAATCATGGGGGTGCCAGTATTTCTTGGTGTTATGTATCTACTCTTTATGTTTGCCATTAATGTGGGTAGTGCTTTTATCGACTTTTTCGATATTCTCAGTGGTACTTTATTTGTTGAGTACCCATTACACCTTCTCGCACCTTTAGATTTACCTAAGTGGCTTCTTACTATTATTGAAGGGTTTGGCAGTGGCATGCAAACTGTTGCTACCTTTATCCCTGTTATTGCTTGTTTATTTATCGGTTTATCAGTGTTAGAAAGTTCTGGTTATTTAGCGCGAGCGGCTTTTGTTGTTGACAGTATTATGCAGCGTATAGGTTTACCTGGTAAAGCCTTTGTACCGTTAATTGTTGGTTTTGGTTGTACTGTTCCTGCCGTAATGTCAGCGAGAATTCTTGATAGCGAACGTGAACGGATCACCACGGTAATGATGTCGCCTTTTATGTCATGTGGAGCAAGGTTACCGGTTTATGCCTTATTTGCAGCGGCATTCTTTCCTGATAATGGCCAAAACTTAGTGTTCTTATTATATTTAGTAGGTATTGCTGCCGCTATATTTACCGGCTTCTTATTAAAGAAAACGGTATTGTCAGGTACTACGTCATTAAATATTATGGAATTGCCTAATTATGAAATGCCAAAAGTTGGTGCACTGAGTCAACGCGTATGGCAGCGCACGAGCAGCTTTGTTACTGGTGCAGGTAAAACTATTGTTATTGTGGTGTGTTTACTTAATTTTTTAAATTCTATTGGTACAGATGGTCAATTTGGTAACCAAGACAGTGAAGGGTCTATATTAAGCCAAGGCTCAAAAGTAGTAATGCCATTACTGGCACCGATGGGAGTTCAAGAAGATAACTGGCAAGCTGGCGTGGGTATCATTACTGGTATTTTCGCTAAAGAAGTGTTGGTAGCAACGTTTAATAACTTATACTCTCCTCATGTCGGTGAGGTTGATACTGCGCCATCATTGTCGAAAAGTTGGCAAGAGGCGAATGCCAGTATTAAAGAGAACTTATTAGGTATTCACGCCGAGGATCCGCTAAGTATTAATGTTGGTGATATTAGTGATTTAAACCTTGCCGCTCAAGAGCAGGGGGTTGAGTTAACCACTTATCAACGTATGCAAGTAGCCTTTGTTAGCCAGTTAGGTGCTTTTAGCTACTTATTATTTATCTTACTCTATACGCCTTGTGTTGCTGCAATGGGCGCCATTAAAAATGAAGTAGGTAGCCGTTGGGCAGCATTTGCCGGTATATGGAGTTTTACCTTTGCTTACTTAATGGCAACCTTATGCTATCAAATTGGCACATTTTTACAGACGCCTATTAGAGCAAGTATTACTATAGTACTGGCTTTATTAACTTTTGTGATGATTTACTTTTGGCTGAAGCATAAAGGAAAGCAAGTGTTAACTATTCCTGTTAAAGTCAGTTATAGCTAATGCCCCATTGCTAATCTTCAAAAAAGCCGGTTGTTCTTTTGTTCCGCTGGCTTCATCAGTTGCTTTTCATGAAAACTAATTAACGAAAACCCTAAGGGTTCAAGTTAAATAAGGCGATGAACTTTGCTCAGCGTCATGCTTAAGTCGTAACGCGTATTATTATATATCTCAGTAACCCCCTCACTTACACGCACCATACAACAGACTAGGTAATATACTATTCAATAGCAGGTGAATAGATTTTCCTTTTTTAAATAAGCGGATAATGATCCAAAAAATTCATTCTTTTCTATACTTGGTGAATGTCTCTATTTTGTATTGGTTATTTCGATTATTAAAATCCTCACAGTCTCAATTATCTCTTTATTGATAATCATTTGCGTAGCCTTATTTTATTCATATGCTGAATCGAATTGGTGGCAACCTAAATATTCGGTAACTATTGCGGTGTCTAAAACACCGTTATCTACTCCTTTTTACGTGGCTAAAGCCATAGGTGCTTTTGACAAAACCTGTGTCAATGTAAAGTTTGATAACGTCGTCGGTGGTCAAAAAGCATTTACTAAAGTTATGACTGGTGACGTTGATTTTGGTACTAGCTCTGATTCAGTTATTGCTTTTCAAAGTTTAGCCAATAAAGGGTTTGTGACCCATGCTATGTTTGTGCAATCAAATAATGATGTGAAATTTCTTTCTAGATCCTCGGAAAAGGTAGACTCTGTGTTTGACTTGAAAGGAAAGAAAATTGGTGTCATTCAAGGCACCGCCAGTGAATACTTTGTAAGTATTTTATTAGCACTTGAGGGGCTAACAACAGAAGATGTCACGCTGCGTTATTATAAACCTGAAGCATTGATTAATGGTTTTATCAATAATGAAGTGGATGCTTTTGTGCCTTGGGAGCCCTTTGCTTTTAATAGTACAAAACAATTAAGGGATAAGGTTAAGGTACATAATACTAAAAACTTAAACTCGCTCAGTTTTAATTTAATATCACTGACTGCCGATAACTTATTAGTTGAAAAAGCAAAGTGTATTATTCAAGGGCTCAGTATCGCAACAGATTACATTGCTGGTAACCAAGAGGAATCTAAGCAAATAGTGATGAGAGAATTAAACTTATCAGCGGCATTTATTGAATGGGTTTGGCCTGATTATATCTTTAAGTTAGCGCTTAATCAGTCGTTAATTTTCAGTGTGCAATCACAAGCTATTTGGGCTGTTGCTACGCAAATGAGTGAGTTTGAAAAGGTGTCTGATGTTGAACGCTTCATTGATAGTAGAGCCATGCTACAAGTTATACCTAATGCGGTAAATGTTTCCCAATAAAGGATAGTTCATTATGAATGTAAGTTTGTCGCAACGAATATTCTTTTTTGTGTTAAGTTGCTGCTTATTATTTATTCTATTGTTGGCTAGTGTTACTTGGTCATCGTATGCTGTAGAAACGGCATTTAAGCGAGATAATTATGCCAAGCAGCTAACTAATCAAACTTATAGGTTAAAGCAGTTAGTTGCCAATGATAATATTTATGATGCTAATTATAATCTGGAGCATTGGCATGCACTAGAAGTCACGTTAACAAACCTATTACAGTCTTCACCTAAATTAACCGCACAGCAGCAAACCATTCAAATGAGTTTGCAAAGTCAAAATGAAAACTTAAAAAGTCTTTTTACACTGATCAATAAAAATAAACTAAAAAATGCCAGTGAGGTAATAAAAGTGCATTTGAAAACAAGACTGATGACTCAGTTAGAAGCTATTCAATCTGATTCATTACAGCTGTCAGCTATTGCGCAAAAAGATATTTACGACACCATTCAACGGCAAGCATTTTTAATTATTTCAGTATCTGTTGCGAGCATTATTGGGCTGTTATTTGGTGCTTTTTCGCTGACTTACATCGTCAGAAAGTCACTCAATGAAGTAAAACGAGCTTTTGAGAAAAACCAGAGTGGTGACTTCCAAAATATACAATTTTCTCATCACTCACAAGAGTTTGATAGCATCGCACAAGCGTTTAATACGATGAATAAAAAACTCAGTGATACCACGGTTTCGTTGACGGTAATGAAAGAAGTTGTTGAGGATAGAACCAAGGTGCTAGAACAGTTATCCAATACAGATGCGCTCACAAAAGTGGCTAATCGTAGAGCTTTATTTGAACGCGCAAATATGGAGTTTTCTCGAGCAAGAAGAGCTGGTACTGAATTAACCTTACTGTTGTTAGATTGTGATTTTTTTAAAAAGGTAAATGATGATTTTGGTCACTTATTCGGTGATCAGTTATTGGTACATATTTGTAATATTTGCAGCCAAGAGATACGCGACGTGGATTTTTTAGCAAGGTATGGTGGCGAAGAATTTATTATCGTTTTACCTCATTGTGATATAGCAGGAGGCATTGAAACTGCTAGTCGTATACAAAGTTCGTTAGCGAAAAATAGCCTCACGATAAATAATCAAGAGATAGCGATCACTTTGAGTATTGGTGCTTGTACTTTAAGTGATCGCCATAAACACTTAGAGCAATTAATTAATGATACAGACCAAGCAATGTATCAAGCTAAAAAAAATGGTCGTAACCGCATTGAAGTACTTAGGTCAACCAACTTGCATTAAAAAATCCGGCGCATGGCCGGATTTTAAGTTTTACTATTACTCTCATTGCACTTAGAAATTCCTAGTAGTAAGTATTGTTTAAACCTTACTCAACAATGTCCATTTCTGCAATTAAATTAGTTGCACCATCGACATGCTCCATTACCCAAAGCATATAACGCACATCTACATGAATTGAGCGATTTAATTTAGTATCGTAATCCCAATCACCAATAATGCTTTCATAGACACCATCAAAAACTAAACCAACAAATTCAGCTTTGTTGTTCAACGTAGGCGAGCCAGAGTTACCACCGGTAATATCGAGCGTGCCTAAGTAGTTAACTGGGACTGAACCAATAGCTTTTTTGGCGTACTCGCCATAATGTTTTTTATTAATTAAGTCTAACTGTTTTTGTGGCGCATCAAACGGTGTAACACCAGTGTCTTTAGCGATAATACCTTCAAGTGTAGTGAAAGGAGTAGCGGTTAAACCATCTTGAGGAGAGTAACCTTTAACATTACCGTAAGTGATGCGTAGAGTGCTATTAGCATCGGCATATACCGGCAAGTTGTTATCGTTGAAGTAAGCAATAAGCGCCGCCATATATTTGGGGCGGAATGCTTGGATATTACCCGCTAGCTCTTTTGACTGCTCTTCAATCGCTTTACGCTCTTTAAAGCTTGTTACCGCTAATTGAATAAAGGGATCTTTGCTGTTGTTAAAATAACTTAGCGGTTCATTCATTAACGCTAAGCGCTGGGCCTGTGAGTTAAGCTCTGTTTTTTTATACATGCGAGCTAACTGCTTACGAAGTTTTTTGGCACTAAAGTTAGCAGCGCTTACATTAGCTAGGCCGAAAAACTTATCAAATGATTTAAGACGTTCAGCTTTAGGTAAAGCCACATAGTGAGTTAACATAGCGACGAGGATTTCTTGGTCCACTTTTTCATCGTAACGACGATCAACAGATTTCATACTCTGTTCAAAGCGGGCAATATCTCGCGCTTGATAACCACGTTCACGTTCAATATTCGGCTTGGTATTTTCTACGGCTAAACGATGTAACGATTTAGCCGTGGACAACATTTTACTGTACCCCATATAACTTAAAATTAAATCACGCGCTTGATGCTTGTCATCTTGCTTAACTAAGTTATTGAGCCCTGATAACGCCTCGCCATATTGCGCTTCACGCTCGGTATTGCTGTTTAACCATGTTGTTAAGTTTTTTTCTAGTGTTTGCTTACGTGCTAAGAAGGAGCCTTTATTGTAACTGTGGATCATTGAGCCGTAATTTTTAGCATAATTAGCTAAACCCGCTAGGGTACTTTCATATTTTATACGTGCTTCACTATCTTCAGCTGAATGGCTATAAATTAAATCAATAATTTCTTCGCGGTAAGCTTTAGCGTGTGGGTAAGTCCAAGAAAAGGTGTTTTCAACTTCATAAGCGGTGCGGTAACGATTGGTTCTACCGGGATAGCCAAGCACCATAATATAATCACCGTCATCTACACTACTTTTATTCACTTTTAAGTGATGCTTAGGCTGGTATGGTACATTGTCTTTACTAAAATCTGCCGGCTGACCGTCTTTGCCAACATAAGCACGATAAAAACCATAATCGCCGGTGTGACGTGGCCACATCCAGTTATCAATATCACCGCCATATTTACCAATACTACTGGCTGGCGCGTGCACTAAGCGCACGTCACGAATAGTGAGTTGCTTAAATAAGTAATATTCTAAGCCACCATGAAAGTTAACCACACTGCAGCGATATCTATCGTCATTTTCACATTCAGCGACTAGTTTTTTTGAATTACTATCAACGGCTTTGTATCGCTCACTACCAGACATTTCGCTCGAAACACTTGATTTTACCAGTTTCGTTACCTCGGTAATTTCTTCGGTGACATAAATACGACTGCCTGGTGTTGCTGGTAACTCTTGTGCGAAGTTTTTTGCTAAAAAACCATTTTTAAGCAAGTTATTTTCTGCCGTTGAGTTGTACTGAACAGAGCCATAGACACAATGATGGTTAGTGGCAACTAAGCCTTGGTCAGAAACAAATGACGCGGTACAACCACCCAGGCTAACAATAGCCCCCATAGGAAAGCCCGTTAAATCGGTTAGATCGTTTGGGTTTAATTGTAACCCCGCTTTGGTTAACTCTTTAGTGATTGTTGGCAATTGGTTTGGTTGCCACATACCTTCATCGGCTACTGCCGAACTCGCACTAAATGCTAGTAATGGCAAGGTCAGTAATTTAATTATTTTTTTCATCGTTTTCCTACGTTTATTAGGCGGTGTTAACTGAATATTTACTTTTATGATGAACTTTTTATGGCATTCAGTGATTGATTTTTTTGACAAAAAATGTCGACAAGATAGTGTGCGCTAGCGATAGGTTTTAGTCAAAAAAATAGTAAAACAATAATCATTAAAGTAAGTGGTAATAATTTGCAATGGCTATTACAATTGAGTGTGATTATTATTTACAAAATATTAGTCGTTATTGTCATCAAGGTCTATTAACAACGAGGGATGTTCTCAGGCTACAGCCCGATTGAACAAGCGAAAGTATATCTACGTTATCTATATTAACCGTTAAATACGCCGACGGTAGTACAGTGACATTAAATACACCTTAGTTTGAAATTGACAATCCTTATGATGTTAGTGCTGAAAACCGTTTAAATAGCACTCTTTTACAAGATAATGTTAGGTACAGCCCAGGAATGGCATGCCGTTTTTTGGCTTGAAAAACACTGATTAATGAATAAATATTCACTATTTAAGTGTCAATAGTGTATAATTAGCATATAACAATTAATTATTTGAAGAAGCTAAATGAGTAGCAGCCGTAAAGAGAAAGAATCCCTATTAGTTCACGCATTTAAAAAACTATTAAAAGATCAATGCTATGGCTCTCAAGGACAGTTAGCTGACGCCCTTGCTGCACAGGGATTTGAGGATATGTCACAAGCGAAAATATCTCGTTTATTATCTAAGCTTGGTGCGGTGAAAACACGTAATGCTAATAATGAAATGATTTATATTTTGCCGGATGAATTATCCGTACCTAAGTCAAAGCAATCAATTGAGTCAGTGGTCTTAAGTGTTAAACATAATCACATGCAAATTATTTTAAAAACAGGCATTGGTGCGGCGCCGTTAATTTCTCGTATGCTCGATAGTATGGGCGAGTCTGCCGGTATTTTAGGGACACTTGCTGGCGATGATACTATTTTTATTGCGCCTGTTGATATTAATAGAATAGAAGAAATCACCATTTCAATCCGTCATTTATTAGCGGTAAAAGACTAACGTTAGTTTACTAAATCTAGTAGCTACTTCATTTTAGCACGATGTCTACTGATAAATATCGCGCTACTAGCGTTTAAGCAGTCATTGTTTATTTATAAGTAGCTATTTTTATCTCCTATTATTTAATCACATTAATTCAAGCTATGTTATTAAAAATATAACCATGTTTGAGTTGCATGTCTTGTATGCGTTTATATTTTGTTATCAGTCAGAAAATCAACTTGTCCAATAGTCAGTAACTGATTATCATGCCCTCATATTGGCTTTACGTCGTTATGTTTTGCATTACTTAAGAGGTTTTATGAATACTGTTACCTTAATATCAGCTAAAAAATCAGCAGAGTCGATCACACCTTCAAAAGTTGTTTGTATCGGTCGTAATTATGTCGACCATATAAAAGAGCTAGCCAATGAAGTGCCTGATGAAATGGTGGTGTTTATCAAGCCTAACTCAGCTATTAGCTCTACATTATTTGCACAGCACAATAGTGACGTATTGCATTATGAAGCCGAGTTGAGCTTTTTGTATCAAGGGGGCAAGTTTACAGCAGTCGCTTTAGGTTTAGACCTAACTAAACGTGAGGTGCAAGGTAAATTAAAAGCAAAAGGCCTCCCCTGGGAACGAGCAAAAGCATTCGATAAATCAGCTGTTTTTAGTGATTTTATTAGTCTTGAGCAAAATGGTATCGACCAAGAGGATATTGAGCAATTAACGTTATCACTGTTGATTAATGATGAGCTTAAACAGCAAGGTGGCGTAGCCTTAATGATGGCTAAACCCGCTGAAATTTTAACAGAATTACAAACATTTTTGACGCTTGAAGAAGGCGATATTGTCATGACGGGTACACCCAAAGGTGTCGGCGTTATTAACGATAATGACCAGTTTATTGGTCAATTATATTTGAGCCAGGCAGAAACGAAAAAAGTATTGCTCGATTGTCAGTGGCGAGCGCAGTAACTACATCAAAATTAAGTCAACATTTACTACACTTAATTTAGGGCTTGTTGATCTAGATAGGAACCGCTATGGAATATGAATTTGTACACGACGCCATTACAGGTGAGGCGCGAGCGCTGTTCTCACTAGAGCATGAGGTTATTGGCCCATGGATAGAAGTGGAAGTGGGTCGTAATGTGACTAAGATTAACGATCTGCTCAGCGCGATAGATGGTATTTCAACCGGTAAATCTCATGAGTTACTTATCACAGGTAGTGAATACTCTATTACCTTAAGTAAGGATGAGGTGTCTATTCAAACCAATGTAAGTATGAATGGCTCACTAGATGAGCACGGTGAGGGCTTGTCTGATATGTTGACAGATGATCATATTCATTTAGATGAAAATGAAATAGCGGGTTGTGGCTTAGATGACTTTAACGCGCTGTTACTTTCTTGGCGAGAGTTTATCAGCGGCTTACGTTAAACGGTAAGTGGATGATAAAAATAGTTAATCATCACTATTTTCAGTGAATTCTACTATTAATGCAGCTAAAGCATGGTCATCAATCGCTAACAGTTCACACACATTGTCTTTCACATAAGGCCAATCTGTAGTGTCGCAGCCAGTATTTTTCCTTGATATTAGCTGCTCACTCAATTTTAGCACCGCGAATAAATCTTGCTCTTGTGAACCATTAAGTAGGCTAATAAATGTTTTATCATGCTGTTGCAGAATAATCTGGCAGACGTCTTTAGGTAAGCGCCATGAACTGGCAACGAAATAACCTATAGTCGCATGATTTACACCATAATTGAGCTCTTCTGCTTCAACTAGTGATAATTCCGAAGTTGTTAATGCTTTATCGAATAATTGTTGATAATTTTTATATTTCATTGCCATAACAGGTACGCCGCAGGCATGAAATAATCCTAAACTAAAAAATTTATCATTCGCTATTTGGGGTTTATAACGTTGACCCATTATCATAGCAACATTGGCAATATCAGAGGTCAGTTGCCAAAAACTTTCTAAATTAATACTACAACTTTTTGGGTCAAAACTCTTTTTCAGTAAACTGCCCGTTACCAACATAACTACACCGAAAATGCCGATATAATTTACTGACATTTTTATGTCAGTAATTGTTCTACTTAGACCATACAAAGGTGAGTTAATAGCTTTTAAAATAGCTGCGCTGACAGCTATATCTTTACTAATCACATCACTAATGGCATTAATGTTTGGGTTAGGCTCAGCCATAAGCTTGAGTAACTCTAGTAATAACAGAGGTTGTGCGGGGACTGAAAAGCCACGACCAATATCATCTAAAACACTTTGATCAACAATTAACATAAGGTAAGTAAACGCGATAGAAATAAAATCAAATTATATCGTATAAAGCGCATCATTGCTTTAGTTCTAACCATGCTATTGCTCAAGTATGGGTGATATAAATCATCAGGGTAAAAAAACCAATAATAATAGCATTAAACGCAAAGATGTAAGCGAAGCCTTTAATACCTTCTTTAAGCGTGTAGTTATGCGCGCTAAGATACCAGGTCCAAATAGCACACATAATAATAGGTATTAAAAAGAAAAATTTTATCATAATAGTTAAGGGACACTCGAGTTAAGGGGCTTTTCATTCCAAGGTGCTACTTTAAGCAGCATTAACATGCCAGGAATAGCTAAAGCCGTACACAAAAAATAAAAGTTAGTCCAACCAATTTGCTCAACAATAATGCCGGTAGTTGCATTGGCAAATGTACGCGGTACAACCGCTAGGGCAGTAAATAAAGCAATTTGAGTAGCGGCAAAAGCAGGGTTAGTTGTTTTGGCAATAAACGCAGTAAAGGCAGCCGTGCCTAACCCAACGCCTAAATACTCAAACCCCATGGTTATGGCTAAAGCATAGGTGTTATGACCTATTTCTGCGAGAGCTGCAAAACCTAATATACTTATTATTTGCACAAAACCAAATAGCCATAGTGCTCGGTTAATACTTAGTTTAACCATCACTAAACCGCCCACAATAATACCAATGGTCATCGCAATTAATGACGAGGTTTTAGCGACAACACCTATTTCAGTTTTACTAAAGCCCATATCAATGAAAAATGGCGTTTGCAACGCTGTTGCCATATTATCCCCTAACTTATAAAGCACAAGAAATAATAGTGTATAGCCAGCAGATTTAAGTCCTTTACTTTGAATAAAGTCTTTAAAAGGCAAAACAACCGCTTCGCGTAGGCTTTTAGGAGCAGTATGTTCAGAATCAGTTTCTTTAATAAATAAGGTTAATAGTACGCCTAAGAGCATAAAAGCCGCAACAATGATAAATACAGATTGCCAGCTCATATGATCGGCTAGAATAAAGGCCAGCGACCCGGGGACTAACCCTGAAAGCCGATAGGCTTGCACATGAATTGAGTTACCTAAACCCAGTTCATTATCAGGTAATAACTCGCGTCGGTAAGCGTCCAGTACTATATCTTGACTGGCACTGAAAAAAGCTACCGCAGCTGCTAAATAAGCAACGGCCCATATATCCATAATAGGATTAACAAAACCAAACCCAGCGATAGAGCCGAGTAGTAATAGTTGTGTTGCTAACATCCAGCTACGGCGTCTGCCAAACACACCAAGTGAGTAGCGATCCATCAGTGGTGACCACAAGAACTTCCACACATAGGGAATGCCAATCAATGAAAAGAGTCCAATTTCAGTGAGACTTACACCCTCATCACGTAACCACCCAGGGACTAACTGATATAAAACGAATAATGGCAAACCTGAGCTAAAACCGGTAAAAATACAAATAAGCATGCGCTTATTTAAAATAGCCTCTTTAATCGAGCTGTTTTTTACTGAGCTAGTAGTTGGGGATGTTGGCATTAGCGAGTAACTTTAATTAGGTTAGTTATTGTGTTGAAGTCTATCAGAGGCTTAGTCTTTGCAGAAGCATCAGACGGTATTAATAACAATAAGCGTACGAATATTGATTTTTTTCGATGGGGAGTTGTCCGTTGCCTTGATGAGTGAATAACTTAAAGCGTTAACTTATCTTACTCGAGCAGTAGTGTGCTATGCATTATCGCTTATACTTCTACCTATTCGTTACTATATAAATTAGGTATTTAATTAAGGAATTGGACGCCAGCCAATACAGTCAATTGGATAATTGCCAGTACCATTAAAAAAATTTAAGCAGGTGTCTATTTCACTTTTAAAAAGAATGTCGTGGTCCAAGGCTTGTGCACCATGTAAACTAACTTCATGAATTAAATGCCAGAATACACGTTCTTTAGCACTATTTGGGGTTTCGTCTACAACATTTAATAATGTCCACTCAGACATGGTATCAACAATAAAGCAGTCAAGCTCTGTATAGTGCAGTGTTTTTTCAATAACGGCCTGCACATAAACATGCATTTGCAGTATTTTATCGTCGATAAATTGCTCAATACTCATTAGTGATCCTTAAAAATACTTATGTTCAGTGCAAAAATAATAGAAGTGATTTGCTTGAAAAGTGTGTGTTATAGATAATGTATACTTTGTATTATATGACGAGAATGTTTACTAGCTAACTAATGTATCGGTGATAATCAGTTTTTTGTCAAAAAATGGCAGAGTTTATTTATGGGTATTGGTACGGTTTACCGTAATAGTATTACTAAGGCAAACCTAATAACTAGCGGGTAATAATGTTGCTTGGATTAGCATAACGGGTTTTATCGGCACATCATTCCACGCCATTTTTTCGTTGTATTCAGTGGGTACTTTCGCAATAGTAGCGAGTACTTCTTCACCTTCAACAATAGTACCAAAAACTGCATAGCCCCATGATCTACCCGGATTTAATGTAGTATTATCGGCGAGGTTAAAAAAGAATTGTCGGTTGGCGGTATGAGGTCTATTCTCTTTCGCCATAGCAATAGTGCCCCATTCATTTTGTAGACCATTGCCTGATTCATTAATAATGTTTTTAGCGGCTTTTTTGGCGCTAAACTCAGCGTCATATCCACCGCCTTGTACAATAAATCCCTCAATTATACGATGAAAAATAGTATTGTTATATTCCCCTTTGACCACGTACTCTAAGAAGTTATTCACGGTAATAGGTGCCTTTACTCTATCAAGTTCAATAACAATCACACCCATAGAAGTGACTAGCTTTACTTTAGGGTAGATATTAGTTGGATCAACGGCATGACTAAAGCAGCTCGTGATGAGTAAAGTACTTGCTATAAGAAACTGTAAAATATTGCTCAAAATGATTTACCACCGCTCGAAAGTACGCTTGTTAGGCATACATTATTATAGAAAAGTTTTAATATCACTACTGGTTAATAGTTGTGTTAATAGTGTACTTAAGTGCTGATTAAACTCGCGTTCTAATACAGCGACATCTGCTTTAAGTGCACCTTCACTGTGGGCACGTGTTTTAAAACTGCTAGTTAGCGTTTGCTTGCTGTTATCAATAGACACTTCAATAATAATTTCACTTTGAGTGCTGTAACTGACACTTTCTTGATCAACACTAATAATGGCTTTTTTTACCGTTACGGTCATTTTATTAGCAGCAGATCCGTTTATAGCTAAACCCTGCTGTTGCCAATGTGTTGTTAACGTGTCTTGAATAATATTTTCCAGACGTTGCTCAGATGAAAGAATAATAGCGGGTTCATTTTTTTCAAGTATTTGAATAATATGAGGGCTAGTACGCATATCAACCACATGTAATTGCACTTCTTTACCTGTTAATTGATTCGAGGGTGAAAGGCTAATTTGTGGCGAAACAATTAAATGTGTCGGCATAGTGCTACAGCCTACAATACTGACTAGTAAAAATAGTAGCGTTATTGTTTTAAAGGGGATGAATTTCATGTTTGCTTTGTTCCTTTATCGTTTAATGGCTGATTGAGTAACAAATTTATTATTACTGGCTATTAAGGTTTCATTACCAAAAAGTCTTTGTAATTTAATATGATAAGCTAGTTTTTGGTTGCCAATAATACGTAACTCGCCACCTTTTTTCAACACTCTGTGACTGTCTTTAAACATCTGCCAAGCAATATGATCGGTTGTAGCGGTATTTTGATGAAAAGGTGGGTTACATAAAATTAAATCAACGCTGCCGCCTTCAATATCGGTTAATGAATCGTTAAGGGTAAATTCACATTGGTTAATTAACTCGGGCATATTAGTTTGTATATTTTGCTGCGCTGAGGCAATAGCCATAACTGACTCATCAATAAATTGTACGTGTGCTTGAGGTTGGTTTGCTAATACCGATAGACCGATAACCCCATTACCGCAGCCTAAATCAATAACTTTAGCGTTAGCTGCCACGTGAGGTAAGTTTTCAATAAAATAGCGCGCGCCAATATCAAGTTTTTCTCGTGCGTAGACATTGGCATGGTTACTGATGGTAAATTCGCGCGATGGTGAGTCATTTGTTGATTGATGAGCTAATGACCACACCGTCGGGAAAGGTGATTGGTGTACCTGCTTGTTTATAAGCAAAGAATCAAGCTGACAAAAAACTAAGCGTGCTTTTTTTACCGCTAAAGAGGTTTTAGTGCTACCTAGATATTTTTCAAATACTTTTAACGTTGCACTATGAATTTCTTTAGCGCGATCTGCGGCAATAAAAATACAGCTGTCACTAACCGATTTTTTTATCTGGATAAGCTGTTCAATCAGTAACGATTTACTTTTAGGTATTTTGTATAAAATAATATCAATATCGCTAGGTAAACTATCAAGCGAACTTAATTGCTTAACATTATTATCATCTAGATTATTTTGCTCAATGTTATACAAAGCGCCTTGTTGACTAACATAAGAGTCATTAATAGCAATAACTTCAGGTTTTTCCGTTGCTGAGTGGCAAAAGTTGCTGGCTAGGGCCCCAAAAGCATCATTAAAGATAGCGACCTTGGTCTGGGCGTTAATTAACCCTTGTTCATCAATATAGTTAATTAGATATTCATCGGCTGAATCCCACGCTTGTAAACTACGATTTACCTGTGAAACAGGAAAGCGGCTAAGAAATAAGTTTTTATCATTAACAATAAAAGGGCTGATCATAAATATAGGCTAAAGGTCAGTAAAAATTGCCCGCTATTGTGCCATAATTCACAACATAGTGTTGGTCTATCAACTGAAATCAGCTAAAATATTTAGCCCTTAACTATCGAGAGTTAGTATCCTTTGGAACTAGTCTCTCAAAAGGTATAACTATATTACCTTTAGTGCTTCATCTTTTTACTAAGCGAGAAAATAATGACTGTTGCCGCTGTTATTGAAAAAAAGTTACTTGATGCATTTCAACCATTACATTTAGAACTGATTAATGAGAGTAATAATCATAATGTGCCCCCAGGCAGTGAATCTCACTTTAAAGTGGTTATTGTTGCAAATGCTTTTGAAAATGAGCGTTTAATCAAGCGTCATCGTTTGGTTAATAGCGTGTTGTCACAAGAGCTTGCTGAGAAAATTCATGCGCTGGCGTTACACACCTATACACAAACAGAGTGGCAAGCACTTCATGGCGGTAATACGCCGAGTTCACCTAAGTGTTTAGGTGGCGGAAAATAGCGTTATATTATTGTTATTAATCACCATGCTACCCTGGTCGTACCTCTTTAGGTGTAAGGCAGGGTACAATGTCATTAATATTTTTGAAGTTTTTTCAAACCTTAGCTGTGTTTTTACACCTAGTATGACCCTAGCTGAGTCACTATTATAAATAAAAAGGTTTACTTATGGTTATCAAACCAAAAATTCGTGGTTTTATCTGTACTAATGCTCACCCAGTAGGTTGTGAAGCCCATGTTAATGAGCAAATTGCTTATGTAAAAGCACAAACGCCAGCCGCTACAGGCCCTAAAAATGTTTTAGTGATTGGTGCTTCTACTGGCTATGGTTTAGCTTCACGTATCACAGCAACGTTTGGTCATGACGCTAAAACACTGGGTATCTTTTTTGAAAAACCACCAACAGAGAAGAAAACAGCTTCTGCGGGTTGGTATAATACTGCCGCTTTTGTAAAAGCAGCAGACGAAGCCGGTATTTACGCTAAAAACATTAACGGTGATGCTTTTTCTCATGAAATAAAAGCTAAAGCCATTGAAGCGATTAAAGCGGATATGGGTAAAGTTGATTTAGTCGTTTACTCATTGGCATCGCCACGTAGAACCGATCCCGATACCGGTGAAGTCTACTCTTCTACGCTAAAGCCTATTGGTCAAAGCGTTACCACTAAAAACCTTAATACTTCAAAGCGTGTCATCGATGAAGTTTCTGTTGAAGCAGCAAATGACGCTGAGATTCAGGGGACTATTGATGTGATGGGTGGCGCTGATTGGGAATTGTGGATGAATGCGCTTGGCGAAGCCGGTGTATTGGCTGAAGGTGTTAAAACCGTGGCTTACACTTATATTGGTAAAGAATTAACTTGGCCTATTTACGGTAAAGCCACTATTGGTAAAGCGAAAGAAGATTTAGACCGCGCTGCGAGTGCTATTAATGCAGCAACGGCTAACGTAAATGGCCAAGCACGCGTTACCTCATTAAATGCCGTGGTAACACAAGCCAGTTCTGCTATTCCTATTATGCCGTTGTATATTTCAGCGATGTTTAAAGTGATGAAAGCAGATGGTACTTATGAAGGCTGTATTGAGCAAATAGCTAATCTATTTAAAGAAAACATTTACAGTGACTCACCTCGTTTAGATGAGCAAGGTCGTTTCCGTCAAAATTATAAAGAACTTGAAGACAGTGTTCAGCAGCGTGTTACCGATATTTGGAACCGTGTTGAAACCGACACTATTGACGAGTTAACCGATTACGTTGCTTATCATCAAGAGTTCTTAAAACTGTTTGGTTTTGATGTTGCAGGTGTTGACTACGATGCGGATGTTAGCCCAGAAGTTGCGATAAACAATTTACTGTAAGTAATTAAATAATTTATTAAAAAGCCACCAACTAAAACTAATAATAATGTTATAGCTGGTGGCTTTTTTATCAATGTCGATTATTAATTTTTATCGTTTTAACCATTACTTTAAGAGCGTATTGTTCATGAACATTGCTAACTAAAGCGCTAACTCGATCACCATGTCTTTTAGCTCTTCTTTATTAATTGAATTGCTGTGATTTTTATCAAAACGTTTAAAAATGCTTTCGCACATGCGAATACCTTTGTCTTGCAATAAAACATCAATTAATTCAACAAATTCAGAGCGACTTATCACGCCGTCTTTATCTTCATCGAATATCTCAAATAACTCGTCTACCCACTGATTTAATTCCATAGTAAAGGCCACAATTTAGTAAAAATATATACCTAAACCATATCCCTTATTCAGGTGTTTGTGAATGACTATTTATAATTTTTTAATGTTGAGATGAATAAAGTCGCTAATTACTTATTTAATCTTCTTTAAATGGCATAATAATTGTTCAGACTACCTGGGTAGTGCGCTATTAAGGAAAAACCATGAAAGTAAACTGGAACAAAATTATTACGCTAGCGGTGTTAATGCTAAGCACAACCGTGTGGGCGAGTGATGCTTCGTTACTGGTAGAAGAGTTACCGTTAGAAAAGTTAACCTTAGAAGATTGTCATTTAGGAGAAATACGTTCACAAGTGAAATGTGGTAAGTTGGTAGTACCGGAAAACTATCAGCAATCAGAGGGCACTAAAATAGCGATTAATTTTGCAGTATTGCCTGCTATTGATGATAGCGAATACAAAACACCGTTAATGTTTTTGGCCGGTGGGCCAGGCCAGGCCGCAGTTGAATTAGCGACAGGATTAAATCGTGTTTTTCGTGAAGTGCGTAAAACGCGCGATATTATTTTAGTAGACCAACGAGGTACTGGTGAAAGTAGTCCATTGTCGTGTGAATTTGAAGCGGTTGATAATGTTTACAGCGCTCTGCCTGATGCCTTAACCCCCGCAGAGGTCACTGATTGTGTTAAACAATTTACCGGCGATGTCACACAGTATAACTCTGAAAATGCTATTCGAGACTTTGACGCTATTCGTGCTGCGCTAGGTCATAAAAAATTAAATATTTATGGTGGCTCTTACGGTACTCGCGCAGGTTTAGTCTTTATGCGTATGTTTCCTGAGTCACTTGCTAGTGTCGTACTTGATAGTGTCGGTCCCATTGAAGTGCCCATTGGACTATTTGGTCAAAGTGGCGCGCGCTCTTTTAATTTATTGCTAGAAAACTGTAAAAATAGCGCCCCTTGTCATAAAGCATTTCCTAATGTAGCGCAAGAGTTTCAAATCGTTAAAGCTCGTTTAGCCAAAGAGCCCGTTGATATGGATATTTTACACCCTCGCTTAGGTACACCTACTAAACTTCTAATCGACGATACTAAATTTACCGGCAATTTACGCTTTCAACTGTATGGTATGGAAGGTCGCTCTATGGTGCCATTGGTTATCCATCAAGCTTTTTTAGGTAACTATCAACCGCTAATTGGTTTGATGGCGCGCACTGAAGGAGAGCAATTGGTGTATACCGGTTTACTTTTTAATATTGTCTGTAATGAAGATATGCCAAGAGTCTCAGCAGCAGATAAGGCAGCCGACGCTGATAATAATTTTGATGGTAAAGACAGTCAACTGGCCTGGGATATGGTTTGTCCTTTCTTTCCTCAATACCGCCCCAGTGAAGATTTTTATCAACGCGTCACCGCTAATATTCCGACGTTGATTTTATCAGGTAACTTAGATCCAGTAACACCGCCAAGCAATGGTGAGTATTCAGCAAAATCGTTACCTAATAGCCATCATATTATTATCGATAATGCTTCACATACCGTCGCAATGAGTACCTGTGCTAGTGATATTATTAATCAATTTTTAACCAGTAAAGCGCCTGGAAACCTTGACGAATCCTGTTTACAAAACATTCCTCAAGAACGCTTTATGACCAGTGTTAATGGTATTCAATAGAGCACTTACCTGCACAATAAGAGCTTAGCAAGCTTAGCTATTAACAAGTGCTGACACGCCTAGGAAAAATAAATGATTGAAGTAAATAATTTACATAAAAGTTTTATTGATAAGAAAAATAAAAAAAATACGGTTAAAGCCTTAGACGGGTTATCTTTCACCGCCAACGATGGCGAAATCACCGGTATTTTAGGACCAAATGGTGCCGGAAAAACCACCTGCTTACGCACTTTATATGGCTTACTCTGCGCTGATGAAGGCTTTGCCACTATCGATGGTATCAGTGTTACTGAAAAACCATTAGCGGCTCGCGCCAAGTTAGGCATTTTTCCCGATAAGTTTGGTTTGTATGAGCGCCTTACCGCTTATGAACAAATTGACTACTTTGCTAGTTTGCATGGCATGTCAGGGCAAGTTAAAAAACAAGCTATTGAGCAAGTTATTCAAGATTTAGACTTAGGCGAGCTTGCTCATCGTAAAACCGTTGGTTTTTCTCAAGGTCAACGCATGAAAATCACCTTAGCGCAGGCGTTAGTACATCAACCACAAAATTTTGTATTAGATGAACCTACACGTGGTTTAGATGTGATGAGTACCCGTATATTACGTAATCATTTAGCAAAATTTAAAGCCAAAGGGCATTGTATTTTATTTTCATCGCACGTTATGCAAGAAGTTGCTGCGCTCTGTGACCGAGTGATTATTGTTGCGAATGGAAAATTAGCCGCACAAGGCACACCACAAGAATTATGTGAATTAGCAGGTGAAAGCAATTTAGAAGAAGCTTTTGTTAAATTAATTGGCTCAGATGAAGGGGTAGCCGCGTGATGATGTCGAATTTGACGCGAGATCTTATTCAGCTCAAAGCACTAGTGCTAAAAGAATATCGAGAAGCCTTTCGGGATAAACGCGCGTTGATGGTCGCATTAATGATGGCTATTTTAGCTCCTATTGGCATTATGATGATATCAAAAATCATGATTGAAAAATTAGTCGACGAGCCACCCGTTTACGTGAAATTTAGTGGTGCTGAATATGCACCACAGCTAATAAAACACTTTGCCGATAATAATTTATTGGCATTTGTTGATGTGCCTGCAGATGAAAAATCAACGTGGCAGCAACGAAGTATAACCCTTAACATTCCCGCAAACTACGCTGCAGATATGGCAGCAGGTAAGCCTATTCAGTTACATCTACAAGCTGATTTTACCGATAAAGCGGTGCAACCACCCGTAAGGCGAATTAACAATGCGCTACGTGCCTTCTCTTTATCGATAGGTTATAAACGTTTACTGCTACGTGGCGTCGATATTCGTTTATTAAACCCGCTTGAATTAGTAGAGCAAGACACAGCTAAGCCAGACGCAACCTTTATGCTGATTTCAATGATGCTTGGGCTGTATTTAATGTTAGCGGCATTTATGTCTGGTTTATCGGTAGCGATTGACTCAAGCGCTGGCGAACGTGAGCGTAATGTATTAGAAATGTTACTTTGCCAGCCAGTAAGTACCTTAAAAATAGTGTTAGCAAAACTGATCAGTGCGTCAACCATTTCGGTTATTGGCGTGTTACTTATTTTATTACTCACTTCGGTGTCTGTTGGTTTTGTCGATTTAACAAAAATTGGTGCAACTTTTAGTTTAGATTTATCAACGGCAGCCATATTACTATTACTACTTTTACCTATTTGTTTCTTTGCCTCAGCCTGTCAGTTATTTGTTGCTTTTCAAACAAAAAGTTTTAAAGAAGCACAATCAACCGTGGGTATGCTTATCGGGATCCCGGCCTTTATTCCTTTTGTTATTTCTATGATGGATGATCGTCCTCAGTGGCTAAACTGGCTACCTATAGCTGGGCAATCGATGATTATTGAAAAGATTTTTAAAGGCGTTGAACTTGATTGGTTAGCGGTATTTACTACCAGCTCGGTTACCATTGTAATCACCGTTGCCTTAATCTTAGCGTTAGCTAAAAAATTAAAATCAGAAAAAGTAGTGATGGCGTTAAGTTAACGTGTAAATAATAGTTTGAACGAATAAAAAACACTGTCATTTATTATTGTGGCGGTGTTTTTTGCTTTCTGGATTTCAATAATTAAGGTAAAAAATTTCAATAAAATTAATGGTGGTTTGGTGTTATTAATTATTACCGAAAATTATACGGTTTAGTTATGTTAACTATGGTTTATATTCGTTGTAAGTGGCTTTACGCTTAGTTATAGTTTCTATCCCTGTTTTAGTAGACAGAGCTATCAACTTGTTACGCATACATTTATGAATAATTAGTGAACCATTGATGCGCTAAAACAAGGTGGAATGGACTAAAACGAGCCCGTTTTACCGTGTACAATGAGTGAGAAATAGGGCAATATACTGCCAATAATTTTTGTCTGTCCAAGTTTGCGTACTCAGTGCCTAATATTATTAGGTATTAAGCTAGGCGTTAATTAGGGCAACGTTTGCAGCCTTGGGCTGAAATACTTAAGGAATAGAACATGTTTACTCGTGATATGAATATTGCTGACTTTGATCCTGAACTTTATCAAGCAATGAGCAATGAAGTTATTCGCCAAGAAGAGCACATTGAACTGATCGCTTCTGAAAACTACTGTAGCCCGCGCGTTCTTGAAGCTCAAGGTTCACAGTTAACGAACAAGTACGCTGAAGGTTACCCTGGTAAACGTTACTACGGTGGTTGTGAATATGTTGATGTTGCTGAGCAATTAGCTATTGACCGTGCTAAAGAGTTATTTGGCGCTACCTATGCAAACGTTCAACCACACGCTGGTTCACAAGCTAATGCGGCTGTTTTTCAAGCCTTAGTTACCCCAGGCGGTAAAGTGTTAGGTATGAGCTTAGCTCACGGCGGTCACTTAACTCATGGCGCACATGTTAGTTTTTCAGGCAAATCTTACGAAGCATTTCAATATGGACTTCACCCTGAAACAGGTGATATTGACTATGAAGAGCTAGAGCGCTTAGCATTAGAGCATAAACCAGAAATGATTATTGGTGGTTTCTCAGCATTCTCTGGTGTGGTTGATTGGGCTCGTATGCGCGCTATCGCTGATAAAATTGATGCTATTTTCTTTGTTGATATGGCTCACGTTGCCGGTTTAATTGCCGCGGGTCTTTATCCTAGCCCGTTACCGCACGCACATGTGGTAACAACAACGACACATAAAACATTAGCTGGCCCTCGTGGCGGTTTAATTGTTTCTGCTTGTGATGACGAAGCTATTTACAAAAAGCTTAACAGCGCGGTTTTCCCTGGTGGTCAAGGTGGCCCATTAATGCACATTATTGCTGCCAAAGCGGTAGCTTTTAAAGAAGCATTACAGCCTGAGTTTAAAGTGTACCAACAAGGTGTTTTAGATAACGCTAAAGCCATGGTCGCTGTATTACAAGAACGTGGCTATAAAGTTGTGTCTAACGGCACAGAAAACCACTTATTGTTACTTGATTTAATCGATAAAGATATTACTGGTAAAGACGCTGATGCGGCTTTAGGTAAAGCGCACATTACGGTAAACAAAAACTCCGTACCAAACGATCCTCGCTCTCCGTTTGTTACTTCAGGTTTACGTTTAGGTACGCCAGCGATTACCCGTCGTGGCTTTGGTATTGAAGAAACACAAGCATTAACAGGTTGGATCTGTGACATTCTTGATGATATTGACAATGAAGACGTTATTAACCGCGTTAAAGGTCAAGTGAAAGCGTTATGTACTCAATTCCCAGTTTACCAAAAGTAACCATCACCTTGTCGCTATAAGGTGAAATTTACTTAAGGTAAATAAATTGATTGCTGATTAACGGCATTCTCGATGTCTTTTATCGGGGAGCTAGTTTTTTTAGCTTAATCATTTGTTTTATATTAAAATAGCCGCCTTGAGCGGCTATTTTTTTGTCCGTAAACGTACTTTTCATTACCATAGGTATATCATGTATTGTCCATTTTGTTCAGCGAATGACACCAAAGTTATTGATTCACGTTTAGTTTCTGATGGTCACCAAGTACGGCGCCGTCGAGAATGTTTAGCTTGTCATGAGCGTTATACTACCTTTGAAAGTGCTGAATTGGTGATGCCACGTATTATAAAGCGTGATGGCAGCAGAGAGCCTTTCAATGAAGATAAAATGCTCAGTGGCTTAACGCGCGCGTTGGAAAAACGTCCGGTGAGTATGGAACAAATAGAGCTGGCTATTGATAAGTTAAAATCTCAAATGCGCGCTACGGGTGAACGAGAAATTAGTAGCGAAATGTTGGGCGATTTAATTATGGCGCAATTAAAAGAATTAGATAAAGTGGCGTATTTACGTTTTGCTTCGGTTTATTTATCTTTTGAAGATATTAGCGAATTTGCCGATGAGATCACGCGTTTAGGTAAAGAAAAAAACGGTAAGGTCAAAAGTAGAAAATCCTCGAAAGCAGCTAAATAACATGAAAAATGGTGTTACTAATAATCAAATGTCATCTGAGCAAAGCGTAACTAAACGCGTAACTAAACAAAACAGCACAGAAAACCAGTGCACAGAACAAGCATTGACAGCTCAAGGCTTTACCCTGGATGATCAGCGCTTTATGGCACAAGCGATTGAATTAGCTAAAAAAGGCCACTTTACTACCTCACCTAACCCGCGCGTAGGTTGTGTACTAGTGAGTTACCAAAATGGTGTTGGTAAAGTTATTGGTGAAGGTTATCATCACAAGGCAGGCCATGGGCATGCTGAAGTGAATGCGCTTGCTGATGCTCATACGAATTACCCTAAATTAATAGCAGGCGCTACCGCGTATGTTACGCTTGAACCTTGTAGTCATTTTGGTCGAACCCCTCCTTGTGCTAAGGCCTTAGTGGATGCCAATATCGGTCACGTTATTGCTGCTATGGTTGACCCCAATCCACACGTTTCAGGGAGTGGTTTATCGTTATTAGAAAAAGCCGGTATAACAGTCCAGTCGGGGTTGCTTGAGCACAGTGCACAAGCACTTAATGTTGGTTTTATTCATCAAATGGTTCATAAACGCCCATATGTACGTTGTAAGTTAGCGGCAAGCTTAGACGGTAAAACAGCGATGGCCAGTGGTGAAAGTAAATGGATAACCTCAACCCAGGCACGCCAAGATGTACAGCGTTTACGGGCGCAAAGTTGTGCCATTATTACTGGCGCTGACTCTGTTATTTTCGACAATGCTAAAATGACAGTACGTTGGTCTGAACTCGGCGAGTTAAAAAGTACTTATCCTGAAGAAACACTGCGTCAGCCATTACGGGTAGTTATCGACAGCCGAAACCGTTTAACGCCAGAGCTTGCATTATTTTCTCATCAGTCTCCGGTTTTAATTATTAATGGTATTGATGATGAAGGCGTTGAAAATAAAGTTG
This sequence comes from Colwellia ponticola, assembly GCF_005885605.1. Taxonomy (GTDB): domain Bacteria; phylum Pseudomonadota; class Gammaproteobacteria; order Enterobacterales; family Alteromonadaceae; genus Colwellia; species Colwellia ponticola. The sequence continues at coordinate 95,070 of NZ_SZVP01000008.1, read as the reverse complement.
CTCCTACGCTTGAAAAGCCATCTAAATGGCCGCATTTCGTAAAACACGTACAATTACCTTTGATGAGCGTTAGTCCACATAGTAATAGTCAAAGCAATGCTCAAAGTGGTAACCAAAGTAAGTTGAAAATAGATTTGAAGGCATTGTTAGCATACCTAACTACGTTGGGTATTAATGATATTTTAATAGAATCGGGCGCACAGTTAAGTGGTGCCTTTATTGAACAAGATTTAGTTAATGAACTTATTTTATACCAAGCGCCTAAGTTAATGGGCAGCGACGGAAAAAGCTTAGTGGCAATGCCTTCAATATTAAAGCTCAATCAAGCTAAAGCATTAACTATTAGTGATATTAGTATGATCGGTGCAGATATTCGCATTACTAGCCAGTTTATAGTAAATAACTCATAGCAAAAACATGGTTAACAGCAAAATAAGTCAATCAATTAATAAACCAACAGAAATTAAATAGAGACGTCTATGTTTACAGGAATTATCGAAGCGGTGGGTGCTATCAAAGCCATCAATGTTAATGCTCAAGGTGCTCGTTTAGTTATTGCCACCAATAACTTAGATATGAGTGATGTTAAATTGGGAGACTCAATTGCTACTAACGGTATTTGTCTTACGGTGGTTGATTTTGATAATACCAAGGGCAGTGGCAGCTACAGTGTAGATGTTTCTAACGAAACATTGCAGCGTACTGGATTTGCAAGCTATCAAGTGGGTAGTAAAGTGAACCTAGAAAAAGCGATGTTGGCAAGCACACGTTTTGGCGGTCATATGGTGTCAGGACATGTTGACGGTGTTAGTGAAATTTTAGCTATTAATAACAACGGTAATAGCTGGGAGTACTGGCTAAGCATGCCCAAGGATTTAGCACATTACATTGCCGAGAAAGGTTCAGTAACTATTGATGGTACTAGCTTAACGGTTAATGCACTTGCTGAGCATGGCTCAACGGGTAAATTTAGATTAACGATTGTGCCGCATACCGTACAAGAAACTATCTTTGCTGAATATCAAGTCGGTACTAAGGTCAACCTTGAGGTTGATTTAATTGCGCGTTACTTAGAGCGCTTACTGACTAAAACTGCTGATGAAAATCCTGCTGTTAAGTCAAATGTAAGTGAAGCAATGTTAGTAAAGGCAGGGTTTATTAAATAGCGTATGGTCTATTGATAAACATGAATAAAAATACCAAAAAAAGAGTAAGCACGAACGTAATTAAATGATGAGCGCACTTATTGATAATATCAATGTTGTTAATTAATGAAATTGAAATTTGTACTCATAAAAATACATACCCAATAAAGCTAAAATAGGCTAACCGATAGTTAGTCATTTAAAGAGGCCCAAATGAATTTAAATACCCCAGAAGAAATCATCGCAGACATCGCTTTAGGTAAGATGGTTATTTTAATGGATGATGAAGACAGAGAAAATGAAGGTGACTTCATTATGGCCGCTGAAAAAGTGACTCCAGAGGCCATTAATTTTATGGCAACGCACGGACGTGGTTTAATTTGTATGCCAATGAGTCGCGAAAAATCTGAAATATTAAAATTACCATTAATGGTCGATAAAAACGATGCGCAGTTTAGCACTAACTTTACTGTATCCATTGAGGCTGCTACTGGGGTAACTACTGGTATTTCTGCTGCCGATCGTGCAACTACCGTACTTGCCGCAGCAGATAAAGAAGCGACTCATTTAAGTATCGTACAACCTGGGCATATTTTTCCGTTAATTGCTAAAGATGGTGGCGTATTAAATCGCGCTGGTCATACCGAAGCAAGTGTTGATTTAGCGCGCATGGCGGGACTTGAATCAGCAGCAGTGATTGTTGAAATTTTAAATGAAGACGGCACTATGGCGCGTCGCCCAGATTTAGAGATTATCGCCAAAAAACACGATATAAAAATGGGTACTATTGCCGATTTAATTGAATTTAGAAATACCACTGAAACTACTATTAAGCGTGTGTCGCAATGTAAATTGCCTACCGCTTTTGGTGACTTTGACTTAACGGTGTTTAAAGACACTATTGATGGTCAAGCACACTTTGCCTTAACAAAAGGTGAAATTAGTGCAGATAAGCCTACCTTAGTGCGTGTACATTTAGAAAACACCTTTAGAGATTTATTGTTTAGTCAGCGAGAAAGCGTTGCGACTTGGCCAATGGCTAGTGCCTTAGAAAAAATAGCTAAAGAAGGTGGCGTACTGGTTTTACTTGGTAAGCATGAATCACCAGCAGAGTTAATTAACTTAGTGCAAAAATATGCCAAAATAGATAACGGTGAAACAGTAAAAGAAATTAACCGCCATATTGGTTCACGTAATGTTGGTGTTGGCTCACAAATTTTAGCTAATTTAGGTGTTAGTAAAATGCGTCTACTCAGCTCACAAACTAAATACCACTCATTGTCAGGTTTTGGTCTGGAAGTTGTTGAGTATATTGCGGACTAGTACTTTATTGGTCAGTTTATAGCCGCACAAATGACGGTATATGTGGTAAACATATACCGTCATTTTTTTATGTGTAGTTATTATCAGATAATTACCGTACGTCTTTACGGGTATAAGCTCGGCTCAATTACTTCTACGGCTCATATTCATATCTCACGCATTAGTGATAAGTTTTGTAAATTCTATGTACATGCTTGTGTTATTAATTCAGCAGAAACTAGCTCATGAGAGTGATAACAAAACTAGATTACATAGTTAATACTCAAACCTAGTGAAAAATCATGTGCTTTGTTTATGTCTAATTGGTCAGACTTTACCTTAAAGCTTACATTACTATGTTCAAGTCCTACTTCTATAGCATTTGTTTTAAAGTCGTAACCCACATGCCAATCTACAGTTCTTTCCCTAGTCCCCAGCATTACACGAGGAAAGTTAAACTTGTCGTAACGAAACCATTGCATCGCTAGCTGCCAGTCTTTTAGCTGATAATTTAGATCAAATAAATAACGACTGGGTAGTCTTTGAATTTCATCACGATAACCCCTTGTACCAGAAATATTAGGGATAACATGAATTAAACCATTTTCATCATAACTCACGCGATCAGTTATGGCTTTAGCTTTAGTGTAAGTAACGTCATGCCAATCAATATAGCTAAATACATCACGACCTTGCATATATAAAGATAGCTCGCTTGTTAACTGCCAAAAAATATCAATATCAATACCAACACCCTGACCAAGAATAGACTCTTCCTCTCGATCTAATAAACTATCGTGCTTATAGGCGTAATCTAAATAAAGTGTACCTTGATAATCATCGGCTGAGGCGGTTACATTGCCGCTTAGCGAGCCATAGGTCATGTCGCCAGAATGAAAATAATTAAGTCGCGTTTTTACTGCTAGCTCAGGGAGTAAATCAAAAGTGTAACCAATTGCAGCGCCTCGCGACTGGATATGGTTTGCGTTTAAATCTATATTGTAGTCTTTTAACTCAAGGCCAGCTTGATTAGCAGTCGCTGTGTTATATGATTTTTTGTTTTTATTTAAATAAAATAGCCAAGCGGTATCAGGGGTAAAGGTAAGAAAATAATCATAACGCCAAAAAACGGCTAGCTCAAATGCACCCCAGCGATGACCTAGTTCAACTTGGTTATGGGTGTAAGCAAAGTCGCCATCTTTTATCTCAGGGCCTTCTAAATCATTAAACAATTGTTTTATCGGCATTGCTTCACTATAACTAATTGAGTCAATTGTACTATAAGTTTGATGTTGTTTATCAGGTAAAACTCTAATTGATTCACGAGAGTAAGCAGTAGTTATTGTTAAGCTCATTATAAAAATAATAAACAACAGTATTAAAGATAACGAGTATTTGGTTACCATAAAAACATTCCATTAATCTATTTATTACGATGCACTCGGCAAGCCGATAAGTGTTAATTTAAGGTGAATCAGATAAACAGTTATCAACCATAGTGCATAAAAAAGGGAGGTATTAACCTCCCTTTAATTTAGATAGTTTAGCTAAGTTTATTATCTATAAGCTAACAAAAGTGCCATCACTAAAGGTGACTATACCGTTATCGCTCACCGTAGCAAACTGCTCACCTTCAACCGAGATAACGCCTGTAGTCACTGAGGTGTCAGCCTTATCACTACCCGTTTCATAATCTACTTCAACATTGGTTACCGTAAGAATAACGCCATTGTGATTTGTTAACGTTCCTTTGATAGTCGTTGTCGTGTCTGTCACACCTACTACTTCGACAATATCATTAGTATTAAAGTCAAAATCTAGTAGCTTACCGCCATAGGTTAAGTCAATACTGGCAATACCGCTTTCTAAGCCAGTACGCTCAATATCCGCGACCAGAGCTACATCATCTTCAATACCGTCAACATCGAATGATAAACGTGCACTAATAGAAGCTGAGGCATATTGCTCTGCAGTTTCATCAGGTAAGCTACAATCATCGCTATGGCCAGTAGCTGGGGTATATGTCCACTCGTTATTCCAGCTACACGTTTCTTTAAAGCCAGAAACAGCTAATGCTACTGAGGCTTCTAAGCTGTTAGCGCTGTTACTAAACTTACCCGATAACGAGGCCGTTAAGCCATCAACACTAATTGTTTCACTACCTTGGTCAGTATTACTACTAGTATAATTATCTCCATTTTGACTGCTTTCATACTGATTGTTTTCATTATATTGCATGGATAATAATTCAGCAGCAAGCGCTAGTTTACCTTCAAATGAAATAGGATCGGTTACTTCAGTGCTAGCCACTTGTGCAATTGTAACGGTTAAGGCAGCATCAACACCAGTGACTTTAAGTAGGCCAGAATCTTCTTCACTCCAACTAGTGGTCTGTGATTCTCTCCCTTCTTCATCGACACTCAGTGCAGCGATAACTTTAGAGCCGTCGTTAACCGCCATCGTAATGCTATCAGTGGATACCTTACCAGATAATGCGATATTGATACTGGCATCGCCTTGTGATCTCCATTGGTAACCGTTGCCTGTCTCAGTGTCTGTATCTACAATAGTATCGCTAAACTCATTAACAACAGCAACTAGCTTAACGGTTGTTTTCGTGGTTTTAGGCTCTGCGAGGTACGCATCTTCGGTAATATTAATATCTTGATCTACCGTGTAAGTGGCGTTATTACCTGTGCCACTAATAGCGACAGTCACTTTGCCGTTATAAGTATAAGTTGGCGTCGGTTTTGCGTTATTCACCGATACCGCTTCAGCAATAGCACTAGCGGCTAAAGATAGCGCTTCTGAGCTTGCCGCTAAATCGCTCGAGGCTAAGTCAGTTGCTAACTCTATTTCTGTATTGAAAGTATTCGCAGCGTCTAGATCAGTTGCTACGTTAAACGTACTGACTTGTTGTACAAATGCTTTAGTCGCAACTAAGCCTTTTGAGCCAATATCATCAGGGACATCACCTTGAGACGCTTGCGTTGAACCCGCTGCGGCTTCGTCTTTTTGCGTTTGTAAGCTTGTTTTAACAGAGGCTATATTGCTATCTTCAGCGCTGATACCTTCAAGGGTCGTGACTTTATCGGTTAGTGCTTGTGCTGCTGCAGCTATTTCTTCTAAAGAAATGCTTGGAGTATTAACGCCTGCGCCTTCAGTTTGAGCAACGCCACTTTGATTAACATATTGGCTAACAAAGCTTGTTAAGGCGCCTTCTAAACTAGTACCAGCAGGACTATCTTTAAGTGCTGCTTCAACTATAGCTGCGGCTTTTAAATTAGCGTTAAGTGCTTCGCTAGAAGCGGCTTTAATTGCTGTGGCATCAGTTAAATCAACGATAGATAATTTAGTTACATCGCTATTTAAACCTAACAGGTTACCAACTTGAGCGTTAGCCGCTGTGGTAGCATCGGTCGGTTTAGCTCCATTGGCTACTTTATCTAATGTTAACGCTGCGGCAATATTAGTGAGTGGCGTGATATTAATTGAAATATCACCTGAGCCTGATCAAGCTGCAGATAGTTTAAAGTTGTCTGGTAAGGTGTAAAGCTCGCCAAAAGTAATCTCAGCTTCAGCATCATCACCAGCAAGACACACTGATAAATCACACTTCATTTGTGAACCATCGGCAGCAGTGATTTCAATAATGAATGCCTTGTCGTTATAATCACTACCCAGCTCTAACTTATAACTACCATCTGCGTTGTCAGTTGTTGTAGTGCCTATTGGCGTATCCGCTTTAGTACCATCATCATTGATTAAGTACGCGTTAACATTTGCCCCTAAAATTAGTCCCTTAGAAGCAGCGCCACTGATATTCATTGACGTAGGTGTAATGACACCGTTATCACCATTGTCATCACTGCTACCACCACAAGCAAATAGTAAACTACTCGTTATTAAAGCAGTCGTTATATTTCTTCTAAAGTGTATAACATTACCCTTGCTTTTTAATGCTTTATTTGTATTTTTTTCTTTAATAATCATTTTGTTATACCCATATTTTAATTATATTTTAGTTTTGCTAGTATTATAATAAAGAAAATAATACTAGTGTAAAGTGTTATTTTTTGTAACCACAATGAAAGCTATAACTATACGGTGAAGTCGTTTGAAGTTTTTTAAGTGTTTAGAAGTTTGAGGTAGTTGTGAGGGTATTTAAAATGTCAGTTGACAAATTTTAGGCACAAAAAAACGAAGGATGATAAGTCATGCTTCGTTTTTAAAGAGTAGCTTTATAAGATAAACTTATACAGCTAATACGTTTTCTGCTTCAGGGCCTTTTTGACCTTGTTTAACAGTAAAAGTAACTGCTTGACCGTCAGCTAGAGTACGGAAACCGTCTCCAGAGATAGCGCTGAAGTGTACAAACACGTCAGGACCATTTTCTTGCTCGATAAAACCGAAACCTTTAGTTTCGTTGAAAAATTTAACTTTACCAGTAACTGTATCAGACATACTAACATTTTCCTGTAATCATAAAATAATAATGTGGTTCTATCCCCAAATGGGTAGAAACCGTTTTCACCCGAGTAAGTGCCCTCTACCAAAAAGTACAGGAAGAGGAAGGTAACAAACCATATTCGACACAATCATTGTTTCAAACAATAGTTTGCATTGTTTAAATCTGCTTGTGTAGAATAATCAGTATATCAGTACACTAGGTGCATCAGATAGAAAACCTACAACAAAATTCAGTATAACCCTTCATCTGCAACGCAAAAACTCAACGCAAAAACAGTCTAGCATAGTTGTTTTTAATTTGCTTTATAAAAAATAGTATTAGTTCAAGTTTTCTTTGTTTAAATCAATCTAATGAGGAAAAGCTGAGTGAATAGTATGCTTTGTTGTTTGATGAAGATAATAAAATATGACGGTTTGGTCGAGACACCGTCATATTTTATTGTTTTTTTTGCTTTTTTACTTGTATTGAAATTACAGTTCAGCTAATTGCTGTTTTTGTTCTTGCATTTTCACTAATGCAGATTCTGCTTCGGCTAATTTTGCTTTTTCTTTTTCAATCACTGCCGCGGGCGCTTTACCAACAAAGCTGTCATTGCTCAGCTTACCGCGTGTTTTCGCCGCGTCTTTTTCAAGCTTTTCCATGGCCTTATCTAAACGTGCTAATTCAGCCGCTTTATCAATTAAACCCGCCATCGGAATAAGTACCGACAAATTGCCGACTAATGCTGATGCAGACGCTGGACCTTGCTCATCCTGAGCTAATACGGTAATGCTTTCAAGTTTGGCCAGTGAACTTAAGAATTGCTCATTTTCAGTTAAACGACGTTGATCGTTGTCGCTCACATTTTTTAGTAATACCGGTAATTCTTTACTTGGCGGTATATTCATTTCACCACGGATATTTCGAATGGCAATAATAAATTGTTTAACCCACTCTAAATCATCTATAGATTGTTGATCACATTTGCTTTCGTCAAATTCAGGGAATGCCTGAATCATGATCGAATCGCCTTTTTTAACAAAGTCACTTAATGGTTGTACACGCTGCCAAATAGTTTCAGTAATAAACGGCATAATAGGATGCATTAAGCGTAGTAATCCTTCTAAAACATTAACTAAGGTATGACGAGTACCACGTTGTTGTGCCTCATTGACCTGTTCTTCATTTTTAGGGAATAATACCGGCTTTGTTAGCTCTAAGTACCAGTCACAGAATTGGTTCCAAGTGAACTCATACAGGGCCTGTGATGCAAGATCGAAGCGATAGGTGTCAAAGGCTTCATGAACCGTTTTTACCGTTTGTTCAAATTGGCCTATGATCCAGCGATCGGCTAGTGAAAACTCCATTGCACCAGCTTGCTGTTGAGCTGAAGAGCGACCACAGTCAAAGTCTTCAGTATTCATCATCACGTAACGACTGGCATTCCATAACTTATTAGTAAAGTTACGGTAACCCTCAAGGCGTTTCATATCCCAGCTAATATCACGACCTGTGGTAGCAACAGAGGTTAAGGTAAAGCGTAAGGCGTCAGTGCCGTGCGCTTCAATACCATTGGGGTATTCTTTACGCGTTAGCTTTTCAATTTTTTTAGCCAATTGTGGCTGCATCATATTACCGGTGCGTTTTTGCAATAAATCTTCAAGAGAAATACCGTCAATCATATCAAGAGGATCAACCACGTTACCTTTTGATTTACTCATCTTATCGCCATTTTCATCGCGGATAAGGCCGGTCATGTAAACTTTTTTGAAAGGTATTTGTGCTTTACCATTTTCATCTTTGTTAAAATGCATGGTCATCATGATCATGCGCGCAACCCAGAAGAAAATAATATCAAAACCCGTTACCAATACATCAGTAGGGTGGAAGGTTTTTAAATCATCAGTGTCTTTTGGCCAGCCTAATGTTGAGAACGTCCACAGGGCAGAGGAGAACCAAGTATCAAGTACATCATCATCTTGACGTAGCGTCATGTTTGCAGCTATATCGTTATTAGCACGTACTTCTTCTTCAGTACGACCCACATAGACTTTACCGCTTTCGTCATACCAAGCTGGGATTCTGTGTCCCCACCAAAGTTGACGGGAAATACACCAGTCTTGAATATTGTTCATCCAAGCAAAATACATGTTTTCATATTGCTTAGGTACAAATTCAATTTGCCCATCTTTTACTGCGTCAACGGCAGGGCCGGCGAGCTTTTCAACACGCACATACCATTGATCCGTTAGTAGTGGCTCAATAATCACCCCTGATCTATCACCGTAAGGGGCAACTAAATCATGGTCTTTTACTTCAACCAACAAGCCTAATTCATCAAATTTAGCAACGATAGCTTTACGGGCAACAAATCTGTCCATTCCCGCGAATTCGCTTGGTAATGCGCCGTCGTATGCATCACATACTTCGCCTTTAGTATCGTAAACTTCAGCGGTTGCTAGTACTGCAGCGTCTTTATCAAAAATATTGATTTGTGGTAAAGCATGGCGTTTACCTACTTCATTATCGTTAAAGTCATGGGCAGGAGTTATTTTTACACAGCCTGTGCCTTTGTCCATATCAGCGTGATCATCGCCAACAATCGGGATTAAGCGATTAACTAGCGGTAACAAAACCTGTTTACCAATTAAATCTTTATAACGTGGATCTTCAGGATTAACCGCAACACCGGTATCACCTAACATGGTTTCAGGGCGAGTGGTGGCTACCACTAAATAGTCAAGACCTTCGGCTGTTTTTGCGCCGTTAGCTAACGGGTAGCGCAAATGCCACATGTGACCTTTTTTATCTTTATTTTCTACTTCTAAATCTGAAATAGCAGTGTGGAATTTAGGATCCCAGTTAACTAAGCGTTTACCGCGATAAATAAGATCGTCTTCAAATAAGCGTACAAAGACTTCTTGAACAGCTTCAGACATACCGTCGTCCATGGTAAAGCGTTCGCGAGTCCAATCAATAGAGTTTCCTAAACGGCGCATTTGTTTACCGATAGTGCCGCCAGATTCTTCTTTCCATTCCCAAATTTTATCGATAAAGCCTTCACGACCGTAATCATGGCGAGTTTTATCTTCTTCAGCGGCAATTTTACGTTCAACGACCATTTGTGTCGCTATACCAGCATGATCGCAACCCGTTTGCCATAAGGTATTTTTACCTTGCATACGTTGGTAACGAATAAGCGTGTCCATGATGGTTTGCTGAAAAGCATGCCCCATATGTAAACTGCCGGTAACATTGGGTGGCGGAATAGCAATGCTGTAACTGTCACCTTCACCCGTAGGGCTAAAGTAACCTTGTTCTTCCCAGCTAGTGTAAAGAGACTGTTCAATGTCGGTAGGGTTAAAGGTTTTTTCCATCATGTTATCCGGTAATAGGTTAAATAGTTGTTCACTGTTTTGTTTAAAATCTGTCTGTTATTTTTCTGCTTAAAATCAGTTGGCTACTGCTTGGTTGCCTACTTGAAACCCCCATTGTCGGCAGGTTTTAAAACGTTCTCTGGCTTGTTGTTTTAGTGTTTCATCACTGGGTACAAAATCAACGATAAATTGAAACTGATTAGCAAAAGTAGGCACAGTACTGGTTAAGTTAATCAGCACAGGGCGACGCCCTTGTGGTGCTTGAAAACCTATTTCTACCATCGCGCCTTGTTTTGGACCTTCACCAACAAGATTATGAGGAACAAAACTATCACTATCAAAGGCCCAAAGCATTTCATCGACTTGTTCAGCATGTTGTTGATCTTGTGTGTAAATATAAACACGCTGATTTTGTCGATAAAAATGACTAGCTTGCAAACACGCATGATAAATAGCAGAGCGGTTATCTTGTCCAGCCTCGTCAGCTTGATCTTCATCGTTAAGTAGATAAAACATTACTTGGCTTTGCATATTTTTACCTATTGATTTACTAATTTATCAGCATTTGCTTAATTATTTTTCAGGTCTATTTTAAGCGTTTAACCCCGAATAGTTAACTACTCGGGGTTAATATTTACACGCTTTCTGTTGATAATGACTTATCAGGCTTTACTCGCCTTGCTCTTGGCCTGAACGATTAAGTAAAAACTGCGTTAACATACTTACCGGACGACCGGTGGAGCCTTTGTTTTTACCGCTGCGCCATGCAGTACCAGCAATATCTAAATGCGCCCAATTATATTTTTTAGTAAAACGCGCGAGGAAACATCCCGCGGTAATTGTACCCGCTTCTTTACCGCCTATATTGGCCATATCGGCAAATGGGCTTTCAAGTTGTTCTTGATAATCATCCCATAATGGTAAGCGCCATGCTCTGTCACCACTTTGCTCTGAAGCATTTAATAATTCATGAGCTAGTGGATTATGGCTACTTAATAAACCTGTTGCATGTGCGCCTAAGGCAACAACACAAGCACCTGTTAAGGTAGCGACATCAATAACGGCATCAGGGTTAAAGCGTTCAACATAAGTCAGCGCATCACATAACACTAAACGACCTTCAGCATCAGTATTAAGTACTTCAACGGTTTGACCAGACATAGTGGTTAGAATATCGCCAGGGCGATAGGCATTGCTGCTTGGCATGTTTTCACAGCCAGCTAATACACCAATAACATTAATGGGTAATTGTAACTGAGCTAGTGCATGCATAGCCCCTAATACGCCGGCTGCACCGCCCATATCGTATTTCATTTCATCCATGCCTGCGCCTGGTTTTAATGAGATACCACCACTGTCAAAAGTTAAGCCTTTGCCCACTAATACCAGTGGTTTTGAATCATCATCAGCACCGTCATATTTAATAATGCTCATTAATGATTCATTGACTGAACCGCGACCAACCGCTAAATATGATCCCATACCTAGCTCTTCCATTTCTTGTTCGCCAACAATGGTTGTGGTTATGTTGTCATAATCATTTTCAAGAATCTTAGCTTGCTCGGCAAGATAGGCGGGATTACAAATGTTAGGCGGCATATTAGCCACATTTTTACAGGTGTTAATCCCTTCAGCTATCGCTAATGCGTGAGTTACCGCGCGTTCACCAATAGGAAGTTCGCGGCGCGTTGGTACATTAAAAATAATTTTACGCAACGGGCGACGTGGCTCCGCTTTGCGAGTTTTTAAACTATCAAAACTATATAAGCCATCTTGTGCGGCTTCTACGGCTTGGCGTACCTTCCAGTAAATATCACGCCCTTTAACGTGTAACTCTGATAAAAAGCAGACTGCTTCCATTGAGCCTGTTTCATTTAAGGTGTTAATTGTTTTGGTAATGATTTGACGATACTGGCGTTCATCCAGCTCTCTTTCTTTACCACAACCTACCAGTAAAACGCGTTCGCTTAAAATATTAGGCACGTGATGTAATAATAACATCTGTCCTGATTTACCTTCTAAATCGCCTTTACGTAAAAGGTTGCTGATGTAGCCTTCACTAATTTCATCAAGCTGTTCGGCTGTACCGCTAAGTCTGCGTGGTTCAAAAACACCGACAACAATACAAGCACTACGTTGTTTTTCTGGACTGCCGCTTTTTACACTGAACTCCATGACTTTTCCTTTTACAATTTAATAAGGTATTTATTGCTAAAATAAGTAAAAAATAGCACTCTTGTCTATCCAATTGATATCGCTAAGGGCTATAATTATACTCGCACTCATCAATATTCGTTAGTCATAGACTATATAGTTTACTTATCAAAACGACAAGTTTACTCAATATTTGCCTTTATGTCAGAAAAAAACTAAGTTTTTACGGGATCTTTTTGTGATCATTTTTCGTTATTTATTAAAAGAAGTCGCCAAAACGCAATTAGCAGTATTTTTTGTGTTAATGACTATTTTTATCAGTCAAAAATTTGTCCGTGTATTGGGTGATGCCTCAGAAGGTAGTATACCAGGACAATTGGTAATGACCTTTATTGCCTTAAAAATCCCTGATCTTGCTGGTTTTATTTTACCCTTAAGTTTATTTTTAGGGGTATTGCTCGCTTATGGGCGTATTTATGCTGACAGTGAAATGACGGTATTACATGCTTGTGGTGTAAGTGAATGGTACGTAGTGCGAGTGACCTTAGTACTAGCGGTGGTTACCGCAATATTGACCGGTATTTTTACCTTATACCTTGCGCCTATTGCTTCAGAATATGAATATAAAGTGAAAGAAGATCTTGCTGCCGATTCAGGCTTAAGCGCTTTAGTGTCAGGTCGATTCCAACAAACCGGCAATCAAGACGCGGTGGTTTTTATTCACGATAAAGACCGAGAAACCAACAGTTTTAATAAAGTGTTTGTTGCCCAATTACCTAAAGGCGATAACATTGATGCCAGTATTATTAACTCTAGCTTGGTATACGCTAAAACAGGTAAGGTCTTTGAAAACGAGCAAGGCTCACAGCAATTAGTACTTGATAATGGTATTCGCTATCACAGAGACATTAAAACTAAAGAGTTTCAATCAGTTGCCTTCGACAAATACTATATACAAATTAAAGATCAGCAAGTTGAGCATCAACACCGTAAATTAAGTGCCTTACCTAGTATTGAATTATATAATAATGTGCCCCCTGAGTTAGAGTCAGCCTATCGTGCGACTATTCAATGGCGTATAGCTTTTCCACTGACCTGTATTATTCTTATTTTCATTGCGGTGCCATTAAGCGTCGTTAATCCAAGGCAGGGTAAATTTGCCAAAATGTTACCCGCCTTAATGTTATTTTTAGGCTACTTATTGTTATTAACCTCAATGCGCTCAGCGATAGAAAAAAATGCCATTCCGAGCATTATTGGCTTATGGCCAGTACATATTAGTGCTATTTTTATCGGCGCAATGTTGTTAATGAAAGAGCGCAGTAGTGGGCGAATAATCAAAGCAAAACTTCCTAAGTTTAAACGAAAATCGACTAAAAGAGCTATGGCTAAAGAACTTAGTCAGAGCAAGGAAAGCTAATGCGTATTCTAGATTTTTATATTGGCCGCGTACTTGCCTCTACTACGTTTATTACCCTTGCTGTGTTTGTCAGTGTCAGTGGCATCATTAAGTTTGTTGAACAAATGCGTGCTATTGGTCGAGGTAATTACGACTTAGCACATGCCGCATTATATGTACTTTATGCTGTGCCACGTGATGTAGAAGTTTTTTTCCCTATGTCTGCGCTGATTGGCGGTTTAATTGGCATTGGTATGTTAGCCAGTAACAGTGAACTTATTGTTATGCAAGCAGCCGGTTTATCACGCTTAGATATCATTAAGTCAGTGATGAAAACGGCTATATTATTGATTATTATCAGTATGGCTATTGGCGAATGGTTGGCCCCAAGTGGTGAGGCAAAAGCACGTGAAATTCGCGCACAAGCGATTTCTGGCGGTAGTTTAATTGCCGCTAAAAACGGTGTTTGGGCTAAAGATGGCGATTACTTTGTCAACATTGGTGAGGTAATGGATAAAGGCCAATTAAAGAAAGTACAAATTTATGGTTTTAATGAACAGTTGAAAATTGATAGTTGGTTGTCGGCAAAGAGTGCTATTTATCAAAACAAGAGCTGGTTATTAAAAGATGTTGAAGAGTTTGTCTTAACTGACGATGAAATTATTACTAAAAACCATCAGCAAAAACTTTGGAGTTCATCACTTACCCCTAAAAAATTGGGGGTGGTAACGGTGACGCCAGAGTCACTCTCTTTACGAGGCCTGATTGATTACTTAGATTATTTACAAGCTAATGAACAAGACTCTAGTCGTTATCAGTTAGCCTTTTGGCGAAAAATAATGCAGCCATTAACTGTGGCGGTTATGTTGTTAGTAGCACTGTCATTTATTTTTGGACCACTGCGCTCAGTGTCTATGGGGGCGCGTATTATGATGGGCGTTTTTACTGGGATTTTGTTCTTTATCTCTAACGAAGTACTGGGTTCATTAAGTTTGGTATATCAATTACCGCCCATACTTGGTGCTATAATGCCGAGCTTAATTTTTGTTAGTGTTGCTTGGTACTTTATCAGTAAAAAAACAACCTAGTAATCCCTGTTCTTACTTTCCTTCAATGGCAGAAAGAGAAAAGAAGGGCCATTAGGCAGGGCGTTATTCGCTACTGCCTAATGCAATCAGCTGCTTTATAAGCGTCCTCTATTTGCTTCTAGTGATAATACCACTACTTCGGTATTGGTCACTCTATCTTGTAAACTCAGTTTGTTTTTGCGATCAACTATAACCAACAGGGTACCTAAGCCTAATAACGTCGGCACTAAGCGTTTAATTGCCGTTGTTTTAGATAATAAAGAACCATCAAGGTTTTGTACGCGTAAACGCCATGCTCTCATGCCCAGAGTTTGACCTTTTTTAGACCAAAAATAAATGAAGAACAGACAAACCCAAGCAATACACCAAGCATTAAAAGCGACTTTATAAGCCACATGTGAAGCATTCCAGTCAATACCAAAACCACTGCGGGCAATTGAAATTAATCCCACTGAATCTAAGGCAACAAACAGTGCTACACATAGGTAACCAGAGAGCATGAAAATAGCGATTATAATTAACAGATCATAAATCCATGAGCCAAAGCGTCGTCTAAAACCAGCGCGGGGGAAACCTAGAGCAGTAGTATCAGTCATTGAATTTTCTTTATAATAAATTTATACAGGTAAAATATGCTCAGCAGTTTAACAACATTTACCGTCATTGAGTATCACTGTTAACGACTCTATAAACAAAAAAGCCAATTTCTCTTTATAGAAACTGGCTTTTTACTTGTCGCTTAGGTCAATTGTTAAGTGTAATTAACGCATTATTAATTATGCTCGGTTTGGTTGAGCTTGGTTAAGCGGTTCTGAAATACTACGCGTATCAGTGATTTTATATAAACCACAATACAGCGCTGGCACTACCGCTAAGGTTAAAATTGTACCTATGCCTAAACCAAAGGCGATAACGTTAGCCATGCCGTAAAACAGTGGGTCATTACCCAGTATTAACGGTAATAAGCCCATAACCGTGGTAATGGTGGTCATAGCAATAGGGCGTAACCGTGTTAAGCACGCATCTACTACCGCTTGATAATCAGACTTTCCAGAAGCAATTTCAATTTTGATTCTATCGAGCAATACAATAGCGTTATTAATAATAATGCCGGCTAAACTATATAAGCCCAATGTGACCATGAAGCCAAAAGGTGCTTGCATTAAAAATAAGCCAAGTACAGCGCCGATAAAAGAAAGCGGAATAGTTAATGTGATCACGGCTGCCTGTCTAAACGAGTTAAATTGAGCCACTAATAATATTAATATCAATCCTAATACTATCGGCATACTAGCACCTAGCGCTTTTTGAGCATCACGTGACTCTTTAATTACGCCATCGTATTCAATGTGATGATTAATCGGTAAATCAGTCGCTAAAGCTTGAATTTTTTCATCAATCACTAACTTAAGATCTTCTGCAGCCATATCGGTATTTCTGGCCTGGATACTAATGGTACGAAATAGATCTTCATGATGAATAATGGAAAATTGATTATACGGCGCTAAGTTTGCCACTTGAAATAAGGGCACGGTTTGCCCTGTTTTATGCGAATACACATTAAGCGTTCTTAGTCTGTCTAGACTTTGACGTTCTACTTGCTCTGCACGTAACACCACAGGAATTATATTATCGCCCTCTCGAAACTCAGTAATTTTAGAGCCAGAGAAGTAACCCTCTAGCGCTTGAGCAATTTCATCAGAAGTCAGACCAGAGCGTTTCGCACGATGCTGATCTATTTGTACATCTATTTTAGTGATTAAGTTCTCCCAGTCGGTCCGTATATCAAGGGTATTAGGGATATCGTGCAATACCGCCATGATCTGCTGAGCCTTCTTATAGATAACGTCTTTGTCAGGACCTTTTACTTGAATTTTAATGGTGCTTGAATCTGAAGGGCCTAGAAACATTTTTTTAACTCGCGCCGACACGTTAGGGAAGTCATGCTCAATTTGTTGATCAAGCTTTAATACCGTAGCGCTAATATCGGTATCGTCTTTAACATTTAACACCATAAAACCTTTATTGTTCGCAGGATCTTCTGGGTTTAGTGACATCACAAAGCGTGGCCCACTAAAACCAACATAAGCAGAATAACTGTCGATAAAACCAAAACGAGTATCATCTTCTAACCACTTGAAAATATCTTTCATCTGCCGATTCGTTTCTTTGGACGAGGTACCATTAGGCAAGTCAATATTGACTAGAATTTGAGTGCGATCAGAATCAGGAAAAAACTGCTTGGCGACATATTTCATCGAGATTATTGAACCAATGAACAGTACTAACATAGCGCTTAAAAATAGCGCTTTATGTTTAAGTAACCAATGCAGAAACGTTTCATAGTAATGATAAAATTTACTGTGTTGTTTTACTGAACCTTGGTTGTCAGCGCTTTTATCTGTAGCGCTTTGATCTTTAGGCAGAGTAATAAAAAAATAACACAGCAGCGGTGTAACACACAAAGCGAGTATCCAACTAGTCAGTAAAGTAATTAGGATAACCAATGAGATAGAGCGGGTATATTCACCAGCAACATGCTCTGCCAACATTAAGGGTAAAAAGAATAAAATAGTGGTAACAGATGAACTTAATAACGGAATAGCAAGCTCTTTACTGCCTTGTAGCATGGCATTATAGCGATCTATACCATCTTCTAAGCGACGCTTAAAATCTTCAGCAATAACAATACCATTATCGACTAATAAGCCTAAAGAAATAATTAGTGTAGCTAAACTCATTCGTTCAAGTTTCATATCACTAAATTGCATGATACTTAAGGTGGTTAACATAACAAAAGGCACAATAGCGCCAACAATTAAACCAGTGCGTAAACCTAAAAATAGAATAACCACGACTAGCACTATGGCTAAAGTTTGTAATACATTAACAGAAACACCATTAATGGTTTTAGCGACCTGATCAGCTTGGTAAGTGGCAATCTCTAAGTTGTAACCAATAGGTAAGCTTGATTCTATCGTATTAATTTTTTCTAATACCCGTGGCGCATATTCTAAAAGGTTATTTTCGGGCAGCATAGAAATGGCAAAAAATATCGCCGATTGACCGTTTAAATAGGCTGTTTTATCGGGCGGGTCGATAAAGTCACGACGCAGTGTTACCACATCTTTTAGCGCGATAAAATCTTCACTGTTGGGAATATTAATATAAGTATCACCAATATCAGCTAGGCTGTTGAAATTACCTGATGGCTCAACAATAAAACTCAGAGCGCCAGTGTTGACTTCACCGCCAGAGCGAACAATATTCTGTTTCTGTAGTTCTTCAATAAGTGATTGTGGTGAAATACCTAACTGAGCCAGCTTTGCATTAGATGCTTCTAAAAAAATGCGCTCTTCTTGACGACCTAATATTTCAATTTTTTTAGTGCCTTCAACGCCATATAAGGTGTCGCGAATGTGCTGGGCAATATCATACATTTCGCCTAGGTTAAAACCATTAGCGGTTAAGGCTAGTGTAACGACAGAAACATCACCAAACTCATCATTTACGTAAGGTGTATGAGTACCTGATGGCATTCTGCTGTGCGCAGCGGCTACTTTATTACGTAGATTTTGCCAAATATCGTCAAGGTTAAAGTAGCGGTCGTAAATTTTTACGTGAATAATAGATATACCGGTGGCGGAGCTCGACTTTATTTCTTTTACTTGCGGTATTTTACGAATTTCTTCTTCTAGTTTTTGCGTAATGAGCTGTTCTACTCTGTCTGGCGCCATACCAGGAAAAGACGTGCTAACAATAGCCTCACGAATAGTAATGGTGGGATCTTCTTGCGCGGGTAAGGTGAAATAGGCAAAAAAACCATTGACGAGTAACACGCCAATAATTAAAAAGACACTTTTTCGATAGTTAAAAGCAAGTTGAGTAATATTCATGAAGGTTCCAAGTACTAAGCTAATTAAAGCGTTGAATGCTGTTATCGATTAAACTAACTTGTTGACCATCACGTAAAAAGGCGACGCCTGCGGTAGCAATAATATCGCCTGGTTTTAAACCTGCGGAGATAAATATTTCATTGTTGAAAATATTCTCTGTTTGTACTTCGGTTTTTATTAGTTGTTGAGTATCGGGTTGGTAGACGAAAACATAGGCCTTTTGCGCTAACCCTGCACTTAATGCAGTGGCAGGTATGCGAAAAACATCACCTTTATGACCGGTTCTACCGGTACCAGCAAAAGAAAACGCGACTTCTGCTGTCATACCTGCACGTAATTGAGGATTATCCCCCTGTAAAACCACGGTGACAGGAAAAGCATTCGCAAATTCAGCACGAGTACCTATTTCGGTAATTTTCCCTTGCATGGTTAGCTCAGGTAATACAGGGAAAGTAATAGGAATAATAGAAAATTTTCGTAACTCCCTGATCAGGGTTTCAGGCACCATGACATGTACTTCAAGACCATGATTACCTTCAATTTCAAACAGTGACTCACCAGCAGATATTTGTTGAGAAGGCTCAAATAAACGCTTAGTAATAATGCCATCGTAAGGTGATAATAAAATACTGTCTTGTAAATTTTTACGGGCAATATCTAGCTGTGCTTGAGCAACATCAGCAGCACTTTTACTGGCGTCAAAAGTCGCTTTGGCATTATCAAAACCTGATTGTGATACCACGCCTTGGTTTAATAATTTTTCATACCGTTGATGAGTATTTCTAGCATCAACTAACGTGGCTTCTGCTTGCTGATATTGTGCTTGAGCTGATTGTAGTCCTAAACTAAAGTTACGTTGATCTAAACGTGCTAGTTCTTGACCTTTGACGACTTTTTCACCTAAATTCACTTTTATTTGTTGAATTTTTCCCTGTACTTCAAAGCTTAACTTTGTTGCCTCAACGGGGTCGACAATGCCCGATAAAGTTCGTATTTGCTCAAATGGAGATATATCTACTTTTTTCCACATTATAGGACGAATAGCTTGAGATACTTCTTTAGCAGGCTCATTACAGCTAGAGAGAATTAGGGTGATAAAGCAGGCGGTAAATATATATAAAAACGCACGCATATGGTTTCCTTTAAGTGCTTGTTGCCAGGTACAGAGTACTTTTCACCGAAGAAAAGGCAGAGTTATCCCTACGCTAAAGTTTGGTTTTAGCTGAGCTATAAATCAATTGCTATACAGTGGCCTATACTTTGGTACTATACAGTACCAAAGTCAACAATATAATTTTAATAGCAGTAATATTACATGGTTAGTAACAGCATTATAAATATCACAAAAACGGTAGATGCAAAAAAAATTAGTCCAAGAGGGCTGTTGATTTTAGATGCGGCACAAGATCTTTTTTATCATCAAGGTTTTGATGAAACTTCATTAGCCATGATTATTAGCCAAACGGGCGGTTCAAGGCGCTCTATTTATGATGAATTTGGTAATAAACAAGGCTTGTTGATGGCTGTTGTGCAAAGACAAGTAACACGACAATCACAAACGTTAACGTTAATAAATAGGGATATTGATGTAAAAGAAGCACTTAACCAAGTTTGCTTTAAGTTTGTTCAAGGTATGCTTTCGCCAGAATTAATATCGCTGTTTCGTTTAGTGGTACAACAGGTGGTTAAATTTCCAGAGCTGGGCGAGATGATCAATCAAACCGGCTTAATGGCCGGTGTTGTACCGCTAGTCGATTATTTGTCATGGCTAAATGAACAAAAAATATTAACCATTGAAAATTGTCACTTTAGTGCACAAATGTTACTGGAAGTAGCCAAAGGGCCATTACATACGCGCAGCTTATTACTACCTAATAAAAAAGTTGGCGATGAAGAAATAAGCCAGCAAGTGGCTCAGGCGGTGGATATTTTTTTAAAGGCGCATCGAGTTTGATTTTTAATCAATAAATAGTGTAATCAAGCAACAGTTAAGGTTTTATCAGCCAACTGGTGAAAAAACTGTTGCTAACTGAAATAAGTTTCGTATAATGCCACCTCTTAGTTTGCAGCTAACGCTGCGATGCTAGTTTACTAAATGTCAGCAAAGAATAATGATGGTAATTAGTCAGTATTTGCTAAGTTAATTAATAGTAATTAGTTTACAAAGAAGTCAGTTTTTACAGTGAAAAAAGACTTCTTTGCAAATTGCAAAACGGGCGTAAAGCCTATGCCAGCGTGATGAAATTGGTATACATGGGGGATTCAAAATCCCCTGTCGCAAGACGTGTCGGTTCGAGTCCGACCGCTGGTACCAACATTATAAAGCCCTGATTCGAAAGAGTCGGGGCTTTTTTATGCCCAAAAGATTATACTAACAGCCCACATTGGCTTGAGTATTCCTCAGTTTTATTGCTCAGTATTAAAAAAGGTTTTTACATGGCGGATACCGCGTACGCACTGCACATTTTGGTTAAACATAAAGAAATAGCCGAAGATATTATTAAACAATTAGCTAAAGGCGCGAAGTTTCAAACCTTAGCTAAAAAATATTCGACTTGTCCGTCGGGTAAGAAGGGCGGTGATTTAGGTGAATTTAAACGCGGTCAAATGGTGCCTCAGTTTGATAAAGTTGCTTTCAAAGGTGAAATATTAACGCCTCACCTGGTTAAAACGAAGTTTGGTTGGCATGTTATTAAAGTACTTTATCGGACTTAATTTACAGCGAGTATTTTTTTGAATCAACATCTGACTAAACATCCGATTTCGAAATAAGTGAGAGTTAAAGCCAATCTTGCAACACCATTACTAGTAAGTCCTATTCTCAAAAAACGGAAAAAAAACGGTGCCAGCCATAATAACTCTGAGAAAAAACGGTGCCAGCCATAATAACTCTGAGCAATAACAAAGCATTGGCAGGGCAATTTTCTGCTCATATATAACACTCATTTAGTCAGTAAATAGTAATTTTATTATTTAGTTCATCCATTTTCAGGCAATTCATAAATTTTAGGCGCGTTGATGATGCTATATGGAAATAACCGTATTGTGTTTGAAAATGCTTTGTTTGCTAAGCGCTATTTAAACAGGCTTGCGCATTGGTGATACCGTGAGTACGTTTTAAGCCAACATGTTCAGTAAATTCACACAAATGCTCTGCGGTGCCTACTGCGCCAGTAAATATCCCTTCAAAATTTTTGGTGAGCTTTAACCAACCTTCTTCACTGATGTGTAGCCTTGAGAGCATTTTTATGGTGTTAGCATGAATTACGCCACACTTATCTTCTCTTATCATACGTCCGGTTTCATCAACTAAGGTCAAGTAATCTTTTAAGTTAAAAGGGATGCCACTGGCGTTGCCTTGCTGCTCATGACCTTTAAAAGCTAATAACCTTATGGGTTGTTCCCCCTTTACCGCTGCTTTAATACGCAGCTGAATACTGGTAAAGCTTGACTGTTCGGGTGTTGGGGCGATACCTGCACGGACGGGGTTTAAATCAACATAGGCCATGCATGACAGTAATGCACCTTCATCCAATAAGGCTTGAGATTTAAAGCGTCCTTCCCAAAAATGACCAGTACAGTTATCTTCTTTGTTGGCCTGCCTGGCAATAGGCTCGTTTAAGGTGCGCATAAACCAACTGATATCCAGTAATCGCTGTTTATAGACAAGTGTTGTTGCTTCAACCATGTCTAATTCAACTGTGCACAGGGAATGTTTATGTTGATACTGACGCGTTAGGTGTGTGCCTTTAAATAATTTATGCCAGCGAGTAAGTACCTCTAATGTAGTCCATTTTTTTACTTGTTCGCTATCTACATGCAATACCAAGTGTAAGTGATTATGCATCACCGCATGCGCGCAAATATCAATCGCGAAGACCTGAGATAATTGAAAAATACGCTGTTCAATCCAATTGCGCCTGTGCTCATAATTCACGCCCGTCTCTTCATTTACACCACATAGGTAAGCTTTACGTACCGTTCTACTGCAAATATGGTAATACGGCGTATCGGATAAACTAATTTGTTGAGAACGAGGCTTAGGCATAATAATCACCAAATGAACAAAGTAAACGTAGATGAATTAAGTGTAGTTGGTTACTGAAAACATGAGCAAGTTATTATGGGTGGCTTGATAAGAACCTGAAAACATGAGCAAGTTATTATGGGTGGCTTGATAAGAACAGCTTGATAAGAACAAAGTCGACATAAGTTAAGTGCATAAGTGTGTAATTTTTTTAATGCTGTACTTTGCAATCTCCTGTTTGTTTGCTAACCAATTTTATCCGTGCTATTTTTTATTTTGATATTTTAAATATCAAAATAAAAAATAAAAAATAAAAAATAAAAAGGATTTAGGATTTATTATGAAACATAACATTCCATTTACACCATCACTATTAACCTTTGCAATTTTAGCCACATCAACTATTGGCTTAACGCCTTATAGCCTTGCGGCCGATGAAGCAAAAGGGGTTGAAAGAATTGAAGTAACCGGCTCTAGAATAAAGAGAACTGATATTGAAGGTCCATCACCAGTACAGTCAATTTCTCGCGCAGATATTGATAACATGGGTTACGACAACTTACAGCAACTTTTAGAAAGAATGCCAGTCGCAGGTAATGGCACATTTTCTACTCGAGGTAATAATCAAGACTCCACAGCTAACGGCTCAGCAGCCGTCTCTTTGCGTGGTTTAGGCGCAGATGCAACATTAGTGTTAATTAACGGACGCCGTGTTGCTATTAGTGCCTTTGCTGAGAGTATCACTAATTCTTTTGTTGATATTAATAGTATTCCTGTTTCAGCAATTGAACGTATTGATATTTTGAAAGATGGTGCATCAGCCATTTATGGTTCAGATGCTGTTGCAGGTGTAGTGAACATAATCTTGAAAAAAGATATTGAAGGATTACAGGTTAATTTAGGTTATGGCGGCACTGATGGCCCTAACTACGAAGAAACCTCTGGAAGTATTGTCTGGGGAGCCGTTAGCGAAAAAAGTAGTGCGTCAGTTATTATCGATTATTTTAAGAATACCTCATTATCGTCAAATGAAATGGGTAGCTTAGGTACAGCTAATCAAACAGCGTACGGTGGTGAAGATTTCCGTTCTTCTCGTGGTTTCCCGGGTTATTTTTATGTTGATGGTGTTAAAACAATCGATCCTGATTGTCCTGCTGATAGCGCTACATCTAGTGGGAGTTGCTTATTTGACTATGGACCTTATGGTTATATTACTCCAGCTTCAGAAAGGGTGGGTGCGATATCACAGTTTGAATATAACTTTGATACCGGTATAACAGCATTTATGGAAATTGCTGTGCAGCATAATAATTCAATTTCTGCGGGGGCACCAACGCCACTTGATGAAGATGCAGGCTTAACCGTGCCAGGAAGCCATCCAAACAATCCCTTTGGAAAAGACGTTGAGATTGGTCGCTATCGAACGGTTGACGCGGGTGCACGTCAATGGAGTATCGAGTCAGATACGTTACGTCTTGTTGCGGGTCTAAGAGGTGAAATTAATGATTGGAGCTGGGAAACTGCGGTACAAAAAGGTCGTAGTAGCTCTATGCAAACAGGTGACCGTTCTCAAGGGTGGGTAAGAACTGATTTCTTACAACAAGAAATTAATGCAGGTAATTACAACCCATTTGGCGGTGTTATCAACGATCCAGATGTTATTGATCGCATAACAACCAGTTTAACGCGTCGTGGTGAATCTCACATGACTTCATTTGATGCAAATATATCGGGTGAAGCCTTTAGTTTAGGTGATGATGTTGTGATGATGGCGGCAGGTATAGAATATCGCGAAGAAGATGTAAGCGATATTCCTGATGACCAATTTCAGCGAGGTCTTATTTTTGGTACTGAATCAGTTTCAGCTGCAGCATCGCGAGATCAATATGCTGCGTATGTAGAATTTTCAATCCCTGTTGTGGATAGCGTAGAGTTACAATTAGCTGGTCGTTTTGATGATTACAGTGATTTTGGTTCAACTACCAACCCTAAAGTTGCATTACATTGGACACCAACGGATGAGATTTCAGTACGTGGTTCATGGGCGCAAGGGTTTAGAGCGCCATCACTTGCACAAATTGGTTTAGGCCCATCAGAAAAAAGTCAATTCTTTATTGATTCATATCGCTGCGCAGCCACTGGTCAAGACTGTGGTGCACTTGATTATAATATTGAATTTAGCGGTAATCCTAACTTAGAAGCAGAAGAGTCAGAGTCTTGGAATGTTGGTGTTATTTGGGCGCCGGTGGCTGATTTTGGCTTAAGTGTTGACGTTTGGAGTATTACTCAAGATAACAAAATTGACGCAGAAGCATTTGGTCCAGTTTATAGCGCCGAATGTAATGATCAAAATAGTACTATTTGTGTTCGTTTAGCACCACAAGCTGGTCAAAGCTTAGGTGTGATACAAAAAGTACATAGCACATTTAAAAACGTATCATCACAAGAAGTTTCAGGTATTGATTTATCTGCAAATTATAGCCATTCACTTGAAGAATTAGGTTTGTTAAAATTCAACTTAGAATGGGCATACCAAAATAACTTTGAAAAAGATGGTCGTGATTATACTGGTGAATACGGCTACCCAGAGCATCGTTGGATGTTTTCAACTAACTGGGAAAATGGTGCGCTTAATATCAATATGAATATTAGTTATGTGGGTGAGTTCGAAGATACACCAGATATTGATTTTGATGGTAATTTAGACTTTGATAGCAACACTTCTAGAATGGTTGACTCACAAGTTTTAGTTGATTTACAAGCGGCTTATCGCATCACAGACTCTACTAAAATATCTATTGGTGTAAATAACTTATTTGATGAAGAGCCACCATTTGCAATTGGTGATGGTGATGGTGATCTTTATGGTTATGTCTCAGGTGTACATAACCCTCGAGGACGTTACCTTTACACTAAAGTGTCTTTTAGCTTCTAAAGCGGAAAATATTATCAATATAATACTGGTTAGTTAAGTCATTGCTAGTAAAGACTTGTTAATATGTATATAAATCCATAATCAGCCAGTTTGATTATGGATTTTTTATATGGCTAAAAAGCCAATTGGCACATTATTAACGCACAAAACTTATCGTGCCACCCATAACAAAACTTATCGTGAAAACTTATCGTGCCACCCATAATAAATTGAGTATGTTTCAATAGCGCATAACATCTTTTATTTATAATACGTAAACTTAATACTATTTTGAAGTAGCGTTTTAACTCGGTTAAAATTTGATGTTTTAAAGGATAGTTGCGATAAATGACTCAATAGAACAAATTTACGTTATCAATAGGAGTTTTAATAAACTAAAAAAGCAATAAGTCGCCTACTATTATTGTGTGACTTTTCATGGCTGGCATAGTTAATTAGTTAATTAGTTAATTAGTTAATTAGTTAATTCGTTGTGCAGTATGTTTTTTGTGGATTTATCAACAGTTCTTTGATCTAGAAGGTCACAAAATTTTTTTTTCATCATAGAATATAATTTCTCAGTTGTACGGGTCGGTATGTTTAATCTTTAAGACAGTCGTATAAATATCAAAACACAATGAAAGCAAAGGAGAGTATGATGAGTTCAACGTTTTATATGCCATCTTTAAACGTGATGGGCAGTGGTAGTTTAGCTGAAGCGATTAACTATATTAAAGGTCAGGGATTTAAAAAAGGACTAATTGTTAGTGATAATGTGTTAAGTAAAATAGGGGTAGTAAAGTCTTTTACTGACTTACTAGATCAAGATCACATTGCTAGTGTTGTTTATGATCAAGTACAGCCTAATCCTACCACTAGTAATGTTAATGCCGGTTTAACTATTTTACAAAAAAACAACTGTGATTTTGTTGTCTCTTTAGGTGGTGGTTCACCACATGATTGCGCTAAAGGTATTGCCTTAGTGGCGAGTAATGGTGGCAATTTAGCCGATTATGAAGGTATTGATCAATCGGCTAAACCACAACTACCGCTAATTGCCATTAATACTACCGCAGGTACGGCGTCAGAGATGACACGTTTTGCTATCATAACGGATGAAGAACGTCATGTGAAAATGGCCATTGTTGATAAACACGTGACGCCAGTACTTTCCGTTAATGACCCATCATTGATGATTGGTATGCCTGCCTCGTTAACGGCGGCAACGGGGATGGATGCGCTAACTCATGCTGTTGAAGCTTATGTTTCTACCGGTGCTACACCTATTACTGATGCAGTGGCATTAAAAGCAATTGAGTTAATTCAGGCTAATTTACCTACCGCGGTTGAACATGGTGAAAATGTAGCCGCTAGAGAGCAAATGGCTTATGCCCAGTTTATGGCAGGTATGGCGTTCAATAATGCTTCACTAGGTTATGTACATGCTATGGCTCACCAATTAGGCGGTTTTTACGACTTACCTCATGGGGTGTGTAATGCGGTATTACTACCTCATGTGCAACGTTATAACGCGCAAGTATGTCCTGAGCGCTTAAAAGATATAGCGCGCTGCTTAGGTGTTGATGTGCTCGCAATGTCTGCAGAAGAGGGCGCTAATGCTGCCATTACGGCAATTGAAATTTTAGCTAAAGAAGTAGGTATTCCAGCAGGATTAGAGGCTTTAGGTGTTAAAACTGATGATATTAGCTTGTTAGCTGAAAATGCCTTAAAAGATGTTTGTGGTTTAACTAACCCTAAACAAGCAAGCCATGAAGAAATTTGTGAAATCTTCCGCGCTGCGATGTAAAACATTGTTATGAGCCTTGTCATGTAGGCCTTTATAGAAAAATAGTGCCCGAACAATTTAGTGATTGTTTGGGCTTTTTTTTCAAAAAAATATCTAACCTCAGCCGGTTCTATAAATGTTATTTAGTGATTTATATAATGCTTTAATTTAACCAGTAGAAACAGAAACAGAAAAATATACTAATCACTACCCATTTACTATAAATTTAGGGGGATAACTTCTTAAGGATACAAAATGATAATAGCTAAATCACTCGCCAAACAATTTTCTTTCATCACCGCCATACTGTTTTTACTGTCTGGTTGCGCCACTATGCAATTAAATTACCAAGACCCTAGTGTTGAGTTAATTTCTTTTAAAATGCTGCCGGCTAAAGGGTTTGAGCAAAACTTTGAAATAGGTTTGAAGTTAACTAATCCCAATAATTTTGAACTACCGCTCAACGGTATTAGCTATCAATTGAGTGTAGCAGGAAGTACCTTGGCTCATGGTGTTGCCAACAATATTCCTACCGCAAGCGCTTATGGTGAGTCGCGTTTTATTGTGCCCTTATCAACGAGTTTATTAACAGGTATAAAAGTGATAAAAGCTTTAATGGATAGTCAAGGACAAGAGGTAAGCTATCAGTTAAAAGCCGATTTGGATATCGATATTCCTTTGATACCAACGATAACGATTATTGAAAAGGGGCTTATCCCCTTTGCTCATAAATCTCTATAGTGATGTAAGATTAAGCTACAACGCTAGGCTCTTAATTATATTTAATTCTCAAATCATTGATTATCTAAAGATCATTAAGTTATTTACCACTCAACGATAATACAAAGATAGCTAACGTAGATGAACATTAATGCTATGCACGCAGACTCTCTAATAATCCTCGATTTTGAAACTACTGGTCTTTCGCCTGATAAAGGGGATAGAGCGATTGAAATAGGCGCAGTAAAAATTGAAAATGGCGTGGTAATAGAGCGTTTTCAAGAGCTTATGTACCCTGGTAGGCCGATAAGCTATTTTATCGAAGACTATACTGGTATCACCAATCAAATGTTAGGTAAAGCAGCGCCTTGTGATGAAGTCATGCATCGTTTTGCAGACTTTATACAAGGTCAAAACCTTGTTGCGCATAATGCCTCGTTTGATAAACGCTTTTTAGACAGTGAGTTAAAGCGTATCTCGTCAGGTTATACTGGGCAGTTCGCTTGTTCGTTATTGTTATCTCGGCGCTTATATCAAGCAGCGCCAAACCATCAATTAGGCACCTTGATTAACTATAAAGGCATTGTCTCAAAGGGCAGTTTCCACAGGGCCTTATTCGACGCTGAAATGACAGCCAAACTTTGGCTAGCCATGCTAGATGATATTCAACAACGTGCAGGTATTGAGCAAGTGCCTTTTTCGTTAATACAAAAATTGTCTAAAGCAACGAAAGCTAATATCAACAAGGTATTAGCTCATCATCGATAAACCATCATATTTTAGCTGGGTAGTGATTTTCTAATTTGATTAGCACATTCAGCTAACACAATCGCCCCAGCGGTAGAAACATTAAGTGAGTTGCCCATACCAAACATAGGGATATGTATGTGTTGATGGCTTAACTTCAGTGCTTCCTCACTCACCCCTTTACGTTCATTACCTAAGACTAATACCGATTTAGGCGGATAAGCAACATTACTATAATCAACAGACTCATGGCAAAGCTCAACACTGTAAAGTGTGTAGCCATCAGCTAATAAGGTTTGTAAGCTCGTTGTTGTGCTATCGCTGTATTCAACGCAAACCCACTTTGCTTCATTTCGTGAAGCCTTTTTCATCTTTTTATCGGATATGGTTAGTGCGCCGCAAACAATCACTTTTTCAATAGCAAAAGCATCAGCTAAACGAATAAAAGCGCCAATGTTGTAGCTATTGGTAACCTTGTCTAATACCACAATCAAAGGGATTTTTTCTTTAGTTAAGTAGTCATCGCGTGTCGGTTTGTTTTTTCTTAGATCTTCTTTAGTTAATTGTATGTTCAAGAGTGTAGTTCTATTTTGCTAAGCGTGATGTGTTATTATAATGTGCTAACACGGATGTTAGAATAGGTTTATGAGATGATAGGTGTTTTAATCACTTTGCTCGCTGTTAAATAAAGTAAGCCGTTAATTATAAAAGAGTTGTAGCTTTATTAGTCGCTTTAGGCAGCTTTAATGATAGCCAAGCTGCTATCGCGATAAAAGCACTAGATATCCATAAACAGGCTGCTAAGCCATATGCTTGATAGACTAAACCAGACAGCACTGTACCGATTAACCTGCCCATGGCATTCGCCATATAGTAAAAACCTACATCAAGCGATACTCCGTCTTTATCGGCATAGCTAATAATTAAGTAACTATGTAAAGACGAATTAATGGCGAAAATAACGCCAAAAATTAACAGTCCGACAATAAGCGAAGCTTTAATATAAAAATTGAAATGCAGAGCTAAAGCAATTGCCACGGGAATGAGTGTTAAGTAACTTGCCCATAAAAAGGCAATTCTACCTGATGGCGCTTGATCTTGCTGTATATTAGTCGTTTTTGGGTTAGTGATTTTATCGACTTTGCTTTTACTACCAGTAAGCAGTGGAGCAATTGATTGCACCATACCATAACCAATAATCCAAGTGGCCATAAAGCCGCCAACCCACCAGTGATCCCAATTAAAGGTTACTGCTAAAAATACCGGTAGGGCGACCACAAACCAAACATCACGTGCGCCGAACAGAAACATACGGGCGGCAGATAGTATATTAATTGACTGGCTTTTAGATAATATCTTCTTGAATTTTGGCTTACTTTTCGCCTTACCTAAATCTTCTTTAAGGGCGAATAAACTAAATAACCACACCACAGTTAAACAGCTTGCCATTAAGGTGATGGCACCTTTAAAGCCTAATAAGGTCAGTAATAAACCTCCCAGAAAGAAGCCGACACCCTTTAAAGCATTTTTAGAACCAGTAAGAATAGCAACCCATTGATATAACTTACCTTCAGCGCCTTCAGGGACTAAAAGTTTAATGGAGCTTTTAGCACTCATTTTATTCAGATCTTTGGCGATACCTGATAAGGCTTGTGCTGCCATCACATACATAATGGTGAGCATGTCAGCGGGAACAGCCAACATGCTTAGGGCAATTATTTGCAGCCCTAAACCGATATTCATGGTTTTATTTAAACCCAATCGCGCACCTAGCCAGCCACCAACAAGGTTGGTGATAACACCAAAAATCTCATAAAATAAAAACAGCATGGCGATGTTTAAGGGGCTGTACCCTAACTGATGAAAGTACAGGACAACCAGCATACGAAGCGCGCCATCGGTTAAGGTAAACGCCCAATAATTACCGGTGATCACCAAGTATTGTTTTACCTGCTTAGAGAGCATTTATGTAAACCCTATTCTTTGTCAGCTAAACCAACCAGACGGGCTAACTCAGCGGTGCGATTGGCATAACCCCATTCGTTGTCGTACCACACATACAATTTTACCTGTGTGCCGTTAACCACCATGGTTGAAAGCGCATCAATAACGCTTGAACGTGGATCCGTTTTGTAATCAATAGAGACTAATGGGCGCTCTTCATAACCCATAATACCGTGTAACTCATTATCAGCGGCTGCTTTTAATAACTGATTTACCTCTGCAACCGAGGTCTCGCGTTCGACCTCAAAGACACAATCGGTAATCGACGCATTAGCTAAAGGCACTCGTATTGCATGGCCGTTTAACTTGCCTGCTAGCTCAGGGAAAATATGAGTAATAGCCGTCGCTGAGCCTGTTGTCGTTGGAATTAAACTTGCCCCACAAGCACGAGCTCGACGTAAATCTTTATGTGGAGCATCTAATATGGTTTGGGTATTGGTTATGCTATGTATGGTGGTTATTGAACCATGTTTAATACCTATCTTCTCATGAATAACTTTGACCACAGGCGCTAAACAATTAGTGGTACATGATGCAGCGGTGATAATAGGATGGATGGCTTTATCGTATAACGCTTCATTAACCCCCAGCACTATATTCAATACACCTTCTTCTTTGACTGGCGCGGTAACGACAACGCGTTTTACCCCTTGATCTAAATAAGCTTGTAGTAAGGCTTTAGTTTTTATTTTTCCTGAAGCTTCTATCACCACATCACAGTTAGACCAATCAGTATCTTGGGTTGCGATATTTTGTGTACAAGGAATAGCGTTACCATTGATAACGATGGAGTCACCCTCATGGGTAGCGTCATGGTGCCAGCGACCGTGAACTGAATCAAAACTCAGTAAGTGGGCTAGTGTTTGTGCATTGCCTGCAGGGTCATTAATATGAACAATGTCGATATCGTGCCAATCAAATGCCACGCGCATTGATAAACGTCCCATACGACCAAAGCCGTTAATACCTATTTTAATTGTCATGTTTTATCCTAAATAGCGAAAAAAATTATTTATAAGCCGTAAGGTAAATAGCTAGTTACGCTTTTAGCCAAGACTCAATAGCTTTAGTGTTAGGAATAGAGCCGCTGTGAACATTAACTTCATTAATAATGACCGCAGGCGTGCTCATAACGCCGTACTCCATAATCACTTCTGGATTTGTTTCTTTTGTTATTTGGATAGCGATACTTAATTCGTTCGCTATTTTTTCAATAAGTTCAGCTGTTTTAGTGCACTTAGCGCAACCTGTGCCTAGGATTTTAATGTTCTTCATGTGACTTCTCCCTTGTGGTTATTATGTTTAGTTACTGTGTTTAATTGCTTTGCTTAGTTGGTAGTTAAGTGTAGCGTGTTAAATAAACGGGCTTAGCAAATTAAAAATCCAACCAATTAAAGTAAATGCGCTAAGTAGCAGTAAGAAAAGTACGGCTAATAAGCGCCATTGCATCACTTGCTTTAATAAAATAAATTCAGGAAAACTTGCCGCGACCGTACTCATGCAAAAAGCGAGCGTCGTACCAATAGGAAGCCCTTGTTTAATTAAACTTTCCATAATAGGAATAACCCCAGTGGCATTGGAATATAAAGGTATTCCAAGTAATACGGCTGCCGGAACAGACCACCATTGACCATCTCCTAAATGTTGTTGAATCCAGCCATCTGGCACAAAGCCATGTAAAGCGGCTCCTAGTCCAACACCAATAATGACCCATTTCCATACTCGACCAAATATTTCAAGCATCTCATTTTTTGCATAATTATGTCGTTCTTTAAAAGATAAGGTATTGATACCTTGGCTTTGTAAACCTGCAGAGGAATTTTGACCACGCGCTAATGCTTTAGCGGCAAAAGACTGCAACCACCGCTCCGCTTTAATCGCATCAAGAAAAGCACCGCCTAAAATACCTACCGACATACCCACAACAATATAAAGTAGGGTAAACTTCCAGCCTAATAAGCTCAATAATAGTAATATTGCTACTTCATTGATTAAAGGGGAGGTGATAAGAAATGACATGGTTATGCCAACGGGGATGCCTGCAGAGGTAAAACCTAAGAAGACAGGAATACTTGAACATGAACAAAAAGGTGTTATTGCGCCAAAACTTGAGCCTAATAGGTAACCAACGCCTTTATTTTTACCCGCTAAATAATCGCGTACACGCTCTACATTCATTGAGGCTCTTAATAAGGCAATAGCGTAAATCATCACCAATAGTAGAAAGAAGATCTTAGTGGTGTCTTCAATAAAGAAATGTAGCGCATCACCTAATTTGGTCGCTTTAGACAGCCCAAACACATCAACGACTAACCAGGTGGCTAACTCAGTAAATATTTCGAACATGAACTTCTCCTAAAAAAATTATTTACAAAAATCAGTCTTCTCTGGCCTGTTTTTCATTTTATCTAAACGCTTAAGTGGTTGATTAATTAATAATATATTGTTTTCTGTGGTTTGCGCTATCACAGATTTAGCCCATAAAGGCAGCATTGGGTTAATGCGATAAAATACCCACTGTCCATGCTTTCTATCAATAAGGACGCGAGCTTTTTTTAATACCGCAAGGTTGCGGGATACTTTAGGTTGGCTATCTTCATTGAGTGCTGTCATTAACTCGCACACACAAAGTTCGCCATGATAGTGCGTTAACATTAATACTTTTAAACGAATATCGTCGCTTAGGCTTTTATAAAAAATAATAGGAGAAAAGTTAGTTAATGTTTGGTTAGCTTCACTATGAGTTATTGCAACCTTATTAGCAATGGTGACAGGAGCGCCTTCCGCTAATAGGAACATAGATAAGCGGTTGTTTAATTCTGTGACTGTTGCAGTAAAAGCCTGTTTATCTGCACGCGTTTTGGGATCTACTAAGTCCCAGTTTAGTTGTTTTGCTGTATTAGGATAGCTTCTACATTCCTCATTCGCTTTGCTACAAAGCGTAATGACATAATCAAATGCTTGACCGGCAAAGACGCTAATACTTTTAGAGGTTAAGTTTTTAGTGTCAATGGCCAATTGATTTAACGCCGCTATTGCCCGTAAGTCGATATTTTCTGGATGAGTACCAGCACTAAATACCTCGAATTTCTCACTAGCTTTATGGCGTAATAAGGCCTCAGCTATTTGTGATCTAGCAGAATTGCCTGTACAAAGAAAAAGTACTTTTTGTTTTTTTATAGAGTTCATGAGCACACCAAAAAATATATATGAAATATTATATATGCACTTTTTGATATGTAAAGTATGTGTGTACAGTTTGCTTGAGTAACTTAAGAAATTACCAAGTGGTCAGTTAATGACCTGACTCTTCTGCAATCGCAGATCTACAATGGGCTAGTAACGTTAACCTTGCCTTAACCAGTGTTGTGATAAGTTAACTAACTTACCAAGACTGGTTTATTTTTATTAAGGTTTATCTATGTTGTTAACTCACTCAGTAAAAAAAATTGTTTTTTTACTCTTACTACCGATGGCGTTACTTGGCTGTGATAAGCAAGAACAATTAACAGCGCAGTCTGTAATACAAAAAGATCCTGCTATTCATGTAGATACGTTAATGCTGTCTGCGACTACGTTAAGGCTTACGAATGAATTACCTGGTAGAATTTCAGCCTACAAAGAAGCAGAAGTGCGCCCGCAAGTATCGGGTATTGTGCAAAGTCGTGAGTTTGCAGAAGGGAGCTTAGTAAAACGCGGACAAATTCTATATAAAATTGACGCCACTACGTATCAAGCAACGGTGAACAGCGCCAAAGCACAGTTAGATAAAGCCATAGCGAATCAAGAGTCAACCAACAAAATAGCGATTCGTTATGCGGAGTTACTGAGAAAAAACCTGGCAAGTCAGCAACTTTATGATGAATCCTACTCAACATACCTGCAAGCAAAAGCAGAAGTCGCTATTCGAAAAGCTGATCTAGAAAATGCCAGTATTCAACTTTCTTATACTGATATTAAAGCACCTATTAGCGGCCGAATAGGTATTTCACAGGTTAATGAAGGCACGTTATTAACCACAGGACAAGCTTCATACCTGACGACGATTATTCAATTAGACCAAGTTTATGTTGATATGAAACAGTCTTCAGTATCGTTATATAAATTAAGACAAGAATTCAAAAAAGAAATAAAAGATAGACCACCAGTACCGGTTACAGTGACCTTAGAAGATGGTACTCAATATAATGAACTAGGGTATTTAGAGTTTGCTGATTTTCAAGTAGACAATGCTACTGGCAGTGTCACTTTACGTGCTTTAATGCCTAACCCAGAAAATATTCTATTACCGGGTACTTTTGTACGTGCACATATCGCTTTGCCCACCGAGAAAAGCTATTTAGTGATCCCACAATCTGCAGTGATTAGAAGTCAATCGGGTGAGCCGTCAGTATTTTTGGTAAGTGGTAACGATTTAGCCATTAAAAAAGTGATTGTCTTAGGTCATGAAGTTAACAACGCCTGGGTAGTTAAACAAGGGTTAGTCGCTGGCGATCAAGTCATTATTAATAACTTGATCAAGGTTAAAAACAATCAAAAAGTGATTGTTGATAGCAAGATGGGTGCTGCTAGCAATGCCGACACCGCTGTCACTGCAATGAGTAAGGATTAATTCATGTCAACGTTCTTTCTTAACAGACCTGTTTTTGCATGGGTGATTGCCATTATTATTATGCTGGCGGGTTTTGCTTCAGTATTTAGCTTGCCAGTGGCTCAATACCCGACGATTGCGCCACCGGCTATTAAAGTGAGTACTTCCTATCCAGGTGCTTCAGCAAAAACCATTGAAGACAGCGTTACTCAAGTGATAGAACAAAGTATGACAGGCTTAGATAACCTGCTCTATATGTCGTCAATAAGTGATTCCGCGGGTAATGCCTCGGTTACCCTAACGTTTAGCGCTGAAACTAACCCTGATACCGCGCAAGTACAAGTGCAAAACAACTTACAGCAAGTCACTAATCGCTTACCAGCAACGGTGCAAAGTCAAGGGACATCCGTTACTAAAAGTACTTCTGGCTTTATGTCGGTGACTACCCTGTATTCGCCTGATGGGGCGATGAGTACCGCTGATATTCAAGATTACGCCAATTCCAGTATTAAAGATGTTATTAGCCGTGTTGATGGCGTTGGTGAAGTCACTATTTTTGGTCCGTCATACGCGATGAGAATTTGGTTAGACCCAGCTAAGTTAAATAGTTACAACTTAACCCCAGCAGATATTTCTAAAGCGGTTGCCGAGCAAAATAGCCAAGTGACTGTCGGCCAATTAGGCGGTACGCCGGCGACAAAATCACAATTAATTAATGCCACTATTACCGCACAAAGTTTATTAACCAGCGTTGATGAGTTTCAAAATATTTTAATTACCGTCAATAGTGATGGTGCGCAAATTCGTTTAAAAGATGTGGCAAGAGTTGAATTAGCTAGCGAGAATTCAAGCGTTATCCCAGTTTTTAATGGTTATGGCACCTCAGGTATTGCTATTACATTAGCATCAGGTGCTAACTCATTAGATACCCAAGCAGAGGTTGATCTAAAACTAGCGCAATTAGCACAAGGTTTCCCTGAGGGCTTACTGCTACATAAAGCGACTGATAGTAATGCATTTATTCGTATATCTATTGCTGAAGTGGTCAAGACTCTGTTTGAAGCGGTCGGTTTAGTGTTTCTCGTGATGTTGTTATTTTTACAAAATTTTCGTGCCACGTTAATTCCTACCATTGCCGTGCCTATCGTTTTACTGGGTACCTTTGCCATTATGACGGTGTTAGGGTTTTCCATTAACACCTTAACCATGTTTGGTATGGTGCTCGCGATAGGTTTATTAGTCGATGATGCCATTGTTGTGGTTGAGAACGTTGAGCGTATTATGCACGAAGAAAAGGTATCTGCCTTAGAAGCCACTAGGCGATCGATGCAGCAAATTACTGGCGCGTTAATCGGTATCACTACGGTGTTAGCGGTGGTGTTTATTCCTATGGCTTTTATGGGCGGTTCTGTCGGCGTTATTTATCAGCAATTTTCACTCACCATCGTTTCAGCCATGGTATTGTCGGTTTTTGTCGCTTTAACGATCACGCCAGTATTATGTGCAACCCTGTTAAAGCCAGCGAGTGAAACACCAAAGTCAGCTTTTTTTAACGGTTTTAACCGCTTTTTTGATGCGACCTTATTCCGCTATACAGTGTCGGTCAAAAAAGTATTAATTCGACCTATCCGTTTTGTGTTTATTTACCTTGCGCTATTGGGCTCATGTGTTTATTTGTTTTCAGCATTACCTAGCTCATTTTTACCGAATGAAGATCAAGGCTCAATGATGGTGATGGTACAGTTACCCAATGGCTCGACGTTAAGAGAAACGGCCGTGGTAATGGAAGATGTACAACATTATTTTCAACAACAAGAAACAGACACGGTTGATACTACGTTTACCATCTCTGGTTTTAATTTTGCCGGTAGAGGTCAAAATGCCGCGATGGCATTTATTGGCTTAAAAGACTGGTCAGAGCGAACCGCAGCAGGGACTGATGTTGACTCAATTATTGCACGGGCGATGGCACACTTCTCGAGCTATAAAAAAGCCGCTGTTTTTGCGTTCAATACCCCGCCTATTCGAGAGTTAGGTCAAGCAACGGGGTTTGATTTTTACTTGCAAGATGTCGGTAATATTGGTCATGATCAACTCATTGCACTGCGTAACCAACTATTAGGTAAAATGGCGCAAAGTCCTATTCTACAAAAAGTGCGCCCCAATGGCTTAGAAGATAACGCGCAGTTTTTTCTTGATATAGATTATGAGAAAGCCAAAGTATTAGGACTTGAGATAGCCGATATTAATCAAACATTGTCAATAGCTTGGGGCTCTTCTTATGTTAATGACTTTATTGATAGAGGCCGTTCTAAAAAAGTATATATTCAATCTGACGCTGAATATAGAATGACTCCTGAAGATCTTAACCTGTGGTTTGTTAGAAATAATAACAATGAAATGGTGCCGTTATCAGCATTTAGCTCAACACACTGGGGTAAAGGCTCGCCACAATTAGTGCGCTATAATGGCAACTCAGCGGTTGAAATATTAGGTGAGGCAGCGCCAGGTTATAGTACGGGTGACGCCATGGCTGAAGTAGACAAACTAGCCGCTGAATTATCAAGTAGTATTCAAGTCAGCTGGACAGGTATGTCTTATCAAGAATTGGAATCTGGCGGGCAAGCACCGATTTTATATGCTATTTCATTGTTAATGGTTTTCTTATGTTTAGCAGCGCTATATAACAGCTGGACGATACCGATGGCGATTATTTTGGTCGTGCCATTAGGGGTGTTAGGTGCCGTATTAGCAATTATGTTTAGAGGTATGGAAAACGATGTTTATTTCCAAGTTGGTTTATTAACTACCGTAGGTTTGGCGTCTAAGAATGCTATTTTAATTGTTGAATTTGCTAAAGAATTAATGGAAAAAGGCATGAGTTTAATTGATGCTAGTGTTCAAGCGTGTGAAATGCGCTTACGACCCATTATTATGACTTCTTTAGCGTTTGCTTTAGGGGTATTACCTTTGGTTATCAGTACTGGTGCAGGCGCTAATGCCCGTAATGCTATTGGGACCTCAGTAATGGGCGGCATGATAGCAGCCACTATATTAGTTATCTATTTCGCACCTTTATTCTTTGTATTAATAATGAAGTTTTTCCAAAAAAAAGATGGCAATAAAGGCATGCTTAGTTAGCGATGTTTAGTTTACGATATTAACTAACGATATTAACTAACGATATTAGTTAATATCGTTCTTACGTTACGCCAAGATAAGTTAAAAAGAGAGAATAATGAAATCAGATAAGTTATGTTTTATTTTAATAGAAGATAACCTTGATTTAGCTGCTGCGGTAATTGATTACCTTGAGCTTGAAGGTATTCAATGTGACCATGGCGCTAACGGTGCGTCAGGGTTAGCGTTAATCAACAATAATCCTTATGACGTTATTATTTTAGACTTAAACCTACCTAAAATAAGTGGCTTAGAGGTGTGTGAGCAGTTACGTGAAAGTGGAGTAGATATTCCCGTGTTAATGTTAACTGCGCGCGATACGCTTGATGATAAGCTTATTGGTTTTTCTAAAGGGGCAGATGACTACTTAGTTAAGCCCTTTGCCATGGAAGAATTAATTGTTAGAGCGAAAGTATTAGCAAAACGTCGTAGCGGGCAAGTATCACAATTATCGGTAGCGGATTTGGTGCTCGATATAAAGAAAAAACAAGTATTGCGTAATAATCAATTATTAAACGTATCACCTATTGGCTTTAAAATAGTAGAGCTATTAATGCGTGCTAGTCCTGAACCGGTATCTCGAGAAAAGATCATGCAAAGAATTTGGGGAGATGAACAACCCGATAGTAATACTTTGAAGGTGCATATTTTTAACTTACGTAAACAGGTTGACGGCGCTACCACTAAAAAACTTATTCATACCATACCGGGTATTGGCTTTGCGATTAAGGACATGCACGAGTAATGAAAATAACGCCGAGTATTAGGCTTTTTGTTTTATTATCCATGTTACTTAGTGGTATCGCTATAATCTGGGGATTGTCGGTGTTAAGCAGTAAATACTTTATTGCTGGCATGGACATGGGGACGCGCAATGGGATGTTCGCTTTTGCTCAGCAGCAGCAAGGTGAGAAAACATTTACTTTTGTTAGCACACCAGGCGATGACAATAAAAATACAGCGCGGACGGTAACTTATACTTTGGTAAAAGACTGGCAGAAAGTGCCAGCAATATTACGACAACAATTTACTGCTGATGAGTTACAGTTAAATCAACTGTATAAGTATTTTGTTGAGCTGTCGTTATTTACTCCACCGAAAACCGCTTCGTTTATTATGAAGATCATAAAAAATGATGAGATACATTATGTTACGTTGGTTGCTTCAAAAAATAACCTTAGCTTTCAGGGGATTACCGACGTAAATCACTTTACTATTATTGCTTTTACCGCCTCAGGCGTTATCACATTATTTTCTATTATTTTATGGTTTGTTATGCGACAAGTGACCTTACCAGTAATACGATTAAAACAGTGGGCAAAAAAATTAGATAATACAGAGTTATTAAAGCCGATGCCTGATTTTCATTATCGAGAATTAAATACCTTGGCGGCGCTCATTAGCAATAGTTTACACTCGGTTCAAGATAGTTTAGTCAGAGAGAAAAAGTTTTTAGGTTACGCCAGTCATGAGTTACGCACGCCAATTGCCACATCGCGCTCTAATGTCGAGTTGTTAAAAAAATTAATAGAAAGTGATGCGCCGAGCGAAAAACAATTGTTGGTATTAGCGAGGGTTTTACGGGCGACCTTAAATATGACCGATTTAACCGAAACGCTATTATGGTTAAACCGTAGTGAAGGTAAAGAGTTAATTGCCCGAGAATTTCAATTAGGCGTACTTATCGAGCAACTTGCTGATGAATTAAAGTATTTAACGGTAGATAAAGTTATCTCTGTATCAATTGAAACCGATCGAAATTTGGTCAACCTGCCAGAAAGTGTTTGTCGAATTATCATTTCAAATTTAATACGAAATGCTTTTCAGCATACTACGCAAGGACAGGTGACCATAAAGCAAGTGAGCTGTCAGCTTACTATCGTCAATCAAAACAACTCAGATGACAACGGCGAAGATATCTTTGCTGATGATAATTTAGGTTTTGGCTTAGGCTTAAGTTTAACTGAGCGGATTATTAAGCAATATCAATGGCAATATTGTACTACAGATATTTGTGGTGGGAAAAACGTTAGCGTTACTTTTCAGACAAGCACAACATAGCGTTAGTTAATAATACCTTGGAATATTTACTGTGACAGTTGGACAACCGTTAGTAGGCAAAACAAGCACATTAATATCTTTGGTGATTATTGCCCCATGATTGCCTCTATACTCGGTGTTTTTTATTGAAGGTAGGCTCTTGGCATTACGTCCTGATGCCTTGATTGATAATTTAGACATGTTGCAATTTGCTATTGGTGTAATCGCTTGCTGCTTATGGTTGTTATTTAGTTGTAGCAACTGTGTGATTGACCATTTGCCTAAGTAATTTCTTTTCAGACACTTCACTTTAAAGGCTCTTCACTTTAAAGGTAAGTACCTACCAAAATAGTCACTTTGCTAGGTACATACTCAACAAACAATAATTTAATGGTCTTGGTATATAGTCAACGTTTAGCTATTCCTTATGCTGGTAAATTATTTTATTATCCGCTATTTAGTTACTCAAAATATAACTATATAGTTAGCGCCAGAAAGCGACTTCTTGTCATCAGTTAATTATTTATTAATGTGAACCAAAATTAATTGTTAAACGTAATAGTAGATATGAACAAAATTCAATTATTAAACGGCGAATATGCTGTTGAAAATGCACCACAAGCACGTCTAGAAGATGGCCGTTTTTGTGTACCGCAACATTATCTTAAATATCAACACACGCTAGCGAGTGTCGAAGAGCTGATTCTAAAATTGGATTATTGCGATCGATACCCTATTTTTGTTTCTGAAGATAACCAAGGTATTTACCTACAAATTGGTATTATCGGCTTGGATAACTATGCCGATAATAGCTATGGTATGGCGAATATTGATGACATTCAGCATAAGACACAAGTCAATGAAGCTGAGGTTAAAGAGGAAACAATGAAAATTGTTTACGGTCGTAAATGGCGTGTTGAGCCTAAGCTACCGAGTTCTGAAATTGTACAAACGGCTTTTCTTGCTTTAAAAAAAGCCAGAGAGCATGAAGTCAGAGAATTATTTCGCTTAACCGCTTTTGATAAAGTGACCACACCTTTTAACAGCCATCATGATATGGCTATGCTCACTAACAGTTATCAGCAGCTACAAAAGCAAGAGCCAAGTAAGTCGTGGCAACAATTGCAAGTAGAGCTTGATAACGTTTGTTATGATCATACTACCTTTAGTATTGCCAATATAGAAAACAGACATGATAAATATTGGTTACTTGAAGTCGATGTTTTAGCGGGTAAAACGACACAGTTACCTGAGATGCAGCAACAACCATTATTAGTATTAGTGTTAAGCAAGCTGACCTTTAACGAGTTATGTTATCAACTCATTGCTGAATTGATTCGCTTAAGCGACCGGCACGTTGACGAGCATTTTACCTTTTCACAAGTTGCACGTTTTAGTCAGGAAAATGATATCAAAGCGATTGCCAAAATATCAGCTGATACCCGTAAACTTCATAAGTCGTTAGCCGAATCAGATTTTGAAAAACACTGGCGACACGAAAATTATCAAGTAGACTTAACGCGCGTGCCGCACTTAAATGAAAGTGTCTTTTCAGAGCGCATTAAAGGCTTAGTTAACACTTTTAGTGGTATTGAAGGCATGTTGCCTAACTATCGGTGAAGCGCTAACCATTAATGAGCTATTGTTGTTTGAGTGGTGAAATACTCCTTTAAAAAATTAAGTAATAAACGCAGTTTTTTAGAATCCGCTGTCCCAGGTGGAAATACCCCATAAACATTAATATCGCTCAGTGTATAATCTGCTAATACTCTGGCTAACGTACCCGCTTTTATTTTAGGTAAGGCATCATAAACAGGAATACGTGCTAAGCCATGTCCCGCTTCTACAAAAGCTGTTCGCGCGGCGGCATTGTTGGTGCTAATACTACCTTTAGTGTTAACGCTAAATGAACGACTGCCTTTGGTAAGGCTTACTACGCCAGACGTTAACTTGTAAATGACCCATTGATGATGACTTAAATCTGCTGGTTTTTTAGGACGTCCGTGTTGTAAAAAATACTCAGGAGATCCGCAAAGACAAGTTTGTAAAGTAGCTAACTTACTGGCTTGTAAGCCTGAGTCAGGTAATGGTGCCCCACGAATAGCTAAATCTATACCTTCTTTCATAATGTTAACCACCTCATCCGTTAGCATGACATCCAGCGCTATTTTAGGATAAATCTTCTTAAACTCATTCAGGGCTGGTACTACGGTTTGTAAGCCGATATTTACCGGACAGGTGATTTTGAGTAAGCCGATAGGCTCATTTTTAAAATTTTCAATTTGTTGATTAGCGGCACTGGCTTGTTCAGCAATAACCCGACAGCGCTCATAATAAGCCTGACCAGCTTCAGTTAGGTTAATAGATCGCGTTGATCGGTTGAGCAGTTTTACCTCAAGTTGCGCTTCAAGTTTTTTTAAGTGGTAACTGACGACTGCTCGAGAAAGCCCTAAGTGCTTTGCAGCGCCACTTAAACTGCCTTGCTCAATAACCTGAGCAAAAACAACCATGCTCTTGAGTTGTTCAAATGAAATATCCATCGTAAACCTGCTATAACTTTTCTTTTCAGTATTGTATCAATTTTTAATACAATGTTGTCAGTTTTATCTGCATTGTTCATTTTGGTTGATAGGCATATACTCTCTGCATAGAAAATTAAAACACACTTATACTTACCTACATAGATAAATGGATGAATGATAATGACTAAAAAAATATTGATGGTACTTACTTCACACGATGAGCTTGGTAATACCGGTAACAAAACGGGTTTTTGGGTAGAAGAATTTGCAGCACCTTATTATGCCTTTATCGATGCTGGTGTTGAAGTTACTTTAGCGACACCAAAAGGTGGTCAAGCACCGATTGATCCAACCAGTACTTTGGAAGACTTTCAAACGGCGGCTACCGAACGTTATGACGGCGATGAGATTGCACAAGCTAATATTGCCAGCACAGTAAAATTATCTACGCTCAAGCAAGCAGATTTTGATGCAGTATTCTATCCAGGTGGTCATGGTCCATTATGGGATCTTACTGATAATAGCGATTCAATTAGCTTGATTGAAAGCTTTCTTAATGCAGGTAAAGCCGTTGCTGCGGTTTGTCACGCGAGCGCTGCTTTATTAAATGTTAAACAAGCATCGGGTGAATTTGCCATTAAAGGTAAAGCGGTAACAGGTTTCACTAACAGCGAAGAAGAAGCGGTACAGTTAACCGACGTAGTTCCTTTTTTACTTGAAGACGAGTTAATTAAACGCGGTGGCGACTATCAAAAAGCACAAGACTGGCATGCGTTTGCTGTGCAAGATGGTCTTATTATTACCGGTCAAAATCCAGCAAGTTCAGCATTAGCGGCTGAAAAATTGCTAGCACATCTTGCTGCATAAACGCCATTGAGACGCTCAATGGTAGAGAAGTAACTCATTTATTGAAGAATAATACAGGATTCAACATGTTAAATTTTAATTTTAAAAACCCGACTAGTATTCATTTTGGTGAAGGTCAAATTCAAGCTATTTCAACAGAAATCCCATTAAACGCCAGAGTGTTATTAGTTTACGGTGGCGGTTCAATTAAAAGTAATGGTGTTTATCAACAAGTGACCGATGCCCTTAAAGAGCATACTTGGTTTGAATTTTCAGGTATAGAGCCAAACCCAAGCTATGACACGTTAATGAAAGCACAAGATATTATTAAAGCGGAAAATATTGATTACTTACTTGCTGTTGGCGGTGGCTCTGTTGTTGATGGCGTTAAATTTATTGCAGCGGCAGCACTCTATCAAGGTGATGCTAATAACGAAGATGGCTCTGGAGAAAGTGATCCTTGGGATATTCTTGCTAAGCAGCAACCGGTAACAAAAGCATTACCGATTGGCGCGGTATTAACCTTACCAGCAACAGGCTCTGAAAGTAATGGCAACTCAGTAGTAACGCGAGACGGTACTAAGCTATCTTTTTCTAGTAATTTGGTTCGTCCGTTATTTGCTGTGCTAGATCCAACGGTGACGTTAACCTTGTCTGATCGTCAAATTGGTAATGGTGTTGTTGATGCTTTTATTCATATTATCGAGCA
Source organism: Colwellia ponticola (assembly GCF_005885605.1). GTDB lineage: Bacteria > Pseudomonadota > Gammaproteobacteria > Enterobacterales > Alteromonadaceae > Colwellia > Colwellia ponticola. Next base: position 50,173 of record NZ_SZVP01000008.1, on the reverse strand, counting down.
GTATTTAACTTACAGTGTTAATGGCAAAGTACAAGACCGCTTTAGTGAAGGCTTGTTACAAACCTTGATTGAAGAAGGTCCGAAAGCCTTAGCTGCTGACACTAAAGATGATTTAGAGGTTAGAGCGAATATCATGTGGTCGGCAACGATGGCGTTAAATGGTCTTATTGGTGCAGGCGTACCACAAGATTGGTCAACGCATATTATTGGTCATGAATTGACAGGCGCTTTTGGTATCGATCACGCGCGAACCTTATCGATTGTATTACCTGCGTTAATGAAAGTAAGACGTGAGCAAAAACGTGAGAAATTATTACAGTATGCATCACGTGTTTGGCAAGTAACTGAAGGTGATGATGATACGCGTATCGATCAAGCTATTCGTTTAACTGAAGAGTTTTTCGAAAAAATGCAAGTACCTACCCGTTTATCTGATATTGACCTTGGTAGTAAAGATATTGATTTATTGGTTGAACGCTTAGAGCAACACGGTATGACGGCATTAGGTGAGCAGGGCGATATTAGCTTAGCAATTAGTCGTGAAATTTTAACGCAAGCTTTGTAAGCGGTCTCTAAACAAAAGATAAATTAGGAATAAACATGACGCAAACAACCAATATCAATCGTCAAGTAGTGTTAGCATCAAGACCTTTTGGTGCTCCAACCGCTGAAAACTTTAACTTTATCACCAGTGAAAAACCGACACCTAAAGCCGGTGAAGTATTACTGCGTACGGTTTTTTTGTCACTTGACCCATACATGCGTGGGCGCATGAGTGATGCTAAATCTTATGCTGACCCTGTTGCTATCAATGGCGTTATGGTTGGTGGGAGTGTTTGTCGCGTAGAAGAGTCAAACCACAGTGATTATGTAGCAGGTGACTGGGTTGTTGCTTTTGGTGGCTGGCAAGATTACAGCGTGATCAATGGCAGTGAATTACTTAAACTTGATAAAAACATGGCTAAGCCATCCCAAGCATTAGGTGTATTAGGTATGCCAGGCTTAACCGCTTATATGGGCTTACTGGATATTGGTCAGCCTAAAGCAGGGGAAACCGTGGTTGTTGCTGCGGCAACGGGCGCTGTAGGTAGCTTAGTTGGTCAAATAGCCAAATTAAAAGGCTGTAAAGTCGTTGGTATTGCAGGCGGCGAAACTAAGTGTAACTATGCGGTTGAAACGTTAGGTTTTGATTATTGTTTAGATCATAAAAGTGATGACTTAGCAGAGCAATTAGCAGCAGTGTGCTCATCAGGCATTGATGTGTATTTTGAAAATGTTGGCGGTAAGGTCTTTGACGCGGTTATGCCTTTACTTAATAGCTGCGCACGTGTGCCCTTATGTGGCTTAATTTCTCAGTATAATGCAACCGACTTACCTAGTGGCCCTGATAGATTATCTTCACTAATGGGTTTGTTATTAGTGAAGCGCATTAAAATGCAGGGTTTTATTGTCTTTGATGATTATGGTCATCGTTATCCAGAGTTTAGCGAGCAAATGGTAAAATGGTTAATGGCTGGCGAGATACAACACAAAGAGCACAGAGTTGAAGGGCTCGAAAACTCGGTCAGTGCTTTTATTGGCTTATTGCAAGGCGAAAACTTTGGTAAGTTAGTTGTGCGTGTTGGACCAGACAATATTGCTTAACTTAATACTTTATTTAACGTTTAGTTTAACTCAGCCTATATAATTATCTTCAATAAACCTTGCCGCCTCGCTAAATATAGCGATAATCGGGCAAGGTTTATTTTTTATATTATTTTAGTTAGGTTGAGTTAAGTGCAATTATTAGAAATAGAATGTTTAGGTAAAACACTACGGTTAGAAGGCTCAATGGCAGGTTGGCAACAACTTTTTTGGGGTGAGCAATGTGTCTCACAAATTGATGCTAATGCAAATAGTGACGACTCTCCTTATCAACAATTTAGCCATAAATTTTCGCTAAGAACTGAGCAAGAAACTGAGCAAACAGGCCAAAGTGAACAGAGCGAGTTACACGTTGAACTCAATGGTTCATTACAATGGCAACCCTTTGACCTGCAATTTAAGCTTTTCGTTAACGAACAGCTACTACATGAAAATACCCTCAATGAAAAAGATATAGAGCAACGCCAAATAATTCCGGGCGAAAAACAAGCAATGAAATTTAGTTTCATTGGTATGGCGGGTCTTGGCTTAAAGTTATTAAAAAGTGCTAAGGTGATTAAAGTATTATTTGCGGCGGGTAGTTTAGCGGCTTATAGCTGGTTATTTTCTATTGAATTTGCCATTGCGCTTATACTTTGTTTGGTTTTTCATGAGTATGGTCATATTAAAGCGATGAAATATTTTGGTTTAAAAACAAAGGGCATTTATCTTATCCCCTTTGTTGGCGGTTTAGCGCTGAGCGATGATAAAATTAATACCCGTTGGCAAGATATTGTTATTTCCATCATGGGACCTTTTTTCGGCCTGATATTATCGCTCGTTTGTTTGGTGGGGTATTGGCTTACTGATATAGAAGTATTGGCAGGATTGGCGGTATTTAACGCCCTACTTAATTTATTTAACATGCTACCCGTATTACCGTTAGACGGTGGTCATGTATTGAAAAGTATCGCCTTTTCAATTAACTCTAAAGTGGGGTTAGTTGCCTGTGTATTAGGCGCCGCGTTAGGTGTTTATGTCAGTTATCACTTTGGTTTAGCGCTGTTAGGCTTTTTATTAGCTATTGGCAGTATCGAAATATTTTTTGAATACAAGCGTCGCCATTTAAGTGATTTATTGCCACTTAATCGTTATGCACAAATTGTTTCCGCCTTGTGGTATGTCATTACCGTAGGCGGCTTAAGTGCTATTATTTGGTTTGTTGGTCAAACCGATAACGGTGCTTTGTCACTGCCTCTTAAAATACTAGCTAGCTAATTCTCCCATTGGTATAAGGCCTTTTTAGAGGCCTTTATCAATAAATGTCAGGGTAAATTCAATCACACTTGCAGAGCTTAACTGCACTGAAATGTTAATATTCATCTGATCACATAGGCGCTTTACAATGGATAAACCTAAGCCAAAGTGCTGCTCTGATGTTCTTGATTTATCTTTTTGCCATAAGGGTTTAAACATACTATTGAGATCATCGTCACTCATTATTACCGACAATTGATTACTAATTGATAAGGTCGTTATGTTTTTAGTCGTCTTAACTTCTATATCAACAACCGTACTTTTAGGGCTGTAATATAGGGCATTGTTTATTAAGTTAGTCAAAATAGCTTCAATGCAAAATGAATCACTTTGTATTAATAATATTTCAGGGCTTTGTAGACTAATACGGGCTCTACTATCGTTACGGGTATGGGGAAGCCTTACAATCAACGACTGAATTTCAGCAATAAGATCTATTTCAGTCGTCACTAAAACAAAGTCTTTATTACTGGTTTTATTAAACATGAGTAGCGACTTAACAATATTATTCATCCGCATTGAAATTGAAATAACATCATCTTTAAAGGTGGCTAATACTTCTTCATTTTGAGGATATTTAATGGCTATTTCGGTAACACTTATTAGCTCTGAAATAGGCGTTTTCAATTCATGTGCTATATCAGAAGTCAAACGTTGCTCTGATTGTAATAATGAGCGATTTACCGTTAAAAACAGGTTTAACTCATCAATAATGGTTTTTATTTCTTCAGGTGGCGCACTAATGTTAAAGCGTTCATTTTCATCATTCAAATTAATTTCTCTAATTTGCTGATTAAGATTATCAATGGGTTTTAATCCTTTACTGACTATTTTATTGACCAAGTAACGGATAAAAAACGCGGTAGCAATAGCGGTAAGTAAAAAAACAACATCAATTAATATCAGGATGCTTTCTAAACTTTCACTGATCTTGGTTAAGCTTAAATAAATATCACCTTGATAATCAGTATGATATTTTTTAGCATCACCCACATTATAAATAAAAATATGACCAGATTTGCCATCGGGTAAGGTAATGTTTTTAATTAAATATTCATTACTGATGAGCTTAACTTCAGGTATTTTAAAATCAGGGTAGGGAGATAACGACGCTGATTTTTCAATGATGGTATTGTTAGCCCAGAGTTGAAAGTACTTTGCTTGATCTTGTGGTTGAAACGCTTTCATTAATTCTTTGTGAGTACTTAATGACACTTTGCCATTATCGACCTTAATTAAATTAACCAGTGTTTTACCTTCTTGTATTAAGGAGTTTTGAAATTGTTTTTCAACATAAGTGTCAACACTGAGATCTAAAAACAGTAATACGAGAAATAAAATAAGTGAAATGATTAACGTTAATTGTTTCACTAAGGATGACTTTATTGATGGCATTAGCGTTCCGCTGCAATATAACCAAAACCACGTTTGTTTTTAATGGGCAGTGGTTCACTTAACGATTTTACTTTTTTCCGAATTGATGATAAATGCGCTTCAAGTGAGTTTTTAGCAATCGCATCGTAGCGACCGACAATAAACTCACTTATTTTTTCTATACTGACCACTCTATTTTTATTAACAAACAAACACTCAATTATTTTATATTCTGTTGGTGTTAGCTCTACTTCAGCAGCATTAAATAAAAAGCGTTTTAATTGTAAATCAATGCAGTAACCATTAAGCATAATACAATCGTCTTCAACCGTTAAGCCACCTCGGCGAGTTAAGGTAATAAGCCTGGCATGTAATTCATCGAATGAAAATGGTTTGGTCATGTAGTCATCTGCGCCGTTTAATAAACCCTCAATACGGTCATTAACCTGATCTTTTGCAGATAAAATAAGTACTTTACTTTGCTTTTTTAAGCGACGAAGGGTCTTTAATATTTCCATGCCATCGACACTCGGTAGCATTAAATCTAGAATAATAATGTCGTAATCTTCAGATATTGCCATTGATAAAGCTTCTGCTCCATCACCTGTCTCATCAACAGTAAAGCCTGCGCCGGTTAAGCCAATACGCAAACTGCGCCGTAATTTAATTGAGTCTTCAACTAATAAAATATTCATAGCGTTAACCGTAATAAGTGTCAGTAAAATTTTAGTAACGTTTATCGTTACTTTCTTCATGTGCGCGTAATTATTCGTGTAACTATGCGCATAGTCAATTTACCACTAAACACTTAAGATTTGCTTAATATTGACTATGTTTTTAAGCGCTTTACCTTATTGCTGCAGCCTATTAGTTTTCATATCAAGTCTATTTAGCCCATGCTCAGTAAAACTTAAGTTTTGTCTAAGTATTACTTAAGATTGCTTTGTTAATTTACTCATATATCAAAGTAGTTAATGAGTATTCAATGAAAATAGCAAAGCACAAAGGACTTAAGCGCGTTTATTTTGCCTTACTAAATAGTGGTAAAGGGTTTATTTGGTTAATCAATAATGAGGCTGCCTTTAAGCAAGAATTTATTATTAGTTTATTACTGATAATGTTCAGTTTTTTTCTCAATGTTAGCGCACTAGAGCAGCTTTTGTTAATTAGTGTGCTTGGTATTGTATTAATTGTAGAAATTGTTAATACCGCTATTGAAGCGACGGTTGACCGTATTGGGTTAGAGCATCACCCCTTGTCTGGTTTAGCAAAAGATTTAGGCTCTTTAGCGGTTTTATTTAGTTTATTGATTGCGCTAGCGACATGGGTGGTTGTGTTATGGACAATATAACCGCCGCTCAGCCTTATGAAAATAGTAGTGCGAGGCAATTATCTACACCATTAAAAGTACCTTTAGGCGCATTATCGGCATTAATGAGCTTTTATCTCGTTATGTTATTTGTTTTATCTTTTAGCCGCTTAGCATTGGTCTTATGGCAGTCTGAAAGAACTTTAATGAATGATGCCTGGTTAACCATTTTGATTAATGGGCTGCGCATTGACATATCAACCCTTTGTTATGTCATGATCTTCCCTTTGTTATTAGTTACTCTGTCATTATTAACGAGCAAGGGGATGAAGTATTTAAAACCCATCTTATTTTTTTGGCTGACAGTCGCATTACTCGGTGTTATTTTTTTTGAAGTCATCACTCCCACTTTTATTTTAGAATATGATTTAAGACCTAATCGTTTATTTATTGAGTATTTAATTTATCCAAAAGAAGTTTTTTCAATGCTATTTTCAGGTTATAAAATTGAAATAGCCACTTGTTTACTCGCATTATTCATTAGCTATAAATTCTCAACGTTATTATTTCGTAAATCTTGGATTAACAGCATTTTACTCGCTAAAAAAACGTTAGCAGTTGTTTGCTTTTTGTTATTATTATTGTGTTTTTTAGGGGCTAGAGGCACGCTAAGTCATCGACCTATTAATCCTGCGATGATGTCCTTTTCAACCGACCATTTACTTAATGACTTAAGCTTAAATTCTTTTTATTCCACTGCTTTTGCCCTAAAACAAATGCAATTAGAAAAGGGCAGTGAGAGTTTTTATGGAAAAATGTCCGCAGAAAATATCTTCAGTGAAATACAGTCGGCTAGTATTATATCGCCAGATCTTTATAAAAACAGTGCAGTACCGACACAAACTTATCATCAAGCAAGTTATCAAGGTAAACCTAAAAATATTGTCATTTTACTGCAAGAAAGTTTAGGAGCACGTTATGTTAATTTCTTAGGGGGTTTACCTATTTCACCCGAGTTAGATACCTTAATGGCTCAGGGGTGGAATTTTACTAACTTGTACGCCACAGGAACACGTTCAGTTAGAGGGATTGAAGCCGTTATTACTGGTTTTCCTCCTACAACCTCACGCTCTGTTGTTAAATTAGGTAAGTCTCAACAAAATTTTTTTACCATCGCACAATTTTTAAAATCAAAAAATTATCAAACTCAATTTATTTATGGTGGTGAAAGTCACTTTGATAATATGAAAAGTTTTTTCTTAGGTAATGGTTTTACTGATATTGTTGATTTGCCTAAATTTGATCAGGTTGACTTTGAAGGGTCGTGGGGAGCATCTGATGAAGATTTATATAATCAGGCTCACCGAGAGTTTGCTTTATTAAACCAACAGGAGCGGCCTTTTTTTAGTTTAGTGTTTACCAGCTCTAATCACTCTCCTTATGACTTTCCTGATAATAAAATTAGTCTTTATGATGAGACTAAAAATACGCGTAATAATGCCGCTAAATATGCTGATTATGCTTTAGGTCAGTTTTTCAAAAAAGCTAAGCAAGCCGATTACTGGAATAATACTATTTTTGTGATTATTGCCGATCATGATTCAAGAGTTGGGGGCGCAGAGCTTGTACCAATTGAGCATTTTCATATTCCAGCACTTATTATTGGTAAAGGTATCGCCGCTAAACAAGATACGCGATTAGCGAGTCAAATTGATATGGGTCCAACGCTATTATCGTTGGCTGGGCTTAGTGGTAATCACCCAATGATAGGTTATGATTTAACGCAAGTTATACCTAAATCCAAGCAGCGGGCAATGATGCAATATGATAAGAATTTTGTTTTTATGACTTTAGATGATAAAACGTTTTTACAACCTGACAAGCTGGCGTTAATTATACGTAACAATGACAATGAGCTAAGTAACGATGCGCTAGCAAAGCGCGCTAAAGCACACGCCTTGTTAGGCAGTTATTTATACGAAACAAGTCAATACCATTAGGCGTTTTTTTAACGTTGGCGATTAAATATTATTCCAAATAAAGCATTATCAATAACAGTATAAGTCTATTTTATTTATTGTTATAAAAGCTCAATACAGGTTAAATGTATTGAGCTTTTTTTATCTGAGTTAATAAAATTAAATGTTTATTAACTCAGATAAAAAATTATATATTAATTGCTTAAGTGATAATTAAGTTTGTATTAAGCTATTCTTAAGTATCAAAGAACACACTATAAATAACAGCCCTATAGTGAGTTATTTATGTCATATTCTTCCTTGCAAACTGCTTTTATCGATAAAGTAACGGCCAATAAAGTTATTTTTATTGTGAGTAGCTATTTTGTTCTTGTTTTTAATTTATCTTTTTTATATAAAACCTATCATGCGGTGTTGTTGCTAGATGATTACAACCTGTTTTTTTTATTGAGTGTTCCTGTGCTATTACTCAATGTATTGATGATATTTTTCTCCTTTTTTTCAGTTAAATACCTATTAAAGCCGGCGTTGATATTTTTTACCATGATGTCAGCATTAATGACTTACGCTACTTTGTCTTATGGCATTGTTTTTGATTATGGCATGATCGAAAACACGATTGAAACCAGTAGCTCAGAAGCCTTTTCGTACCTAAATAGTAACGCTTTTTTTATTGTTATCGCATTATCGGTTATACCACTAATGTATTTATACAAAGTGAATATTGTTTATAACACCTGTAAAGCTGAGTCGTGGCAACGAGTAAAACTATTGTCTGTATCAACATTGTCATTGGTGGGTATCGCTTTTTTCTTTTATGGTGACTATGCGTCGGTGGGGCGAAATAACAGAGAGTTAAGTGCCTATATCACGCCATTGAAGAGTGTTGTCAGTAGTTATAAATTTATTCGTAATAATTACTTTACTGCTTCAGTAAAGTTTACCGTATTAGATAATGCACCTAGTTTATTAACGCAGGATGATGAGGGGAAGCGAGTTATCTTGATGGTTGTTGGTGAAACCGCGCGTGCTGAAAGCTTCTCCCTTAATGGTTATGATAAAGCGACTAATCAATTTACCCGTGCTTATAACCCTATTTCTTTTAAAAATATGTCATCTTGTGGTACTGCCACTGCTGTTTCTGTACCTTGTATGTTTTCTGCTTTAGGTCGACATGACTATGATAAGCAACTAGCTTCAAATCAACAAAATTTATTGGATATAGTGAAGCTAGCTAACGTTGATGTACTTTGGTTAGATAATAACGAGGGTTGTAAGGGCGCTTGTAAACGCGTTACCACTATCAATATGGATAAGTCGAAAACACATGAGTTATGTGATGGTGACTATTGTTTTGATGAAGTGCTGCTATCGCCGCTAACCGAGAAATTAAATCATTTAACGCATCAAACTACCTTGATAGTTTTACACTTAATAGGCTCTCATGGACCCACTTATTACCGTCGATATCCGGAGAAGTTCGCAAAATTCTTACCTGACTGTCAACGCAGTGATATACAAAATTGTACCCAAGAGCAGGTTATTAATACCTACGATAATACCATTGCTTACAGCGATTACGTATTAGCTAAAATGATAAACAGGCTATCGTCATTAGAGGCAGTAGAAACATCGATGCTTTACGTGTCTGATCATGGTGAATCACTGGGTGAGAACGGGCTTTATTTACACGGTTTTCCTTATGCCCTTGCACCGAGTCAACAAACACATATACCGATGTTATATTGGAGCAGTAATGAAGATAAAGCTAATCGACAGTGTTTACATGATTTAGCGAACCAAAACTTCTCACACGATAATGTTTTTCACAGTATTTTAGGACTCACGGAAGTTCAATCAACAGCCTATAACCCTAACCTTGATATATTTCAGCAATGTAATAGCGAGCATTTATTGGTTAATAATACTAACTAAATTTTGTTAATATCCGCTTGCCGGGCTTTAAAATATGTTAACGTTTTAAAAAAGAAGTCAGTAATAAAACTGCCTTCTTTTTTTGTATTAATAATTGTTTAAATGGTGTGACCTAAAAATTATAACTCGGTATGAGGGCCAAAAACTTCATAGTGAATATTGTTAGCAATCACGCCTAAATTCAATAATTGCTGTTTAGCAAATTGCATAAAAGCAATAGGACCACAAAGATAAAAATTACCTTGTTCAATAGGTAACGCTATCTTAGTTAAGTCCATCAAACCTTGATGAACACCTGTTGTAGCTGGGTTTCCAGTAACGTCATCACGATACCAAATATCTTGCTGCCAGTTATTTTCACTAATCAGGTGGGCTGTTTTTACTGAAAAAGAATGCTGCTCGCTGTTTTCACAAGCATGTAAATAATGCACAGAATTGTTATACCCTTGTTGTGCCAACGTTTCTAACATTGACTGCATAGGTGTGATACCGACACCAGCAGAAAGCAGTACCACAGGTGCTTGACGGTCAACAAAGAAAAAATCACCTGCTGGCGCATATAAGTTAATTTCATCTCCTACTTGAACCTTGTCATGTAAATAAGTTGATACTATGCCATTATGCACTTTACCAGCAACGTTATTAGCTTCACGCTTCACTGAAATTCTATAGGTTTTATTATTGGCTTTGTCAGATAAAGAATATTGACGAATTTCTTTAAATTCCTTTGTCGGATCAGACACTTCAATACCTAAATATTGGCCAGGCTTAAAGCCTATCACCGGCTTGTTATCAACAGGTGCAAAAGTAAAACTGGTCACTAGTGTAGATTCAGCTTTTTTATTAATTACCGTAAATGCTCTTGAGTCTTTCCACCCACCTATGCTGTTAGCGCGCTCTTGGTATAGCTCAGCTTCACGGTTAATAAATATTTGTGCTAAAAACTGGTAAGCATTAGTCCAAGCTTCTTCAACGTCAGCGGTAAAAGCATCGCTTGCTAATTCACGCAGTGTTTCAATAAGATGATGTCCAACAACAGCGTAATGCGGCGCTTTAATATTGAAACTAGTATGTTTTTGCGCAATACGCTCAACAGCACTTGTCAGTACTACTAAGTTGTCGATATTTTTAGCGTAGGCGGCTATGGCTTCAAATAACGCGACTTGTTGTCTGCCGGAGTGTTGATTAGCCATATTAAAGATGTCTTGTAACTCAGGATTATGAGTAAATAGTCGCTGATAAAAGTGACTGGTTAACGCGGGGCCTGCATTTTCTAATAGGGGAATAGTACTTTTTATAATGTCGATGTGCTTATCAGTTAACATGATTACTCCTAAAGTAAACAGAAATGAAGTGGTGTTACACCTTGATAGTTGTATTTATATGATTTGCTATCAATAGTAATGTAAGAAATTGCAAAGTCAGTACCATGTTTTTTTATTATTTAATATTCAAAGGTTTAGTCTTTATTTAACGTTTTTTAATCTATGTTGTAGTCATATAGACTCGGTTTTTGTGTAGTCATAAAGACACAGGCGTGTTACTTTGCTTTTCGTAAAAATACGATTTACTTACCCTGCTGAATTGGATTGTTAATGAACAAAATATCATCTACGGCTGTTATCGAACTGGCGCTTGATTTAGCGACTAGCTTAAACACTAAAGATAGATTAAATAGGTTACTTGATACGATTAGAAAAACTATTACGTGTGATGCGGTAGTCTTATTGTCTTTTCATGGTGACGTCCTTAAGCCTATCGCTTTACAAGGGCTAAGTAGAGATACCCTAGGTCGTCGATTTTATGTTGACGATCACCCCAGATTTTTGGCTATTTGCCAGTCAAAATCGCCCATTCGTTTTGCGGCTAATTCACCTTTACCTGATCCCTATGATGGCTTAGTCACTGCTCACGCCGGGGATTTATCGGTGCATTCTTGTATGGGGTTACCACTTTATTATGAGGATAAGTTATTAGGTTTATTAACGATTGATAGTTTAACGCCTCATGTTTTTGAGAATATTGAAGCACGTACGCTGGAAGTTATTTCAGCTATTGCGGCGGCGACGCTAAATACCGCTTTTTTGTTAGATCAACTTGAAAATAGGGCTGATCATTCACAACGTGTAGTTGCAGAGTTAACAGAGGAGGCGTGGAAGCGTGACGGTGGCGAGCTTATTGGTGAAAGCCCTATTATGTTGCAGCTCAAGCAAGAATTAGACATTGTTGCTTGCTCTGATTTTAATATTTTAATTTATGGTGAAACAGGTGTTGGTAAAGAGCTAGTTGCTCGAACATTACATCATAAATCACTGCGCCACCATGGTCCTATGGTTTATGTTAATTGTGCGGCTTTACCTGAAAACCTAATTGAAAGTGAACTTTTTGGTCATGTAAAAGGGGCTTTTACAGGTGCAGATAAAAATAGACCTGGTAAGTTTTCTCTGGCTAATGGCGGTACTTTATTTTTAGATGAGATAGGTGAATTGCCACTTGCTTCACAAAGCAAAATTTTACGCGCTATACAAAGTAATGAGATACAGCCAGTTGGACAAGACGACGTTGAAGAGGTTGATGTGCGTATTGTCGCTGCGACCAACAGAGACTTAAAAGAGGAGGTCGGTGAAGGGCGTTTTCGTGCCGACTTATATCATCGTTTAAGTGTTTATCCTATTAGGGTGCCAAGACTGTATGAGAGAGTGGGTGATGTACAGCTGCTAGCAGGCTATTTTGTGGAGCAAACGCGACGTAAGCTAGGCATTACCCAGTTAAAAATTACCGAGTCAGCGATTGCTCATTTAAGCCAGTATAACTGGCCAGGTAATGTGCGTGAATTAGAACACGTTGTTAGCCGTGCAACGTTAAAAGCACGTGCTCGGCAACGTGACAAAGCGATCATATCTATTGATAAAGTTGATTGTGGAACCCTTAAGGTTATTGGTTTTGAGGCAGAGTCAGTACTTAATATAACGGATGAAAAATTTACACTAGTATCGTCAGCTTCAGTACAAGCATTAGCACAGCAACCAACGCAGTCTTTAAAAGTTGCGATAGAAAGCTTTCAAAAGCAACTCATTAGCCAAGTGCTTAAAGAAGAGGGTGGTAATTGGGCGGCAGCAGCGAGACGATTATCAACCGATAGAGCTAATTTAAACCGTATAGCCAAGCGGTTAAATATTAAAGTAGTCAAGTCAGTTATTTGAAGTAAGAGGCTATCTTGGCTCAGGTGTAATCGTTGACGCAACTTGGTATTATTCAATCAGCACTGAATTAACTATTAAGTTAATGTGTTATAAAAATAAATTTATAAAACGTTAGCTTTTGTAATGACGTCAACTAATTTTCACTTATCTTTATGAGCAGACTTAGAAATTGGCGCAGTATTATTATTGGCAATTACTACTCCACTAGTGACTCATCAAAAAAAAACCTTAACAAATAAATGTTAAGGGTTTTTATTAACTATTAAGTTAATGTGTTATAAAAATAAATTTATAAAACGTTAGCTTTTGTAATGACGTCAACTAATTTTCACTTATCTTTATGAGCAGACTTAGAAATTGGCGCAGTATTATTATTGGCAATTACTACTCCACTAGCGACTCATCAAAAAAAAACCTTAACAAATAAATGTTAAGGGTTTTTATTAACTATTAAGTTAATGTGTTATAAAAATAAATTTATAAAACGTTAGCTTTTGTAATGACGTCAACTAATTTTCACTTATCTTTATGAGCAGACTTAGAAATTGGCGCAGTATTATTATTGGCAATTACTACTCCACTAGCGACTCATAAAAAAAAAACCCTTAACAAATAAATGTTAAGGGTTTTTATTAACTATTAAGTTAATGTGTTATAAAAATAAATTTATAAAACGTTAGCTTTTGTAATTACGTCAACTAATTTCCAGTTCTTAGACTTAGAAATTGGCGCAACTTCAGTAATAGTTACTAAGTCACCTTCGTTACATACGTTAGCTTCATCATGCGCTTTCAACTTAGTTGAACGCGTCATGTACTTACCGTATATAGGGTGCTTAACACGACGTTCGATCATTACAACGATAGACTTATCCATCTTGTTACTGACAACAACGCCTTGTAGTGTGCGGATTTTAACTTCGCTCATTACTTACCTGCCTTTTCAGTGATGATAGTCTTAACACGTGCAATATTGCGACGTACAGTTCTTAGCAAATGAGTTTGTGCTAATTGACCAGTACTTGCTTGCATGCGGTAGTTAAACTGCTCGCGAAGAAGTTCTAGTAATTCAGCATTTAGCTCTTCAATGCTTTTTGCTTTAAGTTCACTAACTTTCATTACAGTGCCGTCCTAGTTACAAAGGAAGTTTTGAATGGAAGTTTAGAGGCAGCTAAAGCAAAAGCTTCACGTGCTACTTCTTCAGAAACACCTTCCATTTCATAAAGAACACGACCAGGAAGAATTTGGCAAACCCAATATTCTACTGAACCCTTACCTTTACCCATACGAACCTCAAGAGGTTTTTTAGTAATAGGTTTGTCAGGGAATACGCGTATCCAGATTTTACCTTGACGTTTCACATGACGAGTCATGGCACGACGACCGGCTTCAATTTGGCGTGCAGTCATACGACCACGTTCCATTGATTTCAAACCGAAAGTACCGAAGCTAACTGAACTACCTACGTGAGCAAGACCACGGTTGCGCAGTTTAAATTGCTTGCGGAATTTAGTACGTTTTGGTTGTAACATTACCTATTCCTCTACTTGGCTTTACGGTTGTTCTTTCTTTTAGGCTTAGCAGCTGGTTGCTCTGCTTGTAATGGCATGTTGCCAATAATTTCGCCTTTAAAGATCCAAACTTTGATACCAATAACACCGTAAGTAGTGTTACCACGCGCAATTGCGTAGTCAATATCAGCACGTAATGTATGTAAAGGTACACGACCTTCACGATACCATTCTGCACGTGCGATATCAGCGCCGCCTAAACGACCACTAACTTGTACTTTGATGCCTTTAGCGCCTAAACGCATAGTGTTTTGTACGGCACGCTTCATAGCGCGACGGAACATAACACGACGTTCTAATTGACTAGCAATGCTGTCTGCAACAAGCTGCGCATCCATTTCTGGCTTACGTACTTCAGCGATGTTGATTTGAGCAGGAACACCAGCAATTTTAGAAACAGCTAAACGTAATTTCTCAACATCTTCGCCTTTCTTACCGATAACAACACCTGGACGAGCCGTGTGAATTGTTACGCGGATAGATTTAGCTGGACGTTCAATTACCACTTTAGAAAGTGATGCACGTTGAAGCTTTTCTTTTAAAAATTCGCGAACCTTATGGTCGCCGTCTAAGTTGCTAGCAAAATCTTTGTTGCTTGCAAACCAAGTAGACGCGAAAGGTTTCGTGATACCTAAGCGAATACCGGTAGGATTAACTTTTTGACCCATACTAATATACTCCTAAGTATCAGACACAATCACAGTGATGTGACTAGTGCGCTTGATGATGCGATCGGCTCGGCCTTTCGCGCGTGGCATAATACGTTTCATTGTTGGACCATCGTCAACTAAAATAGTTTTAACGAATAATTCATCAATATCTGCACCTTCGTTATGCTCGGCATTTGCGATAGCAGAGTTAAGTACTTTTTTAACTAAAACAGCAGCTGATTTGTTGCTGAAAGTTAAAATTTCAAGTGCTTTCTCTACATTAACGCCACGGATTTGATCCGCAACTAAACGCGCCTTTTGAGCAGAACCGCGGGCAAATTTATGTATAGCAATAGCTTGCATGTAACTTCCCCTTACTTCTTAGCTTTCTTATCAGCGACATGACCGCGATAAGTACGAGTTGGTGCAAATTCTCCTAATTTGTGACCGATCATTTCTTCGGTTACAAATACAGGAACGTGTTGACGGCCATTATGGACAGCGATGGTCAATCCGATCATTGTTGGAATGATCATTGAACGACGGGACCAAGTTTTAATTGGCTTTTTATTCCCGCTTTCCACCGCTTTCTCTACCTTCGTCAACAAGTGTAGGTCAATAAATGGACCTTTCTTGAGGGAACGTGGCATGGTGAATCCTTATATATATAATTCTTCATGTGAACTTAGTTTATGTAAAAATGAACTAAGTTCAGCAATCAGAATATTAATTAAATGTACTAAATTACTTAGTACGACGACGTACGATAAACTTATCAGTACGCTTGTTCGAACGAGTCTTGTAACCCTTAGTTGGTACGCCCCAAGGGGATACCGGGTGACGACCGCCAGATGTTTTACCTTCACCACCACCGTGTGGGTGATCTACCGGGTTCATAGCAACACCACGAACCGTTGGGCGAACACCGCGCCATCTTGAAGCACCAGCTTTACCCAAAGAGCGAAGCATGTGTTCAGAATTGCCGATTTCACCTAACGTAGCACGACAATCTGTTTCGATTTTACGCATTTCGCCAGAGCGAAGACGTAAAGTAACGTAAGCACCGTCTTTCGCAACTAATTGTGCGTAAGTACCAGCTGCACGTGCTATTTGAGCACCTTTGCCAGGCTTAAGTTCGATTGCGTGAATAACACTACCAAGAGGTATGTTACGTAGTGGCATTGTATTACCAGGTTTGATTGGAGCGTCTACACCAGACTGGATAGTATCACCAGCTGATAAGCCTTTAGGGGCTAATATGTAACGACGTTCACCATCGGCATATAATACTAACGCAATGTTAGCACTACGGTTTGGATCATATTCTAAACGCTCAACTTTAGCTGGAATGCCATCTTTAAGACGTTTGAAATCGACAATACGGTAATGTTGCTTATGACCGCCGCCAATATGACGAACAGTAATACGACCATTATTGTTACGACCACCTGATTTAGACATAGTGTCTAATAGTGGTGCATAAGGCTTACCTTTATGAAGTTCTTTGTTTACCACTTTAACTAGGTGACGACGACCCGGAGAAGTAGGTTTACATTTTACTATAGCCATTTTTAGCTGCTCCTATGATTCCGCGCCAACGAAGTCGATTTCACTACCTTCGCTAAGAGTTACATATGCTTTTTTCCAGTCGTTACGACGACCAGTGCGAGCACCTGTACGTTTCTCTTTACCCTTAACATTAAGTGTATTAACACTTACAACAGATACTTCGAAAAGTTTCTCAACAGCAGCTTTAACTTCAGCTTTAGTTGCATCTGTAGCTACTTTGAAAACAACAGTGTTGTTTGCTTCAGCAGCGGTAGTTGCTTTTTCAGAAATATTTGGTGCTAAAAGCACTTTTAACAAACGTTCTTCGTTTATCATGCTAGTATCCCCTCAATTTCTTTAACAGCATCAGCAGTGATTAACACTTTTTCGAAACCAACTAAGCTAACTGGGTCGATTGCTGCAACGTCACGAACGTCAACTTTGTATAAGTTGCGTGCTGATAAGAATAAGTTCTCGTCAACTTCTTTTGTTACAATCAATACGTCTTTAAGCTCTAAACCTTTTAACTTAGCAACTAAGTCTTTAGTTTTAGGAGTTTCTACCGAAAAATCGTTCACTACTACTAAACGTTCTTGACGAACTAGTTCAGATAGGATGCTAGCGATAGCACCTCGGTACATTTTACGGTTAACTTTTTGACTGTGGTCTTGAGGTTTTGCAGCGAATGTTACGCCACCTGAACGCCAAATTGGACCACGAGTAGTACCAGCACGTGCACGGCCAGTACCTTTTTGACGCCATGGTTTTGCACCACCGCCACTAACTTCTGAGCGAGTTTTCTGAGCACGAGTACCTTGACGAGCACCAGCTGCGTAAGCAACTACTACTTGATGTACTAACGCTTCGTTAAACTCACGTCCAAAAGTTGCTTCAGATACTTCAAGAGCACCTGATGCGTCTTTTAATGATAATTCCATCACAAAATCTCCTGGACTAAGCTTTAACAGCTGGTTTGATGATTACGTTGCCATTGATAGCACCCGGAACTGCGCCTTTAACAAGCAACAAGTTACGTTCTGCATCAACGCGAACCAATTCAAGGTTTTGTGTAGTACAACGCACAGCACCCATGTGACCAGACATTTTTTTGCCTTTAAATACACGACCTGGAGTTTGACATTGACCTAACGAACCGTTAGAACGATGTGCTAAAGAAACACCATGCGTTGCATTTTGCATAGTAAAGTTCCAGCGCTTAATACCGCCTTGGAAACCTTTACCTTTAGACGTACCAGTAACGTCTACTAATTTTGTGTCATTGAATAATGAAACAGTGATTTCACTGCCAGCTTCGATGTCACTACCTTCATTTTCGTTTAAACGGAATTCCCACAAGCCACGGCCTGCTTCAATTCCAGCTTTTGCGAAATGTCCAGCAGCTGGTTTAGTTACACGGCTTGCTTTACGCTTGCCCGTAGTAACTTGTAGTGCTGAATAACCATCGTTGTCTACTGTTTTAACTTGAGCAACACGGTTTGCTTCAACTTCAATAACCGTAACAGGAGTAGAAACACCATCTTCTGTGAAGATACGAGTCATACCCACTTTACGTCCAACTAGACCTATAGTCATGTTAAAGCTCCCCTTAGCCCAAGCTGATTTGAACATCAACACCAGCTGCAAGATCTAAACGCATTAATGCGTCTACAGTCTTTTCAGTTGGCTCAACGATATCAATCATGCGTTTATGAGTACGAATTTCATACTGATCACGCGCATCTTTGTTAACGTGTGGAGAAGTCAAGATAGTGTAACGTTCTTTGCGAGTAGGAAGTGGAATTGGACCACGAACCTGTGCGCCAGTACGTTTAGCAGTATCAACGATTTCTGCTGTAGATTGATCAATCAAACGATGATCGAACGCTTTCAAACGAATGCGGATTCTTTGATTTGACATGAAGACAAATCCCCTTTTAAAAGAACAAAAAAATACATCCCTCTGCTTCCTTGTGTGCTGGAAGGGGGTGTATTAACTAATAAACATTCAACTCAAAATTAGAGCTGCTGTGAAATAAATGAATTATGTATCATTTATTTAGTGCTACAGGTTTACTTTAGGTTTATAACCTTAGGTAGGTTTTGTAACAGGCACACTCAACATCATTGAATGTGAGCGCGTATTATACAAGAAAGTCCGTTTAGCGCAAGTTTATTTTAGGCTATTTACTTTTTAGCGGTCAATATCTTTGCTGGGTAGTGGGGATATAGCTTGTGGAGGTTTTTCTAGCAAAC
Source organism: Colwellia ponticola (assembly GCF_005885605.1). Lineage (GTDB taxonomy): Bacteria > Pseudomonadota > Gammaproteobacteria > Enterobacterales > Alteromonadaceae > Colwellia > Colwellia ponticola. Next base: position 31,412 of record NZ_SZVP01000008.1, on the reverse strand, counting down.
TTAGGAGTAATAAAAAGCACTGCTTTATTTATTGTGATAAAATAGCAGTGCTTTTTAATACCAAATGGATTAATCAATTAATCCATTTGGTTTAGGCTCAAGTAAGCGTCAACGTTTTCGTTAACGCTACTATATAAGGTACTGCTAATTTTTAGCCGGTACTTTGCGTTTTACGTGGAATAAAACGACTAGTATCAATAATGCTATTGCAGTGACTATACCAATATATTGGCTGTAATGAGAAGGTAGATTAAAACCAATTCCCGCAGTCATTATGTAAGATACAGTAACACTGGTGCCTATTATGGCAGGAATACTTACTACCCAGTGGAAGGTACCGCGATCAAACAAGTACTTAGTTGCTAACCACAGCACACTCGTTGATAACAACATATTTGAGAACGCAAAGTAGCGCCAAATTAATGAGAAGTCTATTTTTGTCATGAAATATGCGACCACTAAAATTGGTACCGCTAATAAAATACGGTTACGCATACTTTGTGGGATATTAAAGGCATCGACTATCGTTAATCGTAATGATCTAAACGCGGTATCACCTGAAGTAATAGGGAATATTGCTACGGCAATAATCGCCATAATACCACCTAAAGCACCTAGGTAACTGGTAGCAATATGATTAACCACTAATCCTGGACCACCTAAATCTAACATGGCTTTAAGACCAGCATAACCTTCAGGGAAAGCAGCGATACCCGCTAATGCCCAAACACAACCGACAATACCTTCAGACATCATAGCGCCATAATAAACAGGACGTACATATTTTTCATTAGTTAAACAACGGGCCATGATTGGCGCCTGAGTTGAGTGAAAACCACTAATGGCACCACAAGTAATGGTAACAAAGAGTAAAGGCCAAACAGGTGCGCCATCTGGATTAGGTTTTAAGAAGTCATGGTTGAAATGATCATGGTCGAAGTAACCGAGAAAATCGCCCATTACTGGTAAATGTGGTGCATTAAATAATAATGATATAGCGATTAGCGTCGTCATTACTATCATTAATAAACCAAAAATAGGGTAAAGCTTAGTAATAATTTTATCGATAGGTAATAACGTTGCTAAGAAGTAGTAACCTAAGATTAAAAATACCCAAAAAGTGTTGCCTTCAAGAAAGGTGCCCTCAAAGTAACTTAAATTACCGAGTAAGCCGGCAGGGCTCATAATAAATACTACACCAACAAAAAACAGTAGCATGGCGGTAAATACGAGCATGATACTCTTGTAGAAAAGGTTAAAGTAATGACCTGCTATTTCGGGCAAGCTTTTACCATCTTCTTTGATACTCATTACGCCAGAAAAGTAATCATGTACTGCACCACCAAGGATGTTACCCAGTACAATCCACACTAAGGCTATTGGGCCATATATAGCACCGAGTATTGGTCCAAAAATAGGGCCAACACCAGCGATGTTTAAAAACTGTATAAGAAACGCTTTTACTGGATGAATGGCGACATAGTCAACGCCTTCATCAAAGCGCACTTGCGGTGTTTTGACTGAGTGATCAATCCCAGCTTGCTTTTCAACAAAGGGGCTATAAAATTTATACCCCAAAATTAATAGCGTAATACATATAAAAAAGATAATCATAATAAGTGGTGCCCTATAATAAGGTGGAATGATACCAAACGGATTAATTTACTAGGCGGCTAGCTTAGCACTTCATTCACATTTTAAACAAACAAAATGCATCAAATATAGCTATTCGATATCCTATATATTTATATTGTCATTAGCGGTCTTAATGTTTGCTTAACCAATATGGAGTTAGCCATATTGGTTGAGTATAGTCACTCGATTGACGAACAGGTAGTGCTATTGTTTTTTATCGTGTTTTTGCTTCTTTTAATGGCTTTTTATATTCAAAGTCATTAACTCCTATATATAAGCAGAAAAAATATGGTTGAGTCTTTTTTACGGTATATATTTTTTTAGGAAGTGACCGTCTTTAGTAATTTATTTCATATTTTTTTTCAATTTTCTATGGTTCTTCTTTGGTTAATGATATACTCGCGCGCAAATTTTCAACAAGTTCTGCTTTAACTTACGTAGATTATATAGCTAACTATATAGGCATCTAATAAGAAAGAAGTGGGATAGACCTCAAACTAAGTAGAGTAATCTAATGGCAGATTTAGCTAAATACAGAAACATTGGTATTTTCGCTCACGTTGATGCGGGTAAAACCACAACAACTGAACGTATCCTTAAACTAACCGGTAAAATTCATAAGTCTGGTGAAACACATGATGGTGAGTCTACAACTGACTTCATGGAACAAGAAGCTGAGCGCGGTATTACTATCCAGTCTGCTGCGGTTACTTGTGAATGGAAAGGACATCGTTTAAACGTAATTGACACTCCTGGTCACGTTGATTTCACAGTAGAAGTTTACCGTTCATTAAAAGTTCTTGATGGTGGTGTTGGTGTATTCTGTGGTTCTGGTGGTGTTGAGCCACAATCAGAAACTAACTGGCGTTACGCGAACGACTCTAAAGTAGCTCGTTTAATCTTTGTAAATAAATTAGACCGTTTAGGTGCTAACTTTTTCCGTGTAACTGATCAAGTTAAAAAAGTATTAGGTGCTCACCCACTTATTATGACTTTACCAATTGGTGAAGAAGATGACTTCGTTGGTGTTGTCGATGTATTAACTCAAAAAGCTTACGTTTGGGATGCTACTGGCTTACCAGAAAACTACGAAATCACTGATATTCCAGCGGATATGGTTGATGATGCTGCGTTATACCGTGAGCAACTAATCGAAACTGCTTTAGAAGCAGATGAAGATTTATTAATGGAATATTTAGAAGGCGAACTTACGCCGACTGAAGAACAAATTAAAGAATGTATCCGTAAAGGTACTAAAGAGTTAATGTTCTTCCCAACTTATTGTGGTTCTGCATTTAAAAACAAAGGCATGCAATTAGTTCTAGATGCTGTTGTTGACTACTTACCTTCACCAACTGAAGTTAACCCACAACCGTTAACTGATGAAGAAGGTGAGCCAACAGGTAAATTTGCAATCGTTGATACTAATGCAACATTTAAAGCGTTAGCATTTAAAATCATGGATGACCGTTTTGGTGCTCTTACCTTTATCCGTATCTATTCTGGTACGTTGAAAAAAGGTGATACTATTCTTAACTCATTCACGGGCAAAACTGAACGTGTTGGCCGTATGGTTGAAATGCAAGCAGATGACCGTACTGAGCTGTCTTCAGCACAAGCGGGTGATATCTTAGCTATCGTAGGTATGAAAAACGTACAAACAGGTCACACTCTATGTGATCCTAAAGATCCATGTACGTTAGAAGCCATGGTTTTCCCTGCGCCAGTAATCTCTATTTCTGTAACACCTAAAGATAAAGGTGGTTCTGAAAAGATGGGTGTTGCTATTGGTAAAATGGTTGCAGAAGATCCTACTTTCCAAGTTGAAACTGACCAAGACTCAGGCGAAACAATTTTACGTGGTATGGGTGAGCTTCACTTAGATATCAAAGTAGATATCCTTAAGCGTACTTACGGTGTTGACTTAGAAGTTGGTAAACCACAAGTTGCTTACCGTGAAACAATTACCTCAGAAATAGAAGATTCTTACACACATAAGAAACAATCTGGTGGTTCAGGTCAATTCGGTAAAATTGATTACCGTATCAAGCCCGGCGAACCTGGTTCAGGTTTTGTGTTCAACTCTGTAGTTGTTGGTGGTAACGTACCTAAAGAATTCTTCCCTGCTATTGAAAAAGGTTTCAAAGGCATGATGGAGACTGGTGTACTTGCTGGCTTCCCTGTATTAGATGTTGAAATTGAATTATATGATGGTGGTTTCCATGCGGTCGATTCATCTGCTGTTGCATTTGAACTTGCTGCTCGTGGTGCTTTCCGTCAATCAATTCCAAAAGCTGGTGCTCAGTTAATTGAACCTATCATGGCTGTTGATGTATTTACTCCTGATGATCACGTTGGTGATGTTATTGGTGATTTAAACCGCCGTCGTGGTATGATCAAAGACCAAGAAGCAGGTGTTACAGGTGTTCGCATTAAAGCAGACGTACCTCTTTCAGAAATGTTCGGTTACATCGGATCGTTACGTACAATGACATCAGGTCGTGGTCAATTCTCTATGGAATTCTCTCACTACTTACCATGTCCTAATAACGTGGCTGAAGAAGTTATTGCTGAAGTTAAAGCAGCAAAAGCAGCGAAAGATGCCGCTAGAAAGTAATTACTTTTTAAGCGCTTAACTGTTTTGAAAAAAAGGATGCCTCGGCATCCTTTTTTATTGCCTGGAGTTGATGGGCAGATTAAGTATGTCTTGGTTTTAGGGTGCTAGTAGACAGAGATATTATCTAGCTATAATGTCTGGTTGTACGGTTTTCTAAGGTGATTCAGTTGCATGCCATGAGGCCAAAAATCGCGCCAACGCTGTAATATCAACCCAGGAAGATAACATTGTTTATTTCGTTTTATTAATCGATGAAGTTGCCAGTGATTAGGGGTAAGTTGAATGACAATATTCAGATAATTAGGAATAGTAAAATAGGTAATGTGATGATTAGGTGTTAACTGCTGTAATACCGTTAAACACAAGTTGATGTCGTGATCATTAATATCAGGTAAGTTGATTGATAAACATGCCTGCGCATCTATTTTATTGGTTAGCACTTCTAGTTGCTTAATAATACAATCAAAACCTAACTCTTGTGAGTGATAAACATCGCAAATAATCCAATCAATATTGCAGGTTTGTTGTTGTGCTAACCATGTCATACCGTCAGCGCAAATAAGATCAAAGCAGACTTTGTCAGGGTTAAAATATTGCTCAAAATAGTTGATAACTTCTTGGCTATGATCGACAGTGGTTAGCATAATATCCGGTGATAAGTGCCGTAAAAACCGGGTCAGATTACCGCCACCTAAGCCTAACTCAATAATGCGTTTAGGTTTACAAAACAACAAGGGTAAGAGTAGCGCAATGTGATGGGGTAGAGTTAACTGCCAAGGTTTACGTTTACGCATAATACTTTGTACTACGTCATTAAATGCCATCCAACGATAATGATCGTTTTCACTCACCGTTATTGCATCTTGGTGTTGGCTTAAATACACTAACCGCCCTTGGGCTAAATGTTTTGCTAACTGCATAAGCTAACTCCTAAAGTTACGACGAATAAATTAAATATAGGTAAGGATAACTAATGAGCGCCTTAAGGTCATTAAAAACAGCTGTAGCGTTTATTATCTCCTTATTAATTATAATGAAACATAGTCGTCAACAAAGAATAGCACCTTACTATGACGATAAAAGTTGTCATTAATGTGGTCATTAATTATAAAAATAAGTCGTGCTGCTATAAGTAACGCAGTAATAAGCAATTCTTCATTAATAAAGCAATAATGAGTAACGTAATGACAAGCAACAAAAATAAGAAACAGCTTACCTCTGTAGGCATTGTCGGTTGTGGTTGGTTAGGCACACCTTTAGCGCAGCACCTTAAAAAACAAGGTGTAGCGGTACTCGCAACACGCAGTAATACTGATAATGTCAAACAGCTAACTAACCAAGGTATTAATGCGGCTGTATTATCTTTACCTGCACAGCAAACAGCTCTAAATAACCATCCGGTCTTTAAGCAGCAATGCTTGGTTATTGCTATTACACCACAGTTTAGGCAAGGTCGTGTTGATTACGCCGATAAAGTCGCACAGTTAGTTACCGCAGCAAAAAACAATAATAAAGTTGAAAAAATTATTCTATTAAGTAGTAGTGCTGTTTATAACGGCTTGTCAGGGCTTGTTGATGAAAGCATGGTGTTGGATCTAACTGCGGATAAAGTGTCAGTATTAAATCAAGCAGAGCAAACAGTACTTAATTTTACTAGTGATCAGGTTGTTAAGGCAAGTAACGCTGATATGCTATATGTTAATGGACACTCGGGTTTAGGTCGTAACAAGGGCTTTGTTCTTCGATTAACCGGTTTAGTTGGTCCTAATCGCCATCCAGGCAAGTTTTTATCACATGGTCGCATGCTACAAAACCCACAAGCACAGGTTAATTTAATTCATCAACAAGATGCTGTTAGCCTTATTCTCTCGTTGCTAGCAAGTGATATTCATGGCGGTATTTTTAATGGGGTTAGCGCCACACAAGTCACTAAAAAGCAATATTACCAAGCGGCAGCCAACGCTTTGAATTTACCCCCACCTAGTTTTGAAGAAAAAGATAGCTTATCAAAAACTGACTCTAAAATAGTTTCAGGTAAAAAAACACAAGAAGCATTACATTATGCATTTGTTTATGATGATTTATTGGCATGGCTTGAACAAGGTCACTAGTTTATTGTATTTGCCTGTCTTAGTCTTTTGGTCTATGTCTTCTCGGTGAGCCGCTTTGGCTGTATTGCGTAAACAATGCTCTAAATACTATGTTAAGTAATTCTTATAGCAGGTATCAGTGCTTTTGATATACTAGCGCTGTTATTTATTAAAGAGCTAACTTTTGAACTTATTCTCTCAACACTTTATTACTCATCATCAAACTAAGTTACTATTTTTAGTGATATGGGCTCACGTCACTATATTGAATCTCTTTTATGTTACATATACGGGGCCGATATTTTTTTGGCAACAAAGTTTGCAAGTTAAAACACTCATTATTCATGTAATGGTCGCTTGCTTAACGCTGCTTTGTTATGTTTTTCTCACCCGTATCGGCAAATATTTTGGCTTCAGTAAAGTGATTCAATTGCCACACCAAAATAATGCCTTAAAAACCACACAACATTTTAATAAGGACACTTCATACTAATGCGTGTTGTATTGGCCCCAATGGAAGGCGTTTTAGATTACCGAATGCGTGACTTACTTACCCAAGTAGGTAGCTATGATCTTTGCGTCACCGAGTTTATTCGTGTGATTGATCAAGTACTCCCCGATCGTGTTTTTTATCGATACTGCCCAGAGTTAATTGATGCCAGTGCTTACGGTAGCTGTACTAAAGCGGGTACACCGGTTCGTGTACAGTTATTAGGTCAATCCCCTGAGTATATGGCTGAAAATGCCGCTAAAGTGATTGAGCTTGGCTCAAATGGTATTGATATAAACTTTGGTTGCCCGTCTAAAACGGTCAATAAAAGTCGTGGTGGTGCTATTTTATTAAAAGATCCTGAGAATCTTTATCAAATTGTCAAAGCGGTAAAAGCAGCAGTCCCTAATGACACCATTGTTAGTGCTAAGATTCGTTTAGGTTATGAAGATAAAAGTCTAGCTATTGAAAATGCCCAAGCAGTTGAAGCAGCAGGTGCAAACGAGCTTACCGTACATGCTCGTACCAAGGTAGAAGGCTATAAACCACCAGCGCATTGGCATTGGATTGCAAAAATAAACAATGAAATCTCAATTCCTGTTATTGCTAATGGTGAAGTGTGGAATTTAGCTGATGCAATCACGTGTCGCGAAGTTTCCGGATGTAACGATATTATGGTAGGTCGCGGTGCGTTAACTATCCCTAATTTAGGGCAAGTGATAAAACAAGAAAGTGATGTTATGCCGTGGTTACAGGTACAAGCCTTATTATCCGCTTATACAGAGTTTGAAACAGACGGTGACAAGAGTAAGTATTATTGTAACCGTATCAAACAATGGCTTAAATATTTAAAGGGCTATTACCAGCAAGCAGACTTATTGTTTGACGAAGTCAGAAGATTAAAAACAGCTGAAGCTATTAGAGCACTACTGTAAGTTTACGTAAGTTTATTTACGTTTTTTTTCGTTGTTAGTCACTAAAATGAGAACAAATAGCTTCACATACTTATGTAGTTAACTCAGGTGTTCGCTATATACGTTATCTTCGAAGCCTGTGTTCTAATAGCCATCACTTTTTAGAAAACTTTAATTTTTCAATGTCTTATATCTTCTCTGTGAGCGCAGCCTCGGTGCACTCGGTGGTTCAAACTTTCTTGTTTTTAAAGCGCTAAATAACTCAAAATACAATTGATATACACAGATATCACCACTGAGAGTACCGAGGCGCTACGCGCTCACAGAGGAATAGATTTAAAAGCGGGATCTAGTAGAATATGCGTCCTGCATTCGCTACTAAGTGGCATCCATGCCACAGCCGACAAAATACTACGGGGATTACGCCCCTGAGTCATGTGCATAAGCACGTAGTTTTATAAACTAGGTAATAAGCCCGCTGGCATAAAGTCATTGAAATAACCATCAGCGATGATCGCCGACGCTTCGACAATATCAGGCGCAAAGTAGCGATCTTTATCATAAAAAGCCACGGTTTCACGTAACTTCGCTTTCGCCTGTTCAATAGGCGCTGCTCCCTTTAGTGGTGCTCTAAAATCTAAACCTTGTACAGCAGCTAAATACTCTACAGCAAGTACGCCGTTGGTATTTTCGGCCATATCCGCTAAACGACGACCAGCAAAACAGGCCATTGATACATGGTCTTCTTGATTAGCTGATGTCGGTAAACTATCAACAGAGGCTGGGTGAGCCAGGGTTTTATTTTCTGAAGCTAACGCAGCCGAGGTAACTTGTGCAATCATAAAGCCAGAGTTAACACCGCCATTATTCACTAAAAATGGCGGTAATTTACTTAAACTGGCATCAATTAATAATGCCATTCGACGCTCAGAGAGTGAGCCAATTTCAGCAATAGCTAAGGCTAAATTATCTGCCGCCATAGCCACCGGCTCAGCATGAAAATTACCGGCAGAGATGAAGTCCCCTTCATTAGCAAAAACTAAAGGGTTGTCTGTTACACCATTAGCTTCAACGTGTAATACTTCTGCCGCTTGACGAATTTGTGTTAAACAAGCGCCCATCACTTGTGGCTGACAACGTAGTGAGTAGGGGTCTTGTACTTTGTCACAATTAACGTGCGCTGTTGCTATTTCAGAACTATCCGTTAATATTTCACGGTATGCGCGTGCGGCATCAATTTGTCCTTTTTGCCCACGAACAAGGTGTACTCTATGATCAAAGGGGGCACGTGATCCCATGGCGGCTTCTACTGAGGTAGCGCCGATGACGGTTCCTGCGGCATATAAATCCTCAGCATAAAATAAACCTTCTAACGCAAATGCCGTGGAAGCTTGTGTCCCGTTGAGTAAAGCTAAACCTTCTTTTGCCGCCAGTACTACCGGTTCAAGTCCGGCAATTTTTAATCCTTGAGTAGCAGGGATAATGTTATCTTGATATGACATTTCGCCTTCGCCCAATAAAGGTAATACCATATGAGCAAGGGGTGCTAAATCACCTGAGGCGCCGACCGACCCTTTTTTTGGCACGCAGGGGTAAACTTCGGCGTTCAATAAGGTAATTAATGCTTGAATAACGTGTAAACGAATACCTGAAAAACCGCGTGATAATGAGTTTATTTTTAGTACCATCATTAGGCGTACGGTCGCATCTTCCATGTACTCACCAAAACCAGCAGAATGAGAAAGTACGATAGAGCGTTGTAATAATTCTAACTCTTCAGTTTTAATACGAGTGCTGGCTAATAGACCAAAACCGGTATTAATACCGTAAACAACACGATTGTCTTTTATGACTTGTTGTACCGCTTCAGCACTGTTGTTGATTTCAGGAAATGCAGCTTCATCTAAACTATATTTTATGCCGTCATAACGACTTACGTCTCGTAATTGCGCGAGCGTTAGCTTTCCTGGAAGAATTTTTAATGCTTTGATGTGGTTCATTTTTATTTTCTCTCTATCATAAATTTTCAATGAATAGCGCTTAGTTCAACAGGGGTTACTCAACAACAAAGAGAAAGCACGCAGCTGACGTTAGTCAGTGAGTACTTTCGATGTCGTTATGGTTAAAATTAGCCTGAAATTGAGTATTATTTTTCGTCTATCATCGGTAAATCTAGCCCCTGCTCTTTGGCACAGTTTATGGCGATATCGTACCCCGCGTCGGCATGGCGCATCACACCTGTGGCGGGATCATTCCACAATACTCGCCCAATACGTTTAGCTGCATCATCGCTGCCATCAGCGACAATGACTACACCAGAATGTTGACTAAAGCCCATACCAACGCCGCCGCCATGATGAATGCTAACCCAAGTTGCACCACCTGAAGTTGATAATAAAGCGTTGAGTAACGGCCAATCTGATACAGCATCAGAGCCATCTAACATGCTTTCAGTTTCACGGTTTGGTGAAGCGACCGAGCCTGAATCTAAATGATCGCGACCAATAACTACAGGCGCAGAAAGCTCGCCGGTTTTCACCATGTCATTAAAGGCTAAGGCTAAACGTGCTCGGTCTTTTAAGCCAAGCCAACAAATACGCGCAGGTAATCCTTGAAAAGCGATACGATCACGCGCCATATCTAACCAGTTATGTAAGTGTGGGTTATCAGGTATCAGCTCTTTAACTTTAGCATCGGTTTTATAAATATCTTCTGGATCGCCAGATAAGGCAACCCAACGAAATGGCCCAATACCTTCACAGAATAATGGTCTAATATAAGCGGGGACAAAACCAGGAAAATCAAAAGCGTTTGTGACCCCTTCTTCTAAAGCCATTTGACGAATATTGTTACCGTAATCTGTGGTCGCCGCGCCCATCTTTTGTAATGCAAGCATCGCTTGAACTTGTATCGCCATTGATTGCTTAGCCGCCTTAACCACTGCCGCCTCATTTTTTAAGCGCATAGTAGCAGCATGTTCCATGGTCCACCCCTGTGGTAAGTAACCATTTAACGGGTCGTGTGCTGAGGTTTGATCTGTTACTACATCAGGGGTAATACCGCGTTTAACTAATTCAGGAAAAATATCAGCAGCATTACCTAATAAGCCAACTGAGATTGCTTGGCCTTGTGCAGTCGCTTGATTGATGATGGCCAATGCATCATCTAAGCAGGTGGCTTTCTTATCGACATAACGTGTTTTTATTCGAAAATCGATACGGGTTTCATCACACTCAACTACTAATGCAGAAAAGCCAGCCATGGTTGCTGCAAGTGGTTGCGCTCCTCCCATGCCACCTAAACCACCGGTAAGTACCCACTTACCTTGTGCATTACCATCAAAGTGTTGTTTGGCCATGGCGACAAAGGTTTCGTATGTGCCTTGCACAATACCTTGTGAGCCAATATAAATCCATGAACCAGCCGTCATTTGGCCGTACATCATTAAACCTTTTTTATCTAACTCGTTAAAATGCTGCCAGTTAGCCCAATTAGGCACGAGATTCGAATTAGCAATTAATACACGCGGTGCGTTTTCGTGTGTTTTAAATACGCCAACAGGTTTACCCGATTGCACCATTAAGGTTTCGTCATTTTCAAGACGGTTTAGCACCTCAATTATTTTGTCGTAACATGCCCAGTTACGTGCGGCGCGACCTATGCCACCATAAACGACTAACGCCTGTGGGTGCTCGGCAACATCGGGGTCTAAATTATTCATCAACATGCGTTTTGCTGCTTCAGTTAACCAACTCTTGGTGGTTATTTCAGTGCCGCGATCAGCGCGAATAATACGATCAGTGTCTAAACGTGATGCTAGGGGAGTTGTCATAGGGCTTCCTCATGATAGAAATACTGAGATTGAATGTTATAAAATAATAATTTTAAAATATAAGGTGGCTGCCTAGACGATATTTATCACCGGGTGATGTTAAGGTAGCAACACTAACCACGCCTTGCTTTGACCAGGTACGTCGCTTAACTTGTAAGCATGGTTTACTGGCGTTAATAACTAATAATTGGCAAACGTGATCGCTGGCTAAAATCGCTTCTACTTCATGGGTTGCTTCTGTTAAGGGGGCTACCGCTGAAAGATATTCGTGTGGGGTAATAAGGGTAAAGTCTTGTGATAAGTAATCGGGCACTAAACTAGCATTAACATAGCGTTGCTCTAACTGAATTGCTTCATTATTTTCATAATGTAAAATTTCAGAATAAAAAACTTTTTCAGTGTTTTTCAAATTCAGTAAAATAGCTATCTCTTCAGTAACATCCACGGCTCTTAATAGTAATTGTTCAGCCTGATGTTGATGACCACGCTCACTAATTTCATCACTAATATTTCTTATTTTTAACAAAGATGATTGGGATTTAAAGGTAGCGACAAAAGTACCAGCGCCTTGTGAACGCACTAATATCCCTTGCTCGGTTAAATCCTGTAGAGCACGTCTTGCGGTCATACGACTAACTGAAAACTGCTGTGTTAGTTCGTTCTCAGAAGGTACTTTTGCATTTTGCGGCCATTGACCCGATTCGATATGTTCACAAATATACTGTTTGATAATAGTATACTTAGCAGGTGTGTTTTTTTTACTCGTTTGAGTCGCTTTGCTACTAAGCTTTTTATTTACAGGGCTTTTACTTTCGCAGACCAAAGCAGGTACAGTTGAATTGGCAGTCATGATGATATTTGGCTTGATTGAACTTGCTAATACGATCTCATACCTTTAGCGCAAAGGCAAGCCTTGTATATACAAGTTGATTATGGATTGTTTTCACGATAGAGTTTTATACTTATTCCAACGAGCAACTCCCAAGCAACCACTAATAATTAATTATTCACAGGTAGACATCGAGATGACACATTATAAACATTGGCAAACGCTTTATATCAATGTAAATCTAGCCACGATGACCGATGGTAGTCATAGCTATGGTGAAATAAGGCAAGCAGCCTTAGCTATTAGTGCCGGTAAAATTGTTTGGCTAGGTAAGCAGAGTGATTTACCTGCTTCATTGTCAAGCCCATCATTCGACTTATTATTTGATAACCTTGAGGTTATCGATGGTAAAGGTCAATGGCTGACCCCAGGCTTAATCGATTGCCATACCCATTTAGTTTATGGTGGTAACCGCGCCAACGAATTTGAAATGCGCTTACAAGGTAAAAGCTATGAAGAAATAGCTAGCGCAGGCGGGGGCATTGTCTCAACCGTTTCGGCGACGCGAAAAGCTAGTGAGCAAGAGTTACTTGCCAGTGCTTTACCGCGGTTAACTGCTTTACATCAACAAGGTGTTACCACCATTGAAATTAAATCAGGCTATGGCTTAGATACCATCAACGAAATTAAAATGCTAAAAGTGGCGGGTCTATTAGCCAAAGAGTTACCGGTTACTATTAAACGTACTTTTCTTGGTGCGCATGCCTTACCAACAGAATATAAAGATGATGCCGAGGGTTACCTTGATGTGGTTTGCAATGAAATGTTACCGCAAGTCGTTAGTGAAAAATTAGCCGATGCCGTTGATGTTTTTTGTGAAGGTATAGGCTTTAGTCTTGAGCAAACTCAGCGCGTTTTTGAGGCGGCACAAGCACATAACTTACCTGTTAAAGTGCATGCCGAGCAGTTATCAAATTTGGGTGGCTCAGCGTTAGCGGCTAGCTATGGTGCCTTGTCATCTGATCATATTGAGTTTTTAGATGAAACAGGCATTAAAGCCATGAAAAAATCTGGTATGACTGCGGTACTCTTGCCCGGCGCCTTTTATTTTTTACGTGAAACGCAAATACCACCGATAGCGCTGTTGCGCAAACATAAAGTGCCTATGGCGGTAGCTACCGATGCAAACCCTGGTACCTCACCTATTCATAATATTCATTTAATGCTTAATATGGCGTGTACTTTATTTAAATTAACGCCGTGTGAAGCCTTAGCAGGTATTACTTGTTATGGCGCAAAAGCGTTAAGATTAAACGACAGTAAAGGGCAGTTGGCAGTTGGTTATGATGCCGATATTGCCTTATGGAATATCGAACAACCGGCAGAGCTGTGCTATCAATTTGGAGTTAACCCCCTAACCAGCTTGTATCAAGCAGGTAAAAAAGTAATATAGCATTAAGTCATATCAGCTTGAATATTATCCATATACAGTCGCGCTTGTTTTGGGTTGTTGGCGAAAATGCCATCAACACCGAGGCTTGTCAGTAGGTAAATATCTTCAAGTCTATCGACAGTATAGACATACACTTGTAAACCACGCTGATGGGCGTCTAAGACAAAATCCTTACTAATAGTATCAATACTTATGTGCACTGAATAAGCATTAAGGGCAGTAGCAAAGGTGGCGTAAGTTAATGGTAACGAAGCGGTTAACGCGCCAATAGCTAATTCAGGGCGTTGTTGAGTAATGGCATACAACTGATGATGATTAAACGAAGAGAGTAATAACTGCTTAGTGGTTATGTTGTATTTTAATACGCCCTGGTCAATGCATTGTAGCAGTAGCTCAATATTATTAATGCCTTTGAGCTCAATATTGAGTAGGCAATGCTTGGGCATAATAGCCAATACTTCATCTAGCGTTGGAATTTTCTGACCTTTGCCGGCATCAAGCTGGCGCAAATCAGCAAAGCTATGTTGAGTAAGTAGCCCTGAACCCGAGGTAGTACGCTCTAACCAACGATCATGAATAACAAGCAATTGACCATCAATTTCAAAAATATCAATTTCAATCCCGTCGACATTACTGTCAATAGCCGTTTGTATTGAAAGTAGCGTGTTTTCTGGGGCAATGGCACTAGCACCACGATGAGCAAAAATTAGCATAGCAATATAAATTTAATGGTATTGGTATAATACATTAGTGTTGATTTTGAGTATAATACTGCTCAATGAGAATGTACAAAATAAAATGAGCAACGATTACAGTGACCACATCAACTTTTCCAAAACGTCTAAATAAATACATTAGTGATTCAGGTTTTTGCTCGCGCCGTAGTGCTGACAAAATGATAGAAAATAACCGCGTAACTATCAATGATAAAATACCAGAGCTGGGTACTAAGGTGCTAGAGGGCGATATTGTTAAGGTAGACGGCTATGATATAGCGCCTATTAGTGGCGATAAATCTGATCGAATTTACATTGCTTATAATAAACCCATTGGCATTACCTGTACTACTGAAAAACATGTGCGTGGTAATATCATTGACGCTGTAGGTCATACAAAACGTATATTTCCTATTGGTCGTTTAGACAAGCCTTCAGAAGGCTTGATATTTCTAACGAGTGACGGCGATATTGTTAATAAAATATTACGTGCTGAAAATGCCCACGATAAAGAATATATTGTTACGGTGGATAAACCCATTAGCGAACGCTTTATTACCCGCATGTCTCGTGGCGTACCTATTTTAGGTACTATTACTAAACCTTGTATTGTTCAAATGAAAAGTCGCTTTGTGTTTAGCATTATTCTGACTCAAGGGCTTAACCGCCAAATTCGTCGTATGTGTGAATACCTTGATTACGAAGTAACACAATTAAAGCGTATTCGTATTATGAGCATCGACCTAACTAATTTAAAGTCGGGGCAATGGCGTAATTTAACCACCAGCGAAATGGCTGAAATTAATCAAGCAGTGCAGGGTTCAAGTAAAACGGGACAGGCTCAAGAGGTTAGTAATACAGGTGTTGATAACACTATCGATTTGACTGCCCAAGTGGTCACTAATGCTAAAACTAAAGCAGCCACGAGTGAACGCTTAACTCAGTTAACGAACGTCAAGGAAGTTAATAAAGCCAATGATGTCAAACCAGCGAAGTCTCAAGACTGCTGGCCTTACAACAGTCTTAAAACACAAAAGTAACGATTTTTGGTCAATATTATTGTTATTTATTAATATTTACCAATCGGCTTGAAAGCTCGGTAATCACTTGGATATCCTCTATGGTTGACGGAATATCAATTTCTTCTCCGTCAATCATTTGTCTTAATGTTTTTCGTAGGATTTTACCAGATCGCGTTTTGGGTAATCTATCGATAATCACTAAGTTTTTTAATGAGGCTATTGCCCCAATATCATTGCGAATACTTTGTTTTAACTCACTAATAAGCTCTTCATCACTGGCAGAAATACCATTTTTTATTACCACTAAACCTAAGGGGACTTGCCCTTTTAATGAATCATCAATGCCAACAACGGCGCATTCTGCTACCGCAGGGTGACTTGATAATACTTCTTCCATTTCTCCGGTTGATAAACGATGACCAGCAACGTTAATAACATCGTCAATACGCCCCATGATAAAAAGATAGCCTGCTTCATCAATATAACCACCATCTCCTGAGGTATAGTAGCCAGGGAAATCTGATAAGTACCCTGATATTAAACGCTGTGGATCACGATAAACCGTGGCTAAACAGCCTGGAGGAAGCGGTAGTTTTATTGCCACACTACCTTGTTGTCCTGCGGGAACTTGTTTACCGCTGGCATCAAGAATCTGTACATCATAACCTTTGATAGGAAAACCAGCTGAGCCTGCTTTTGTGGCTACCACATTACCATGACCGTCATCTAAGGGGGTGCTGGCAATGGGCCAACCAGTTTCTGTTTGCCACCAATGATCGATTACTGGTAATTGTGTGGTGTCTTTAAGCCAATAGTAAGTTGCGGGATCTAAACGTTCGCCTGCTAGATATAAACGTTTTAATGAAGAAAGATCGTAATTTTTTAATAACTCACCTTTAGGATCTTCTTTGCCAATAGCACGAAATGCCGTTGGTGCTGAAAATAAGGCATTAACCTTATACTCAGCGCAGACACGCCAAAAAGCGCCCGCATCAGGTGTTCTAATAGGTTTTCCTTCATACATTATCGTAGTACAGCCAGCCATTAAGGTGCCGTAAATAATATATGAATGCCCAACAACCCAGCCTACATCTGAAGCAGCCCAAAAAACATCCCCTGTGTGCATACCATAGACATGCTTCATGCTATAAAGCATGGCAACAGCATGACCACCATTATCTCTAACCACACCTTTAGGTTTACCTGTGGTGCCTGAAGTATATAAAATATAAAGTGGATCGGTACTGTTAACGGACACCGGTGGTATTTCAACCGCAATATCCATTTGTGCTTGCCAGTTAAGATCTCTGCTTGGTATAAGGGTTGCTTGCGCTTGTTCTCTTTGGTAAATGATACAGTGTTGTGGTTTATGAGTTGCTATTTCGATAGCTTCATCAATTAAGGGCTTATAGGGAATAACCTTGTCTATTTCAATACCACAACTGGCACCAATAATAATGGTAGGCTCAGCATCATTAATACGCACAGCGAGTTCATGGGCGGCAAAACCACCAAAGACTACCGAGTGAATTGCGCCTAAGCGAGCACAGGCTAACATTGCAATAGCTGCTTGTGGGATCATTGGCATGTATATTAATACTCGATCGCCTTTGTTCACCCCTTGATCACGCAATACACCGGCAAACTTTGCCACTAAACTAGTGAGCTCACTGTAGCTAAATTTTTGTTTTTGCCCGGTTACTGGTGAATCATAGATAAGCGCGGTTTGTTCGCCACGACCTTGTTCAACATGATAATCTAACGCTAAATAACAAGAATTTAGCTCACCATCAGTATACCAATCATACCAAGAGTCATTATTTGTCGACAATATAGTTTCTGGCTTTTTATACCAAGCGACTTGCTGGGCTTGTTCTTGCCAATATTTTTTAATTGAATCATCTATTTTTATTGAGTCTTTTAGTTTTTCCATCATATCGACCTTAGCAGTTTTTTTATATACCCACACTGTAGAACTGTCGACAAAATTAACCAATTAGACTTTAGCCTAATATTTGAGCATTTTTATAGGTGAATGACAATATCACGTAAAATATCGGTTAGTGATAGCGCACTTGCTACAAGGGAGAGAAGGAGGTAAGTGGTTGCCTAAATGATTGAATAAGCAAAGCAATCGTTGTTATTTAAAAGCGCAATATCACTTATAAGTAATATTGCGCTTGGATAGGGTTAAATAAACCGTGTTACTTTAAAGCAAGTAAAGGTTTTAAAAACCGAGCTGTATGTGAGGTTTTATGTTTAGCCACTTGTTCAGGTGTACCCGTGACTAATATTTCACCACCACCAGCACCGCCTTCAGGGCCTAAATCAATAACCCAATCAGCGGTTTTAACCACATCTAAGTTATGCTCAATCACCACAATAGTATTACCATGGTCGCGCAGTCGATGAATCACGTTGAGCAACTGTTTAATATCGTGAAAATGCAAACCTGTGGTTGGTTCATCAAGAATATATAAGGTCTTGCCGGTATCTCTTTTTGATAACTCTTTTGATAGTTTTACGCGCTGCGCTTCACCACCTGAAAGAGTTACCGCCGATTGCCCTAACTTGATATAACTTAAACCGACATCCACTAAGGTTTGTAGCTTACGCTTTATCGCCGGTATCGCTTTGAAAAAGTCAAAAGCATCTTCAATAGTCATATCTAGTACTTGATGAATGTTCTTACCCTTGTATAACACTTCTAAGGTTTCACGGTTATAGCGCTTACTCTTACAAACATCACAAGGGACATAAACATCAGGCAAAAAGTGCATTTCTACCTTGATCATGCCATCGCCTTGACAGGCTTCACAGCGACCCCCCTTAACATTAAAGCTAAAGCGACCTGATTTATAACCACGCGAACGAGACTCTTGCGTGGCGGCAAATATGTCGCGAATAGCGGTAAATATACCGGTGTAGGTCGCTGGGTTAGAGCGCGGTGTTCTACCAATAGGGCTTTGATCAATTTCGATCACCTTATCTAACAAGTCTAAGCCTTCTATACTTTTATACGGCGCGGGTTCATCAACCGTGGCACCATTAAGTTCTATATGTGCTAGTTTATACAAGGTATCGTTAATAAGGGTTGATTTCCCTGAGCCTGAAACACCAGTAACACAGGTCATTAAGCCTGTAGGAATAACTAAATTAACATTTTTTAAGTTATTACCACTTGCGCCCTTGAGAGTAACGACGCTTTTTTTATCAAAAGGGTGACGCTGCGTAGGAATTTCAATTTTTTCAACGCCAGAGAGGTATTTTCCGGTTAACGACTCTTTACAGTTGAGTATGTCATCAACGGTGCCTTGGGCGATAATTTCACCACCATGTACGCCGGCGCCAGGGCCAATATCAACGACAAAATCTGCGGCGCGAATAGCGTCTTCATCATGCTCAACAACAATAACAGTATTGCCTAAATCACGCAGGTGTAACAAGGTGCCCAGTAAACGTTCATTATCACGTTGGTGCAGACCAATAGAAGGCTCATCTAAGACGTACATAACACCGACTAAACCCGCACCAATTTGACTAGCAAGACGAATTCGCTGCGCTTCACCGCCAGATAGTGTGTTTGCACCACGTGATAAGTTGAGGTAATTAAGGCCGACGTTAACTAGGAAGCCTAAGCGTTCATTCACTTCTTTTAAGATTTTTTCGGCCACTTGCTTTCTTTGACCAGTAAGCGTTAGCCCTTGGAAGAAGTTAAGCGCATCACTAATAGAAAAATCCGCAACAACGGTCAGTGGCGTATCTTCAATAAAGACATTACGCGCCTCTAGACGTAAGCGACTACCATGACAATCTGGGCAATGTTGAGAATTAAGGTATTTGCCTAACTCATCTCGTACCGCGTTTGATTCCGTTTCTTTGTAGCGACGCTGCATATTATTTACGATGCCTTCAAACGGGTGCTTGCGCACCACAACATCACCACGATCGTTCATATACTTAAATTCAATGTCTTGCTCGCCACTGCCGTAAAGGACAATTTTTTGTATTTTTGCTGACAGGCTATTAAACGGTTTATCAACATTAAATTTATAATGGCTAGCAAGGGCTTGTAGCATTTGAAAGTAATAAAAGTTACGTTTGTCCCAACCACGAACAGCACCACCCGCAAGGCTTAACTCTGCGTTGGCAATCACGCGAGCACTATCAAAATATTGCTCAATACCTAAACCATCACAGGTTTGACAAGCACCTGCGGGATTATTAAAAGAAAACAAACGCGGCTCTAACTCTTGCATACTGTAACCACAGTGCGGACAAGCAAAGTTAGCTGAGAAAATTAATTCTTCTCTGTCAGGTTCATCCATAAACGCGACTTTGGCCGTACCAGAGGTTAAACCTAAAGTGGTTTCAAAAGACTCTGATAAACGTAATTGAATATCGTCACGTACTTTGATGCGATCAACCACCACTTCAATAGTATGCTTTTTTTGTAACTCGAGCGACGGTGGATCAGATAAATCACACACTTCACCGTCAATACGGGCACGAATAAAACCTTGCGCGGCTAAGTTATCAAGTAATTTTACATGCTCACCTTTACGGTCTTGCACAATAGGCGCAAGCAACATCACTTTAGTGCCTTCTTCCAGAGCTAAAACTTTATCAACCATTTGTGAAATAGTTTGCGCAGCCAGTGCTTGACCATGTTCAGGACAACGTGGCTCACCTACTCGGGCGTACAATAAGCGTAAATAATCATATATTTCAGTAATGGTGCCTACGGTTGAACGCGGGTTATGTGAGGTTGATTTTTGTTCAATCGAAATAGCGGGCGATAAGCCTTCAATATGATCAACATCAGGCTTTTCCATTAACGAGAGAAATTGGCGAGCATAAGCCGAGAGTGACTCTACATAACGACGTTGTCCTTCAGCATAAAGTGTATCGAAAGCGAGGGAGGACTTTCCTGAACCTGAAAGACCCGTAATTACCACCAGTTTATCTCGGGGAATTGTTAAATTAAAGTCTTTGAGGTTGTGCGTACGAGCCCCTCTGATTTCAATACTTTTCATAGGTTTTTTAACTCAAATAGCGATAAAATATAAACGTCTAGTATGTCATAAAAGTTAGCGCATAAAAACAGATCCCTGAGACAAGATTTTGTTTTCATTGTGGGATTTTTTTGTGTTTATTTGCGTGGTAAACTATCCAAGATTTTCCTCCCTCCTCTTTATCTATTTTAGGTTTTAGCAACGTTATGAGTCTTTCAGGTTTAAACCGTATTGAGAAAAAAGCCGCCTTCTCCTTAGCCAGTGTCTTTGGTGTTCGCATGTTAGGCTTATTTATGATCTTACCGGTATTCGCTATTTATGGTGAACAACTTACCGGTTATAGCCCTATTTGGTTAGGCTTAGCGATTGGAGCCTATGGTCTTACCCAGGCTTTGTTACAAATACCTATGGGGATTTTGTCAGATAAGTTTGGTCGAAAACCGGTTATTTTGGCAGGTTTAGTGGTCTTTCTTATTGGTAGCGTAGTCGCGGCAATGTCTGACACTATTTACGGGGTTGTCCTCGGTCGAGCTATTCAAGGTATGGGCGCTATTGCTAGTGCTATTTTGGCTTTGGCTGCTGATTTAAGTCGAGAAGAGCAGCGACCGAAAGTAATGGCGACCATTGGTATGTTTATTGGTTTATCATTTACCTTTGCAATGATTTTAGGGCCAATAGTTGCTGATGCTTTTGGCTTAAGTGGCTTGTTTTGGTTCACCGGTGTATTGACTATTGTCGCCATGGGCTTGATTCAATTTATGGTACCTAATTCAGTCAATAAAGCGCCGCGTGGTGATAATGTTGCTTTACCGGATCAAATTTCCCGTTTGATTCGCCATCCACAATTATCACGTTTAAACGGAGGCGTTTTTATTCTTCATATGGCACTTACGGCCTGTTTTGTTACCTTACCTAAACAGTTTGTCGCGAGTGGTTTATCGCTTGAAAATCATTGGCAAGTCTACTTACCTGCTTTATTAGGCTCTTTCTTTTTGATGGTGCCTTTTATGATTTTTGCCATTAAAAAACAGCAAGAAAAACCGATGTTTAGTGCAGCTATTACTTTATTAGCATTGGCACTAGCGTTACTGTGGATATTACCGTTAGGCTTTTGGAGTTTAGTGCTATCTGTAGTGCTATTTTTCACAGCTTTTAACTACTTAGAAGCGACTATGCCATCAATTCTCTCGCGCATAGCACCAGCAGGCGTTAAAGGTAGTGTGATGGGGATTTATTCAAGTAGCCAATTTTTAGGGGCCTTTGTTGGCGGTATTGTTGGCGGCTATATTGCGAGTAAGTTTGGTGAGCAAACTATTTTCTTAGCAATGGCCTTAGTGACGGTTATTTGGTTGTTATTAAGTTTTGGTATGCAACCTTTAAAGAAATCAAAAAGCTTTAGTTTTGCCGTTAATATTACCAGTGAAGCACAAGCAGAAAAAATGGCTGAACAGTTAATTAATATGCCAGGGGTTATTGAAGCAACATTAGTACACACCGAAGCGGTTGCTTATTTAAAAGTTGATGATAAAGTGGTTGATTTAGTGGCGATTAAAGCCTTACTAAAAAGCTAAATATCAGCATTAATTACCTTCGCTTTTGTTAAGCAATCTATCAAAAATCAGCTAGACTAGTGTTAGATAAAGCGACGTAAATAGTGTTATGGTGATACCAAGTTGCCAGTACAACGTAACTTTTTACTTAACCGAATGGAGATTATTATGTCTGAACATCATACTTACAAAAAAATTGAAATAGTGGGTTCATCGCCAACGAGTATTGAAGCAGCAATAGAAAGTGCTCTAGCAGAGTGTAATAAAACCGTTAAGAATATGGACTGGTTTGAGGTGATAGAAACAAGAGGCCATATAGTTAACGGCGCTGTTGGTCACTACCAAGTGACGTTGAAAGTAGGTTTTAAAGTAGCTTAGGGACTAACTCGGTAAAGCTTACATTGAAAAATTAAACAAAAGTCTTAGCTAACAAATAAACCAAGCAAAATAAAACTGAGCAGTTCAGAATAGCTAAGAACAGTTTAGAACAACTCAGAAGTTAGCCTAAGCTTTTAACCTTTTAATAGATAGCAGTGGTGTTATTTGAGCGTAGCAATATAGTCTTCGAGCTTATTACTGCCAATCATCACTGTTATATCATCATCTTGTTGTTTACCTAATAATGCCATACCCATAGGAGACTTAGGGGTGATAACGGTAATACTTTCTGGGCCTAACTGACAACGAAAGCCAGCCGCTGCGGGACCAATAAAAAACCAACTATTACGCATTAAATCTGCCGATAACTGCACTAAAGCCCCTAGCGAAATAACATCATCACTATCAAACTCAACGGTATTTAGCTTTTTGTAAGCATCAATAGCATGCTGGAATTCAATCACACGCCTAGATTGCCCCTCAGCTAAATAACTTGCTTCTATTGCTAAGGTATCATATTGCGTTTCAGCAACGCTTTGATCATCAACCGCTGCAGCATGGGCATCGTTAGCCGCATCAATCGCTTGTTGATGTTTCTTGATAAGCTCAGCGAGTATAAGTGCTATTAACTGTTTTTTATTGGGCATAAATCTTTAATCTATTATATTGGTGTCTAAATAGACGAACTACATTTAACTTTAACAAATGAGTATAACTTGTATTTTTGTCTAAATGTCAGTAAATTAATCAGTATACATTAACTGGTACGACCAATTGCAGAGTAAAATTATGACAACAACTGCCTACCCACACTTATTAGCCCCTTTAGATCTTGGCTTTACCCAATTAGCAAACCGTGTCCTAATGGGATCAATGCACACCGGTCTTGAAGAAGAGCGCGGTGGCTTTGCTAAACTAGCCGCTTTTTATCAAGCGAGAGCAAAAGGTGGTGTTGGCTTGATTGTTACTGGCGGTGTCAGTCCTAACTTACGTGGTAGAATTGCTCCTTTTGGTAGTGAGTTAAGCCATTTTTGGCAAACCAAAAAGCATAAACAAGTTACCGATGCTGTGCATAAATATCCTACTAAAATTTGCTTACAGTTATTACATACTGGTCGTTATGCTTATCATCCGTTTAGTGTCGCGCCAAGTAAAGTTAAATCACCTATTTCACCGTTTACCCCTAAAGCAATGTCGGTAAGACAAATTAAATCTACCATTAAAGATTATGCTTATTCAGCTAAGTTAGCCGCTAAAGCAGGTTACGATGGCGTAGAAATAATGGGCTCAGAAGGCTATTTAATTAACCAATTCGCCTGTGTTAGAACCAACAAACGTAGCGATGAATGGGGCGGCAGTATTGAAAATAGAATGCGCCTAGCCATTGACACTATCAAAGCAGTACGCGCTAAAGTAGGCGAAAAATTTATTATCATTTTTCGGTTATCTATGTTGGATTTAGTAGAAGGCGGTAATACTTGGCAAGAAGTTGTTACGATGGCGAAAGCTGTTGAGCAAGCTGGCGCTACGCTTATTAATACTGGCATTGGTTGGCATGAAGCACGTGTTCCTACCATAGTTACCTCTGTACCAAGAGCCGCATTTACTTGGATTACTGAGCGAATGAAGCAAGAAGTTTCTCTACCATTAATCACCACTAACCGCATTAATACTCCTGAAGTTGCTGAACAAGTCTTAGCAACAGGACAAGCGGATATGGTTTCTATGGCAAGACCTTTTCTTGCTGATGCTAACTTTGTTAATAAAGCCGCTGATAATAAATCTGATGAAATTAATACCTGTATTGGTTGTAACCAAGCGTGTTTAGACCATGTTTTTGAACAAAAACGCGCTTCTTGTTTAGTTAACCCAATGGCGTGTTATGAAACGGAATTGGTGTTAGAAAAAGCTAAAAAAGCTAAAAAGTTAGCGGTAATTGGCGCAGGACCTGCTGGGTTAGCCTTTAGTGTTTATGCTGCAGAGCGTGGTCATCAGGTTGAGCTATTTGATAAAATTAGTGAAATAGGCGGTCAGTTCAATGTCGCCAAACAAATTCCAGGTAAAGAGGAGTTTTTTGAAACCTTACGTTACTTTAACAAGCAACTGAGTTTACATGATATTAAAGTACACCTTAATAGTGAGCAAAGTGCAGAAAAACTTATTAAGGCTGGTTTTGACGAGGTGGTACTTGCGACGGGTATTAAACCAAGAAAACTTACTATTGAAGGGTTAGAGGAAGGTTTTGCTAGTAAAAAGGTACTGACATACTTACAAGTACTGCGCGATAAAGTTGAAGTAGGTAAGAATGTTGCAATTATTGGTGCTGGTGGCATTGGCTTTGATGTCGCAACCTACTTGTCAGAAAAATCATTAACTAACGATCCAGAAGCGTGGCTTAAAAACTGGGGGGTTGATAAAGATTATTTGCAAAATGGGGCATTACTCAATAAAAACGATATACCCAAACATACACCGCAAAGAAATATTACCTTGTTACAGCGTAAAACCACTAAAGTGGGTAAAGGTTTGGGTAAAACCTCTGGTTGGGTTCATCGAGCTAACTTAGTTAAACATGGTGTTAACATGGTTGCTGGTGCAACTTATAAAGCAATTACTGATAAAGGCTTAGTGATTGAGGTTGATGGTAAAGAGCAATCGTTAGATGTTGATAATATTATTATTTGTGCAGGGCAAGAGTCTAATCGAGACTTGCAACAAGCATTAATTGATGGCGGCTTACCTGTACATCTTATCGGTGGCGCTAATGTTGCTTCAGAACTAGATGCTAAACGTGCTATACGTCAAGCAGCTGAATTGGCTGTGTTAATTTAAGCTTAATTAGTACGTAGCTGATAAAAGCAGGGCAGTTAACCGAATAAAAAACCTATATTTATTCGGTTAACTATTGATATACTGTTGTGAATTAATATTTTTTTAGATAAAACATAGTGCACGAAATAATTGTCGATGGCGGTGATGTTGAATTTTTTACCACGCCTAAAGAGTATAAACAGCAGTTATTATTATTAATTAAAGGTGCGCGCAAGCGTATTTTTATTACTGCCTTGTATTTACAAGATGATGACGCGGGTAGGGAAGTTCTGCACGCGTTATATCAAGCGAAAGCTAATTTTCCAGAGATAGAAATTAATATTTTTGTCGACTTTAATCGTGGTAAACGTGGTTTAATAGGAGAAAAAGCGAGCTTAGGTAACCGTGCGCTGTATTTGAAATTAGCGCAGGAATATCCTCAAACACTTAATATTTATGGTGTTGCGGTAAAACGTAAAGAAGTCTTTGGAGTGTTGCACCTTAAAGGTATGGTCTTTGATGACAAGCTTTTTTATACCGGTGCCAGCATTAATGATATTTACTTACAACAGGCAGAGCGATACCGTTTAGATCGCTATTGCACTATTAATAGCGCCATCTTAGCCGACAGTTTTTGTGATTACTTAATTGACAACTTTATTGATTCAGGGCTTGCACCATTATTCAATCAAACCGAATTACCTGATGCACTTGAGCAAAAGAAAAACTTAGCGGCGTTAAAGTTGCAGTTAAAAAAATCTCATTATAGCGTGACGCAACCGCAAGGTCTTAATCCGTCAAAACTTGTTAGTGATAAAGTCTTCATTACGCCACTTGTAGGCTTCGGTCGACGTAAAAATGAGCTTAATAAAGCAACGCGTCGTTTAGTGCAAAAAGCAAATAATAATATTGTGTTGTTCACTCCTTACTTTAATTTACCTCACTCGCTTGCTAGAGATGTGATCAGAGCATTAAAGCGCGGCGTGAAAACCACTATTGTTGTAGGTGATAAAACCGCTAATGATTTCTTTATTAGCAACAATGACCGTTTTACTGCTATTGGCATTATTCCTTACGTTTATGAAATGTTGCTTAAGCGCTTTGTTAAGCGTTACCAAAACTTTATTGATCAAGGTTTGTTAAATTTCCACCTGTGGAAAGACGAAGACAATAGTTTTCACCTGAAAGGTTTACGCGTTGATGATCGCTATCACTTGATCACCGGAAGCAATTTAAACCCACGTGCTTGGGCGCTTGATTTAGAAAATGGCTTACTTGTTGATGATGCCAATAAGCATTTTTTAGCAAAAACAGATGATGAATTAAGGGGGATTTTAGCCAATACCACCAAAGTAAAACACTTTACTGATATTGAAGCAGTGGAAGACTACCCTGAAAAACCACAAAAACTATTAAAAAAAATACGTGCAGCTCAAATAGACAGAGTGTTAAAGCGTTTCTTATAAAGTGATTTCATCACTAACGTCTACGGCATTAAAAGGATTTTTTTGCCTGTACCCTTATCTCAAAGCGATTAATCTCTATATTATCACTTTGTGGAAAAGCAAAATCTATATGAATAATAGGATTGTTACCACCTGAATGAGGTGAATGTAACCTTAAGCCAAGCCCTACAGAGCCTAACCAGCCATCTTCTATATTCTCAACAGTCGATTGACCTAACGCTCTACCGGCATCAGCAAATGCCACACCCGCTAAATCAAATAATTTAAACAGATTAATATGAGGGTAGTATCTAATTTCTGAAGTGACTTTAACGGTATTTTGACCATGCTGGTATTGCAAAGGAAAACCACGTAAACCTGTATTCCCCCCCATAGTTACCGGATTATCTACATACTGATTTTTGCTAAAAACATTATCATTGCTTAAGTAAAAGCCCCAGTTTGAATTAAGTTGATAAAAATATTCACCGGTCATGGTAACGAGTAATCGACTTGCTCTTTGTTGATAAATGTCGCTTGCCAAGGCTAATTCAAATAACAATAAAGCATTGTTATGTAAATTAAAGCCTTTATTGATACGCATCTTCCATATTGCCCAAGGCGAATCTTCTTTACTACCATTAGCTATACCTAGGCTAGAATTAATGTGCCAGCCATGGTTAAAGTCTTCTATTTGGGTAATTAAGTGTACGTTTGTTAATTCTTTAAAATCCTTTTGTAAATATTCAAAAGCGAACCATGGGTAGAGTATGTCTCTATCTTCTGGTAATACAGTGGTTAACACCGGACCGGTTAACTGGTTACTCTCTTCAATAGACAGGGGGGAAAACGTATCTCTAGCTTGTGTTACCCCGACGGCGTACCTAAGTAAACTATAATCATTATTAAAATTTAACCAAGCATAACTGGCTTCTTTAAAACTAATGTCGTGTGCAAATATACTGTGGTCTTTACCATTTTGAAACAATGTATCGTTACGCGATTCTTCATTAAAGCCGATGTCATATGCTGTTTTGGTATGAAAGCCAGCAAACATTTTATGTAAAAATAAACTTCGTTGTTGACCATCATCATTATCAGAAAAGCCTAACTGTAACGAGGTGTTTTGTTTTTGAAATAGAGGGATGTTAGCGTGTAACTTATAACCAGAGCGCTGAGCGTTACTGTAGGATTCAATTTCTGTGTCTATGCCTAAGCCCAGTAAGTTGCGTTCTTTAATGCCAAAGCTGTAGGTATTAATCCCGCCCTTTCGACCAAAGCTAATCGTGGGCATAAGCGACCAATTATCCCAGGTGGTAACAGTAATATCTTCATTATCATCACGAGTAACCTTTGCCGCCCTTAGGTACCTTCTACTGCGTAAATGGCGCTCAAGCTCGGCCATATCGGCAAAAGTTTTCGTACACTTATTAATAAAAAACGTTGCTTCATTTTCTAAGGTGATTAATTTGGTATCAATATGAATGGCATTAGCCCAGCGATGCAAGAAAATAATACCGTCTTCACTTTCATCAAAAATAGTTTGTGGTTTGAAGGTGATGGTAGGCTGCTTTATCTCACAGAGTGCTTGTTCACTGGTTGACTCATCAGGCATTACTTCGTGCGACTTTTCATCAACAAGGTTATTAACTGCTTTGTGGGTTGTCGTTACAGTATTTTGAGTTTGTTCAGCCGCGGATACACTACTAAAAAAAGCGATATACAATAAGCTAGCGACAAGTAATGATTTAGTGACACTATTACTTCGCCAAGTTACAGGTACAATTTTTAGTAAAAAGGCTGAGATAACACGGCATTGTTTTATTATTGTTATAACTCCTAAGCTAAGCTGTTACTTTGAAGTATTGCTCTATAAGAACCAGCGCAACAAATAAAGTACGGTAAAGCTAAAGATAAATTTTTTATTATTTCTATATTTATAATATGTCTAAAGCAGTTAAGATACCATTATCTGATAATTTTAAAGAATATTAATAAAATTTAAGTTCTTAATAAGTATAAGGGTTAACTATGTTTAGTGAAAAAATGATGCCGCTCTTTAGTGACACCGACGCATTAGGGCACATAAATAACACCAAGATACCGGTTTGGTTTGAAGGTGCTCGTACGCCTGTTTTTAAGTTTTTTACGCCTGATTTAGATCATAAAAAGTGGCAACTCATTATTGCTAAAATAGAAGTGTCTTACCATGGGCAACTTTTTTATGGTGAAGAAATAGAAATAAAAACATTTATTAGTCGTATTGGTGGTGCTTCGTTTGATGTCTATCAAGAAGTTTGGCAACACGGTGAAAAATGCGTATCGGGCACGACTGCTATGGTCAATTTTGATTTTAAAGTACAGCGCTCTAAAAAAATTGCTGATGATATTCGCGTAAAACTGACAGAGCACCTTATTTAGTCAAAGGTTGCGTCTGTAAGTTGAGAGAGTGACAATAGTTGAGTGAGTAACAAGCAAAAAGTAGTGTACTCGTACTAAGTAGTGGAAAAGGTTGTTGTTAGTTGCACGCTGTATTTTTTATATTATTTACTTAACTATTTTGAAAAATAAATAAATAGACTTTTAACAAAATATCACTCGAATTTGATCGCTGCTCACTATAGAATTGGTCTCTTAAACTAAATTTCAAAGACAGACATTTTTTCTATTTCATTAGATGGTGAAATGGGCAAGTCTTAATAGCGCAAATTAATAGGATATCTTCATGGCGGGTGTAAATAAAGTAATCATAGTAGGTAACTTAGGCAAAGATCCTGAGGTACGTTTTATGCCAAATGGCGGCGCAGTAGCAAACATTACTGTTGCAACGTCAGACTCATGGAAAGATAAACAAACTGGTGAGCAGAAAGAGAAAACAGAATGGCATCGTGTTGTTATGTTTGGCAAACTTGCTGAAATTGCTGGCGAATACTTAAAAAAAGGTTCAAAAGTATATCTTGAAGGTGCTTTACAAACACGTAAATGGACCAATCAACAAGGCCAAGAACAATACACTACTGAAATCGTACTTCAAGGTTATAACGGTGTCATGCAGATGCTAGATGGTAAACCATCGCAAGGGCAGGGCGGCGGTTTTGCTAACCAAGGTCAGCAACAAGGCGGTTTCTCTAATCAAGGACAGCAGCAAGGTGGCTTCTCTAATCAAGGGCAGCAGCACGCACAGCAAGGCGGTTTTGCTAACCAAGGGCAGCAACAAGCACCTATACATCAAGGCGGTTTTGCTAACCAAGGTCAACAGCAAGCACCAGCGCAGCAAGGCGGTTTTGCTAACCAAAGTCACCAACAAAAAGCACCTGCACATCAAGGCGGTTTTGCTCCTCAGCAGCAATCACCTGCACAGCAAGGTGGTTTCGCAAATCAAGGTCAGCAAAATCAAGCGCCTAAGGTAAATCCACAGGAACCATCAATTGATTTTGATGACGATATTCCGTTCTGACCGGAATATTTATAGAATGTAAAGAAAGGTGAGCTTAGGCTCGCCTTTTTTCGTTTTAAAACAAGGGGTTTTGTCTTTATTAATTAAATAAAAGTGTAAACTTTAAATAAGTTAAAAATAGAACGCATCGTGTACTTTAAAAAAAACAAACAATGTATTAGAGTAACTTTTGTGTTTTGGAATATTTAAAAATGGAAAGCTAAAGTGTATAAAACTATCATAATCAAACATGAAGACGGAGAAAGATTACCTTGTTTAGTTGATGATATGGGCATGCCATTAATTCTCCAAAATGAATATATAATGAAAAAAAGGGGCTTAGGTTGGGGGACTTTAGATAAGTATTTAAGAATTCTGGGGTATGTTTGTGAATGGGAATATAAAAATATTGATATTTTCCAAAGGATTTCTGAAGGAAAATTCCTTACTGAATCTGAATTGACAGGCAGTCTCCTTCCACATCTTAGAAAAGATTTTTCAAATACTAAAGTTGTTAAAAATCTTGTTGTAAGCGCTGTGTAGTGGTCAAGTAAAACTGGCCACGGATTTGTATTCAAGCCAGTATCTTTTCTCTGACTCATTCGGTGTTAACCCTCCGTTATAACTGTGAGGTCTAACTTTGCTGTAATATCCAATGATGTAGTCAACAACTGAGCTTTCAGCTTCAATAAATGAGCGATAACCCGTTGTTGGTATCCATTCTGTTTTTAAACTTCTAAAGAATCGCTCCATCGGGCTATTATCCCAACAATTGCCTCGTCGACTCATACTTTGTTCAATTTGATAACGCCATAATAATTGTCGATAATTTCTACTCGTATAGGTACTGCCTTGATCTGAATGGAACATAACGCCTTTGGGTCTTCCTCTTGACTCAAATGCCATTGATAAGGCTTTCGCTGCTAGCTTAGTATCGGGTGAATATGACATTGCCCAACCCACTAACTTTCGAGCAAATAAGTCCATCACAACAGCCAGGTAAGCCCAACGAGTCCCTGTCCAAATAAACGTTATATCACCGCACCAAACTTGATCCGGCTGACATACTGCAAACTGGCGTGCGTATTCTCATGACTTTGATCACCGATTCTCATCAGCTTTGATCACTTGATTTACCATTTTGTAGAGCCATTCTTAAACTAACTTAACTGATCATCA
>NZ_SZVP01000077.1 GCF_005885605.1 Colwellia ponticola | reverse complement strand
GGTAGTGTGGGAGTTCCCATGTGAGAGTAGGACATTGCTAGACTTCTAATTTGTGCAAAAGCACTAGAGAAGCCCGATTCGAAAGAGTCGGGCTTTTTGTTTTCTGTCATTTGAAAAAATTTGAAAAACAGGTAGATTGAATCCATGCGCCAAGGGTAGTGTGACTAATACCAGACATGCCCATGTGAGCGTAGGATATTCTCCAATGCTAATTTGTGCGCAAGCACTAGAGAAGCCCGTTACTGATGTAACGGGTTTTTTGCTGTGTGGAATTTGAATAAATAAAAGGGTGAAGCCCCGTCGCGCCAAGGGTAGTGTGACTTATACAAGACATGCCCATGTGAGCGTAGGGTATTCTCCAATGCTAGTTTGTGCGAAAGCACTAGAGAAGCCCGATTCGAAAGAGTCGGGCTTTTTGCTTTCTGTCATTTGAAAAAATTTGAAAAACAGGTAGATTGAACCCATGCGCCAAGGG
>NZ_SZVP01000076.1 GCF_005885605.1 Colwellia ponticola | reverse complement strand
TGAGCCAGATAAGGAAAGCCTGCAGCGATGCAGGCTTTTTTTGCCTTGGATTTTTCCGGGGTGATCAAAGCGCACAGCGTGACCCGCATGAATGCACCTCAAATCCTACGATTCCGAGGTCAATATCATGAAAGTCACTGCGGTCGTTTCAACCAAAGGCGGGCCGGGTAAAACTGCGGTTGGCGTCAATCTGGGCGCGTTCTGCGCCGATGCAGGGATCCGTACCCTGCTCATCGATCTGGATAATCAGCCGTCGCTGTCGTCGTTCTATGCGCTATCGCACGAGGCGCCCGGTGGAACCTATCAACTGATCGCGAACAACGAGACCCGGGCCGACCAGGTCATTTCGCACACCTGCATTCCTAATCTCTCACTGATCCATTCCAATGATCCGTTCAATCAGCTGACGCCACCGCTTACATCCGGTGATGCTCCAGCAAGAAGTCTACGAACAGTCGCACCCGCGCCGGCATTGC
>NZ_SZVP01000075.1 GCF_005885605.1 Colwellia ponticola | reverse complement strand
CACCGAACATATGGACACCGTCGAACGCATCAGCGAACGGCGTATCAGCGCCCTCGCCCAGGCCTGAGCCCTGCCCCGATAGCCAACTCAACTAAATGACTATTTAGTTGAGTTATAAGCTTGGCGAGGAATTCGCCGGGTTACGCTCAACGAGCACTCTTCATTTCCAGAGCCTGATCGAGACTGAGCTTGAGCTCTTCATCATTCCAGGGCTTGCTGATGTAACGGAACACATACCCATCGTTGATTGCCTGCGTGATCATGCTCATATCGGCGTAGCCGGTCAGCAGGATATTCACGCAGTGCGGATCGCGCCTATGCACCTCGCGCAGCAAGGTCGGCCCGTCCATGAACGGCATGCGCGCGTCGCAGACGATCAGGTCGACCGCGTGTTGTTCGAAAAGGCTCAGCGCCTGGGCCCCGCTCGTGGCCAGCAGCAAGTCGTAAGGCTTTGCGCGCAGCAGGCGCCGAAGGCTG
>NZ_SZVP01000074.1 GCF_005885605.1 Colwellia ponticola | reverse complement strand
TTTTATCGTTGTGGAATATTCAAATACCACCGTTTATCGTGAAAATCTTGCGCTCCACCTTTAGTATTACCTTCAGGATCATTCGTTGCTCGCATCATGACGTATACTTTCTTATTAGGGAAGTTACGCATATTAAATGATACGTGGTAACCGACATTTCCAGAAGTATTATAAGCTTGATTTACATCTGATCTATAAATTCCATCAGCTCTTACTCGAGCTAATTCTTTTCCAGTATTGTAATCCATAATGAAGATATACTCGTATTTATAGTTAGCAATGTGCCATCCAGCCACATGCAAGTTTGCATTTTCGATTTCTCCAAACTGATCAATGTGGGCGTAATTCGTTCCATCTGTCAGTGTAGGATTTGCTGCACCTGTTCTAGTTGGATCAATGACTGGTTTATCGTCCGAAGTTGTTGGGTTGTCATCCGTAAAGCCATGAGCCAAATCATAGGCTAACTTTTCTTTGCTG
>NZ_SZVP01000073.1 GCF_005885605.1 Colwellia ponticola | reverse complement strand
GCATGAGCGCCAACGGCAGGATCGGCTCGGTGGACGCCAGTTTTGTCGCCCTCAACGCCCGCCAGCAGGACCCGGTGTATGCGGTCGAAGGCATCGCCGACGATCAGCGCGTGCTCCTGGAGCGCCAGTTCCCACGTTACAGCATGGGCGGCGCAGGCCTGGCGATCGATGCCGGCCACAGCTTCGTGGTGCGCAGCGAGGTGGCCTACTTCGACCGCTGGCACGTCACCAACCCCTACCGCACCCGCGGCAGCAGCCAGAGCCCAATGGTCAAGTCATTGCTGGGGGTCGACTACCTGCTGCGCAACTGGCTGATTTCCGTGCAATGGCAGGAGCAGCAGTTACTGGACTGGCAAATGGGCATGGTGCAGGACAAACGCCAGCCGTTGTTCACCCTGTCCGCAGAGGGCAATCACCTGCGTGACCGCCTCAAGTCCCGCCTGGTCCTGGCCATGTCACCGCCTGCCAAAGACGACG
>NZ_SZVP01000072.1 GCF_005885605.1 Colwellia ponticola | reverse complement strand
CATAGATCAAACTACTGAAAAAAGAAATAGCCACGGCTTGTTGCCAAGTCAAATGCATCCCAACCACTAGGGTATACGTGAAAAAGGCATTAACGCCCATTCCAGGTGTCAAAACAATTGGGGCCTTAGCCCAAATTCCCATGATAAAACAGCCAATTGCTGATGAAAAAATCGTGGCGAACACACTAAGATTAGCCGGAATCCCCGCATCCTTTAAAATCATTGGATTAACAATAATGATGTATGAAATCGCGAAGAAACTTGTGATGCCTGCTAAAATTTCTGTTCGCACTTGATTTTTATGTCCCACCTGGAATGCCATTTTTCTAAAAACTCCCTTTCAAATTACCAAACGAATAAACCAACAGTCGCTGCTGATAATAATGACACTAAAATACCAGAAAGCAACATGTAACCAACGTTTTTAGCAATTAAATTATTCTTTGATTTATCGACTAAGCCCTTGAAAGCGCCGATA
>NZ_SZVP01000071.1 GCF_005885605.1 Colwellia ponticola | reverse complement strand
CCAGCACGTCACCACGAGAAACATTCGCGATCGGAAGATCGCCCAAACAGGGCAGCATGTCCTTCTTCAGGTATTTGCTGGCTTGCCCTGCACTGCCCTTCGTACTTTTCGTCAGCTTCTTACTTCGGAACGCGTGCCAACGACCAGCAACCGCTTCAAACGTGTTGTTGATGGCGTGAGAGGCTTTCTGCCGCTCAGCACGGCGATGCAATCGGGGATCGATATTGTTGGCCACCAGCGTACGTGCAGCCTCTCTCCGCTGACGAGCCTCCTTGAGACTCACGTCGGGATAGATGCCGAGGGAAATACGTAATTGCTTGTCATGCCAATAGAAACGGAAATGCCAGCGCTTCGAACCCGTTGGGGGCACTTGCAGAGATAAGCCATCGCCATCAGTTAACGTATAAGGCTTGTTGGCGGGCTTGGCTTGCTTGATCGCTGTATCTGTCAGAGCCATCAGACACCTCCTTTCGCATCA
>NZ_SZVP01000070.1 GCF_005885605.1 Colwellia ponticola | reverse complement strand
GTGCGCGGTGCACGGCTGGCCCAGGACGCCGGGGTGGCGCTGGAAGAGATCGAAGGCGTATCGAAAACCCTGGCCGCGCTGATCCAGAGCATCTCCAACGCGGCGCAGCAACAGACCTCATCGGCGGGACAGATCTCCCTGACCATGAACGTGATCCAGCAGATCACCACGCAGACGTCATCGGGCTCCACCGCTACCGCCGAAAGCATCGGCAACTTAGCGAAGATGGCCAGCCAGTTGCGCAGGTCGGTGTCGGGTTTCACCCTGCCAGCGGCCAAACAGGCTGATGATTGAAATGCGATCCAAATGTGGGGGGGCTTGCCACCTCCCACACTCGATCTCCATTGGCTTTGAGATCCAGGCAACCCACGAATTCTAAGCGGAGCAGTTATGGTTGATCGGCACGACTACGTGGCCCTCGAATGGGTCAAGGGCGACATTGCCGAAACCCTGAAACAGGCCCGTTCGGCGCTGGATG
>NZ_SZVP01000069.1 GCF_005885605.1 Colwellia ponticola | reverse complement strand
CTTTAGAGTTATTTTTCTGTACTATTTCGTCGATGTCTTTTTGTAACAACGAAAACAAGGCTACTTCAGCTCCTGAAATTAATGCGGAACAAAACAGCAAAATGGCAATTCCTACAAAACCAAAAACTACATTAGCATCTATAGCGTAAGAAAAAAATAAACTGGGCTCTGGGCCCAAATTAGTTGAGATTAATTAAACAATCAGAATGGCAAGTCATTAATAGGCAAGACATTATTTTCTGGGTCAAAATTAGTGTTTTTCGGAACATCAGCTGCAGGAATTTGTTTGTTGTTTTCACTGTCTTTTTTTGTGGAAAGAAAAGTAAATTCAGTCACTTGAATCTCAGTGGTGTGTTTTG
The DNA here is from genome assembly GCF_005885605.1 of Colwellia ponticola. Classification (GTDB taxonomy): domain Bacteria; phylum Pseudomonadota; class Gammaproteobacteria; order Enterobacterales; family Alteromonadaceae; genus Colwellia; species Colwellia ponticola. The sequence goes on along the minus strand of NZ_SZVP01000069.1, from coordinate 120 downwards.
TACTTCCATCCTCTGACTGCCATTGACGAGACTTAATGCGGCCTTCAACGTAAATTTTATCTCCTTTAGAAAGGTATTTTTCACAAAGTTCCGCGGCTTTATTGCGTACTACCAAATTAT
>NZ_SZVP01000068.1 GCF_005885605.1 Colwellia ponticola | reverse complement strand
GCATATTCGAAGCCGATTTTCGGGCTGGTGGACTGCCAGGATTTGCTCGACTCGGCCGCGAAGTTGGTGCCGGTAATCTGCCTGTCGGTATTGATCGCGTAATTGGTGAACTCGAAGTTCTTGTGTTCGCGGGTAAAGCGCAGGCCGGCGATCAGCGACAGCTGCGGGGTGATCTTGTAGGTGCCCTGGCCATACAGCGCGTAGCTTTCGGTGTTGGTGGTGCTGTACTGGCCCTGGCCGATCACCCGGTTGCGTGCGATGGAGTAGGTGAGGTTGTCGCGGTCGGCATCGAAGCGTTCGCGGTACAGGTACAGGCCGGTGCTGAAGCTGAAGTCGTCATAGTCGCCGTTGAGCTGGAATTCCTGGGTGGCGTAGTTTTGCTTGTAGAGGATCAGGTTGTTCTGGATCAGCGCGGCCTGGCCAGAGTTGTCGTAGTCCACCGGCTGGTTGAAGGACGACCATGCAGTGACCGATTTGACA
>NZ_SZVP01000007.1 GCF_005885605.1 Colwellia ponticola | reverse complement strand
TGATGATCAGTTAAGTTAGTTTAAGAATGGCTCTACAAAATGGTAAATCAAGTGATCAAAGCTGATGAGAATCGGTGATCAAAGTCATGAGAATACGCAATTTCTGGGAAACCTTTATTATCATCAATAGCAAACCAATAAAAATAGCTATTTTCAATAAAAAGTACTCGATAGGACTTACCATCAAATGCAATGGTTTCATTAACTTGCCACATAGTTATATCCCTCACTTAAAGACACACTTCTAAACGCAATATCTTTTGCTTTCAAACTATGAAATGCGTAACGAATATCAAACGTGATAAGTCTAGCGGCACACATCAATCGAAGATCATACAAGGAATAACCTAAATCATGCCCGTAAGCCTTGTCATACTCTTTACAAATATCGACGATTTTCCTGTCTGGATAACGTCCAAAGTAAGATTTCATATTTTCGAATAGTCGTATCAACTCGTCGGTGATGATTTCATCAAAATACCCCTTAACTCCATAAAGCCACTCAATATTAGATACGACGACTTTATCTATCTCTTTTTCTGTTACGAGGAACCACGGAATTTTTTTTAGTTTCCAATATCGCCGCTCAATTTCAAGTTTTTCAACGGTTCTTGGATCTTTTAGGGCTTCTGAATACTTTGCTTGGATAGCAAACTTGGACTGAGTCCTAGATGATGAATTGACCAAAAAGTCTGAAGACATCACAAGGTTTACCCCCCCTTGCGAAGGATGCCAAAGCTGATTTTCTTTAGATATACTAAGAGTGTCATCCCGATTTAGTGGGAACTGCTCACGAATATCAGTTACGGCAGGATTATGATCTAGAAGGAGAAATACTGCGAACTCAAGATCTGATAACACATGGTGAATCCGACCAGTAAGATGAGAATAGACTCGCTGAGATCGACCTTCCGATGGAACTTCATTAACATACAGCCACGGCTTGTAGTTAGAAACCCTTCCTGTACCACGTCCTTCTTTAATGCGTTTTGTGATTTGCTTTTCAGTTAGGAGGTACTTTGATTTTGCCATAAAAAAATCCGGTTAACTTTTAGTCAGTTTAACCGGATTTAAAAAGTTTTCAACTTTATTGTTAAGTTTTAATCTTTATTGTTTAGTTTCAATCTTTATTGTCCTGCGACAAAAAAAATTAATTTTATTAATAACTTATTCGACAGTGACACTTTTTGCCAAATTGCGTGGTTGGTCAACGTCAGTACCTTTGATTATTGCCACATAATAAGAAAGCAGTTGTAAAGGTAAGGTGTACACAATAGGGGCGATAATATCATCACATATAGGTACATCAATCACTTTCATGGTGTCGTCGCTAGCAAAGTGTGCGTCGCTATCAGCAAAAACATACATTAAACCACCACGGGCGCGTACTTCTTCAACATTTGATTTCAGTTTTTCAATTAAGTCATTTTTTGGTGCAACAACAATAACCGGCATTTCAGCATCTATCAGCGCTAACGGACCATGTTTTAGCTCACCGGCTGCATAAGCTTCGGCGTGAATATAAGAAATCTCTTTTAGCTTTAATGCGCCTTCCATTGCGATAGGGTATTGATCGCCACGCCCTAAAAATAACGCATGATGTTTGTCCGCAAAATCTTCGGCTAAGTCTTCAATTGACGAAGCCAGTGCCAATACTTCATCAAGCTTTGCCGGCAGTGACATTAATGACTGCGTAATTTCAGCTTGTTTTTCATCAGACATACCATGATGTTTACCAATCGCTAAGGTCATCATTAATAAGCCAACTAACTGGGTAGTAAAGGCTTTCGTTGATGCTACGCCAATTTCAGCGCCCGCTTTAGTCATAAAAGCAAGGTCAGATTCACGCACTAACGATGAACCGGGCACATTACAAATCACTAAGCTTGATTGATAACCAATTTCTTTGGCTAAACGTAAAGCCGCAAGGGTATCTGCTGTTTCGCCTGATTGTGAAATAGTCACTAATAATGAGTTTTTCGGGACAAATGATTTACGGTATCTAAACTCACTAGCAATCTCAATATTACAAGAAACACCGGCAAGCTCTTCTAACCAGTAACGCGCAACCATGCCTGAATGGTAACTAGTACCACAAGCAATTATTTGTACATGTTCAACATTTTTAAATATCTCATCAGCGCCTTCGCCAAAGGTATTAATATCTAGCTTGCCGGCCACTAAGCGCCCGTCTAAGGTGTTGCGAATAGCGGTAGGTTGCTCGTAAGTTTCTTTTAGCATGTAGTGACGGTATTCACCTTTATCACCACTGTCGTGTGACACATTAGCCTCTTTCGCTTCACGCTCAACTGGCTTGCCGTTACTATCAAATACGCTAACGTTAAAGCGACTAATTTGCGCAACATCACCTTCTTCAAGGTAAGAGAATTTACGCGTTACCGGTAATAACGCCATAATGTCTGAAGCGATAAAGTTTTCACCTACGCCATAGCCAATCACTAATGGGCTACCAGAGCGAGCAACTATAAGGTTGTCTTTATCACGGCTATCCATGACTACCGTACCGTAAGCGCCTTCAAGTTGTTTAACGGTCTTTTGTACTGCAGACAACAAACTATCACTACTTTTTAATTCATGATGAACTAGATGAGTAATAACTTCGGTATCCGTTTGCGATAAAAACTCATAACCTAAGCCTTGTAATCGACTACGTAGCGCTTCATGGTTTTCAATAATACCGTTGTGTACAACTGCAATGGTGCTATTAGATACATGTGGGTGAGCATTAACCTCACTTGGTGCGCCATGTGTTGCCCAGCGTGTGTGAGCTATGCCTGTACCACCAGTTAACGGTGTTTCTATTAGTGCTTGAGCAAGCTCTTGGACTTTACCTAAGCGTTTTGCGGTTAATAGTTCATTATTGTTATTAGTAATGGCAACGCCCGCAGAGTCATAGCCGCGATACTCTAATCGCTTTAACCCTTCTACTAAAATATCTGCTACATCACGTTGAGCTACTGCACCGACTATGCCACACATAATATTTATTCCTTTTTATCTGATTACGTATTTTTACGTATTACGTTGTTTTAACTTAACTAACTTGAATAATCCGCTAAAGGTTAACCTTTAGCGATAATTAATTTTACGCCTTGCTCAGTGAGGGCTGTGCGTACTTCTTCAGGGAGACCATCATCGGTGATCACGGTATGAATTTGCTGCCAAGTCAGTTCTAAATTAGGTATTTTTTTCATTATTTTTGCTGATTCAACCATCACGATAACTTCGCTAGCCACTTCAGCCATAACACGACTTAAGCCAATTAATTCATTAAAGGTTGTGGTACCACGGTTAATATCAATACCATCAGCACCAATAAAGAGCTGGTCAAAATCATACGAGCGTAGTACTTGTTCAGCAACTTGTCCTTGAAACGCTTCAGAGTTGGGATCCCAGGTACCACCACTCATTAATAGTGTTGGTTCATTTTCTAGTGCATGAACCTCATTCGCAATACTCAGTGCATTAGTCATGATAACTAAGCCTTTCTTATTCGCTAATTCACTGACTAAAGCAGAGGTAGTGCGACCACTGTCAATAATAATACGGTTATTATCATGCACCAGCATAGCGGCTTTTTTAGCAATATGTAACTTTTGTTGAGACAGTTGCTCAGCCTTCGCGGCACTAATTTCTGTAGGTAGGGCAACTGCCCCACCATAACGTCTAAGTAATAAGCCACTATTTTCAAGGGCTGCAAGGTCTTTTCTGATAGTCACTGCTGAGGTTTCAAATTGCTTAGCTAAGCTATCTACGCTCACTTCGCCTTGGGCATTTAAGTCGGCAATTATATTATAGCGACGCTGTTGAGTATTTCGTTTCGACATGGGAATTACTGGTTAACTTATAGAAGGTTAATGTATATGAATAGTTTCGAACTATGCAACTTACTAGGCAGTTTAGTTTCACTATTGCGGTATTATGTTTCATACCGAAAGCTATTGCAATTTTTAGTTAAATTTAACGCTAAAAAAAGGCGCTATTTTTATAGCGCCTTAGTAAAAAGTATTTAGCTAATTAGCTCTTTTTACTGGTCGCTGCCAACCCGTAACGTTACGCTGTTTAGCGCGACCAAGTCCTAAGCCACTTTCTTCTACTGGCTTAGTGATAACCGAGCCGGCACCAATAGTCGCTGAGTTACCAATAATTACCGGAGCGACCAATGAACTATTAGAACCAATAAAAGCATTATCACCAATTTCCGTGGTTGATTTGTTTACACCATCGTAATTACAGGTAATGGTACCTGCGCCAATGTTAACGTTAGTACCAATTTGTGCATTACCAAGGTAACTTAAATGCCCCGCTTTACTGCCTGCACCTAAAGTGGTTTTTTTCATTTCAACAAAGTTACCAATATGCGAATCTTGCTTCATGACTGAACCTGGGCGAATGCGAGCAAAAGGCCCCACTGAGCAATCCGCTTCAATTACCGCATCTTCAATAATACTGTTTGGCTTAATTTCAACATTTTCGCCAATAATACTATTAATAATAATGCAGTTAGCACCAATAATTACGTTATCGGCTAGTGTTACTTTACCTTGAAAAATACAGTTAATATCAATAGTTACTTCTGTGCCTGTGGTTAAGTTACCACGCACATCAATACGTGCTGGATCGCGTAAACTGGCGCCAGCAAGCATTAACTCTTGGGCAATACGCGCTTGATAAGCACGCTCTAAGGTGGCTAGCTGTACACGATTATTAGCGCCTTCAACTTCTATTTCAGTCTCTGGATGGGCGGTTGCAATGACCTTACCCTCACTGTGGGCTGAAGCTATAATATCGGTAAGGTAATATTCACCTTGGGCATTATCACTTGATAAGTGACTTAACCAACGTTTTAAATCGCCGCCATTAGCAAGTAAAATACCCGTATTCGCTTCCTTAATTTTCAGCTGCTCTGCACTAGCATCTTTTTGTTCAATAATACCGACCACTTGCTGCTGTCCGGAAATTTCTTGGCGCACAATACGGCCATAGCCCATAGGGTTAGCTAGGTTAACCGTTAGCAACGCCATACCATTATCAGGTTTCGCCGCTAATAAGCTTTCTAAGGTGGAGACTTTAGTTAATGGCACATCACCGTAAAGCACCAGTACATTTTCATCGTCCTTTAAAAAAGGCGATGCTTGATCAACCGCATGACCGGTGCCTAACTGTTCTTTTTGCTCAACAAAGGTTAAGTCATCGCCGTTAATGCGCTGCTGTAAGACATCACCGCCAAAACCATAAACCACATAAATATTGTTCGCGCCGAGTTGACGAGCACTATCGATAACGTGACTCACCATAGGTTTATCAGCAACACTATGTAAAACTTTGGGTAAGGAAGAACGCATACGGGTACCTTTACCCGCGGCAAGAATAACAACAGAAAGTGACATGATAAATCCATTCATTGAGCATTGTAAGGGTTGGTATTGTAACCAAGTTTGTAGTGCCTTTACTAGAGGCTGTTGCTCTTGGGAGATTGTTTTTTCAGCTTTTTGTTGGGTATTTATACCAGCGCTGTCTTTTACTGTGGTTGTTCCACACAAGAAGGCAATAACGCTATAAAAAATGACCTACGAATACTGCCCAAAGAAGCCAACTAAGAGCCTTTAAGCTCAAACAACGGTTAACCTCGAGAGATTATCTCCTTTTACCACTAGCGAGCTTATTTCACCGTTTGTGAAGAAAACTCACTAATATATTGACCACCCTTAATTTTAGCAATTAACCGTAATTTCTGGCTAGCACCTTTATTAGCTAACAACTGACCTAAAGGAGTATTGTTACGCCAATAATAAGGATTTTTTATCATCCCTAACGGGTAAGGCGTCATCTTATTATTTTTATCGACTAAAAATAGTGTCGCACTATCTAGCGGAAAGGTTGAATTCACCTCGGTAACGCCGGCTTCATCAGAAACATTGACTTTAAATTCACCCGAAACAAGTACACAGCTTTTATTGACAATATCACAGTGCCCCTGTGTTACGAGTTGTACTATTTTATCTTTTGCGGCTTCACTTTCCTTATAAAAATCGGCAGCAATAAAACCAACAATGGCAAGAATAGGTGCCACCATAAAGGCAAGTTTGACGTGTTTATTCATAGTATTATCTTCTTAGTACTTATTGATTAAATGACTTTTGATTAGGTAGAGCGAGTATTACACCGTTAATCGAAGTGAATGAGCTAAAACTAGATTAGGTGTTATCGTTGAGCTTAACAAAAAAGGCTAGACGAGCATATCGTCTAGCCTTTTATTTTTTTACTAAGTTGACTATTTATTCAACCTAATGTTTGCTAGCAAGTGATAACTAGTGGTCGTGTGCTGCGCTAACAGCACCTGGGATACGCATGTTTTCTACCATAGCGACAATATGAGCTGGAGCTGGACCAGTAAACTGAAGCACGATGAAAGCGACACCAAAGTTAACTAATGCACCTACTGCACCAAAAGCGTTAGGAGAAATACCGAAGAACCAATCTGGACCCATGTCACCTAAGAACGAAGTTCCTGGGATAAACATAATACCTTTGTGTTGGAACACGTATAACATAGTCACACCAATACCAGCACACATACCGGCAACCGCTGCTTTACCACTCATTTTTCTTGAGAAGATACCCATCATTAATGCTGGGAAGATACTTGATGCTGCTAAACCAAAGGCTAAGGCAACCGTACCGGCGGCGAAACCTGGAGGATTTAACCCGAGGTAACCTGATATTAAGATGGCAATTGTCATTACCACTCGCCCAGCAAACAACTCACTCTTTTCTGACATGTCAGGCGTTAACACCCCTTTCATTAAGTCATGCGAGATAGAGGACGATATTGCCAATAATAAACCGGCTGCTGTTGACAGTGCCGCGGCTAAACCACCGGCAGCAACTAACGCAATAACCCAGTTTGGTAAGTTAGCAATAGCAGGGTTAGCTAGTACCATAATGTCACGGTCAACTTTAACCATTTCATTGGTTGTGGCATCAGCAGTGTACTGAATTTTACCATCACCGTTTTTATCTTCAAACTGTAATAGACCTGTTGTTTCCCAATCTTTAAACCATTGTGGACGCTCAGCATACTCAAGGTTTTGACCGGCTACAGGTTCAATAGTTTGCATTAGGTTTAAACGAGCCATGGCACCAACAGCTGGAGCAACTGTGTAAAGCAAAGCGATACAAACTAAAGCATAACCTGCTGAAGAACGTGCTGCTTGTACTGAAGGAACAGTAAAGAAGCGCATAATTACGTGCGGTAAACCTGCCGTACCAATCATCAATGACATAGTATAAGCGAACATATTTAACGTGCCACCTAAGTTATCAGTGGTGTACTCTTTAAAGCCTAAATCAGTAACAACCATATCTAACTTATCAAGTAAATAAACACCACTACCATCAGCTAAGGTACTACCTAAACCTAATTGTGGAATTGGGTTGCCGGTAAGTTGTAATGAAATAAATACCGCAGGGATAGTGTAAGCAAAAATCATTACTACATACTGAGCGATTTGCGTATAAGTAATACCTTTCATACCACCTAGTACAGCGTATACCCACACAACGAACATACCGATGCCTAAGCCTAAACCGTAATCAACTTCTAAGAAGCGAGAGAAAGCAACACCTACACCTTTCATTTGACCAATGATGTAAGTTAATGACGCGATGATTAAACAAGCTACCGCAACAATACGTGCTGTTTTTGAATAATAACGATCGAAGATAAACTCAGGTACGGTAAATTTACCGTGTTTACGCATGTAAGGCGCTAATAACATAGCAAGTAATACATAACCACCGGTCCAACCCATTAAGAATACTGAGCCACCGTAACCTAAGAAGGCAATTAAACCAGCCATTGAAATAAATGACGCAGCACTCATCCAATCGGCGCCAATCGCCATACCATTTTGTAATGGGGTTACGCCGCCACCCGCTACATAGAAATCACTGGTTGAACCCGCACGAGCCCACCAAGCAATAGCAAAATATAAAGCAAATGTGCTAAATACTGCGATGTAAGTATATAGTTTTAACTCATCCATATTTTAGCTCTCCACATCATATTTTTTATCAAGCTTATTCATTTTGGCGCCATACCAAAAAATCAAACCTAAAAACGCATAAATTGAACCTTGCTGTGCAAACCAAAAACCAAGTTTGTACCCACCTAGACGAAATTCATTAAGTGGTTCTACCAACAGCAAACCCAAACCAAATGAAACAAAAAACCAGATTGCAAGACAGATAAAGATCAAGCGCAAGTTTTCTTGCCAATATTTTTCTTTATTTTCCACAATAACCTCCTAGCGACATAGCGATTTTTAGCGATTTATTATTTTATTTCGCTTTATTACGCCTTTCTTAAAATAAAAAGAGTTAGTAATAACTTTTATATTCTGTGCATTATGTTGAGTAAGAGTATGGATATAGATTTCTGTCAAAACATATCAAGTAAGTAAGACCGCAGTGGCAAAAATCCATATTCAACTTTTACTGTTGATTAATCTAGCAAGCTTTGTTTTGAGGGGGTATTAGCCTTTAGTCTAGCATGCGCTAATGCCTTAATTAACAACTACATCAATAGTATCACTGACACCTTAAACTTTAGTCTAGGTTTGACTGATAAACCTTGTTTAAAGTAAAACAAAACTTTAAATTAACATGACTAAATACCAATCCGTATAAGAAAATAATCGCTTAGCGAGCCTTTAGAAACGTCTTTATACACATTGGTATGAACCTTCGATAATGAACACCTATAGTCTGAGGCAATAAGCATGGACACTGAACTTTCAGAAATTAGCACCTTTATTTGCAGCATCCCACCTTTTGATAGTTTACCTAAACATTTGCTCGCCCAGCTTGTTCGTGAATTAACAATAAATTACCTAAGAAAAGGTGAGCAACTGCCGCCAAAAGGAATGACGGAAGCTAGGTTATACATACTTAGAAAAGGCGCGATGAGCTGCCTTTCAGCAGAGGGTGAACTGGTTAGTCGACTGGGTGAGGGTGACTTATGTGACGCTTTTTACCATAGTAATCATAATAATAGTGACGAAAAGCGTCTCAATGTTCATACCGATGAAGATTGCTTAATTTACAGTGTTGAAGCCTCGGTATTACAAGAGTTAGGTGAGCGTTTTCCCAGCATCAGTGACTATTTTAGCCAAAATTCCGCACAACGTTTAAAAAGTAAAATGACTAAAGTTAATGAAGACGCTATTTTATCGTCAACGTTAATGAATACCTCTGTTGGTAACTTTTATCAAAGTCCGGTTGCCTCTATTGACGTCAACAAAACAATTCAGCAAGCGGCAATGCAAATGAATGAACAAGGCTACTCTTGTTTAGTGGTGATTGAGCAAGATAGTCCTGTTGGTATTATCACTGATAAAGATATTCGTCGTCGCTGCGTTGCTACTGGCTTAGCTACCAGTGCTTCTATTAGCAATATCATGACGCAAGACATGTGTACCATCGATATTAAAAATAATGCCTACGATGCGTTAATGATAATGACCGCTAAGCATATTCACCACCTTCCGGTCACCAAATATGGCAACCTTGTCGGTATGGTTACCGTAACCGATCTCATTAATAATGAAGGTCACAATGCCATTAACTTATCTAGTGTTATTCATAAGGCTAATTCGGTAAAAGAGTTAACTGAAATCAGTATGTTGCTACCTAAGCTACAAATACGTTTAGCAAAATTAGGCAGTAGTTCTGACCATGTTGGTAAAAGTATCAGTGCTATTACCATGGCTTTTACTAAACGTCTTATTGAAATGGCTGAGTTTAAATATGGGCCTGCTCCTGTCCCTTATGCTTGGCTCGCGGCTGGCTCACAAGCAAGACAAGAGCAACTAGCGCACTCAGATCAAGATAATGCTCTTATTATTTGCGATACCATGAAAACTGGTGATGATGTATGGTTTGAAAAACTCGCTCACTTTGTTTGTGATGGCTTAGCCAGTTGTGGCTTTATCTATTGCCCTGGTGAAATTATGGCCACCAATGTTAAGTGGCGACAACCGCAAAAAGTATGGCATAGCTACTTTAGCAAATGGGTCGATACACCAAGCCCACAAGCGTTATTAAACAGCAGCGTTTTTTTTGATTTAGAAACCATTTACGGTGATGTCTCTTTATTGAGAGAGGTAAAAAAAGAACTATTAAAGAAAACCAAAAAAAGTACATTATTTATCGCTCATTTATCTAAAAATGCCTTAGGACTTCGTCCGCCATTGGGCTTTTTCCGTGATTTTGTTTTAAAACAAAATGGTAAACACAGAGCAACATTAGATTTAAAACGTAATGGCATCGCCCCCGTCGTTGATTTAGCTAGAATTTATGCCTTGGCTGAAGGTATTAGCGCAGTCAACACCATAGAGCGAATTCAACAAGCCGCTGGCACGCCTTCGTTAACTAAATCTTCGGCAGAAAACTTAATTGATGCTTACGCCTTTTTAGGAATATTGAGAGTAGAACACCAAGCCAAGCAGCTTATGCGCGGAGAAAGCGCTGATAACTTTTTATCACCAAAAGAAATTTCTAAGTTAGAACGAGAACACCTTAAAGATGCGTTTAAAGTCATTAAAAGTCTACAAGACGCTCGGCAGTCGAACTACTAATGACTAGCTCGACAATAACGCATTCACCTTTATTAAACTGGCTTATGGGTTATGAGGCTCAGCGTAAAAGATTATTAAAAACAGCCCCTGAAGGCGCATTACGCGATTTTTTATCGGTACCTTTTCCTGATATACATACCTCCATTGAGAAGGTAGATATATTATCAGTTGACTTTGAAACCACCGGTCTTGATGCCAAAAAAGATAAGTTACTGAGTGTTGGCTTTATTCCCTTTAAAAGACAGCAAATGTCACTCAGCGACTGTTACCATCAAATCATTAACACCCAAGCGCAACTCGAAGAAAGTAATGTCATTATCCATCATATTACCGACAGTCAAAAAGATCGCGGTAAAGCCCTAAGAATAGTCGTTGAAGCACTCTTAACCGCTTTAGCGGGTAAAGTAATGTTGGTACATTTTGCCCGTATTGAAAAGCAATTTTTAACGCAAGCTTGTTATGAGTTATATGGCATGGCGCCTGTTTTCCCCATGATAGATACCTTAGTGTTAGCTAAACGTCGCTTAGATAAACGCGATGTATCTTATGATCCTTCTGAATTACGACTGACCAATTTACGGCACAAACTTCAGTTGCCCGAACATAATGCTCATAACGCACTCAACGATGCTATTGCCACCGCCGAGCTGTTTATGGCGCAAATGAGTAAAAAAAATAGAGACGGCAAAACCACACTCAAAGACGTTTTATTGTAATAGCCCTTTAATAAAATGAGTCTTGTAGATACCTTTAGCAGCGCTTTCTTTACATATTGCTATCTATAGCGATCAAATAAAACATTCTTTTAAGCGCTTCCTCTTTCGCTTTACTGTGCTTAGGATACAATCATGGCATGCGATAAAATTTGTCACAAAAAAGGATGCTCATGAATAAGTTATTAACTGCCGAAAATAGCGGTACACCATTAATTATTATTGAAAAAACGACCTATCAGGGCTGGCTTGAAAACCAAGACAAACCAAGCCAAACTTGGCTTGAAAATACCCAGTTTTCAGGTCAAGGGCTCGCGCTTATTCCCAATAACCAAGGTGAACTCAGCAAAGCATTATTTGTCGTGGCTGACGCTCACGATTTTTTTGCTTGTGGCGATTTAATTAAAAAATTACCTCAAGGGCAATATTTATTACAAGCAGATGATGAACATATTGAAGCGATTAGCTTTGGTTGGTTAGTCGGTGCTTATACCTACGATAGATATATCACCAATAAAAATGATAAACCTCTGGCAAGGTTAGCAATTAATAATGCTGACATGGTTGAAAGTGCCATCAAGTTCGCCCAAGCAACCGCGTTAACCCGTGATTTAATCAATACACCTGCCGCCGATATGATGCCCGTAGATATTGCTAAAGCTGCAATGGCGCTAGCTGAGCAATTTAACGGCAACGTTAAGCAAATTATTGGCGATGAACTACTTGTGCATAACTACCCAACGATTCATGCCGTTGGTCGCGCCAGTGTCCACAAACCTCGCTTAGTTGATTTAACTTGGGGTAATAGCAATAACCCGCAAGTGACTTTAGTGGGTAAAGGCGTCTGTTTTGATAGTGGCGGTTTAGATATGAAACCCGCTGCAGGTATGCGAAATATGAAAAAAGATATGGGCGGCGCTGCCCATGTTTTAGGGTTAGCACAATTAATTATGGCGCATAACCTACCCATTAATTTACGGGTATTAATTCCAGCGGTAGAAAATGCTGTTTCAAGCAATGCCTTGCGCCCAGGCGATGTGGTTACTACTCGTAAAGGGCTAACGGTTGAAATTCATAATACTGACGCTGAAGGTCGTTTAGTCTTATGTGACGCGTTATGCGAAGCAGAAAATGACGAACCAGCATTAATTATTGATTACGCCACATTAACAGGCGCGATGCGTGTTGCGCTAGGTACTGAGTTACCAGGTTTTTTCTCAAACAATGATCAAGTAGCTACTGATATTACCACCGCAGGTCTGCGCAATAGCGATCCTGTTTGGCGCATGCCATTGCACAAGCCTTATGATAACTTGTTCGACAGTACTATTGCCGATATGACTAACTGCCCTTCTCAACCTTTTGGTGGTGCAATTACTGCAGCATTATATTTACAACGTTTTGTTGAAAAAACAGATTGGGTACATTTTGATGTGATGGCCTTTAATATTCGTCAGCTATCAGGTCGCCCATTAGGTGGTGAAGCTTTTGGTATACGAGCTGTATTTGATTACTTACAAGCTAGATTCAAATAACGCTACTTAACGAACCATTATAAAGCCTGTACTTTTATCTCTATGTGATAAAAGTACAGGCTTTTACTTTGTACCGCTAGTAATAAAACCTTTACCCAAGCGCTGAATAGCAAGTCGCATTTCAACACTCAAACCTCATAACAGAGCAAATAGATGAATCAACATCTATTTAATCTCTATTTTGCGTCTTTTCGTCGCATTTAGCCGACTTTTCATTGATTTAACGTCTGTAAAGAACATAAAATCAACCTTAGTTGACATGACAATTAAACATTATTTTTTCGAATAGACTTCTAGGACTAAAAATGAAACTAAAAATAAACACATTAAAAAAAGCCTTAGCGCTTAGCTTAGGTTTACTGACTTGTTCTGTCGTAAGTGCCGAGCCGCACAGTAAGGTCATCACCGCTGAAAATCTTGCTACACTTCAATCAGTAAGCCAAGCACAAGTTAGCCCAAGCGGTGAGTACATTGCTTACACACGCTCAGTGCCCCGTGAAATTTATGTTGAAAAAGACGGCGAAAATTGGACGGAACTTTATCTCGTTAATGATAAAGGCGTAGAGCGTCCTTATATCACCGGTAAAGTAAATGTTAGAAATATCCAATGGTCTGCTGACGGCACCGTGATTTATTTTCTGGCGAAAATGAGTGATGATAAATTCACTAACCTTTATCAAATTGCGGTAAATGGCGGTCAAGCTCAAAAAGCCGTAGCGTTAAAAGATACTAGTATTAGTGACTACGCACTCAGTGCTGATAACCAAAAGATCGCCCTTTTAGCCAAAAAAGCCAAAGACAAAACCGTTAAAAAACTCACTGGATTAGGCTTTAAAGCCGAAGTTTTCGAAGAAGAACTAAGTAATCAATTTTTATACATAACTGATCTTACGACATCAGATAAAGCCATTACGCCCCAAGCGTGGAATATCAAAGGTTATGTTGCTGATGTACATTTTTCACCTACAGGTAAAGACTTATTAGTAAAAACACAACCAACGGCATTAATTGACGACAAGTACATGAAGTCACAATGGCACATTGTCGATATTGCTAACAAAACCGTTAAAACCTCATTTGCTACTGAAGGTAAATTAGGCGCGGCTGAGTTTTCATACGATGGTAAATACGTTGCTTTACATGGGGCTCAAGACAAACACGATCCTGCCACTGGTCGTCTATTTATTGCTGAAGTAAGTACTGGCAAAGTGTCGAATTGGTTACCTAATTTTGCTGGTCATGTCAGTGATTTTGAATGGTCTAACAAACACAATGAATTATTCTTTATCGCTAATATTGATACACAATCTATAGTCGCCAAGATTAAGCCCGGTAATAACGAATATCAAACGGTTGTTGAGGGTGGCAAATTTATCGCCAGTAACTTAAGCATTTCTACCTCAGATAAAACCATCATTGTTAAGGCAAACACCGCTGTGCACCCTAACGAAGTCATCATGGTGCGTGGTAAAAAACAAACCCGCTTAACTGACTCAAATACTTGGTTAAATGATGTCGCCTTTGCCAAGCAAGAAAGTTTGACCATTAAAGCGCGTGACGGTATAGAAATTGGCGGCGTGTTAGTTTACCCACTTGACTATAAAAAAGGCCAACGCTACCCGTTAATCATGTCAGTACACGGCGGTCCTGAAAGTCATGATAAAGATGGTTGGTTAACCGCATACTCTCGCCCTGGTCAATTAGCCGCCGCACAAGGTTATACGGTATTTTATCCTAACTACCGTGGCAGCACAGGTAAAGGCGTAGACTACTCTAAATTGGGGCAAAATGATTATGCCGGTAAAGAATTTGATGACTTGGTCGATCTAAAAAATCATTTAGTTAATATTGGTTTAGTGAATGAGAAAAAAGTCGGTATTACTGGTGGCTCATACGGTGGTTATGCCTCAGCATGGGGCGCAACAAAACTCACTAAGCACTTTGCTGCCAGTGTGATGTTTGTCGGAATTTCTAACCAATTATCAAAATTTGGTACGACCGATATTTCTAACGAAATGAACTTAGTACATGCTCGCTCATACCCTTGGGATAAATGGCAATGGTACTTAGAGCGCAGCCCAATTTATTGGGTTGAGCAATCCCAAACACCATTATTAATTATGCACGGTAAAGCCGACCCACGCGTTCACCCTGCACAGTCAATGGAAATGTATCGTTATATGAAAGTCCATGGCAAAACAGTGCGTTTAGTTTATTATCCGGGTGAAGGTCATGGTAATAAGCGCGCTGCAGCAAAGTATGATTACAGCTTACGTTTAATGCGTTGGATGGATAACTACCTAAAACATGATAACAAGCCAATGCCAGCACATGATTTACCTCATGCGGCTAACTTAACAACGCACAAAGTAGCTAACGAGGAGTAAGTTGTTAAGCTTAGCTATGTACATTTACTAAAAGGTCAGCTTAGCTGACCTTTTTTTATTACCCTAAAAAGTGAAAAGCATTATCAGCAGTCATTTTTTGATAAATAACGTCAGCACAGTAAAAAAATGTAAAGAAAAGCAAATAAAAGTATTGCTAATGATAATAGTTATCATTAGAATTCAGTCATTAATTTTTTGTAGCGTTTTCTTACTCTTTTATTCATTAAGGTCTGAGTTATTTATGAAATTTTCTCCACTTTTTTTAGCCGTTAGCGCGGTACTTTCGTCAACAACAGTTTTTGCTAATGCCAATGATCTTTCACCAAAAAATAAAGCCTTAGAAGTTATTGAAGTTAAAGGCACTTATTTCAATGGCTATAAGGTTGATAATGCTAATGGCGCTATGCGTGGTGATCTTTCATTATTAGAAACCGCACAATCGGTCACGGTCATTCCCAACACGGTAATTAATGAGCAACTCGCTACTACGCTTGGTGAGGTGCTCGGTAATGACGCCAGCTTAACGCCAGGTTCAAAACAACGTAACCGTGAAGTATTTAACTTACGTGGCTTTGAATTAAGCTCAGCAACTGGTTATCTACGCGATGGCCATCAACATTGGTCACATTACCAACAACCTATTGAAACATTAGAAAGCATTGAAGTAATCAAGGGACCTTCTAGTATTTTATACGGTCAGTCTGGCCCTGGTGGTTTAGTTAACATGGTCACTAAAAAGCCAACCGCTAACAGCATTTTTAACCTAGGTGTCGATTTTGATCAAGAAGGCTCTACTCGCTTTACCTTAGATGCTGGTGGCGCTATTACAGAGGATGAATCTTTACGCTATCGTGCTAATCTAGTTAAACAAGACGTTACCTATCAACGTGAATATCAAAATGGTGAACAGCGCGAGCGCGAACGTTTTCTTGGCGCATTAGTGGTGGCTTACGATATTACTGACGATTTACTCGTTAGCGCTCACTATGATAGGACCAATGATAAAGCCGGTTTAGACACGGGTGCTTGGCTTGATGACAACGGTAACATTATTGGTGATGATAAAACGATTCGCGATATGTCATGGGCTTTTACTGATATTACCGTAGAAAACTACGGTGTTGATATCAATTATGCTTTAAATGACGCATGGCAAGTTAAGTTAGGTTATAACGAACAGACATTCGAACGCCAACGTTTTGAATCTTCAGCTAAAAAACCGAATAGTTTTGTTGAAGGTGACTCGTATACTTCAAAACCTTATGATCGCTTTGATGATTGGCAATTTACCACCGCATTTATTGACTTTACTGGTGACTTTACACTTGCTGGTGTAGCGCATAACTTACTTATTGGCGCTAACTCATTAGATTATTATTACGGTCAACTAAAAGTAAATGCCGCCTCTGTTGACTATGCTGCAGGCCAAGCTGAGCCAATTCGTCCAAACATTAGCTATACAACAGACGATAGTTTATCTACTACTGAATACGATTATTACGGTATTTATATTCAAGACTTAATCACCCTTAACCAACAGTGGCAAGTAATGATTGGTGGTCGTTATGATAAACAAAGTAAAGAAGGTGCTGATAACGAATCACTGCTACCTAAAGCAGGGGTATTGTATCACCCTAATGATAGTACTACTTTTTATGCTAGCTATAGTGAAGGCTTTGAGCCACAAAGCAGTGAAACAATTAACGATGAAGATGATGCCAATTTTGGCATGGAAATAGATGCTATGACCTCAACTCAATACGAGTTAGGTGCAAAGTGGCAATTATTAGATGATCGTTTACTACTGACCACAGCGATATTTGATATTACTAAATCTAACGTCTTAGTGACTGAAGATTACACCAGTAGTACTGATGCAAACATTACCCAAATAACCACACAAGTTGGTGAGCAACAACATAAAGGTTTTGAAATAGCCGCTCAAGGTGCCGTGACCGATAAACTCTTTGTGATGACTTCAATAATGAACTTAGATGCTACTTATAAAAATGATGAAGAGTACGCTGGTAAAACCCCAGTTGATGCACCAGAATGGTCAGCCTCAGTATGGTCTCGTTATGAAATAACTGAAAGTATTGCGTTCAATGCGGGTGCTTTTTTTGAAGGTGAACGTTTTGCTGATAAAGAAAACACCATAGTAAAAGACGCTTATACCCGTGTTGATGTTGGCGCTACTTACAAGCTTAATTTATATAATACCGACGTTAACTTACGTTTTAACGTACAAAACTTATTTGATACCGATTATCTCGCTGGTGGTGGTCAATCTAATGTTACTGTAGGTGATGATAGAAACTATCGTCTTGCCGTGCAATTTGCCTTTTAATTAGCTGAAATAATTCATAAGTACAATCGTCAACAGTGACCACAAAAAAGCCTAGAATAAGCACTATATAACTGCTTACGCTAGGCTTTTTTATTACTCTCTTCATCACCTAATAACTAACTCACGAGAAGCAATTCACTACTAAAGTATAATGCCCATACTTGAGCTTTTACGTTATTGATAACAAACCTATTAAGTTATTTCCCACTCAGCGCACATCAACAGGGTTGGTTAAACGTTAATTTGTACGATATCCATTGAACTTGGGCGTTATCAATGCGCCGCTATTAGTGAGCATAATATGAATAAGAAACTGTTACCTACCACCGTGTTACTGTCTATTTTAATGACCTTATTAGTGTACTTAAGTTATACCTATCTTGCGTCAACACTGCTTACTGCATTGTGTACTTTTATCATCAGTAACATTGCGCTAGTGTTTTATTCCAAAGACGTCATTAGGCAAAACCAACAAGCGACGAACCAGAGCAATGAATACACACACACTAATACTGAGCTAGCAAGTATCGGTGGAAAAATTAATAGCAAAGCCAGTGAATTAGCGATTAACTCCGCCGAAATTAGTTTTTTCCTAACGCAGTTGAGTAACGCTATTAATAAATCGAGTGATGATGTCGATCGCCTAGCGACTGCTGCAGAAGAAATGTCAACTAACAGCAAACAAATTAACGATAATGCGTTACTTGCCTCTGAACAAGCCAACCAAGCCATGACAGCCAGCGCTGACGGCTCAACTCAGTTAAACAGTAATATCAACATTGTTAATGAATTAAGCAACTCAGTAAACAATGCTGCTAATAAAATACAATCTCTTCAAGAAAAAGCCCATGAAATTCAAAGTATTACCGATGTTATTGGTAATATTTCATCACAAACTAACTTACTGGCACTGAATGCCGCTATTGAAGCTGCGCGCGCTGGTGAGCAAGGACGTGGTTTTGCGGTTGTTGCTGATGAAGTACGCGCACTAGCGGGTAAAACCGTTGATGCTACCGCGCAAATAGATGACATGCTTAAAAAAATTAGTAGCGAAACCAAAGAAACAACCGCAGTAATGAGCCAAATAGTTGAGCAAACCAATAGCGTGGTCAATACAATGACTGAGTTGTCGCACGGCTTTGCCGAAATTGATCAACTAATGACTGACTCATCAGCTGCTAGTGATCAGATCAGCCATGCCTTAAAAGAACAAGATTTTGCCGCAGAAGAAATATCCTCGTCTATTGTGCGTTTACATGACTTTTTATTAAGTAAAGGCAGTGAAACCCAAGCTGCGTCTTTACAAGCACAAACATTATCAAATAGTACTGAAGCTATTTTTGTCCATATTTCTTCGTTTGAAAGTAACTCGTTAATTGCCAATATTTGCCAACAAGCTCAACTCGCTGCCAATCAGGTTAGTCAACTTTTTGAGCAAAGTATCGAAAAACTGCTAATTACTGAGCAAAAACTATTTAACTTTGACTACCAACAACTAGGTAACACTGAGCCAAAAAAATACACTACCACGTTTGATAACTTTACTGATCAGCACCTACCACAAATTCAAGAACCATTGTTACAAGAGTTTTCTGAGATTATTTACGCTGGCGCAGTAGACATCAATGGTTATTTTCCCACCCATAATACTTGTTTTTCTAAGCCGTTAACGGGTAATACCGCTACCGATATAGCTAACAATCGTACTAAGCGTATATTTGACGATCCAACAGGTATACGTTGCGGTAAACATACTGATAAGTTTTTATTACAAACTTATAAACGTGATACTGGCGAAATTATGCATGATGTATCAGCCCCTATATTTATTCAAGGTAAGCACTGGGGCGGCTTTAGAATCGGCTTTAACGCCAATAATACGACTAAATAATTAAAATTGTCATATTGTAGACTTAGGTCTAATTCCTTTTGTTCACTTTACACACTAAATTATTACCCCATAGTAAAAAATAATAACAACAGAAAACAAACAACGTAAGCTAATAACAAATAGCATCATAAGAGGCGCTTAAGACCTCATAAAACTTACTTTGTAATTTGCTTAAAGAAATAACCTTAAAAATAACTTAAAAGAAACAAAATGGGGAATATCATGTTTAATCATTCATTATTTACAGTTAAAAAATTAGTGCTAGCCACTAGCTTACTCGCCCTTACTGGCGCAGCTAATGCAGGTTACACTATTAAATTAGATGACGGCGACAGCATCACGTTTGGCGGTTACATTAAAGCCGACGTACGTACCATCGATGGTGATGTTAGTTCACCCATAACCAATGATGACTACTGGATTGGTGGTGCATCTGTCGTTAATGATATATCTACAACCAAATTTTCAGTCAATGAAACACGTTTTAACACTAAATACGTGCATGGCGATGTTACCGGTTTTATTGAGCTAGATTTTCTGGGTGGTGGTGGCAATCAAATTGTTTCTAATTCATCACACCCTAGATTACGTCACGCGTTTATCCAATATAAAAATATTTTAGTCGGTCAAACCTGGACCACCTTTATGAACACGAGTGCACTTGCTGAAGCGGCTGACTTTGGTGGCCCGTTAAATGCTTCTGCGTTTATTAGACAAGGACAGGTTCGCTATACTAATGGTGGTTTACAGCTTTCTTTAGAAAATCCACATTCTGACAAAGGTGATAGCAGCCAAGATTCTATTCCTGATTTTATTGCCAAATACACCTTCACCGGTGACTGGGGTAACGTGTCAGTATCAGGTTTAGCGCGTCAGTTAAATACAGCCACTGTTGCAGCGGTTACCGCTAAACCAGCAGTTACTGTTATAGACTCTTCAACTGGCCTACCTGTAGTCATTACCCCTGCTGTAAATGCTGTAGTAGGCATAGATTCTAAAACTGAATCAGCCTTTGGTTTTGGTGTTGCCGGTCGTATTAATACCTTTGGCAAAGATGATTTACGCTTTCAAGTACATGCCGGTAACACAGGTCGTTACGTAGGTGTTGTTGCAGCACGAGATTTAGTAGGACAAAAAGCGGAAAAAACCACCTCTTACATGGTCGCTTACCGCCACTTTTGGGATGAAGACACTCGTTCAACGGTATTTTATGGCAGCACAGATGCTGACTTAGCCGATACTAAGCGTAACCATGTCGCGGTTAACTTATTTAGAAACTACACCAAACAACTTTCTTTTGGTGTTGAAATCGGTAACTTCGAAATGAATGAAGTTAATAAAGATTCTAACTACTTACAATTTTCGGCCAAATACGTTTTATAGTGTAACTAACACTTAACGTCATTAGCTTTAAAAGTGGTTATTTTATAGGGAAGCTATTGCTTCCCTTTTTTTATACAGATCAAAGAATAGTCTGCAGTAATTTACTACCCTTCCCAATAAACAACGATGTTATTAATAACGATTAAGGAGTACGTTATCAAATTTTTACGAAAATTTACCATTCAACACCGGCTAGCTATGCTAGTTTCCTTAATACTCATGGGCTTAATCGCATTAGACAGTTTCAGCTTGTCTCAAGGGTACAAATCTCTTTTAAATCAAAAAGAGCAGGCAAACAAAAACTTAGTAGAAAATGTTTATACTGTTATTGAGCACTTCTATGCGCTGCAGCAGCAAGGCACTTTGTCTGAACAACAAGCTCAAAAGCAAGCACTAGGGGTTATTAACAGCTTGCGTTATGACACTAACAATTATTTTTGGGTGAATGATTTTACTCCTACCATGATTATGCACCCTATAACGCCATCGCTTAACGGCAAAAGTCTTGGCGATATAAAAGATCCTGACGGTAAATTATTGTTTATAGAAATGCTTAATGTTGTTAACGCCAGTGGTCAAGGGTTTGTCCCTTATAAATGGGACAAGCCGGGCTTTGATTACCCTGTTGATAAAATTTCTTTTGTCAAAGGCTTTACCGCTTGGCAATGGATTATTGGCTCAGGCACTTATTTAGATGATATCGACGCTACTTTTGTCGAGCAGCGTAATACTCTGATTATTACTAGTATTATCATTGCCTTAATTGTCATTATTTTAAGTTACATTATTGGTAAAAGTATTATCAGCCCTACCTATGCCGCCTCACACTTAATGAAA
This sequence comes from Colwellia ponticola, assembly GCF_005885605.1. Lineage (GTDB taxonomy): Bacteria > Pseudomonadota > Gammaproteobacteria > Enterobacterales > Alteromonadaceae > Colwellia > Colwellia ponticola. The sequence continues at coordinate 131,634 of NZ_SZVP01000007.1, read as the reverse complement.
GACATAGCACAAGGAGAAGGTGATTTAACCCGTAAGCTGGATGCTACAGGCCAAGATGAAATATCACGTCTGTCTAGTTACTTTAATGAGTTCACAGGCAAAATGCAGCAATCACTGCAAGATGTTAGTGATAATACTGCCAAGGTTTTATCACAGTCAGAGGCGCTTGCTGGTGCTAGTGAAAGTGTACAAGCGTTAATACAAAGTCAAAATGATATTACCGTACAAGTTGCTGCAGCTATGGAGGAAATGACCTCACAAATAAAAGAAGTCAGTGATAATGCTAACTCCGCAGAGCAAGCCGCTAATGATGCTAGAAACAACACCTCAGAGGGTAAAGAAATTATTTCTAGCACCATTAATCAAATGCAGTCGCTATCAACGAATATTGACGACGTTAGTAACGTTATTGCTAGCCTTGCCTCTGAAAGTGATAATATTGGCTCCGTACTTGATGTGATTAGAAGCATTGCCGAGCAAACTAACTTACTAGCGCTTAATGCCGCGATTGAAGCTGCGCGTGCTGGTGAACAAGGTCGAGGTTTTGCTGTGGTTGCCGATGAAGTGCGCACCTTAGCTAACCGTACAGAGCAAAGTACCAATGAAATTCAAAAAATGATCCAAAAACTGCAACAGGGTGCACAAGAAGCCGTTTCAGCGGTACAAATTAGCCAAGATATTTCTATTAAAACGGTAGAGCAAACCGCCAAAGCCGACGATTCACTCTCTGAAATAAACCGTTTAATGGAAGTTATTTCAGATATGAATACCCAAATAGCGCGCGCAACAAACCAACAAAGCCAAGCGGCTGATGAAGTAAACTTACGTATTAATGATTTAGCGGGGATGACTGATGAGTCGTTAGCGACAACAGAGCAGCTGGCACATACCAGCCAAGCATTAAAAACCAGTAGTAATGATATGTCTGCAGTGGTCGCTAGATTTAAGTTTTAGCTTTAAGACTTTAGTATGGCTTTGGTCGATAAAAAAACCAGTAACACTTATCATCAAGAAAGTATTACTGGTTAAACCATCAAAAAGTTAAAAGTAGGAAGAACCCATTCAAGCTCAAAGCGGTACTTAGTGATTATGTGTCCTGAAGCATAACCACTAAGTTCCATGCTTTGTTATTACTTATTTAGTGAGAGAGCGTTCACTGCCTAAATAATAACTAAATGATAATCATTCTTATTACGTTAGTCAATAGTTTTTCCTATAATAAACTAAAATCATTTTTTACTTTTTTAGTTTAGCAAACGCATCAGCAAAGGCGTTGCCCATGGCAGCGTTATCGACTTTTTTAGGCGTAGATTTACCTTGCGGTTTACGCTGTTGTCCTGATGGTTTTCCTTGATTTTTTTCATGATGGCTTGATGCGTGCGTGCTTACCTGTTTACCTGAACTGCTATGATTATTGTCATTAGCACTCTTAGTTGGACTGGACTTACTCCCTTGACCGGTTACTTGCTCATCAAGTCGCATGGTTAAACTCACGCGTTTACGCGCCACATCAACTTCTAACACTTTCACTTTAACAACATCACCGGCTTTGACAATTTCACGCGGGTCACTAACAAACTTGTCGGTGATCGATGAAATATGTACTAAGCCATCTTGATGAACACCAATATCAACAAAGGCACCAAAATTAGCGACATTAGACACAACACCTTCAAGTATCATGCCTACGGTTAAATCTGCCATGGTGGTAATACCGTCAGCAAAGGTAGCGGTTTTAAAAGCAGGTCTAGGGTCTCGACTAGGTTTGGCTAATTCATTAATAATGTCTTTAATGGTTATTTCACCTAATTCATTATTCATTAACTGGCTAATATCGAGTGCTTGTAATTGCTCGGTGTTATTCAGTACGTTACTAACATCAAGCTGTAGTTGGCTAATGATTTTTTCAACTACTGGATAGCTTTCAGGATGAAGTGCCGATTGATCTAACGGGTTATCACCATCGCTAATACGTAAAAAGCCCGCCGCTTGCTCAAAGGCCTTAGGCCCTAAACGTGCGACTTTCTTTAGCTGTGTTCTATTGGTAAAACGCCCTTCACTATCTCGAAAAGCGACAATATTACTGGCCATAGTTTTGTTTAACCCTGATACGCGGGTTAACAATGCCGCTGAAGCGCTATTTAAATCAACACCAACAGCGTTAACACAGTCTTCAATAACATCATCAAGTGTTTTACTCAGTTGGCTTTGGCTTACGTCATGTTGATACTGTCCAACCCCAATAGCTTTGGGGTCAATTTTAACTAATTCAGCTAATGGATCTTGTAGGCGCCTAGCAATAGAGACGGCGCCACGAATTGACACGTCTAAATCAGGAAACTCATTGGCCGCTAATTCTGAGGCAGAATAAACCGACGCTCCAGCTTCACTAACAATCATTTTAGTAAGTTGTAGCTTGCTTTCATCAGCTTTAAAGAGCTGAATGACTTCGGCCACTAACTTGTCACTTTCACGCGAACCCGTGCCGTTGCCAATAGCGACTAATTCAACTTTATACTGACGACAAACATTAACTAAGGTGCGTATTGATTTATCCCAATGGTTTTGTGGTGCATGAGGAAAAATAGTAGCGGTATGTAATAACTTACCTGTGCCATCAACAACCGCAATTTTACAACCGGTTCTTAAGCCTGGATCTAATCCTAAAGTCACTAATGAGCCTGCAGGTGCCGCCATTAATACATCGGTAAGGTTATTTGAAAAAACCTTGATAGCTTGTGTTTCAGCTTGCTCGCGTAAGCTAGTGATTAACTCATTAGTTAAGCTAATACTTAATTTAGCTTTCCAGGTTAATTGCACTACTTTGGTTAAAAAATCTGTCGCCGCTGCTTTTGTTGCACCGGATAAGCTGCCACCTGATAGACAACGTAGCGTGAAATGTTCAATAATAAGTTGTTCTGCGCTACTAAAAATACCGCTCTCTTGCCCTGGGTCAACATCAATAGATAGCTGTAAGAAGCCTTCATTTCTGCCGCGTAACATCGCTAGCATACGATGAGACGGTACTGATTTTAACTTTTCACTGTGAGCAAAGTAATCACGAAACTTAGTACCGGATTTTTCCTGCCCTTTAACCACTTTACTCACTAAGTGTGCTTGCTTTAATAAGTGACGACGTAGCTTTGCCAGTAAGTTTGCATCTTCACTAAAGCGCTCTGCCAAAATATAACTTGCCCCTTCAAGCACCGATTTAACATCAGTAAAGCCTGCCGCCTGATTAATAAATGCTTCCGCTTCTTTTTCTGGGCACAGTTGCCAGTTATTAAAAAGCTTATTGGCTAATGGGGCTATACCTGCTTCACTCGCTATTTTACCTTTGGTACGCCTTTTGGGTTTATAAGGTAAATATAAATCTTCTAAACGCGTTTTGTTATCGGCTTGTTTAATGAGTTTTTCTAACTCGCTACTGAGCTTATCTTGTTGCTTAATGCTCACTAAAATAACTTGGCGGCGATCTTCTAATTCACGTAAATAACTTAAACGTTGTGCTAAGTGGCGAAGGTGACCGTCGTCTAAACCTTGGGTTGCCTCTTTACGGTAGCGCGCAATAAATGGCACAGTAGCACCATCATCAAGTAAAGTAATAGCCGCATTAATTTGTGTTACGTTAACATTAAGTTCTTGAGCAATTTGCTGTGCAATAGTGACCATTGAAAGGAAGTTCCAGCAGGATAATAATGCGCTATATAGTAACAGAAAAAGACTAACAGAAAACGATTATGCGTTACCACGCGGAGCGTGGTAATACAGACGGCTTCAAAGTATACAGCTACCAAACCTTACAAATATCAAGTAGCCCGTTTCTCCCTCGTAATGGCGAGCACTGGAGTAACGCCAATACTTAGCTTGCTCGACATATCCTCGCTTGACCGGGTTATGATGAATATACTCTATTTTTTTTCACATTTTGTTGAGTTATTTTGTATCGACTTCTGCCATTGGTCACCCTTGAACTATTGTTTAGCTTTTAGGATAGATCTCTTGTCACGTTATGCATTACCACGCGAAGCGTGAGAACGAGTTCAAAAAACACCGCGAACCATAGTTCATAACTCAACAAGTCCTGATACCAATAGCAGTCATTATTAGGTAAAGTAACGCCATGAAAAAATCAAACTATATAACCCGTGCAGGCTGGGATCGCTTAGATAGAGAACTTAAGTTTCTTTGGAAAGATGAACGCCCTAAAATTACTCGCTCTGTTAGTGAAGCGGCAGCGCAAGGCGACAGAAGTGAAAACGCAGAATACATTTATGGTAAACGTCGTTTACGTGAAATAGACCGCAGAGTACGCTTTTTAGTAAAGCGTACAGAGGAATTAACGATTGTATACCCTAGCCCTCAGCAAGAAGGCCGAGTATTTTTTGGTGCTTGGGTTACCTTAATTAATGAAGATGATGCTGAAGTTATTTATCGTGTAGTCGGCCCCGATGAGTGGGATGTTAAACGAGGCGAAATCAGCATAGATTCTCCAATGGCACGTGCTTTACTGGGTAAGTCTGTTGGTGATGAAGTAATAGTACATGCCCCTGACGGAGAGCGCGTTTTTGATATTATTAACATTGATTACAAATTAACAAAATAAACGCTGCAACGGCTTAATTACATTGCATAAATGAATACCAAGTTATTTTACATTCAGCGAGAAATAAAGGTATCAGCAAGGTGTTTATTGAAGAAAATGGGGATCTATAAATTAAATGCTATCATAGCCGCCTTTAAAACTTATACCGTGCTATAAAATTAATTATCTTGGAGTTTTTAGTGAACAAAAGCCTTATTACCAACCTCATTGCTATCGCTTGTACCCTAGGTGGTTATGTGAGTAATCAACATATTCTTTTTACGCTAGGGTTATTTGCCTTATCAGGCGCAGTGACTAACTGGCTTGCTGTGCATATGTTATTTGAAAAGGTGCCACTACTTTATGGCTCTGGCGTAATTCCTGCGCGCTTTGAAGAATTTAAAGTGGCTATAAAGCAATTAATGATGGAACAGTTTTTTACCGAACAAAATATTGACCGTTTTCTTTCTGATAGTTCAGGCAAGGCCAGTACGCTAAATTTAACGCCGGTTATTGATAAAATAGATCTTTCGCCTGCCTTTGACAATTTAGTCTCCGTTATTGAAAATTCGTCTTTTGGTGGCATGCTTGCCATGGTTGGTGGTAGCGAAGCATTACAACCGATGCGAGCGCCCTTTATTGAGAAAATGAAACTTTCTATTCAAGATATTGCCCAAAGCGAGCAATTTAACACCTTATTACGAGAAGAGTTAGAACAGCCTGATATCATTTCCAGTATGCGGGATAAAGTTAGCGATATTATTGAAAAGCGTCTTAATGAGTTAACACCACAGTTGGTGAAAGAAATAGTACAAAAGATGATACACAAACACCTAGGTTGGCTAGTTGTCTGGGGTGGTATATTTGGTGGTGCCATTGGTGTTATAGCCGCAGTAACCAATAATTTTTAACTGATTGTTCATGATTGGTATCAAGCCACAGGGTGGTAGCTAAAAGTAGCTATCAAAAACTCGCTTAATGTAGAAAGTAACGTTTAATAATAAGTGTTTAATGATAATTTTCTCACTATATGGCATAAAATTACTTTAATTACGCCTTGTGCATAGGTTATGCTTGGGCAATTAAAATTTCTAGAGCTTTTAGGGTAATAATCGCGATAATGCCTTATTAGCCACGCTCTCTAACATAAAGGAAAATTTTGTCATGTTTGATAGTTTAAAAGCTTTGCCTGCCGATCCAATTTTAGGATTAGGGGCTAAATATAAAAAAGATACTAACCCAAAGAAAATCGATTTAGGTGTTGGTGTATATAAAGATGAAGCAGGCAACACGCCAGTACTTAACTGTGTAAAAAAAGCAGAGCAACACCGCTTAACGACAGAGATGAGTAAAGCCTACATTAGCCCAGGTGGTTCACCATTATTTAACACTGAAATGGCGAAACTTATTTTTGGTGCTGACCATAATGTTCTTGCCCAAGACCGTGCTCGCGTTATTTCAACGCCAGGTGGCACCGGTGCATTACGTGTTGCTGGTGAATTTATCAAATCATGTAAAGCGGGCACAACTATTTGGATCAGTAATCCAACATGGGCAAACCACATTGGCGTATTCACCGCTGCTGGCTTAAATGTTAAAACTTACCCTTACTACGATTATGACAACAAAACTTTAGATTTTGATGGCATGTTAAACGCGTTTAAAAACGTAGGTAGTGACGATGTCGTGTTATTACACGCTTGTTGTCATAACCCAAGTGGTATGGACTTAAATAAAGAACAATGGCAACAAGTTGCTGATGTCGCTAAAACAGTTGGTTTCACACCACTACTTGATATGGCTTACCAAGGTTTTGGTACCGACTTAGATGAAGATGCTTACGGCTTACGCTTAATGGCTGACGCTGTTGAAGAGATGATCATTTGTAGTTCATGTTCTAAAAACTTTGGCTTATACCGTGAACGTATTGGCGCTTGTACCATTATTGGTAAATCAAGCACAGCCGTTGACCTTGCCCATTCAGTATTACTTTATAACGCACGTGTTATTTACTCTATGCCACCAGCACATGGTGCGGCAATTGTTGAAACAATTCTAACGTCTGAAGAATTACGTGAAGAATGGTATGGCGAATTAAAAGATATGCGTGATCGTATTAGCGACAACCGTAATTTAATCGTTGAAAAACTGATTGAAAATGGCGTAACGCAAGACTTTAGTCATATCAGCCGTCAATCTGGTATGTTCTCTTTCTTAGGCCTTACGCCTGAGCAAGTACAACAACTACAAGATGATTACAGCATTTACCTTATTGGCTCTAGCCGTATGAGTATTGCTGGTTATTCAAAAGACAATGTTGACTACTTAGCACAGTCTATCGCTAAAGTACTTTAATTCAAATACTTAGGCTTAGTACTGAGAAGCTACTAAGCCATGATGTATTGCCGTATTAAATTTTCTTAATACGGGACGTAATCAAGCTGAAGATTTTTTTATTCTAATAGAGTAAAATGCGCTTCAGCTTTTTTTATGCCTATTTTTTAGGTAACCCTAAGGAACCCCTTGTGACTGTACCTGGCAATTTATTTATTCTTTCTGCACCAAGTGGTGCTGGCAAATCTAGCTTGATCACTGCTTTACTAAAGCAAGAAGCAAAACAGGAAGCGGATTCTTCAAAAAGAACATTAGCAGTATCGGTTTCACATACTACTCGTGCTCCTCGTCCAGGGGAAAATAATGGCGAGCATTATCACTTTGTTAGTGTTGATGAGTTTGAAAAGCAAATAAAGAACAATGCTTTTTATGAATACGCTAAAGTGTTTGGCAATTATTACGGCACCTCTGAAGCAGCTATTGATAAACAACTAGCCCAAGGTATTGATGTGTTTCTTGATATTGATTGGCAAGGTGCTCAGCAAGTGCGTATGAAAAGACCCACAGTAACCACTATTTTTATCAGCCCGCCTTCAAAAGAAGAACTAGAAAAACGCTTACGAGGTCGCGGTCAAGACAGCGAAGAAGTTATCGCTAGTCGAATGGAACAAGCCCAAGCTGAGTGCTCACACTACAATGAATTTGATTACATTATCGTTAATAAAGATTTCGACCAAGCTTTGCTTGATCTCACCATTATTGTACAGAATCAACGATTAAAGTGCCGCCAGCAAAGTATTGCTCAACAAGCATTATTTCGTAAATTACTCAACAACGATGCTCAAGAGCAAAATACCTAAAACATAAGGGCCGTAACATATCACCACCAAGGCACTGTAAAACAACCGACACTCCCTTGTAGGTCGGCCTTTAGGCCGTCAAGCTAATCATATTGCTGATGTTTTTTGACGGGGTAAACCCCGACCTACATTGAAAAAAACCCAAGGCACTGTAAAACAACCGACACTCCCTTGTAGGTCGGCCTTTAGGCCGTCAAGCTAATCATATTGCTGATATTTTTTGACGGGGTAAACCCCGACCTACATTGAAAAAAACCCAAGGCACTGTAAAACAACCGACACTCCTGTGTAGGTTGGCCTTTAGGCCGTCAAGCTAATCATATTGCTGATGTTTTTTGACGGGGTAAACCCCGACCTACATTGAGAAAAACCCAAGGCACTGTAAAACAACCGACATTACAAAAAAATGTAGTCGAAAATCGTTAACTGGCCATTTTTTGTTTATGTCTTCTCGGTGAGCGTAGCCGCCATACATCTCAGTAGTGAAAATGCCTTTAGTTTTTAATGGTTAATTTTTTTAGTGGCTATTACTTGCTTAATTAATGAGTGAGTATTAAACTACGTCACTATTTTTTAAATTGCTTTATTATTAGTTGGAGTGACCAAATGGCTCGCGTAACTGTTGAAGATGCCGTAGAAAAAGTCGGTAATCGTTTTGATTTGGTGTTAGTTGCATCTCGTCGTGCTCGTCAAATTGCAACGGGTGGAAAAGATCCTTTGGTTGATATCGAAAATGATAAGCCAACGGTAATTGCTTTGCGTGAAATCGAAGCAGGTTTAATTACTACCGATATTATGAACACTTCTGATCGTCAACAACAAATTCAGCAAGATACTGCTGAGTTAGACGCTGTTGCAGCGATTGTTGGTGGTCAACAAGAAGATTTTAGCTAACGTTAAACTCTTGTAGCTATACCCTTTGAAACGCGTATCCCTTCTGCTTTATTCAGAAAAAAGGTTACGCGTTTTTTATTGCTCAGGCTTTAATTTCTGCTTGTAAGTGGAGCCTATTGCCGCGTATTCTAGCTATGTGGAACTATCACCACTTTCCCCCTCAATTTGGAGTAACTAGGTGTACCTATTTGAACCTTTGAAAAAGCTTAGCGCTACCTATTTATCTGAACAACAAATTGAGCTGCTCAAGCAAGCCTATATTGTCGCCCGAGATGCACATGATGGCCAAATGCGCTCAAGTGGTGACCCTTATATAACTCACCCTGTTGCTGTAGCGCTTAATTTAGCCCAAATGCGCCTAGACCATGAAACATTAATGGCGGCGTTATTACACGATGTAATAGAAGATACCAGTGTAACCAAAGATGAACTTGCAGAGCTTTTTGGTCATACCGTGGCTGAGCTTGTTGAGGGTGTCAGTAAACTGGATAAACTCAAGTTCGATAACAAAGAAGAATTACAAGCAGAAAACTTCCGTAAAATGATACTTGCTATGGTGCAAGATATTCGTGTTATTTTAATTAAACTAGCTGACCGTACTCACAATATGCGTACTCTTGGCGCTTTACGCCCAGATAAACGACGCCGCATTGCCCGAGAAACGTTAGAAATTTACGCCCCGATAGCTAACCGTTTAGGTATTCATGATATAAAAAATGAATTAGAACGTTTAGGCTTTGAAGCCCTTTACCCAATGCGCTCTCGTGCTTTAAAAACCGCAGTAAAAAGTGCTCGTGGTAATCGTAAAGCCATCCTAGATAATATTGAAAAATCCATTGCGGCACGCTTAAAAGAAAGCGGTATTGATGCAGAAATTAAAGGCCGAGAAAAACACCTCTATTCTATTTACCGTAAAATGCTTAACAAAGAATTACTATTCAATGAAGTAATGGATATTTATGCTTTTAGAGTTATCGTCAGTGAAAAAATTGATAACTGCTATCGCGCCTTGGGTGCCATGCATAATCTCTTTAAGCCCATTGAAGGTCGCTTTAAAGATTATATCGCTATTCCTAAAACCAATGGTTATCAATCATTACATACCTCACTTATTGGCCCTCATGGTATTCCGGTAGAAATACAAATTCGTACCCCAGATATGGATCAAATGGCTGATAAAGGGGTTGCTGCGCATTGGCTTTATAAAGAAGACGGTGATAACACCGGTACTACCGCGCAAATGAAAGCACGCCGTTGGATGCAAAGCTTACTTGAATTACAGCAAAGCGCTGGTAGCTCTTTTGAATTTATTGAAAATGTAAAATCTGACCTCTTTCCTGATGAAATTTATGTCTTTACCCCTGACGGTCGTATTATTGAACTGCCAGTGGGCGCAACGGCTATTGATTTTGCTTATGCGGTACATACCGATGTAGGTAATTCATGTGTTGGCGTTAAGGTTGACCGTAAACCTTTCCCAATGAGTCGAGCACTTGATTCAGGTCAAACCATAGAAGTGATTACCTCTGCATCAGCAAGACCAAATGCTACCTGGTTAAACTTTGTTGTTACCGCCAAAGCGCGCTTAAGAATTAGAACTTACCTGAGAACCTGTAAAAATAATGAATCGCACACCTTAGGTTTACGTTTATTGAGTCACGCTTTAGGTAAAACAAAATTAGCCGATATTGCCCCAGAAAAAATAGCCGAAGTGGTTAATCAAAGTGGTAGTGATACCTTTGATGAATTACTGACAAATATCGGCTTAGGTAATGCTTTAAGTATTGGTATTGCCAGACGTTTAACTAATGAGTTTACCGGTGATAGTCTTATTGAGCCCAACGCACCTAAAAGTAAACTGCCGATAAAAGGCTCTGAAGGTATGTTAGTAAGTTACGGTAAATGTTGTCGCCCTATTCCTGGTGATGCCATTTTAGCGTACCTTAGCCCAGGTAAGGGCCTTATGGTACACCAACAAGGTTGTCGTAATATTAAAGGTCGTGAGCAAACGGGCTTATTTCCAGTGAAATGGGATAGTGGTATCAATAAAGAGTTTATTGCTAAACTGCGTATTGAAATTTTAAATCACCAAGGTGCATTAGCATTATTAACTAATGTTGTCGCACGATGTGGTTCAAATGTTCACAGTTTAAATTCTGGTGAAAAAGAGGCTGGTTTATACATTATTGACATGGAAATAACCTGTCGAGACCGTATTCATTTAGCTGATATTATTAGAAAAATTAAAGTAATGATTGATGTTCAACGCGTCATTCGAAATAAATAAAACAATACGACTGCAGTCATCAAAAGTGTTATTCAAAGACTGCTTATTAAAGGAAAGTTATGAAAAGTATTATCAGTACAGACAAAGCCCCTAGCGCCATTGGTACCTACAGCCAAGCAGTAAAAGTAAATAATACTGTTTATTTATCTGGTCAAATCCCTCTTATTGCTGAAACAATGACGGTAGTTGAAGGTGGCTTTGCCGAACAAGCTGAGCAAGTATTTAAAAACCTAGTTGCCGTATGTGAAGCCGCTGGTGGTGAGATCAACGACATGGTAAAAGTGAATATCTTCCTCACTGATTTAAGCAACTTTGCCACCGTTAACGACATTATGAGCCGTTACTTTCGTCAACCTTACCCAGCAAGAGCTGCGGTACAGGTGTCTAGATTGCCTAAAGATGTTGAAATTGAAATTGACGGTATTATGGAACTTCCTAGCGTTAACTAAAATAAGCTTAATGAATGATATTTAGTCGCCAGGGTCTACGCTGTTGGTCTCATACCAATCCGTATAAGCTCAATAGACTGACAGCTTGATGGCTTTGCCTAAATAACATTCATTTTGCCGATTTATTTTATGGCACCTTAGCTTTATTGAAGAGCTAAGATTAAAAATTTAAAAAGATTAAAAGCATGACTCCTGAAAGATTAACACGCATTAACACCATGTTAGATAAACGCCAACCAGATTTAACCGTTTGTATGGAAGGTGTTCATAAAACCCATAACTTGGCTGCTGTAGTAAGAACCTGTGATGCCATAGGTGTCAGTGATGTTCATGCCATTTGGAAAAGCGAAGAAGCAGAAGTACGTGGCGGTAGCGCTGCCGGTAGTCAAAACTGGATTGATGTCCATAGCCACCATAATACAGCGGACGCTATTGCTCAGTTAAAAGCCCAAGGTATGCAAGTTTTAGTGACTAACTTATCTGATACCGCCGTTGATTTTAGAGAAATAGATTACACCAAACCCACTGCGATTATTTTAGGCCAAGAAAAATTCGGTGCCTCTGATGTTGCCTTAGCCTTAGCTGATCAAGATATTGTCATACCTATGGTTGGCATGGTGCAGTCGTTAAATGTTTCTGTGGCCTGCTCGGTAGTACTTTACGAAGCACAACGTCAACGTGTTGCCGCTGGCATGTATGATCAGCCGCGCTTAAGCAATGAACGCCGTCAACGCGTATTGTTTGAAGGCGGTCATCCTATTTTTGCTGAGGCTTGTCAGCGTAAGGGTTTACCTTATCCAGAAATTGATGAAGCCGGTCAAATCGTTGCTGATGAGCAATGGTGGCAAAGAATGCAAATGGACAAAAAATCTTGGCAACACATTGACGACTAATGCTTAAGCATTAAAGGAAAGTTGTATGCCACTGGAAGCGTTAAGCCGATTATCACAAATTCCGCTCAGTACCCTTAAAGGTGTTGGACCTAGTCTGGCAGAAAAGTTAGAGAGAATTGGCTTACTATCCGTGCAAGATATTCTCTTTCACTTACCTTTGCGTTATGAAGATAAAACCCGTATTACCACCGTACGCGAGTTACTTGTTGGCACCGCTACCAATATCATTGGTGACGTCACCGATAGTCAAATTACGCACGGTAAACGTCGTATGCTGGTGGTGACTCTAGATGATGGCACAGGGAGTATACAACTGTGTTTTTTTAGCTTTTCTGCCAGTCTTAAAAACAGTTTAGCCATTGGTAAAACTATTCGTTGCTATGGTGAAGTAAAACGTGGTCCACGTGGTTATCAAATGGTTCACCCTGAATATAAATCCCTTGATGACGACAGAGAATTAACCGCTGCTGAAGAAACCTTAACCCCTGTTTACCCCAGTACCGATGGTCTCAGACAAATATCACTGCGCAGTTTAACCGAGCAAGCTTTAGTACTATTACAGCGCGGCCAAGTAGAAGAGTTATTACCTAGCGAACTTTTTAACGAGCAATACTCGCTCAGTGAAGCACTCACTATTATTCATCGACCACCACCTGAAGTGTCAGTTGAACAATTAGAGCAAGGCCGCCACCCAGCCCAACAACGATTAATTAAAGAAGAGCTACTCGCGCACAACTTGAGTATGCTCAAACTCAGACAGAGCAGCGATGTGCATGAAGCACTAGCGTTAGTCGGTGATGACAAGGTCACTGAAAAATTTCTGCAATCATTACCTTTTTCTCCCACCAATGCCCAAACACGGGTTGTTAGTGAAATAAAAGCGGACTTAGCCAAAGCACAACCTATGATGCGTTTAGTACAAGGTGATGTCGGCTCAGGTAAAACCTTAGTCGCCGCCCTTGCCGCCTTAACCGCTATTAGTGAGGGTTATCAAGTCGCCTTAATGGCGCCCACTGAAATTTTAGCTGAGCAGCACGCTATTAATTTTGCTAACTGGTTTACCCCACTTGATATTAGCGTTGGTTGGTTAGCAGGCAAAACTAAAGTAAAAGCTAAAAGATTAGCGCTAGAGCAAATTGCCAGTGGCGAAATGCAAATGGTCATTGGCACCCATGCGCTCTTTCAAGCCGATGTTGTCTTTAAAAACATGGTATTAGTGATTATTGATGAGCAACACAAATTTGGTGTTCATCAACGGTTAACCTTGCGTGAAAAGGGCGTCTTTGATAATAAATATCCGCATCAACTTATTATGACCGCCACCCCTATTCCACGGACGTTATCTATGACCGCTTACGCGGATTTAGACTCGTCTATTATTGATGAACTACCGCCAGGTAGAACGCCTATTAATACCGTGGCGTTACCTGATTTACGTCGTGGAGATGTTGTTGAACGTATTCGCAAAGGCTGTGTTGAAGATGGCAGGCAAGCTTATTGGGTATGTACCCTCATTGAAGAGTCTGAAGTACTACAATGCCAAGCCGCTGAAGACACCGCCATTTTACTGCAAGAACAATTACCTGAACTGAAAATTGGCCTGGTGCACGGGCGAATGAAAGCACTTGAAAAACAAGCTGTAATGGATAGCTTCAAAGCAGGTGACTTACACTTGCTTATCGCCACCACGGTCATTGAAGTCGGTGTTGATGTACCTAACGCTAGCTTAATGGTGATAGAGAACCCTGAGCGCTTAGGCTTAGCGCAACTACACCAATTACGTGGCCGTGTTGGCCGTGGCTCTGTCGCCTCTTTTTGCGTGTTGTTGTATAAAGCGCCACTATCAAAAACCGCCACCAAACGCTTAGCGGTACTGCGTGAGAGTAATGACGGCTTTGTTATTGCTGAAAAAGATCTTGAAATTAGAGGGCCAGGTGAGTTACTCGGCACTAGACAAACCGGTTTAGCAGATCTTAAAATTGCCGATTTAGTGCGCGATGGCTACCTAATTCCAGAAATAAAGCAAAAAGCTTACCTATTATCACGCCAACAACCACAATGCGCACAAGCGTTAATTCAGCGTTGGTTAGGTAATAAAGAACGTTATTCTAACGCCTAGTCATACCAACCTATTTACCTGTAAATCGATACTTGCCTCGACAAACTCTTTTTGTCTTTTCGGTGAGCGAAGCCTCAGTGGGTCAATATATCTTTAGTTGTTAATGGCTAAAATATAAGAAAAACCACATATTACCACTGAGAACACCGAGGCGCTGCGCGCTCACAGAGAAATAAAACTTAAAGAACTGCCAATGATTTATTATGGGTGGCACGATAAGCTCTTCGTAGGTCGGGGTTTACCCCGTCAAAGCAACAAGGAAGATATTGCCGTGATGGCCTAAAGGCCAACCTACACAAAACTGATATGAGCGGTGGCACGATAAGTTCCAAAAAATAAAACTCATATTGCCTCCCCTTACCTATCAACACGCACCAAGTCTGCTTGAATCAAGTGCCGCAATGATAGCTAATATTCACGTATGTCATACCAATTCTATTAAATTTATTCCCAACTCAGAGCTGTATTAGCAAACTTAGAACAAGCAAAATTGGTTAAGTATAGTTGCTCTATATTTCATCAATTTTGTGCGGTTATCAGTTTGCTAATAAGCTCCCAAGGACCAGTTTAAAAGGCTTACATGAGGCGTTATTGATTTTGACAAGGGAATAACCATTCTCTGCAATCAATGCCTTGCCTTTAAGCCTTTTAATTCTGGCTGAGTGGGAAATAACTTAATAGACTTGGTATTGATCAAGGATGATGAGCAAAGCGATGTTGGGCAAGGATGCCCGTTCAGCGCTGTTACGTCGAAGATATTACCTTAAATGCAGGATAACACTTGATTAGCAGCTCCGAGGGAGTCCAGAGGGATGCCGGAGGCAGTATCCCTTTGGGTGTCGTCGCCACCGCGACAATGTGTCAGCTAAATACCTATCAATGACCTTACTCAGGCTCCATTTATTATGGGTGGCACGATAAGTTGTTGTTGCACGATAAGTTCACTTAAATAATCTTATCAATAATTTCGTTAATGTTTTTAATTTGTTAGCCGATAGATCTTAATATGTGTATACCTATGTGATGCGGATTAAGGATAATCATGATTAACAGCTTAGTAACTCATCTAGTCAACTCTCAGTCTGACAATAAGCCTAACTTAACAACCTCGCTTGCCCAGCCAATCAAAGCACACACAGCCACCACCGAACTAAGCGGGCTAAAAAATACTGCGCCAGCAATAACTGAAGAACTCCTCAGCCAGTTTGACGATACGACCGTTGAGCAATTACTGCATCAACAACTTGCTTCACTTACCACCTCCTCTAGTGCACCGACAATCGCTAATTACCAATATTCAGACCAAGAATTAGCCTTACGCACCGTAATAAGCAGTCAACAAGAGGGTTTACTCAATAGCGAAAATAGCGATAAGTTAATGCAACGCTTAAATTCGTCGGTGAAGGATATTCACGGCGCTTACGCTAATACCAGTGATATTTTAGCGAGCTTAGGTCAACTGGGGCATAAACAAGAATCCTTTTTAGCCTCGAGTGAACAGCGTGTTGACCGCGCACTTGGGCTTTACCTAAGCAGCATGAATCGCAGCAACAATGAAGAAGGCGATATTATCAATATCAGCGTTAATTCATCGCAAGGTTATGATGAAAAGACAGGTAAAACAGTTGATGGTTTTGTCTTAGCTACCAAGTTGATGGTGACTTGTCTGCAGCTGAGCATCAGGCACTGACCGAGGTTTTATCAGGCGTTGGTGAAATGGCCGATGAATTTTTTAAAGTAAGTCAAAACTCAGGCAGTCAATATGTGCCAGCAGGTCAAGCCGACTTTGATATTGGTTTTTTAGCTGCGTTCAATCATCAGCAATTATCAGGGTTTGATGTGGCTTTTTCCACCACTGAAGGTCAGCAGTTTGGCGAGCCAGAAAATAATCTCGAATTAAGTTACCAAGTCGATCAAAAGTCTAACCAACAAGCGCTAGACTTTAGCTCACAAGCCGGTGTTACTGAAATAGATTTTTCGTTAGATATGTCTACTGTAGGCGGTAAAGACGTCACACAAATGCAGCAATATATCGCCACATTAGATAAAAACCTCGAAGCGAGTCGCCATAACAGTAAAGGCGAAAATGAGACATCCGCCTTTAGTAAACAAGACGATGCTAGCATGCTACAAGGTTTTGCTGTATTTAAAGACGCTTTTGCTAGTATGTCATCAGCAGCGCAGCGTTATAGCGATATAGAGCAAACAGCAGCAGAGCAATTCACTAATGGCCGAGCGATGGTGGCAGCGTTAGTTGATAACATGATCACCAGTGATGCTCGCTACCAAGGGCTTGGCAACGAAGCCGATAACACCTTAGGTGCTGGTCTTTCTAAATTAGCCGATTTTGATGCAAATTTTTCATTTTCGAAAGAGCCTGAAGGTCGTGGCTTACGTCCAAAAGCCAGTGTTGCCTTGAGCCAAGCAACCCAACAGCATCAGTCAGGCGAGTTAAGCGGCATCACACAAAGTAAAACAGCAAACGCGCATTTTGATTATCAGGGAAGCCGTCCAGATTATTACCATAAAACCGAAAGCTATGACATAGGCACTGCGGTAAAAGATAATGAATTAGTTGGACTTGATCAACAACACCAAGTAGCGATAGATAAAGAAACCTACCAATTTAACCCCGAAACATCGCAGTATGAACTACAAATGGCACTCTCTGAAAAAACAGCCAATGAAAGTAATATTCGCCTTATTAACGATATATGGCTTGAGAGCAACGAAACGAGTCATAGCCTAGATAAAAAACAGCGGGTTGCCAATAAAGGCACGCCAGACGATTTTAATAGAACCAACCACCATGCTCATAACAAGTTAGTAACGCTGATTGGTGATTTGGATAAACTGGCGGAAAATAAAGACCTTAAGCGTGACTATGTTGTCGCTTTAGATTCAGTGAACTTTTTTATGAAAAATAATAGCTAAGCTAAAACTTTAACCGGTGAAAAGCCGCTGCCGGTATACGTAATAACATTATGAAAAGTGACACTTTCTGCTGATACATTGCGGTAGCCGTGTTTTACGTTGGCAGCAAACTTAACCACTTCACCTTGCGCTAATCGATGCCATTTATCATCGAGAAAATACTCCATTTCACCTGCAATCACCAGAATATGTTCGACAACACCACTATTGTGCGGCAACGACATGTGCTGGTGTAATGGCGATAACGTTAACGCATGTATTTCAGTTTTAGTTTGTGAGTCAAAAGGAAAAAGCGTAACAATGCTCATGCCTTGGTCGGACGTTAATAGTCGCTCAGAGGCCTTATTACCGGTAATATCGCCGAAAAAGTAGCTTAATGGTAAATCAAAACCACTGGCAATTTTCCACAATCGAGCCACGGTCGGACTTGATTCGCCGCGTTCAATTTGCCCTAACATGGCTTTAGAAACACCGGTTTTTTCACTGGTTAAATCCAAGCTCCAACCCTGTTCAGCTCTAGCCCCCTTTAATTGATCCCCGATCACATTATTTATATTGTTACTCATTTTTTACTTATCAGCCCCCTTGTGCGCTATAGCGCACGGTGCTACCATGCGCGCCTCTTTATGCGTTATAACGCACATCAAAAAATTATTATGAAGTATTTACTATGTTAGTCAACCGTATTCTCAGTGCGGGCGTAGCGGGATTAGTCGCTGTAGTTATTGGTTTTGCCAGCTCGATCGCATTAATCTATCAAACTGTGATTAATTTAGGCGGCGATGCTAGCCTAGCCGCAAGTTGGCTATTAACCTTAGGCTTGGTCATCGGTGTAAGCTCTATTGCCTTATCTTTATATTACCGTATTCCAATACTTATCTCTTGGTCAACACCCGGCGCAGCATTACTTATGGCCAACGCGCAAGGCTTTAGTTTGAACGAAGCCATAGGCGGCTTTATGTTTTCAGCCTTGTTAATTTTTCTGTGCGGTATTACCGGTTGGTTTGAAAAGCTCATCAGTAAACTCCCATTTCAATTAGCGGCAGCAATGTTGGCTGGTATTTTGGTTAACTTTGGTATTGATGTTTTTAATCAAATGAATCAGCAACCGTTACTGGTTATCGCCATGTTTGTCACCTATTTGTTGGTTAAGCCGCTAGCCCCTAAATTTACCATCTTGTTCGTTTTGGCAATTAGTGTTGTGCTGGCATGGCAGCTGCAATTAATTGAAGTAAATCAGGTATCGTGGCAAGCCAGTGAATTTAGCTATATAGCACCTGAATTTAATGTTGGCGCAATATTAGGGGTTGGCTTGCCCTTATTTATCGTGACCATGGCGGCACAAAACTTACCCGGTATCGCGGTATTAAGAGCACATCATTATAAAGTACCGGTTTCTGCTATTCTCAATGTCACCGGTTTGGTGAATATGCTGACCGCACCTTTTGGTGCCTATGCAATAAACTTAGCCGCCATTACCGCCGCTATTTGTATGACCGACAGTGTCGATAAAGAGCCTAAAAAACGCTATTGGGCGGCGATTGCCGGTGGGCTGTTTTATATATTAATGGCTATTTTTTCAGGTTACTTAATACAAGTTTTCGCCCACTTACCCAGTGCGCTTATCTATTCATTAGCGGGTATTGCCTTATTCACCACCATTACCAGCAGTATTGAGCAATCATTGTCTGACAAAACCATGTCGGAAGCGTCGATAATCACTTTTTTAGTGACCGCTTCAAACTTGTCTTTATGGGGCATTAGCTCGGTATTATGGGGCTTAGTTGCCGGTAGCTTAACGCTAATACTGCAAAGCTCTCTCAAAAAAAACCACGCCCGTTAACCCTTATCGGTTAGCTATATAACTTAGTGATACGAACTAACGACCGGGCATAAAAAAGCAGTGATTCAGCCCATTTAGATTAATACCAATCGGGCACAGTCACTGGCTTAGTGTTTTACAGTTTTGGGTGTCGTCGCCACCGCGACAATAGGTCAGTTAAATATCTGCCAATGATTTATTATGGGTGGCACGATAAGCTGTTTGTAGGTCGGGGTTTACCCCGTCAAAGCAACAGGGAAAATATTGCCGTGATGGCCTAAAGGCCAACCTACACAAAACTGATATGAGCGGTGGCACGATAAGTTCCAAAAAATAAAACTCATATTGCCTCCCCCTACCTATCAACACACACCAAGCCTGCTTGAGTCAAGTGCCGCAATGATAGCTAATATTCACGTATGCTCATCAGGGATGATGAGCAAAGCGATGTAGGTCGGGGTTTACCCCGTCAAAGCAACAGGGAAAATATTGCCGTGATGGTCTAAAGGCCAACCTACACAAAACTGATATGAGCGGTGGCACGATAAGTTCCAAAAAATAAAACTCATATCGCCTTCCCCTGACCTGTCAACACGCACCAAGCCTGCTTGAATCAAGTGCCGCAATGATAGGTAATATTCACGTATGCTCATCAGGGATGATGAGCAAAGCGATGTAGGGCAAGGATGCCCGTTCAGCGCTGTTACGTCGAAAATATTATTAAAATGCAGGATAACACTTGATTAGCAGCTCCGAGGAAGTCCAGAGGGATGCCGGAGGCAGTATCCCTTTGGGTGTCGTCGCCACCGCGACAATGGTCATTTAAATACCTGCCAATGATTTATTATGGCTGGCGCGATAAGCTGTTCGATAAGCTGTTTGTAGGTCGGGGTTTACCCCGTCAAAGCAACAGGGAAAATATTGCCGTGATGGCCTAAAGGCCAACCTACACAAAACTGATATGAACTCCCAAACAGAGCAGTCGTCATTAGCGAGTAAATTAATGCGCTTCATCCCAGTTATCGCCAATACCTGATTCGGCAATTAATGGCACACTCAACTCAACAGCATCATTCATTAACGTCACTAATTTAGCAGTGGTCTCTTCGACAATATCTTGATGAATTTCAAAAATGAGTTCATCGTGAACTTGCATGGTCATCTTAATACGGTCATCATTTTGCTCAAGTAACCATGAGTCTACCGCCAGCATAGCTTTTTTAATAATATCAGCGGCTGTCCCTTGCATAGGCGCATTAATGGCAGCCCGCTCGGCGGCTTTTTTACGCATACCATTTTTAGCATTAATATCTGGTAAATATAAACGACGCCCAAATAAAGTCTCAACATAGCCCTGATCGCTCGCTTGTTGACGAGTATCTTCCATGTACGTTAATACACCAGGATAACGTTGGAAGTATTTGTCTTGATACTCTTGTGCTTGCTTACGACCAATATTGAGTTGCTTCGCTAATCCAAAGGCTGACATGCCATAAATTAAGCCAAAGTTAATGGCTTTAGCGCTACGACGTTGATCAGTAGTGACTTCATCAAGTTCAACAGCAAATATTTCTGCGGCAGTCGCTTTATGAATATCTTTGCCTTCGCTAAATGCCGTCACTAAACCTTTATCGTTAGATAAATGCGCCATGATACGTAATTCAATTTGCGAGTAATCTATCGCCACTATTTTGTGATCTTTAGGGGCGATAAACGCTTGGCGAATTTTACGACCTTGTTCACTACGAATGGGAATGTTTTGTAAGTTTGGATCGGTTGAAGATAAACGCCCAGTTGCGGTAACCGCTTGATGATAAGAGGTATGCAAACGACCTGTTCTCTCACTAACCATTAACGGCAACTTGTCGGTGTAAGTTGATTTAAGTTTGCTTAAACCGCGATTTTCCAAAATAACTTTCGGTAATGGGTAATCAAGTGCGAGCTCTTGTAGCACTTCTTCTGCTGTTGACGGTGCACCTTTAGGGGTCTTTTTGATGACCGGTATTTGCAGTTCTTCAAACAAAATTTGCTGTAATTGCTTCGGTGATGACAAGTTAAAGCTTTTACCGGCTAAATTATGAGCTTCAATTTCCAGCTCGTCTAACCGCTGACCTAAGCTGACGCTTTGATCGGCCAAGACATCACTATCAATTAAAACACCCGTTTGTTCCATACGCGCCAGCACTGTTAATAAAGGCATTTCAATATCAGTAAAAACACTTAACATTGCAGGCGTTTGCGCTAATGCAGGATAAATAGCCTGATGTAAGCGCAAAGTAATATCGGCATCTTCAGCAGCATAGTGACCTGCTTTTTCAAGTTCAATTTGATTAAAGGTCAGTTGCTTAGCGCCTTTACCAGCAATATCTTCAAAAGAAACAGTTTTATAACCAAGGTATTTCAGTGCTAACGCATCCATATTATGACGAGTAGCTACACTGTTATAACAATAAGATTCAATCATGGTATCAAACTCAAGGCCTTGTAAAGCAATATCATAATGGCTTAATACATTGGCGTCGTACTTGATATTTTGACCAATTTTCTTAATTTTTTTACTTTCGAGCAATGGTTTTAATTGCGCTAGTACCCAGTCTTTATCGAGTTGCTCAGGTGCGCCTTCATAATCATGCGTTAGCGGTATATAAGCGGCTTTACCTGCTTCAATAGCAAAGGATAAGCCGACTAATTCTGCCTGCATATAATGCACACTGGTGGTTTCAGTATCAAAGGCAAAAACTTCACACGCTTGTAATTTTTGTAGCCACTGTTCAAAAAGTGTTTTATCTAAAATAATATCGTATTGGCTTTCTTCTACCACTGCGGCATTAATTTCAGCAGCTTGTTCACCAGCTGCTACTACATTAATGGCTTTCGCTGTATTGCTTGCACTGGCAGCGTTTGACTCGCTAGCGCCTTTTGCTAAGTCTGCTAATAAACGTTTTAATTCAAACTTTTGATAAAGTTCAGTTAATGCTTCAACGTCTGGCTCACCGGCTGCTAATTCTGACGCAGATAAGGCTAATTCAACATCACACTTAATGGTCGCTAATTGATAAGACAGCGGCAACTGCGCTAAGGCATCACGTAGGTTTTCACCAACCTTGCCTTTAACTTTATCAGCATTAGCAATAACCCCGTCGAGTGTACTGTATTCTGTTAACCATTTTACCGCGGTTTTTGGTCCACACTTAACTACGCCAGGAATGTTATCAACCTTGTCGCCCATTAAGGCAAGGTAATCGATAATTTGATCAGGGCGAACGCCAAATTTTTCATTAACGCCATCAACATCCATAGCAACCTTGGTCATGGTGTTAATCAAGCTGACATGTTCAGTAACAAGCTGCGCCATATCTTTATCGCCAGTTGAAATAACGGTTTCAATACCAAGCTCGTCTGCTTGTTTTGCTAGCGTACCAATAACATCATCAGCCTCAACGCCAGGAATCACTAACAATGGTAAACCCATGGCGGTAATAATGTCATGTAAAGGCGCAATTTGGCTGCGTAATTCTTCTGGCATAGGTGGACGATTAGCTTTGTACTCTGGGTACATATCATTACGAAAAGTTTTCCCCTTAGCGTCGAAAATAGCAATGATATTGCCGTTAGGATAGTCTTTTTTCAGGCTACCTAGCATATTCAATACACCGGTAATCGCTCCCGTAGGTTGACCATCGGCGGTTGAAAGTGCTTGTAAATAAGGCACGTGATAGGCTCGAAATAAATACGAAGAGCCATCGACTAATATTAAGGGAGATTTTAGGATAGTTGGATCAATATTGGTGGCAGAAGTTGTCATAAAAAAATACGCGAAGCGACTAAATTAAGCTAAAGATGGCTAAGCATGACATAAAGTATAATACCAAGTCCATTAAGTTAGTGACCACTCAACGAGAATTAAAAGGCTGAGAGGTAAGGCATTGATTGGAGGTAATGGAATTGATATCAATAAGCGCTACTTTATCAAGGTGCTTATTGGTTACTTTATTGGTAGAGCTTGTGGATAACCTTGTGATCAAGTACGAAAAATAGCCAGGAAATTGCTTATTGCAAATCTGGCGTAGTAATTATAAATACTTGTTTTTAATATAAATAAATAGAATCGCATCACATTTCACAACGTTTAGCTTTTATTTTTACTTAATGTGGATAAATTTCTTATTACGTTATTTATAGTGTGAACTGCTTGGCTGTACAAAAAACAAGCTAAAGTGAGTATCTAGGGGGGAAGATTATCAGAAATCGGGCTGATTACCAGTTAATTATTAAACTTTTTTTACCGATTAGTGCCCCTTTTAAAGAACAAAAAAACATAAGCGAGCAGGGGTAATAGCTAGCAACAGATCCACCAGTTGCCTTGTTATTGCGTCACGAAAAAAATGTTTCTAAAACAAAAAATAAAGCGTATTAATGTTATTAATATTAAATACGCTTTATTCGCTGTACTTAATTATACTTCGCTAAGTAATCTGATTTTGTCTTGTGAAAATCGCGGATAAAGCACTGGCAACACAAACAGTGTTAATAGCGTCGCACTCACTAAACCCCCAACAATAACAGTGGCCAATGGTTTTTGTATTTCAGCGCCAACACCTGTCGATAACAACAGAGGTAATAAGCCTAACAGCGAGGTAAGTGCGGTCATCAATACCGGTCGTAAACGTGCCAGTGCTCCAGTAAATATTGCATTATTGAGCTGTAAAGAACTTAACTGTACTGCCCTATCACCAGCATTAAGCAGCGCTAATTTTCTGTTGCCGTTAACTGCAGCATTAATGTCGGCATTGATGCTTTCAACCATCACGACGCCATTAAGCACCGCAACGCCAAATAAGGTAATAAAACCGACTGAGCTAGGTACCGATAAATACTGTCCCGATATATACAAGGCAGCAATACCGCCAATAGTCGCTAATGGTACATTTAATAAAATCAGCAACGCTTGACCAACCGAGTTAAAGGCAAAGTAGAGCAGTAAAGCAATTAAGACTAATGACAAGGGTACAATCATTAATAAACGCTGTTGAGCACGCTGCTGTGATTCAAATTGGCCACCAATTTGCACACTATAACCACTAGGTAAGTTCACTTGCTGTGCAATAGCTTGTCGTATTTCAGCGACCACACTACCCATATCTCGCCCTTGCACATTCGCTTGAATAACCACACGCCTTTGCACATCGTCACGGCGCACTTGTGGTGGTCCTGATTCAATCGCTATATCCGCAATATCCGCTAATCGTAACCAAGCACCACTGGGCGATAACACGCGTAAATCACTAATCGCCGTCACATCTTGCCTAAAAGTATTGGTGAGTCGAACATAAATATCATAACGCTCGTTACCATTAATGATCTGCCCAGCGGCACGACCACCCAAACCGTCACTAACCACATTCATCACATCAGCAACCGATAAGCCATAACGCGATAATTGCCTGCGCTTAGGCTTAATAACCAATTGGGCTTCACCTGATATTTGCTCCATCGCAACATCTTGGGCGCCAGCAACCGTTTTTACTACCTGCGCTATTTGTTGCCCCTGTTCTGCTAAAACGGTTAAATCAGGCCCAAATAGTTTTATCGCCAACTGCGCTTTAACCCCTGAGAGTAATTCATCAACACGGGTAGCTATGGGCTGTGAAAAGTTAAACAACAAACCAGGAAATTGCTCAAGCGCTGCCGCCATTTTATTTTGTAATTCATGGCGGTTACTGGCACTTTGCCAATCACTAACCGCTTTAAGCCCCAAATAAATTTCAATATTATTAACCGGTTCAGGATCACCGCCAATTTCAGGACGACCAATGCGACTCAGAGCATAGGTGACTTCAGGAAAGGTTAACAATATTTTTTCTAATTTAGGGGCAACCGATAAGGCGGTGGCTAAACTTGCCGAGGGCGCTAAGGTAACGCGTAAGTTAATAGTGCCTTCTTCCAGTTCAGGCACAAATTCTGTACCTAATTGCGGCAGCAGTGCTATCGCCGAAATCATTAACAACACAGCAAAAGTAACGATGGTTTTTTTCCAATGTAGCGCTTTCGTTAAACTAAACCGATATAAAGCAGTTATTGGTTTTAACACTAGGCTTTCTTTTGCTTTAATACCGCGCTTAAACACAATACTCGCCAATGCTGGCACAATAATGATGGCGACAAACAAGGCCGATAACATGGCTAACATAATGCTAATCGCCATCGGTTGAAATAACTTGGCTTCAACCCCTTCAAAGCTAAATAACGGCATAAATACCACGAGGATAATCGCGGTAGCGAAGAAGATAGGGCGAACCACAGCCTGTGCGGCTTGGCTTATGGTATGTTGAATTTCTGCCGCTGATAACTTTTGCTTAGCTTTACTTTGTGCAAATGCAAGATGCTTGAAAATATTTTCAACCATCACTACCGCACCATCAACCAACATACCAATAGCCACTGCTAAGCCGCCTAATGACATTAAATTGGCTGAAATGCCCCACCATGCCATCACCATCAAGGCCAAACCAATCGCAATTGGGATAGAAATCAGCACTAAAAAGGTGGCTGATAAATTCATTAAAAATAATGCCAATATGATGATGATCAGTACAAAAGCAAACAGCAATGCATCGGTCACGGTAGTCACGGCTTTAGTAATTAATTCGGCCTGGTCATAAAGCACAACAAACTTAACACCTTTGGGTAACGCCTGATTAATCATCGCTTCTCTAGCGTTAATGCCATCAATCGTCGTTTTAGTATTGGCACCCATACGTTTTAAAATAATACCGGTAACCACTTCACCAGCACTTTGAATAGTGCCTTGAGCATCGCGAGTAGACATAGTGACCGCGCCTTGGCGAATTTCACTGCCTAAACTTACCGTTGCCACATCACCTACGGTAACCACAACACCCTCAATAGTTTTTATCGGGACTTGCGCTATTTGTGCTAAAGCATTGTCTCCCGACGTTAACCAACCCATACCGCGAATTACGAGCTGCTCTTGCCCACGGTTTAAATACCAACCGCCGGCATTTTGGTTATTGTTTTCAATAGCGGTGATCACTTGTTGTTGATTAAGCTCATAAGCCAAGAGTTTATTAGGCTCAATATTGACTTGATATTGCTTTACTTGACCACCAAACGACAATACTTCAGTAACACCATCAATCGGCATCAACATCAGCTTAACTAACCAGTCGTTCAAGCTGCGCAATGTCATAATATCGATATCATAGCCGGCATCACTGGTGAGTAAGTATTGATATACTTGTCCTAAGCCTGAAGTATTAGGGCCTATTTCGGGTGCACCAATACCTTGCGGTATCAATTCTTTTGCAGCTTGTAAACGCTCAAAAACTAACTGGCGGGCAAAATAAATATCAGTGCCCTCTTTAAAAACCACGGTTATGCCTGACAGACCTGTTTTTGAAATAGATCGAACTTGCTCAACCGCTGGTAGCGCATACATAACGGCTTCTATCGGAAAAGTAATTAATTGCTCAACCTCCTCAGCCGCTAAGCCTGGTGCTTCAGTATTAATAACAACCTGCACATTAGTAACATCAGGAAACGCATCAAGATTTAGTGTAGGCAGTACCGCAATACTGCTGGTAATTAGGGTAAATAAAGCAACCACTACCAGCAGTTTATTGCCAATAGCCCATTCAATTAAACGAGTTAACATAAGATTATCCTATCGAAAAAAGCTAATGGTTATGGGCATCAAAGCCGCTTTTAGCACCTTGTGAGGCAATAAAAAACGCGCCGGTAATAGCAAAATAACTGTTTGGAGTAACTCCCGTTACTTCACGCCAATTTAACCATTGCTTTGTTGATGAAGAATAAACCCGGTAGCTAGCCCCTACGTTAACCTCTTGTGCAATGAAGTTTGTTTGATCGTGTTGTTGCGTTTTTAGCGGCTGATCTTGCTTCGTGTATATTAACCAGCCATTGTCACTCGCACGTAATAAAGCACTTTCAGGCACAACAAGTATCGGCTCTTTAGTGAGTACCGAAAAATAAACGTCAACAAATAAGCCAGGGTGTAATTGATGATTGGTATTTTTTACTTTTAAACGTACCAGACGAGTGCGAGTTTTAGGGTCAATAGTGTGGCCTTGTTGAATAACTTCTGCTTGATAACTATGATTTTCGTCTGTTGTTGTGCCTGAAAAAAACACTTCAGCTTTAGTGCCTTTAGTTAACGGCATATTGTTATTGGCGGCAAGACGCGCTTCAACCCAAAGTTCATGTTCATCGGCTAACACCATAATAGACTCGCCCGCATTAACCCGTTGGCCCTGCTGAAAGTTATCTGAAAGTACCAAACCTGAACGTTCGGCTTTTAAGGTATATTCACCTAAAGCTGAACTATTATTTTCAGCCACTACAGCAATCGATTTTTCTGATAAACCGTAAGCTTTTAATCGACTATATGCGGCAATATAATCAGTTTCTGCTGACAGTAACTGGCTTTCACTGATCACTGAATTACCGACTTTTTTAGCACGTCGCCAATCTGCGTAGGCGAGTCGATATAAGGCTTGCGCTTGTGCAACATCTTCACTAAACAAAGTCACCAATGCCCGCCCTTGTTCCACATGCTCCCCCAAAATAGCGTGACGACGCATAATAACTGAGTCCACACGAGGAGAAACCACATAACTGGTATAGCCATTGGCTTGTACTTCGCCCGGTGCGTAAAGGCGTTTGTCCATATATTGTGGTATTAATTTAGCAAGCTTAATGTCTGCCATCTGCATTTGCTGGTCGGTAAAGCTTAGTAACTGCACTTCACTTTCATGATTATTACTGGTATTCACTTGCGCTAGGTTACTCTCGCTTTTGGCAAAACTAATAGAGGTAAAAATTACTGACAATAACAGAGCCGCCAGCAAGCTGAATGATTTAAAAAAATTCATAAATGTCTCGTTTTATTAGTAAATGACTTAGTTCGTCATTTACTTAACTTATTAAAAAATAGCGAAGTTAATCGCGTTTATATTAAAAAGCGTTAAACGATGGGAGGGCGTGAAGCGGGGCTAATCAACAAAGAATTAAATAACGCATTCTTATTATTCACTTGTTTATCGGTCATTTTAGCTAAGTGTACTTGTGCTGATAAGTCTACATAAACTAGGTTACTTTGATGGCTATGGTGGCAATGATTGGCGTGACAATCAGGATGCTCAGTATCACCATGATCCACTTCACCGGTAAAAATCTTTCCCGGTAAAACGACTAATAGGGTGTTACTATGATGAGAGCTGGCATGACCATTGTGTGAGGTTTGAACGTCATTTTGATGAGCGTAATCATGGTTATCACGCTTTGCTGAGATCGTATTAACCAATTGCAAGGCAATCAAGATAATAACAATATAAAAGCAAAAAATACGCACTAATCAACACTCTCAGCAATAGAAGCTATGTTCGAAAAAAACCATTCTAACAAAGTAGTCTAACAATTAGTAAGGTATTTGTCCTACAATGTATTACCGCACAAAATAACGACTCAATAAGGTATTGACTGTGACAGTCAGCAGCGTTATTTTCATAAAAATCCCACTTAAAATTAACGAGTTATATTATGAAAAAATTACTTAAATTATCACTATTAACCGCAGTATTAAGCCCAGTATTGCTTTTATCTGATCTAGCCAACGCCAATAGCATGGTGCAATCAGTTGCTCCTGCAAGTGCTAATGTTTACATTATTTCACCCGCAGATGGCGCTACCGTAAAAGAAACCTTTACGGTAACTTTTGGTTTAAAAGATATGGGTGTTTCACCCGCAGGTATAGAAAAGAAAAATACCGGCCATCATCACTTACTTATCGATAAAGATTCATTACCTGCTTTTGATATGCCGATGGGTAGCGACGTACAACACTTTGGTGGTGGGCAAACACAAACAACATTAACCTTACCTAAAGGCGAGCACACCTTACAGCTTATTTTAGGTGATCATCATCATGTGCCACACAAACCTGCGGTAGTATCTAAGAAAATCACCATTACGGTTGAGTAAAACAGCAGAAACTTGTTCCCACGCAGAGCATGGGAACAAGAGTATAGAGCGAGTGCAACGCGCACTAGCTCCCCCATAATCACGCGCACTAGAATAAATCTCGTTCCCACGCTCTGCGTGGTAATGCATACAGCTTCAGAATAGCAACTACCAAACTTTACAAACTGCAAGTAAACCGTTTTCTCCTTCATAATCACGCGCACTAGAATATAATCTCGTTCCCACGCTCTGCGTGGTAATGCATACAGCTTCAGAATAGCAACTACCAAACTTTACAAACTGCAAGTAAACCGTTTTCTCCTTCATAATCACGCGCACTAGAATATCGCCAATGTTTAGCTTGATCGACATAGCCTCGCTTAACGGGGTTTTGGTGAATATACTCTATTTTTTGTCGCATCATATCATCGCTTTGTATTAACTCTGGATGACAACCTTCTTGCCAAAATTGATAGGCACGCTCACCTTTATGCGCTTTTTTATAAAAAGCCAACTGCTCTAGAATGGTTTTTACATTATGCTCAGCTAAATAAGCAATTAATGCCTTCGCGGTATACGACTTCATACGCGCCAAATCTTTACTCAAGTCATGACTTTGCACAACTAAATGCAGATGGTTTTCCAAAACCACATAAGCGTGTATTTTTAAACCTTCTTGCATTAAAAATGATAGCGAATCAAAGATAATCGCCACTGTTTGTGGACGGGTAAAGATAGGGATCCAATGCAACACGGTTAAGGTAACAAAGTGTGGAGCACCTGGTTGAACTATTTTGTATCGACTTCTGCCCATTGGTCATCCTTGAGCTAGCTGTTTAGCTTAAGTATACACCTAGTTACCATACTGTGCGTGAGCATATGCATTACCACGCAGAGCGTGGGAACGAGTTCAATAAAATCACCATTACAGTTGAGTAAAGCAGCAGGAACTTGTTCCCACGCAGAGCATGGAAACAAGAGTATAGAGCGAGTGCAATTCGCACTAGCTCCCATGCTGTGCGTTAGCATATGCATTACCACGCAGAGCGTGGGAACGAGTGCAAGAAAATCACCATTACGGTTGAATAAAACAGCAGGAACTTGTTCCCACGCAGAGCATGGGAACAAGAGTATAGAGCGAGTGCAACGCGCACTAGCTCCCATGCTGTGCGTTAGCATATGCATTACCACGCAGAGCGTGGGAACGAGTGCAAGAAAATCACCATTACAGTTGAGTAAAACAGCAGGAACTTGTTCCCACGCAGAGCATGGAAACAAGAGTATAGAGCGAGTGCAACGAGCACTAGCTCCCATGCTTTCGTGGCAGTTTATACTAAGTTACAGGGTAACAAACTCTTCAGCTGAGGTTGGGTGAATAGCAATGGTGTTATCAAAATCAGCTTTAGTTGCGCCCATTTTCATGGCAACAGCAAAACCTTGTAATAACTCATCACTACCAAAACCAATACTGTGTAAGCCGACGACTTTTTCTTCTTTACCGGCACAAATTAACTTCATACGCGTAGGATCACGATAGTCTTCAGTAATTGCCTGATAAAGCGCAGTAAATTGTGAGTTATACACGGTAAGATTGTCTTCACCATACTCAGCAATAGCTTCTTCTTCAGTTAAGCCAACCGTACCAATAACAGGGTGGCTAAATACCACGGTAGCAATACCACTATAATCTAAATGCTCATTCGGTTTATTGTTAAATAAACGCTCACATAAACGACGACCCGCCGCAACGGCTACTGGCGTTAATTGCGCTCGACCGGTATTATCACCAACAGCATAGATACCTTCAACATTAGTGTTTTGGAATTTATCAGTAGGAATAAAGCCACGTTCATCAAGTTCAATGCCTGTTGACTCAATATTAATATTATCAGTTGCTGGTTCACGACCTATTGCCCACACTAAGGTATCAACAGGACCAATCGTTTTACCATTGGTTAAGTGCACCACTAAACGACCATCCGCTAACTTTTCAACACGCTCTGGCGTACTGTGGTTATGTAGCGTTGGGCCATGTTTTGCCATTTGCTCGACTAAGGTGTCGCTTAACATGTTATCAAAACCACGTAATGGTTTTTCTTTACGCACTAATAAATGCGTTTCACTGCCTAGCGCAT
The DNA here is from genome assembly GCF_005885605.1 of Colwellia ponticola. Taxonomy (GTDB): domain Bacteria; phylum Pseudomonadota; class Gammaproteobacteria; order Enterobacterales; family Alteromonadaceae; genus Colwellia; species Colwellia ponticola. The sequence continues at coordinate 100,323 of NZ_SZVP01000007.1, read as the reverse complement.
AAAATACGCCAGCAAGTTCAACCGCAATATAGCCTGCACCAACAACCGCAACACTTTTAGGCTGCTCTGTTAAGGCAAAGAAACCGTCTGAGTCGATACCATATTCCGCACCTTCAATAGCAGGGGCAGCAGGACGACCACCGGTAGCAATAGTAATATGATCCGCAGTAATTAATTCGCCATTAACTTCAACGGTATTTTTATCAACAAACTTAGCAAAACCATTAATGACAGTAACATCATTAGCATCAAAGCCACGCTGATAAGCCGCATGAATTCGTTCAATATACGCTTCACGGTTAGCCACTAATTTAGCCCAGTCAAATGTCGGTTTGTCTTGCGCTAAATAATCGCCGAAGCCGTAATCATTAGCGTATTTAAGCGCATCAGATATTTGTCCGGCGTACCACATGGCTTTTTTAGGGACACAACCAACATTGACACAGGTGCCGCCAATATATTTTGCTTCAATAACTGCTGCTTTTTTGCCTAGTTTTGCTGCACGGTTAGCTGAAGCAATACCGCCACTACCACCGCCGATGGCAAGATAATCAAAATGTTGTGTCATGTTGGTCTCAAATTTTTATAAAAGATAGCCAATATATATGCGCGACAACGCCCTATTTCAAGTGACATTTTGTAAAGCGTTAACAACAAGTCAGTAATTATTAGCATAGCACCTTGAAATACTGTTAATTAACCATTACATCTAACAATATCTATAACACATTTAATCGTCGAAATAAGTAACCTATGACCAATCCATTATTAGTACCTAGCGAATTACCCGCCTTTTCAAAAATTAAACCTGAGCACGTAAAGCCTGCTGTTGAGCAAGCCATTAGTGACTGTAAAAAAGTTATTGAACAAGTACTCGCTGATAATAATGTCTTTACTTGGGACAACTTAGTGGTTCCCGTTGATGAAGTAGATGATGTGTTATCTAAGCTTTGGTCACCTGTTTCTCATTTAAACTCTGTAATGAGTAGTGACGAATTACGCGATGCTTATGAGTCTTGCTTACCATTATTGTCTGAATACGGCACTTTTGTTGGTCAACATGAAGGCCTATATAAAGCCTATCAAAGTTTAAAAGACAGTAGCGAATTTATCACCTTAAATACTGCCCAACAAAAAGTCATTACCAATGCCCTGCGCGACTTTACTTTATCGGGCATTGCCTTAAGCAACGACGACAAAAAACGTTACGGTGAAATAGTAACGCGCTTATCAGAGCTTAGCTCAAGCTTTAGTAATAACGTACTTGATGCTACTCATGCTTTTAGCGTAACCATTGCCGATAAAGCTGATTTAACCGGTTTACCTGACAGCGCAGTAGCAGCAGCTAAAGAATTAGCGCAAGCAAAAGACAAACAAGGTTATACCTTCACCCTAGATATGCCAAGTTACTTGCCGGTAATGATGTATTGCGATAACGCTAACTTACGTGAGCAAATGTATCACGCCTTTGTTACCCGCGCTTCTGATCAAGGGCCTAATGCTAACGAGTTTGACAACAGCGCTATTATGAATGAGCTATTAAGCTTGCGTCATGAGTTAGCCAACTTACTTGATTTTGATAACTACGCTCAGCACTCTTTAGCGACAAAAATGGCCAACACTACCGGTGAAGTGATGGCGTTTTTAGAAAACTTAGCCATAAAATCACAACATCAAGGAAAACAAGACTTTAAAGAACTCAGTGACTTTGCTGCTAGCGAGTTTAACCAACATAACTTACAAGCTTGGGATCTCGCTTATTACAGTGAAAAACTAAAGCAAAGTCGTTACGCAATTTCCGATGAACAATTACGTCCGTACTTCCCTAAAGACAAAGTAGTTTCAGGTTTGTTTGCTGTGGTTCATAAGCTATTTGGCTTATCTATTCAGCAACGAGCAGGCGTTGATGTGTGGCATGACGATGTTAATTTTTATGACGTTTTTGATAAAGCCGGTGAAAAACGCGGTAGCTTTTATTTAGACTTGTACGCGCGTGAGAAAAAACGCGGTGGCGCTTGGATGGATGACTGCGCAGGCAGAGCCGAACTTGCTGATGGCTCTATTCAATATCCGGTCGCTTATTTAACCTGTAATTTTAACGGCCCTGTTGGCAGTAATCCGGCATTATTTACCCATGATGAAGTCGTTACCTTATTCCACGAGTTTGGTCATGGTATTCATCACATGCTAACGCAAATTAATGCTAGCAGCGTTGCTGGTATTAATGGTGTACCTTGGGATGCCGTTGAACTGCCAAGTCAATTTTTAGAAAACTGGTGCTGGCAACCTGAAGCGCTGGCATTTATTTCCGGACACTTTGAAACCGGCGAGCCATTACCGCAAGCCATGTTAGACAAAATGTTAGCCGCGAAAAACTTCCAGTCAGCAATGCAAATGTTACGTCAGCTCGAGTTTAGTATTTTCGACTTTACTATGCATGAGAGCTTTGATCCGAAAGCCGCAGACAACGACAAGCACATTCAACAAGTGCTTGATAACGTGCGTAATAAATACTCGGTAGTAACAGCGCCAAGCTTTAATCGTTTTCAACATGGTTTTAGCCATATTTTTGGTGGCGGCTACTCAGCAGGTTATTACAGCTACAAGTGGGCAGAAGTACTATCGGCTGATGCTTTTTCATTATTTGAAGAGCAAGGTATTTTTAATGAAGCGACTGGGCAATCATTCTTAACTAATATTCTAGAAAAGGGTGGCAGTGAAGAGCCAAGCGAGTTATTTAAAAACTTCCGCGGTCGAGCGCCTGAAATAGACGCCTTACTCCGCCACTGCGGTATTGAAGCATAACAATAGAAAAAACGATAAAAAATAGTAATAACTTCACTTAGCAAGGCACTTTCTTTAGCGTGCCTTGCTTGTGATCTTGCCTGTATCAATGTTCGTATTAACTTACCTATTAGTTTTGCTAGTAAATAACCACTCGACTTAATTACTCAATCAACCAATCAACCAATCAATCAAAAAATATGACCCACGAATCATTTAAATCATTATTTCAACGTGCTGCTGAACGTAAAGGCGGCACACAAAGGCTTGAGTTATTGCTCGGTAAACGCATACTGGGTAAAAAGTTACTCGATGATAACGCAGCACAGCAAAGCATAGCCAAATTAGGTGATGACCGGGTGTTAGCTGCTTTTACCAAGCAAATATTTAAATCAGGCTTTGTCTGGCGCGTAGTAGAAAACAAGTGGCCCGACTTTGAAGAACACTTTTTCAATTTTAATGTAGAAAAAGTACTGATGATGCCAGAAGAAATGCTCGAACGAAAAGCCGCTGATCCTAAAATCATTCGTAACTACAATAAAGTCAAAACCATTCAAGCCAACGCCCAAATGATGCTTGATGTAACTATTGAAAAAAACATCAGCTTCGCTCATTTTATTGAGGATTGGCCAAGTGAAGATATTATCGGCTTATGGACTTTTTTGAAAAAGCATGGCGCACGTTTAGGCGGTAATACTGGCCCTTATGCATTGCGCTTACTCGGTAAGGATACTTTTATTTTAAGTAGCGATGTAGAAGCCTATTTACGCGCACAAAAGATTATTGATGGTGGCTTACAAAGTAAAAAAAGCTTAACCGCCATTCAGGCACATTTTAACAAGCTACAACAAGAAAGTGGTTATAGCTTAACGCAATTAAGTCGTTTAATGGCCTTTGCTAGTGGTGATAATTATGTGCAGATTGAAAATTAAGTCATAAAGCTTAAAGACAATTCCAAGAGAAAATATTAATATGTAACCCATATGTAAATAAACTTATGGAAAATAGTTGTGCTATTTAACTCTGCTGAATTTATTTTTCTATTCTTACCGCTTAGTTTATTGCTCTTTTTCTATCTCGCTAATCGCTGGGGAAATGAAGTAGCAATAGCCGGATTGGTATTATCCTCGTTATTTTTTTATGGCTGGTGGAATCCTAGCTATTTAGTGTTATTGATCATCTCCATGGTACTTAATTACCAGCTAGGTAAACGGCTTGGTAAAAACAATAATAAAACCCTGCTCACTGCCGGTATTTCCCTCAACCTAGCTGCCATAGCCTATTTTAAATATGCCGGTTTTATTGTTTTTAACTTAAATACACTAACTGGGGAAAATTGGAGTCTCGGCAATATAATCCTACCTTTAGCGATTTCATTTTTTACTTTTCAACAGGTTGCTTACTTAGTAGATTCATATAAAGGTATCACTAAAGAATATAGCTTTCTGCATTACGCTTTATTTGTGTCGTTCTTTCCGCAGTTAATTGCTGGACCGATTGTTCACCACAAAGACATGCTGCCGCAATTTTCTAGCAACAAACGCTATCAAGTAAATAGTACTAACTTTAAAATAGGCTTAACCATTTTTGCTATTGGATTATTCAAAAAAACAGTCTTAGCTGACGGTATTGCTGTGTACGCCAATCCTGTTTTCAGCTTGGCCGATGCTGGCGAGAATGTTGATTTTTTTATGGCTTGGGGTGGTTCTCTTGCTTATACCTTCCAGTTATATTTTGATTTTTCTGGTTATTCTGATATGGCTATCGGTTTAGCGAGATTATTCGGTATTATCTTACCGCTTAATTTTTACTCGCCCTATAAAGCCGCTAATATTTCTGAGTTTTGGCGTCGTTGGCACATAACACTCTCTCATTTTTTACGTGACTACGTTTATATCGCTCTTGGCGGTAATCGCAACGGTAAAATTAAACGTTATAGCAATTTGTTTATCACCATGTTGCTTGGTGGCTTATGGCACGGCGCTGGCTGGAATTTTATTATTTGGGGCGCACTGCAAGGCGCTTATTTGATGATACATCTTGGTTGGCAAGCTCTGAAAGTAAAATATTCATTATTCATTACAGAAACTAAGATCTACATTTTTAGCGCATGGTTTATTACTTTCATTGCCGTTGTTATCGGCTGGGTGTTTTTCAGAGCAGTAACCTTAGATGGCGCACTTATTATGATTAAAGGTATGGTTGGTCTTAACGGCATTGAAATACCTAACGCTATTTTAGCTCGTTCTGGCTCAATTGGCAGTACATTACAGGCATGGGGAGTAACGCCATCAAATGGTGGTAAAACATTTGTGATGACTTGGTTATGGAACATCATTTTATTAACCTTCGTGCTCACCTTGCCTAATATTCAAGATTTATTTTTCAAAAAACAAGGTACGCTCAGTCAATTTAACTATGAGTATAAAAGTACCTTTTGGCCGACTAGACAGTTTATTTTAGGTTTTACTTGGTCAGATACTCGCCGCTGGGCACTGTTTTCGGGTGCCTGTTTAGCGCTAGGTATGTTAACTCTTTCTCAAGTTAGTGAATTTTTATACTTCCAATTTTAGGTCTTGCTATAACAATGAAATATATCAGCACATACTTCACTAGCTTCGCGATCGTCATTCTCTCTATCGCTATGGTTAACTGGTTTATTGACCCTTTTGGCATGTTTTGGTCACCGCAAGTAGAAAGTGTTAACCTAGTAAAACCTGAAGCAGGTAAACGCTCACGTATTACTAAAGCCTATCAAGTAAATGAAATTAAGCCTGATATATTAATTGTGGGTAACTCACGCGTTGAAATGGGACTGAACCCAAATAATAATAACTTTAACGGTAAAATTGTTTACAACCAAGGTATGCCGGGTGCTAGTGTAGCCATGCAAGTCGATTATGCTCTTGATGCTATGGCTAATAACGACACGATAGAGCAATTGTTCGTTGGCGTAGACTTTCTCGACTTTTTATTAAGTGAAAAACAAGTACTCAATTTCAAAACTAAAAATAATAATCATAGACAAACTAAGTATGACTTCAGGCTAATTTCACAGGATGAAAGCAACCTTGCGAGCATGGCTCGTTTGAAAGAAAAATTAACAATGATATTTTCTCTTGATACCTTTAGCGCCAGTATCAATACTGTTTTTCAACAAAAAAGCATGACGAGTAGTCTTAATCCTCTTGGTTTCAATAATGCTCTTTCTTATGTTTCTATTATGAATAGCGAAGGAATAAAGCCGTTATTCAAACAAAAGCTGCATGAAATTTCAACCCGTTTAACAAGTAAACCTTGGGTAATTAAGGCACAAGAGACCACCCCCTACTCACCAACATTTGCTCATTTAGGTAGATTAATTAAAGTGGCCAAAGAAAAGCAGGTCAACATTACTTTTTTCATCAATCCTTATCATTTCAGCTACCTGCATACTTTATATGACAATAATCAGTGGTCTAACTTTCAAGTATGGAAAAAAACGCTAGTTAATTACCTTAGTATAATGCAAGGAGAGGAATTCATTTTATGGGATTTTAGCGGCGAAAGTGACTTTGTTAATGAGGTAGTACCATTAGCAAACCCTAAACAACAAATGCAGTGGTTTTGGGAGCCCGCACATTATAAGAAAGAATTGGGTGATCTTCTTTTAGAGCGTTTATTTACAGAGCAGGATGAAGAGTATTTTGGCTTTGGTGTGAGGTTAACGACAGAGAACATCGCAGATACGCTTGAAAAAGATCAAGCAAGCTTACAGAGTCACTTTGCACTATGGCAGAGGTTACAAAAAGAGCTGTAAATGCTAACTACCTACAAGGTATCTACTTTTACTTCCAAGCATTTTTTGTATTATTACAATGATACCTACGCATGACATTAATACTGCAATAACGACAAGGGGGTAAAGTAACAAATTACCTACGGTTTTTTCTCCAGATAATTTAGTTATCAACATTTTACTACCCGTTAATACATAAGAATGGATAAAAAACACCCCGAAACTAGTATCTGCAATGACACGAATTAATTTGTAATCCAGTTTTTTACCAAGCTTAATCAGTAAACCAAGAAAAAATAAGCACAGAGTAATTTTATGTAAATAATTAACAAAGATCATCGTACCCTTCACATAGTAAAATTCTAAAACAGTCAGAAATAAGAACACGCCTGTAAGTAAAGTTAATACTGATGGTATAACCAAAATTCTGTTAACAGTCACTTTATAATGACTACAAAACATACCTAATAAATATACAGAAAAGAAATGAACAAAACTTTGATAGGGTAAGCCGCGACCAAAGTAGCAGGAGATTAAGATTGCTACAGGGAGAATCCAATAAAAAAATTTATTTTTATCAGCTCGTATAAGGATAGGCCCCATAAGATAAAAGAGCGTCATCATTGGAATAAACCAGAAAGGTGCTAAATGCAAACCTGTAAGGTAGAAGTAAACGACTTGTAACCATTGTGGGTTATCATAAAACCCCTGCCAGACGGTCTCTCTATGGATGAAGAAAATAAAAATAATAATCGCTGGAATTGAAACCAAAAAATAAGGGAGAAGTACATTTTTTAGTTTAGACGCAAAGTATTTTTTGGTTTGATATTTAGCGGCTAAATGTTGAAATAAATAACCTGCAATAAAGACAAATAGACCAGAGGCACCGTGACTTATCAGAATACGTAATAGACGCTCTAATGCCTCGTATTGCTCTGACCAAATAAAAAAATCAATTGAGTGGCCAGCAACAATAAATAATATTGCTAACGCCCTAAATGAGTGAATATAACCTAAAAACACAATGCATCCTTGCAGGAAATTAATGTTACATTGAAATTATGCTCGACCATATTTATCTTCAAAACGAACAATATCATCTTCACCTAAATAACTACCTGATTGCACTTCAATCATCTCTAGTGGTAACTTCCCAGGATTTTCTAACGCATGCACCGCGCCAACGGGAATATAAGCCGACTGATTTTCAGTCAACAACACCGTTTTTTCATCGATGGTGACTTTGGCAGTACCTGAAACAATAATCCAATGCTCTGCTCTATGATGATGCATTTGCACTGATAATTTAGCACCTGGCTTTACCGTAATACGTTTCACTTGGAAGCGCTCGCCGGTATCAATGCAGTCATACTTGCCCCAAGGGCGGTAAGCTTCACGATGTAATACCGCTTCACTACGTTTATCAGCTTTTAACCGCTCAACTATTTGTTTAACTTCTTGCACTTGATCTTTATTAGCCACTAATACAGCATCAGGTGTATCAATAATAACTAAATTATCAACACCCACGGTTGCTATCAGCTTGTTTTGACTGTGAATGTAACTGTTAGTTGTGTTTTGCGCGATTACATCACCTTTGAGTACATTTTTATTTTCATCCTGTTGGCATACTTCCCATAAAGCAGAATAAGAGCCTACATCACTCCAACCAGCATCAAGTGGAATAACCACGGCTGAATCAGTTTTTTCCATCACCGCATAATCAATAGATTCACTGGCACAGGCTAGAAAGTCAGTTTTGTTAGGGCGTAAGAAGTCAAAATCTTGCTCTACACCTTTCATCGCTTGCTGACAGTTTTCTAGAATATCACCGCGATGTTTAGCTAGCTCTTCTAAATAACGCGACGCTTTAAACAAGAACATACCGCTATTCCACAGGTAATCGCCTGACGCTAAATAATCGCTGGCAACTTGTGCATTAGGCTTTTCTACAAACTTTGCCACGTCAAACGTACCCGAGGTTTGCTCACTGCCCTTTTTAATATAACCGTAGCCTGTTTCAGCATGGGTAGGCACAATACCAAAGGTAACTAACTTACCTTGCTGTGCAGCGACACTTGCTTGCTCAACAGCTTGATGAAAAGCGTCTGTATCTTTAATGACATGATCTGCGGCTAGAACCAACAACATAGCATTTTCATCTTTTGCTAAGGCGTGAATTGCTGCTAGCGCTACTGCAGGTGCGGTGTTACGACCTTCTGGCTCAAGTAATATAGTACTTTGCTCTTGAGATAATTGTCTTACTTGTTCAGCTACTAAAAAACGATGTTCTTCATTACAAATAAATACTGGCTCATTACTACCTTTTGGCAAGCGCAGCAGCGTATCTTGTAACATACTAGTATCATTAACTAAGGGTAAGAACTGTTTAGGAAAAAGTGCCCGAGAAAGTGGCCAAAGGCGTGTGCCATTGCCGCCACACATAATTGCAGGGTAAATTGTTGCTGATCTCATATATCTTCCACTGATGAGTAAGTTTATTTACAAAATTAAAATAGATGATAAGCGATCTTCACTATGAGTAAAACTTATTTTCTTTCACCTAGTTTTGCTTTTTAAGGAATTTAACCAATAATTAGAGTATTGCTCATCGAACTATTAAAATATATGTATCTCTCTCAATATTAAATTGATGAGTGTTACTCAATAATTTTCGCTTTATTCAGGTGTTGCCCATGACAAGTTATAAGCTAAAGCTCCAATTAGGTGACTTTATTTTTTTTCAAAAAGAGTTCATTTTAACAAAAAGTATTTATTATGCATCTATGAGTAAAATTAGCTTAAATACTCTCCAAGATTTACTTTCTGCAAATCCCCCATTACCACAATTAATCAGAGGGGTAACTATAGATAAAAGTGCAAAAATAAAAAAAATAAACATCATCTTTGATAAGCTATATTACATTAGATCTCAATATAAAAACTACTATATTGATTTACAAAGCTTTACTTCTTTTGATGATTATCTTAGTAAGTTTTCAGCTAAAACTCGTGGAACCCTTAAACGAAAAATAAAAAAATCTATACAAAAAGGCTTTACCCATAAGGTATATACCTCAATCAAAGATATCGATGAATTTCATAATTACTCTTGTTTGGTCGGGAATAATACATATCAAAAAAAATGTTTTAATGCAGCAATCCCCAATACAAATACTTTTCGTAATAGTCTCATAGAACAAGCTAAGGAAAATTCATTTTTAGGCTTGATTCTCTTCTTTAATAACAAACCCTGTGCTTATTTATACTGCCCAATCATTGACGAAAGTTATCGTTATACATATCTTGGTTACCTTCAAAATTATTCAAAATATTCCCCAGGAACAGTATTACAAATCAGACTACTTCAATACATTTATTCTATCCCACTAACCGCTAAGCTATTCGACTTTACTGAAGGAGAAGGTGCACACAAGAAACTTTTTGCTACAGATTCACATCTAAAGGTTAACTGTTTAGTTGTTGAAAATTCTCTGACAAATCAATTATGGGTAAGGACACAAATAATGGTGGATAGCTTATCTAATTTTTTAGGGGTACTTTTACACACTTTAAAAATAAAACAAAGAGTAAAAAAAATAATACGAAATAATTGACCCGTTACAATTAAACGTAATATGCTGATTTTATTAAGTAATCCAACAGTCCTATTTTGATGTTACTTACTCTATATATTCACTTTATATACTACAGGGACAGGCAAATGCGAAAAATCACTCAATTGACTGAGATAGTTAAATATATCTACTTCATCTCAGGGCTTAATCCTTTGAAACTATATAATAGCTTCTCTGAATTTTTCATTTACTATAATAAAAGAAGGTTTTCGCCTGAGGAAATATTGCTATATAACATGCTATCCAAACACAATACTTGTAGGTATAAAAAAAATATTTATAGTAATGAGGAGTATCTATCTTTGCAAAAAAAGCTAAACCCTGCATCGTTTGTTCAAATGACCGAATCTAAGACATACTTCTATAAACTCTGTGAACAAAAAGGCATTCCAACGCCAAAAGTACTTTTTTATATAAACAAAGAAAGCTCCTCTAATACGAGAAAACAGATAGTCAATCACGTGAAATATCAACTCAACGCCTTACCTGATGGCAACTTCATTGTTAAACCATCTTCAGGGACTCATGGAAAAGGTATCTTTTTCTTTTCCAAGAAAGCTGACGAATTTCAAATTATAGGCGCGAAGACATTTACCTTAGATAGCTTCACTTACCACTTGGGTGCTTTATGCTATCTTCACGACTATATAATTCAAGAAAGAATAACCAATCATACAGACATTCTTTCTTTTGCTCCGTCAGATGCATTACAGACTTTAAGAGTGAACTCTCTCATTATTGATGAAGAGTGCTCTATTATTTTTTGTCTTTTTAAACAAGCTGGTTACGGTCAATTAGTTGATAATTTCAACATGGGTCAAAATAAATCAACCCTATGGGTTGTCGACTTGAAAACAGGGCAGCTAGTTCAAGGCTATCAAATAAATGAAAATGGTTATGGCCACAAGGAGGCATTAAATTTTAAAAAAAATATTTGTTTGCCCTTTTGGTCAGAAACTCTCGAGCTTGTCAGAAACGCTTCTAAAAAGTTTCTGCCACTTAGAACTGTTGGGTGGGATGTAGCAATAACAAATAAAGGGCCAATAATAATAGAAGGAAACTGCTTTTTTGATCCCGCTAGTTCAATTGAAGGCTACGATCAGGAGAATATTTATCAACAACTAAAAAAACAAGTTCCACCACATGTTTAAAATAAAAAATAGAATAAAAAAACTACTACCTAAATATGAATTATATAGGGTGTATAATATTCCTTTGAATTATCAAATTATTGATATTAAAACTAATTTAATCTTTGTCAATCTTGCGTTAACAGATTATTCTAATCATGCTTTGTATAAGAATACAGCTGGATATAAGAACACTGAAAGTTATGGCTTTGGTTTACTTAAAGATGAAAAATTAGTTGCCATACAGTGGTATTGGTTCGGGCAGCGCAGTAAAGAATTAGATTGGTGGTCTATGCCTGATGACTCCATTATGTCGATGCATATACAAGTAGATACTTGCTATCAAAATAGAGGACTATCTACAGTATTAAAATCATTTGCCCTTAAAGAGCTATCCGAAGCAGGCTTTAAAAACGTTTATAGTCGTGTATGGCATAATCATCTTGCGTCTATTGCAATGAACAGAAGGCTAGGAGCAATACAAGAAGGATGGCAAGGAAAGATTGGAAGTAAAAAATTTAAATTTAAGAATAGTAGAAAATGAAAAATTTTCCAAATAGAACTTTAACCATTAATAGTATTAATAAAAACTTAACCTATCGTTCAGTTGATTTTCAATAATAGTAATTGCTCCAGCTAGCCAATTTGATTTAATTGAATCTAGATTGGCTGTTTCGGTTAAATCATTCACTGATAAATCACCAAAACTGGTAAAACAATATTCCTTATTTTCATTCACTAATTCGCAAAGATCATTAAGACGAGTTAAATTAACCCTATTCCTTTTCTTTCCTTTAGTAAATTCATGCACATGCGTTAAAATCACAACATATTCCACACCTTGAGCATAACAGTCTTTCAGCACCGAACATGTTTCTTGAGTAGAGCAACCTGTAATAGTTAATACTTTCTTCCTGCCAGCAAAACTAGTAAAGCTAGTGATAGGCAATTCTATAATGCCGTCAATATTTTTGACACAATTCTCTATTTGTAGCTCTTTCTCTTTAGGTAGAAAATATGGGAGTCCAATATTTGAAGCTAAACCTATATCACATTGCTTAAGTGCCTTATATAAGGTCGTTGATACCATAAGATTTCCAGCCCTAAAAGCTGTAGGCTTTGGGATTCCCCATTGTTCAAAGGCTTTTAAAGCAAACTGGAGACTATTCACAATTTCAGCTAGGCTTCTGCCTTCATAATAATCTTTTGGAGGGGTCGCTAGGTCTTCTTTCCAATTAGGTTTCGAAAAATGCTCCCAACATGGGTGGCAATGAAGCTGAATATCATGTTGTTGTTTGACTAACATATCAATATATTTGCCCATTTCATTTTTTGAAAAGTAATGAGTCTGTAAAGCTTCAATAAAAAATGTCGACCTAACAGAATTTTGCTTCAAAACATTTAATACATCTCTAAATCCAACATGACTAGGCTCACCTTGAGGCTCAAATATTTCATGACTTTTAGGTTTACTTAAACTATTATTAAATGCGCCTCCAATACTAAATTCAGTGTCAAAGCTTAGTATGACTTTCATTTCCATTTATCCATTAGTAGTGTCATTGAGAATTCGCCTCTATATCCTAATTTATATAACATAATAATTACAAATATTTAAACCGATATGTCTTTATATTGTTTTGAACAACTACTTGTATCGCAAGGTTATTCATTAATATATAAGAAGTTATCTCTTTATTTAAATAAAAACCTGCTTTTTTTATCCCTGCAATAGAAGCAAGGTTGCTTGGATCACACGTAATGACTACCCTTGAAAAGCCGCTGTTAATCATTCGCTTACAGGCTAATTTTAAAATATAAGGATAAACACCTTGGCCACGACATTTTACCGATGTCCAACAGTTACCGATTAATGGTACTTCTGCACCCTCACCTAAAATACGTTTATATTTACTTTCAAATTGAATAAATGTGGTGTGTACCAATTCCGATTTTTTTAACACAACAAATAATACGTCTTGCTCATATAAACCAGCCTTATAGTCCTGACTTTCATTTGAAAGAGCAGCCTCTAACGCCTCATGGTGCTTTATGTTTTCAATAGTATCTCGATCGATGATATTAACGGTATAATTAATATCATCTTTGACGTTAACCTCACCTTCGGTGTCAATATGTTTTTTATATTCAAATACTAAGTCGCGGTCACAACGAATAATTCTTTCCCGTAAAAAAACGAAAAATCCTTTAACGCCTCTATTTGCGAAAACTTGGTAACAACGATTAAGATAATGCTTCATTTTCATACTATTTAACTATGCTATTCGTCTGAGTATTTTTTTAAGACGTTTTTTAATTCCAAGTTTATCAACTAACTTAACAAGATTATCTGACACTTTAGAAGTCATATTATAAGTAAATACTCGTAATCTATTTTTAAGCGTTTTCGATAACAAAATCATATTTATTTCATTCTGCTCTACATTACCAAACCTAGCTTTATGTTCCCCGTAGCCAGTTGAAAAATCAAAAGATATTGGAGGTAAAGCTAAGCTATAAAGATCTTCAAGCACTTCCAATTGCAATACTGAACCAACCGAATACTTTGACCAATCAGGATTAAAGCCAACATCTATATAATAGTATGTAGATTTATAGATATAGCCAAGCATAAACGAAACAGGAACGTCATCAAACAGTAAAATATAGCAGCATAAAGCTTGTTGTTTTTGCCACTTTAACAAGGTCAATTTTAATACTTCTCTATCTCTCAACCCTAAGCCTAATAAATTCCATTGATACGTTGTTTTAGAAATTGCGATAGCACTATCTAAGAAGTTATCAATTTTATCAGTTGCATCACATTTTAATAACGTGACATTAAAGTCTTTTTTTGCTTTTCTTTGACTATACAAAATACTTTTTCTGGAGCGATTACTTAACTGTTCAAGATAATCATAGTAAGTAGCAGGCATTGCTATTGATTGATGTAAATAAGGCTTACCAAGATGCAAAGAGTTATAGTGTAATAATTGTTTATACAAAAAGGATTTAACAGGTAGGCCTTCAATAGAAAGACCTTCGTTAGGTCCAATGATTTCAGAAACATAAATTAAAAACAATTTTGTAATTGGTTCAACATCTAAAATTCCTGACTTAAAAATTACGTTAGACCACATTTCATAACGAGTTAATGGGTAAGAAAATATAGAATACTCCCCCAAAAAAAGTTTAACTGGTCGAAATTGTTTTCTGAGTACGCAGTAAGCTATTAAATCATCTTGATTTCTATAAAAACAAACAAAAATATTCTCATTTAAGGAGTCCTCAGCTAATAACCAATTAAGATCATGTAAAGGTTCTATATCCCTATTCCCATCTACAATATTACTTATACAACTTTGTACATGCTTAACATTATCAAGTGAATTAAGCGGTATCATTTCCCACGACATATTCTTTCCTTTAAAGTCACAATACGGGTTCTAATTCCTATTACCTTAAATACTACTTTTACTATAAAATATGACGGACTGTTATCTAAAAACATAAGAGCGATAATAAGCAAAAAATAATAACATTGTTCCCTTTTAATCGCTACAGCTCTCATCAAATCATAGGTATTTAAAGACTACTTATTATTCTAAACCACATGTTTTTTTGATAAAATCACACTAAAACATAAATAAATGAGGGTTAATTCAAAGTTATTTTTATTCGAACCGAATAAGTATAAGTATAAATAATTTGTTGATAAATAAATTGGCTCACTAGGTAAAATAATAGATAATTCAAATACTGAAGCTAAAAAATTAGACTGAAACGATTTGGAGATGGATATTGAAACTGTTTTTTCATAAAGATGAAAGAGGTAATTTTGGTGATGATCTAAATGAATCATTATGGCAACACTACATTCCTAATTTAGAAAAAATAGACTCAACAAAGAACTTTGTTGGTATAGGTACACTGCTAAACCATAAACTGCCCAAAGGAAATAAAATTATCTTTGGATCCGGATATGGGTATGGGCAAGTGCCAATAGTAGATAAGGCGTGGGAATTCTTTGCTGTTAGAGGCCCTAAAACAGCAGAAATACTAAAAATTGATAAAAAGTTTTCAATTACTGATCCTGCGATTTTATTGGGTGACTTTTATGAAAATAAAAATAAAAAAACTACAAAAATAGGATTTATCCCCCACAGCTTGAGTTGTTATTACGGAGATTGGAAAGAGGTTTGTAATTCACTAGGAATTGAATTGATAGACCCTTGCTTATCCGTTGAAGAGTTTCTTGCCAAGCTAAGTAAATGCGAATCGGTTATTTGTGAAGCGATGCATGGGGCTATTGCAGCTGACGCTCTAAGAATACCGTGGAAACCTATAGCAATTTATCCTTTTATCTTTGACTTCAAATGGCACGATTGGACCAATAGTTTAAATATGGAGTATAAGCCTACATCTGTTTCTCCAATTTGGCATGTTCAACGTCATTACAACACTAAACAACATCTAACTTATCAATTCAAAAAAACGCTAAAGAGCATAGGTATATGGTCAAAGGCTTTTTCTGAATTACCTGAAATCAAGAGTACTCAACAAGAAGTTGATTTAACAACACTACAAATAAGATCGATTATTGAGAATGATAATACTTATTATTTAAGTGCAGACAATACGCATCATGATAAAATAAACCAATATAAAGAAGTATTTGAAAAATTCAACTCCAAGTACATCCTAAAATGAGATCAAAATATCCCATCAATATCAATGACTACTTTTTAAAGTTTAAGCCGATTCGATGAACATATCTAAAAGATTTTCTCTTTACTTTTTAGCCACAATTATTTCAAGAGGTGTAGGATTTATCTTACTCCCTCTTTACACTGAGCACTTATCAACTGCTGAGTATGGTGTATTAGCCATTATTGATACATTAGGACTCTACTTTGGCATATTTGTAGCAGGGGGGCTTGGTACTGCCTTGGTTCGCTTTTACGATGTAGATGATAGCCAAAATAACAAAAACGTATTCACAGGTGTTGTTTCAATTGTTAGTTTATTATTTTTATTTCTATTAGCCATTGTCGCTTTAATAACTGCCTTTTATGATTTTAATTTAATATCTTCCAATATTATATTGTTATCTATGACCTATTTTGGTCTTGATACTGTAAATAGCTTATATATTCGACAGCTAAACATTAACAAGAGTGATAAAACTTACTTTGTCGTGTTAATGATGAAATTAGCTATTGCAGTGCCTTTAAATATTTACTTTATTGCTTACAAAGAGATGGGTGTCATTGGCTTTATTTATGCTAATTTACTCTCATCTTCTTTCGTATTATTCTTCTCTTGTATTCCATATTTTATTAAGCAATTTAGTTTACCTTCATTAGCTTTTTTAAAAAAGCTGATGTCGTATTCTCTACCTTTTATACCAAATGGTCTTTTAGAGGCCCTGTTCACAAGTATTAGTATTATTCTTCTGCAGCTATTTCACCCTCCAGAGTCACTTGGTGTTTTCGCAATAGCTCTTAAATTAGCAAGTATTTTATTTTTAGTGTCTGAACCTATCCAAAGCTTATGGGTACCCTATGTTTTTTCAATTAAAAATGATCCAGACAAAGGTGTAAAATATGCTAAAGGCATGCGGCTGATGACTTTAGCATTATTACTAGCAGCTTTTGGAGTAACTTCATTTAGCGGAGTTATTTTTTATTTTCTGGTAGATGAACAATTTAAAGAAGCGATAACTGTTTTACCAATATTATTGTTAGCGAATTGTATTTATATGCTAAGAGGGACAGCTCGTATAGGGATAATGCTCAGTGATGATGTAAAAAAAATCCCTTACGCGACACTACTTACCATAGTAATTTCTTTACCTATTTTTGCCTATTTGACCTATCGTTTTGGTGCTATGGGAGCAGCGCTCGGTCAATTAACACAAAGCTGTGTTCTTATCTTAATTTTTTTACATTGGTCAAATAAATTTGTAGTCATAAAAACGAAGGCGATACAGTATATACCACCAATTATTGTGTTTCTGTTAATGTCGAACGTTATAAATGTAGAAGTATCTTTAAACATACTTACCCCCTTAATCGTATTTTTCTCATATCTCATATTTATTTATTTTTCTGGTGCTATCAATAGAGATGAAAAAGAATTTGTACTTACGCAGATAAAATCTCGTTTGAAAGAGAAAGAATGATGACCGATCTAGCTATTTCAGTTATTATTCCTGCATATAATTGCCAAGATAAAATCCATAAAGCGCTTCAAAGCGTTTTGGCGCAAACCTTTAAAGCAAGTGAGATAATAATTGTTGATGATGGGTCAAGTGATAACCTTGAAAAAGCACTAATACCTTATAAAAAGCATATAAAATATATTAAAAAAAATAATGGTGGGGCTTCATCAGCCCGAAACCTTGGTGTATATCATTCAAACAGCTCTTGGGTTGCTTTTTTGGATGCTGACGATATTTGGCATGAAGATAAATTAAAAGTCCAAGCTCACGTAATAGAAAGTTTTGAGTCCACTAATATATCGATTATTTGTAGTGAATATCGGTTCGTTAATGCCGTTGACCAATTAGCATTAAATAAACAATCTATAGATTTCTCATATGAGAAGGTCAATATTGAGAAATTACTAAATCGCCCTTATTTAGCAACACCCACGGTCATCATAAGTAAACATCTATTTAATATTGTTGGGGGTTATAACGAAATGCTTCACACTGCAGAGGATTTAGACTTATACCTAAAATTAGTAATAGTTGGCGATGTTATTAAAGTGAACAGTGAGCTAACGAATTGCTTGATGTCCCTGACAAGCCTAACTAGTCAGCATGATACTTATGACAATGAAATCGAATTATATCATTCGTTAAATAAAAAGGTTAAATATGAGCCTTATTCATCGACCATCAATAAGCACATACAAGATTGTCAAATCGACAAGTTAAAATATTTATTATTCATGCGTCAACCTCAAAAATTTCATGAGTTTTATAAAAGTATAAAAGCTGAAATTCCTGTCTCATTGAAATATAAATTACTACTCAAGTATTGGCTTTTACGCCTAGTCTTTTAACGTTTCAGCAAGTAAATGAGCTAACTCTTTAGCTCTACTCCACCTCGAAAACCTATCATGGTCTCGAATAAAGCTACTTTTTGTAGAAGTGACATCAAGGCATGCATTATAAATTTCACCCTTGCTTTCTGCTACATAGCACCCTTCGTATTCCGTTAATAATGTACTTGTATCACTTAGTTTATTTGTAATCGCTAATATGGCTTTATTAGAAGACAAATACTCATAAACTTTACTGGGGATCTGTGCTGAAAAAATCGCCCCCTGAATGATTAATAAAGAGTCTACTGATAATGATAGCTTGAGCGATTCTTGATGGCTAATTTGCGAATAAAAGCTAACGATGTCATCAATCCCAAGAGATTCGGTATATTGACTATAAATATGCTGATTATTAGCGCCAACTAATATCAATTCGAAATTAGTTGAATCTAAAACGTTCCGTTTTTTAAGTAAAGCTAAAGATTCGAAGAAGGTTTGAGGATCTCGACCATTTTCGTATAAAGAACCTAAATGTGCCATCGTATGTTTTTTCTTTGATATAACGATATTGCTTACTTGATTCAGTTCATTGTAAAGTGAAGTTTCGAAGCCATTCTCAATAACAGTAAACTTACTGCTGCATATTTCAGGGTAAAGGGTTTTGTATAGTTTTGAAGCTCCAGCAGAAGTAAAAATTGCTTTTCTGCATAACTTAATTGTTTGCTTGTCTATCCAGCGATGAAACTTAAACGATGGATATACTGAAGGGTCATAATAACATTGCAACGGGTCTCTATAATCGGCTAACCAAGGTAGCTTTGTCAGCCGAGATAAAACTAGTGCAATTAAATGACTAGTTAATAGCGGATATGTTGACCAAATTATGTTTATAGAGTGTTTTTTTCGTAATCTCAGTCCTTCCTTGATTGCTGTAAATAACCAACCCCAATATCGATCTGGTTGCTTCATCCAACCAAAATACTTTCCTCTATAAGAAAAGTGTTTACTGACATCTAAACAAAAAGTTCTATAAACAGGAAAAGAAAACTGATCATCAAAAGTATTATCAATAGTCGTATTGAAAGTACTCTGATTAACGGTCAATACGACGGGCTCCCAGCCTAGTGATTGCAAATGCTCAGCAAACCTTAACGTTCGCTCAACACCAGGACTATTACATGGAGGAAAATCAAAGGCGATAAGAAGGATGCTCTTTTTCATGTATTATGATTTATCTTTATTTTGTCTAATTATTGGCGTTGATAAGCTATTAATTGTGTTACGTTTGGCTATTAAGTGGCAAATTAATGCTTTGTTATTGATATATTTACCCTTTTATCTTGATGTGGTATTTCAATAATACCTCCTTGTATATTCATAACAGGCATTTCATCTACATGGAAAGTGTATTCGGCTTTCACATCCAAGCCCATGATATATATTTTCTTTTGCGGGGTAATATTTTTCACTACGATATTGCTTTGTGCATTTGATATTAAAATAATACTTTTTTCCGTTTCAATCAGATATGCGCCTTCAGCTTGTTTTTTAACAACAGTATCTTCTCTAAAACTACCTATTGAAGGTTGTAAAACAGTAATCATTTCGTGTTTACTCTTTACCTCATCTGAAATGGCTTCTAACCGCCAACTAGCCGATTTTTGGTCTAGTCTATCCGTAACACCTTCGGTGTAATTTTCTCCATTAAAAGTTGTGTCATCACCATCGGCCTCAACATAAAACTTATAATCACTGCCGCCAATAATACGCATTTTACTCGCATTAAATATTGTACCTACCAGTTTAGCTTCTGAGTTTTCGACTTTAAACGAGGTTGATTCCGAACTTAATATACCGTTATTTTCAGTACCAACCAAAACATTCAAATTATCAACTAGTGGTTTATTAACCATATGCAAGATACTTTTCACTGTGTATTTAGGGTTGATGGTATCGACAGAGTCACTAATAAAAAGTATGTCTTCTTCCCTTAAATAAAAAAAAGTCCTCTCTGTTGTTGATACTTTTCCTTCCTCATCATTTTCATCGTACCAAGTGGAGTTATATGCCTTGGTTAAATCAGCTTTAATAAAAGCATATGACTCTGTAAATGATGAAGAGAGGATACTTCCACCTATTAGCATTGGGGTACTTACTCGTTTTTCATACCACTGACTTACACTTTGAATAGCACTACCTGTTGGCAAAACAATTCTTTGTCCGCCATCTGCTACGTTTTTCTTAAAGAACCGATTTACTTTAACTGACTCATTATTCTTTTGAATAATGATACTGTTTTTTGAAATAGTTCTAATAGAGTAATTCAGGCGATTCTCACCAAAAAAACTACCATAAACAGAACTATTAACAATTAAGGGCTTACCTTTGAATAAGGTAAAGTGACCCGCGTCGTAGTGAGCATGATGCGTAAATACGTCACCGGCCTTAAAATTCATAAAAGTACCGTCGGGTAGCCAATTTTCACGAATAAAGCTTAAACCATAGTATTTTTCTCCAAAAGTTCTCGCTTCAGGAAGCAGATACTGGAACATGCTCAGAGTGTCAGAAGTTACTAAATTAGTATCTAACTTTGGGTTATGGAATAGGTAATAGCCCCAACGATAGCTTCTATAATAACTTTCAAGCCCATGCTTTTTTTCTAATAATTGAGAAAACTGACTAAAGTCTTTGTTTTTTGTTGTCTGCGCAATAATATCTATAACCCGACGAGTCTCATCCTTCAAATCTATACGCGCACCTTCGTCTCCAATAGGCTCAATGCTTATATCAGGTCTAGTTGCATAAATATGCCAATAGCCTATATCATTGAGGGTTTTTAAGACTCTATTTTTAAGTACAGAGTCTCCAGTACCATTAACAAATGAGCTTAACGCTAGTGTTATTGATAGCGCTCGTGAGTTTATCCAATAGTTAAACCCTTCGGGCCAAGCTGGTGCGAGTTCCAGTGCTTTAATAAGTTCAGAAAAGTGCGATTCAACATCTGCCTGTATGGCTTTAGGCGGATCTAGTATTGCTATATAGGAAAGCCAAAGCTGTGCTGTGATCTCAGCCCGGCCATGCCACAGAGAAACAGAGTTGTCATTTAATACCGATAAATAATATCCAATTGCTTTTAATAATTTTTTTTCTATTAGCGTTCGTTCAGCTACAGTAAGAATGTCAGTATTTTTAACTGCGTCATAGGCAAAGGCCAACTCCCATCCATTACCGTAAAAGCTATTTTTATTGGATAAATCTAGCTTAAGACCTAATATTTCTTTTTTAAGCGCTCTCTTAGAGTCGCTATCTCTTTTATATATCCAACATGATAACTTACCTGGTAACCCTTGATTATAACAAGGAAAGTACCTTTTCAGCTTATTTTTTCCAAAGTCTGAATTATGCAAATGTCCATTAAGGAGCTTTTCAACTTGTGAGAGGATTCTAGGAGTATTACTGTTGAATTTTGCAACGGGTTGGTAATCAGGATAGATTGTGGTTGGAGCAAGAAGTTCTTTAACGTATGGGCTTTTATCTTTGATTGAGACAAGCCCTCTATTGAATATATATTGTAGTGATAAATTATACTTGTTCATAAGTACATAGCCACCCACAAGTAATGCAATATGAGCAATTATTCCAACACAAAATATATATATTTTTAATAGTTTCATTTTAATTTATAAAGATGATGACAAAGTCTAAGAGCAAAAGATGCTGGTTCTTTATCCCACGGGGTAAATCGAGGGAGGCACATTAAGTCAGTGCTACTATTTACAAGGCCTATATCTGTAGCCAGAGCTGCTTCAAAGCCGAGCTCTTTTACCATGGTTTTATGTGTATTATTAAAATCTCTACCAAATTTTCCATTGGGATAAGCAAAGTATTTAACCTCTGAGTTAATAATTTTTTCTAAAGTATTTTTTGATTTTCGTATTTCCATATAAGCACTTTCATTCGTCTCAATTGATAAGATAGGGTGCCTATGAGTATGTGCTCCAATGGTCATACCGGCATTATGCATTTCACAAAGCTGACTTTTTGACAAAAAGCTATTTCTCCTACCCCTAGTATTTAGCTTAGACTCTAGCTCATCTAAGGCGTTATCTCTTTCATTTAGCGTTAAGAACTTACATCTGTCATGAATAATTTTCCATGACCTTAATTTTGCATCTACTGTAGATAAATTAATTTTTGTCGCTTGATTAAAGAGTCTAACTTCTGCTGTATTTGTATTCATAATAGAATCAATAATGCGATCATTCCAAAGACCACCCTTTTCAATCCCTTCGGTTGCTATAAAAAAAGCCCCCTTTATGTCAAGCTCATCTAATATAGGGGTAATAATTGAGTAACCATCTTCGTATCCATCATCAATAGTGACTACAACAGAAAAAGGAGGTATTTTATTAATTTTCATTAATGAAATAAGAGAAGGTAAAGAGATCACATTAAAGTGTCTCTTTAACAATATCATTTTCTGCCTAAACTCATCTGCACTTGTATATTCATCAAAGTCAGTTTCTCTGCCTAACTGAACTCTATGGAACATTAAAATGGTTGCTTGGTTAGATAAAAAATTTGATAATACAGTTCTATAGCACCTAAATAACCAATAATCGATAGTTTTGCCCAGCATTATTTAAAAGATCCTTCTGCTATTTAAGATGGGTATTTATGAAATACCACAGACTGTCAGTGATTCAAAATCAGGCATTTATAACAATCGCTTTATTATGATAATTTAATAACACCTGTCTAGGTAACTCTCCCCCACTAAACCTAGTTAACCTGTTAGATACGCATTTTTTCTCTCTTTTATCGTTACAGGCACAGTCGTTGAAAGAATTCTTTTTTCGATAACTAAAGACAAAGCGATTAAAACAAAAAATAAATCAAAATAGGCCAAGCTTACATTAGCCCCGGTAATCATGTAACCAATAACAGAAACAGATAACATTGAAGATAAGCTATAGCACCAATCTAAAGATTGTTCTTTTGCTAATTTACGTAACCTCTGCAGTCGTAAGTATAATGATACAAGCAATAAAACATAGATTGATAAGCCTATGTAGCCTATATCTGCAAGCACTTGAAAATAGATACTATGAGCGGCTTTTGGAAGCTGTCCTTTTGGAGCAGCAGGCGTGTCGACAAAGCCAAAGTTATCGATTGTATCAATATATAAGCTCCAAGCTAAAGGGTCTTGTGTACCATAAAAACCGTTTCCGAACACATTATCATTAGCAATTCTCACTGATACCTTCCAAGCCCATAGGCGACCTATAAAGGAGTTATCAGATTGTGCCTCTGATACAGTTTCCATTCGTTCAGACCACTCGGAAGGGACTGATGCAATAAATACAGGTAAAGACATTACGATAAGAGTCGAAAGTAACAGCTTTCTTTTGGATTTAATAAAGAAATATAGAGCAATCACCATTAACCCAACAAAGCCACCTCGTGATGATGTTCCAACAACAGAAATAATATTAAGAATTAAGAGAGCTATTAAACCCAGCTTCAATTGCTTATGTTTAGTTTCACTAATCAAATATATAATTAGCGGGATACACATATTTATGGCTACAGCCAAATCATTTCTATCACCTAATACATGTCCATTAAACCCTGCAATATCGTGTCCTCCTCCAGAAAGAAGATATTTTACTGCTTCCATTGCGGCAAAGGAACAAACAGACAAAACGATAGACCAAATTACAGTGTCTATATGAATTTTTTTTTCTAAAATTAAAATTGCTGAAAAATACAGCACTATAATTTTTGATAATTCAGAAAATTTAGCCCATGCCAAATCATTTAATAAAGATTCAGAAAGAAACGAGCTCACCAGTGCAAGTATCCAAAATATAATAATTAAAACGGTACTTCCATCAAATTTTATTTCAGGCTTTCTCTTATAGATAAGGTAAGCAAAAATTGTTAAAGCTGCGATTGTAAAATTTATTCTTAACGATGAAGAAAAACCCCAAGCCCAACCCGCGGGATATGCCAATGCAATCCATATCCAGGCGCTCACACCTATATAGGGCTTTCGTAATGTAATAAAGATAAGAAATACAAAAAGGAATACTACTGCTATATCACGCATATGGTATCTCGACATCCAAGCACTTATTTTTCATCTTCTTTCACTGACCATAAATATAAAAAAATAAGGCACCCTATGTCTACAAAATAATAAAGAGAGTCAATCATTTACATTAAGCCTCGACCTTAGATATAACAAACCTAAACTTTCCGGACTTCTCTGCCAATATTTTATCAACTACATCTATTTGAATAATAACATTATCCCCAAGACGAGCTTTAAAACCACTAATAATTTCTTCCTTTTTACGACAAGATAACGTTCCTTTGGGAACAATTTCAATACGAGTTAAGAGCTTTGTTTCTTGAATTATTTTGAATTCTTCAATTCCATCTAAATCGCGTAATATATATATTAGTGCTAGCCCATGCATCATAGTGCCATTTTCTGCCACAACAAAATCTGTCGTTCTTCCTTCAATATCCTTCAATAAAGGTAAACCTCTACCGCATGAGCATAAATCTTTAGATTTGATTGCTATGTCACCCGTTCGATAACGAATAAAGGGGAAATCAGATGTTGCTAAATGAGTAACTACAACTTCGCCTTTTTCACCATCAGGTACAACAGTTCCATCTTTACTGACAATTTCAATAATAATATCTTCCGCTGATATATGCATACCTCCAGCAGGACATTGATGTGCTATAAAGCCAGCATCCCGCCCTCCGTAACCATTTGCAACAGGGGCTTGAAAGACTGATTCAATAGTTTCACGCTGATAAGGATACAACCGTTCAGAAGTAACAAATATAACTTTTATACCTAATGTCGACATATCAATATCATGTTGAATTGCAACTTTTGCAATTAACGAAAAAACAGAAGGATAGCCAAAAAGCATTTTGGGTTTCATTAACTGAATTTCTGCTATGAAGCCTAATATTTTTTCCTCTGTTAAATCAAACGCTGGAATCAACTTTGAACGAAATAGCTGATCTCGAAATAGTCTAACTCTATCTTGAGAGCCGAGTTCTATAGGTGACCCCCAAGCAACAATCTCCTTATCTCCTATATCAACACCCCACCAACGAGTTGCACGCCACTTTTCAGCAACATCATGACTTATCCTTTCGTTACCTAACAAAAAAGATAATGGTTTACCGCTAGACCCACCCGTTGTAAATCGCTTTACAATCCCTGAGTTAGTTGCTCTTAGACTATCAAAGTTATCCCTAATAATTTCTTTTGATAAAAATGGAAGCTTATGTAAATCACTTATGCTTCGAATATCACTACTTGTGAGGCTTAAATCGGAAAGTATCTTTTTATAATAAGGCACTTTTATACAAACTTGGCTGACGAATTGATGCAAGCGTGCTTCTTGCTGCTCAATGATTTCACTTGATGAAAGCCATTGTGTTTGTTCTAACTTTTTATGGATAGTAACAGTGTCATGCTTTTTAAGTTTTTCATGAAGTGGAAAAAGCACGGTAGTCACAAACTTTGTATAAAAACGATTAAACATTTTCAGTTTCCCACACTTTTTGTGCTAATTGGTAACAGGATAGTAGTTGTTGCCATACTATTAGCCATTCATATTTTTGAACTGTATCTAAACCATTATCCACTAAGGATTCTCTAAGTCCTTGATCATCAATCAAACGAAATACTTGTTTACTAATATCTAGCACATCATCTTTTTTAACTAATAATGCATCATATTCATGACTTAACATATCAGGGATCCCTCCTACATCGCTAGTTACTACAGGTATGCCACATGCAAGCGCTTCTAACAAAGAACTAGGTGCATTATCTATCGTACTTGCATTCAACATAATATCTGCGCTTTGGTATAAAAGAGCTATTTCATTGGCTTCTAAACGACCTGTAAACGTAATATTATTACTTAATTTATACTCTTCCACTTGTTCTTTTAATGCTTCTAAATCTGGGCCAGATCCTGCAATAGATAATTGAGTATTAGGGTATTTATCAACAATGATTTTAAAGGATTTAATAATAATATGAATGCCATAAATTTGTTCTAAGTTTCGAGTCACAATTAAATGTAAATTATTTTGATCAAATTCCCTATTATTTTTGGTAAATATAGTTGTATCAAGAACATTTGGAATAATAATTGAATCACGGCCATAGCGACCAAAAACAGCATTAAGAAATTTAGATGGCACAATTAAACAGTGAACTTGTTGTAAGCTTTTATCTACCCATTTCCAGGAATTAGCAAAAAAATTTTCCGCATTACCTCCATGATAATTCACGACGATCGGCTTTCCATTTAGCTTACTAATAAAAATTGCTGGTACTGAAAATAAATACCAAGACCATCCAGAGTTAGCCATAATATGAACAACGTCTGCATGCTTAGTTTTTCGGTATAATGAAAATATATACGGGAACAACCTAAAAACTGCTCGAATACCTTTTAGTTTTTCAATTATTTTAAATTTGTAAGGGGAGTTTGTTTGAATAATATCAACTTCGATATCCTGTTGTGATATAGCTTCACTTAATTTAAAAGTTAAGTTTGCCATCCCGCCTGCAGGGGGAGATAGTGGTCCAACAATAGCGATTTTATTTATCGAATACATAAGAGTCTTACTTTTTAACTAACTTATTATAAACAGGTAAATAGTTTCTTACACTGCAATCCCAATTTCGAACATTTTCTACGTAATTTCGACCATTTCGAATTACACTTTCTCTTAATTCACGATTAAATAGCAATTCTATAATACGGCTACTTAAATTCCCTATATTACCCGCTTTAAATAAAAAGCCATTATAATTGTCATTAATTAATTCATGATGGCCGCCAACATCTGATGCTAGAACTACTTTACCTTGAGCCATAGCCTCTAAAGGCTTCAAAGGTGTAACTAAATCAGTCAAACGCATTTTTTTACGTGGATAAACTAACAAATCGACCAAACTATAATAGCTCCCCACATCACTATGAGATACCCGACCTGTAAAGATGATTTTATCTTCTAAGCCTAATAAAGTAGCTTGATGTTTTAAGTTTTGCTCTTGTGGGCCACCGCCTACTAATAACAACCTCGCATTTGGATTATCCTCCAGTACAGCAGGCATCGCCGCAATAGCTAAATCTAATCCTTCATACGCATAAAAGGAGCCTATAAAACCAATGACTTGGCAACCTTCAAGCTTTAGAGAATCTTCAATCAACCGATTTCTTCCGTGAATAATATCAAATTGCTCAATATTCACAGCATTAGGAATAACCGTAAACTTAGTATTATCAAACCCCCTACTAACAAGATCATTTCTTAAGCCTTCGCAAATGGTTGTTACCGCATCTGCATGTTTCACAACATGAGTTTCCATTTTTCGAGTGAGGCGATAACGTAAGTCATCTTCTTTACAAGTACCGTGATCTACTGCTGCATCTTCCCAAAAGGCACGGATCTCATAAACAACTGGTAATCCTGACTTTCGCCCGGCTTTTAACGCTGCTAATCCATTAAGTGCTGGTGAGTGCGCATGAATAATATCTGGTTTTTCTATTTCGATTACTTCTAATATACGTTTAACCATTGGAGCAATATTTGCCATTTGATTGAGTACTGGAAGTTTTGACATTAGACCTGAAGTAGCCTCACTACGGTAAAAGGTTAATCCATCAACAATTTCAATTCCTACCTGCTCGTTACCATGCTTTGGGCTCGTTACATGACACGTTTCAATACCAAGTGAATGTTGTTGCTTCAGTATTGAGCGACTACGGAAAGTATAACCACTATGTAATGGGATAGAGTGGTCAAAGACATGTAATACTTTCATAGTTATGATTCCAAGTTTTGACGTAAAAAAGATTCAAACATTAATAACGTCCAAAGAGCAGAGCTATTATCCCTTACCCCCTTAACATGGCTATCAATAAGGTGTTGTATTTGTTGTTGATTAAAGTATCCTGACTCAATCATTTTTCTTGATAATAACCCGTCATAAAGCCTATCTTTTAAAGGTCCTTTAAACCATTCAGCTAATGGCACTGCAAAGCCCATTTTTTTTCGATATAAAACATCATTTGGTAAATATGGCTCCATCGCAGACTTTAAAGAATACTTTCCTATCCCATTTTTAATATTCATTGAGGTAGGTACTTTAAAACCCCACTCAACAAATTTATGATCTAAGAAAGGAACCCTCACCTCTAGTGAGTGAGCCATACTCGCACGGTCAACCTTTGTTAGAATATCACCTACTAAATACGTTTTCATATCGAGGTACTGCACTTTTTTCATGACATCTAAGTTGCGGTATTTATCCTCGTATTGCTTAAAAACCTCTAATGATGTGTATTCTCCTAATGACTCATTAAAGCCATCAGAAAATAGTTGTCTTCTTTCATCTATTCGTAGAATCGAAATTGAGTTGTGATACCCCTCGACTGAGTCCATAGCCATTTCTTGAAATGTTGTCTTTGCTCTTAAAAAACGGGGGGCACGATCTAATTTCGGATAAAGGTTACCCAGTGGAGTAAATATTGATCGACGTAAGCCTAAAGGTAACAAGTTTCGTTTTTTTTCTGCTTGTAGGTGGCGTTTATATCGACCATAACCTGCAAAAACTTCATCTGCACCATCGCCAGATAAAGCGACTGTGACATGCTTTCGAGCAAGCTCACATACCCGATAGGTTGGCATTGCAGAGCTATCAGCATAAGGCTCGTCATAAAGTGATGCTAGTTTATCGACTAAGTCGAAATCATTTTGATCGACAAATTCTTCTCTGTGGTTAGTTTTATAACGATTAGCTACTGTTTGCGCATATTCTGTTTCGTTAAACTCTTTGACATCAAAACCTACAGAGCAAGTATTTACTGGTTCTGATTGTAGCTTCGACATCAAGGCGACGATAGCACTAGAGTCAACACCTCCAGATAAGAAAGCACCTAAATCAACATCTGCAACCATACGTATTTCAACAGCTTCTTTTAACCTATCCGCAAGTTGTTCTTTAACTTCTGATTCAGTTAACTCCTCGACATTATTAGTCGGAATATCCCAATACTCTTGACTTAAATGTATTTTTTTATCACCTTTTTTCAATAATAAACGATGTCCTGGTGGAAGTTTAAAGGCATTTTGATAAATGGTATTAGGCTCAGGGATATAACCAAAAGTAAAATAGTCTTCAATAGTTGTACTGCGTAAGGCTTTATCAAATAAAGGGTGGGCAGTTAACACCTTAAGTTCAGAGCCGAAAGCAAAATGCCCATCTCCTAATAAACTAAAAAATAAAGGTTTAATACCTAATCGATCTCTGGCAATAAAAAGTGTTTGTTGTTGCCTATCCCAAATAGCAAACGCAAACATTCCTCTTAAATGATGTACACAATCTTCACCCCACTCTAGATAAGCATTGAGAATAGTCTCAGTATCACCATGAGTATTAAATTGATAGCCTTTATTAGACAGTTCAGTATGTAACTCTTTAAAGTTATATATCTCTCCATTAAAAATAATTATCGCTCGTTCACAATGGCTCATCATAGGTTGAGGGCTTCCTTCTATATCGATAATAGAAAGACGTCTGTGCGCTAATGCAACACCTGGATCGAAAAAATAATCGCCAGCATCAGGGCCTCGATGCTCTTGTTTATTATTCATATTTTCAATCACTTTAGGATCAATAGAGTGATTAGACGTTAGATGAAATAGACCCGCAATACCGCACATTGTTAGATTCCCTTAGTTAATTGAGTTTTGATATAGACGATGGTATTTTTCAACCATAATACCTATACTAAATTTTTTATTACAGTGCTCTAAAACAAGTTTACTATCATTGATTAAACGTTCAGGGTCATCTAAATATAATGACATGGCAGCAGTAAGTTCATCGATATTATCCACTTCAACAATGTGACTATCTTTATGTGATGAGACTATCAAATCAGGATTTCCACCAACACTTGTTGCAATGTAAGGTAAACCACATGACATTGCTTCTAATAGAGTATTCGGTACCCCTTCAGCAAGTGAGGGTAATACGAATACATCCATAGTATTCATTAATTCACAAATATCATTACGCTGACCAGCAAACCATACTGCTGTATTTGCACCCGCATCTTCTACAATATCTTTCATTTTAGATAATAAAACACCATCACCAACTATAATTAATCTTAGTTTATTTTGTAAGTGTGGGTTCTCAAGCCAAAGTTTAACAAAAGCTTTGACGAGAAAAGTTTGATTTTTAACTTCTGCTAATCGACCAACAGTACCAAAAACCAATTTATCTGTATCCCCAAAGTGTTCTGGTAATTCTACTTCTGGTTTTTTAGGTGTAAATTTATTAACATCAACACCATTACATATATGAACAATACTTGAAGGCTTTACATTAATTTTATTTATTAAATAATCAATAGATTCAAATGACAAACAAACATACTTATGTATTAAAGGCCTGAATAATTTTCTGACTTTCTGATATTTAATGTTTGTACCGCCAATATCAAAAATATCCCAGCCGTGCTCACCATGAATTCGATAAGGTACTCTAGCTAAAAAAGCTGGAAACTGAGCCTCTATGGCGCTTAGGTTTCTTGTATGGCAGATATCTGGCTTTAACGTACGAAGTAGCCTCCAACACTTATATAGCCACATAATATTCTTACCTTGTGGTTTATTGAGGTTTATTATTTGAATATTATTGGTATTTATTCTGGCATAAAATTTTGGATCATGACTAGTAACACAAATGATGGTATGTCTATATTTGTCCTCAGGTAGACTATTAATAAGGTTAACCAAGCCATTTTCTAGTCCACCTGTTGCAAAAGAATGCACAACATGGGCAATATGCTTAAATTTCGATTTTTTATTCAAACGAAAAATCCTTAATAGTCGATTTTATAAATGTTTTTTCTAAAGCATCTCTCACTACTACTAGATCTGAATTTCCGACGATAGATATTGCTCGTACTTCACTAATATCAGACTGGCGAGACAAGCTATGCCACGCTTGCATTAATTTCGCTTTATTTTTATTTACCGTGTAATAGTCACCTACTTTAAATTGATACAAGTAACTTCTCGGTAAACCATTTAGGTTACGTAAATGAACTAACATCACCGGTCTATCATTAGATAACAATGCTTCAGTGGCGATCACTGTCCATCGTTCTGGTGCATGCATAACATT
Organism: Colwellia ponticola; assembly: GCF_005885605.1. GTDB lineage: Bacteria > Pseudomonadota > Gammaproteobacteria > Enterobacterales > Alteromonadaceae > Colwellia > Colwellia ponticola. The sequence goes on along the minus strand of NZ_SZVP01000007.1, from coordinate 68,682 downwards.
GTTAGATGAAATCATTTCCCCCTGAGTTTGTTTATTGCCATAAACCGCTCTAAACACTTCAAGTCCTGAGTTATTTTCTTGATGAGTTTTTTGTAAAGCATCAGAAAAGTTAATCCCCCATGAGGAGTTTACTACCGCTTTATCTTGCATAGCTAAGTTAGCTACCTCACTACTCACCGTTAGCTTATTGGCGGTATTAATAACAGGAATTGACTGTAATAAATAAAATATTATCACTAAAAAAGATAAGGTTATAGCGGTTAAGTAAGTGTATGCTGCACTACTTTTTATATTATTTTTTTCAGTCGCTATGACGTTCGCTACATCAGTACTAGCGGTTTCTTTATCGGCAAAAAAACCACCTATCCAAAACATCAGCATGATTATTAGGCCAAAGAACAGCCAGCCATAAATAAGGTGATCTGCGCCGGTGGCGTATTCCATATCAGAATAATAGGCAATGGCCACTATGCCATAAGCACGCATACCATTTGCTAAAATAGGTAAGGTGATAGCAAAAATAAAAAAGGTAATTTGTTTATGAGTTTTGTTATAGGTTAAGTGCCCGTATAAAGCGCCTACCGCCGCAGAAGCAATTAAATAACGAATACCTGAACAGGCAACCGCCACTTCAAACATACCGGTGGGTATTTGAATATATAAACCATCAACATAAACAGGTATACCATTGAGCTTTAAAAAGAACACCGTAAACCATGCGGTTACATCTTGCAGCCAAGGAATAAGGTTTTCGCCCATGGGGACGGCAAATAATAAATAAGCTAAAGGAAATCGATAATACCACGCTTGTTTATTGCCAATTAATAACCACAGTAAACAGATAAGCGAAGTAACAGCTGATAGTTGCCCTAAAACATTAATGTCTGCCGCGTAAGCAAATAAGCCAACAAATAATGAGACAACTAACGGCGGTAAAGCTAGCCAGGTAGGCTTTATGTTACAAGATAATAAATGTTTTTTATCTCGCCATAAAAGCCATAAACAAATCGGTAAAATAAAATAGCCATGGGCAAAAGTATCAGAGCGCGCCCAAATAGCTTCCATACCCGCTAAAGCATCTTGATAAACCAACGCCCAAGCAAAAAGCAATAAGGAAAGTGTCGCTAAAAAGCGCTTATCCGTTACTGGCATCAGTGACTCTCCTTCACAGAAAAATAGTTCATTAGTGGCTGTAGGGTTTGCTGCCAAGTAAAGTGCTCTAAAATCCATTGTCTGTTAGCTAAGGTTTTAGGCTGTGCGTTAAGCAATGCTAAGCAGGCTTGTGCATAGGTTTGTTTATCATCTGTAATCACTACGCCATCAGATGGCTGGGCATTAATGCCTTCCATCGCCATGGTAGTAACCACAATAGCTTTATTCAATGCCATGGCTTCGAGTACCTTATTTTGAATACCTCGTGCTATTTGCAGTGGTGCTATCACACATTGAGCTTGCTCTATAAAAGGCCTAACATCATGCACTCTGCCGGTAACAACAATGCCTTGATGGTTTTTAGCTAACGCTTTAACGTCGTTACTGGGGTTACCACCGACAATGCAAAGAATAGCATTAGGTTGTTCCGCTATTATTAACGGCCATACCTGCTCGACAAACCATAAAACCGCATCAACATTAGCCCAATAATCCATGGCGCCAGTAAAACTAATAAAGGGCTGTTTAGGTACCAGCTGCTCTTTTGAAAAAGAAACTTCAGGATTAAAAAAATTCACATCTACGCCATTAAGTAAACCGTGCACTTTACCTTGTTGTGACTGTGGTTGTTGATGACGAAATAGCTGAGCTTCATCAGGTGAAACAAACAAGCTATGGGTAAATTGTGCACAAATAGTCTGTTCTTCTTGTGCTAATAGTTTATATTCACGATTAAAAAACCATTTTGCGATACCTGTTTTTTTATTGGCGTATTGACGCCATTTATCAGAGTCAATATCGACAAAATCAATCACACGCTCTAATTTTTGGTATTGCTCACTGTTCCCTTGAACATACTGCGCCATAGAAGAAGAATAGATAAATACTTTTTTTATCTTTTGTTGAGCAATAGTACGATTTGTCCACTGCTGCATACGTTTGTCAAAATAATAAGGTAGTGTAATAGGTTTATTCGTTAAAAAACCACTTAAGCCTTTGAGCTTGGCAAAGGTTTTATGTTGATCTAAATGAAAGACTGAAGCACAGTACTTAGTTAACGCTGAAGCATATTTTTTATCAAACCGGTCATCAATAAAGCAACCTAAGTGCACGTCATATTGTTCACTTAACTTTTTTAATATATTAAAAGAGCGTATTTTATCGCCTTTATTAGGCGGAAAAGGAATGCGATGACACAAGAATAACAGTGGCTCTTTAGATAAAGCAGTAGTCATTAGTGATCACCCTAAAAATTTAGATAAAAATGGCCCAACTATTTGGCTAACTTTTAGTGGTAACTTTTGCCATAAGCCAATAAATAGTTTGTATTTAGGGTTGTTTGGACTGAGATTAGGTAGTTCAGTGGCGTTAACTAAATGATAATAATAGTAAAGTGGTTTAGGCTCCATGCCCCAGTTTTTCTTATATTTATATGGTCCACTATCATTTTTACTACGACCAAAATCATACCAACGACAACCTTTTTCACTAGCACTACACATCACTTGGTAATACATATAGTCAGCACTTTTAAGACCACGGGCATTGTCGTTACCACCACCATAGTAAGGCAAAACTTGCTCGTTAAAATAAAAATTCATCACAGCACTGGATAGCTGCTCATCTTTATTCTCGCTTTTACTCTTAATAACGGCAATATCAACATCATTGCCAAATACAGTCACTAAATTCTCAAAATAGTGTTTACTGAAAATAGGAGTACCTAGGTTACGATAACTTGTCGACAATAATTGATAAAAGTCAGCTAAGTTCTGTTTACCTGATTCAAGCGAAAAGCTGAGGTCGTTCTTTAAGGCGTGCCTTATTACAGCACGTTGTTTCTTTTTAATGGCGGGGAGAATTTGGTCCTTGTCTTCAGGTAATTCACAACCGAAAGTGCTATGTGCTTGCTTTAGTAATAAAGTAGAGTCTTGTTTTTCTTGATAACGTAACTCTAAATAATCAACAGAAAGTTTTTCTGCTAGTAAGCAAGCTTCTTGTTCTAATTGACGGGTTAATGCCGGTGTATCTGCAATGGCACCACCATAAACACAAAAAGGCGTAGAGATAAGCGCGTGACCAAAAAGTTTACTTTTAACTTCAACTAACGGTAAAACACCGACAATATGACCATCAAGCTCGGCATACAAAAAATAGCAATCATGATGAAAGCTTTTTGATATAACCTGCTGCCAGCCACTTAAATGGAAAAAACTACCTTGCTGATGTTGTTTAACATAACTGTCCCACTGAGCAAATGTCGATGGCGTTAATTGTTTAATAACAGTATCAGTATTAGCTGTTGTTTTAGCGCTTATGTTTGCAGCGGTATTTAAGTCAATAGTATTCAAGTATCCGTTCTCTTTATATTTAGCTTTAATGGGTAAACAACGCGATAATCATTTTTTATTTATTCAAATAAACGCTTTTCATTGTGTCCCATTGATAATCTTCTAACAAGCGGACAATTTTGCCTTCCATACGAGATAAGTTTAGATAATGACGCAGTCTAGATTTTACCGAAGCACCGGCAATACGTGGTTGATCAGGATCAATTTCCCATGGATGGAAGTAAAAGCTATAAGGCTGTTTTTCAGTATTTAAGTAATTATCAATGCGTCTTTTTGACAGCCAATAAGGGTATAGACGAAAGTAGCCACCACCACCAATACCCGTATTACGATCATTTTTTCGTACCGTCGGTACGGGAATTTCTATAATTCCCTCATCCCTTTGATATTTAAAACGAGGCCAATTAGGCACACCATATAAGTCATGCTCAATAGGGTAAGTACTAGAGCTATACTCAAAACCTAACTCTGTTAAGGTTTGATATACCCAAGTATTACTATCATTAAAAGAGAAGCTTGGTGCTCGATAACCAATAATAGCCTGACCGGAAGCATCTTCAAGTATTTGTTTACTTTGACTGACATCAGCAATAAATTGCGCTGGTGTCATTTCTGTCGCTCTTTGGTGAGCAAAGCCGTGACTCGCTAATTCATGCCCTTGATCAACAATGGTTTTAATTAAGTTTGGGCAACGCTGCGCTACCCAACCTAAAGTAAAAAAAGTACATTTAGCCTGCTTACTTTCAAATAACTCTAAGAGTCGATAGGTATTCTTTTCAACTCTCAGCTCTAGGTTTTTCCAATCTGCTTTATCAATGGCTTCTTCAAAAGCTGAAACGTGGAAATAATCTTCAACATCCACTGTTAGCGCTTGTACTTTAGGCAACTGATTTATTGTTTTTATCCTTTGCATGCCATCAACGCCCCTTACCAAATAATACAATTTCAACCGTGCGAATTAATATTAATAAATCCAAAAGAAAGCTACGGTGCTTTATATAATACAAATCATATTTTAGTTTTTCTAACGAGTCAGCTTCTGTGGCGCCGTAAGGATATTTTAATTGTGCCCAACCTGTTAAACCCGGTTTAACATTATGACGCTCGTTATAATAAGGAAGGTTTTTAATAAGGCTTTGTACAAATTGAGGACGTTCAGGTCTTGGGCCCACGAAGCCCATATCGCCATGCAATACATTCCAAATTTGTGGTAATTCATCAATACGATATTTACGTAAATAGTGACCGATTTTAGTAATGCGGTTATCGTTTTCACTGGCCATTTGCGCGCCATCTTTTTCTGCATCTAAACGCATACTACGAAATTTAATAATATTAAAAGGTTTGCCATCTAAGCCAACACGTTCTTGCTTATAAAAAATAGGAGCATGCAGACCTTCAGTAATTTTCATAAATAACATAGTAATAAGCATAATTGGCCAGGTAATTGAAAATAAAAACAACGCCATTACCGCATTAAAAAACCAATCAAGGGTATTGCGTAAGTAATTATTAGAAGCAAAGCCATTAGAGTAAATAACCCAGCTTGGATAAATAAGATTAACCGCTATTTGCCCGGTTTCACGCTCAATAAAGTCAAGTATGTCGATAATTTCAATGCCGCGTATTTTACAAGCAAACAAATCATCTACCGGTAAGTTACTGCGACGCTCATCATTAGCGACAACTATTTCATCAATACCATGAGTTAAAGTGTACTCAACTAAAGACTGCTCTAAGTTAATACGTGTTTCCCGTTGAATACCATCGGGAGAATCACCTTTCATAATAACAAAACCATGAACAGTAAAGTCTTGTCTGTCGACATCACGTCGCATACGTTTTTCTATAATAGAGGCGCGTTGCCCTGTACCTAAAACTAGAACATTACGTTTACCGAAGCCAAAAAAATCTATTTTGAAGGTAAAATAACGAAAAGCACTAACAAAAAACACGCTCAAGGATGAAGCGATTGCTAATAACTCTACAGGTAACGCATAAGCTCCGTATAAAGGATTGATAATGGTTGCAGCAAAAAATGCCACGGCAACGCACATTAACATACGACGGAATATTCCCCGAAAGCTCTCTCTTAGCTTGGAGTTATATAACCCAAGTGCTAAAGCACTTAATTGATTGAGTAATGCAAAGACAACACCGTAGAATAATAAATACCCCTCTGAGGTCATCTCAAAGTCGACAATGTTATAAAGTGTATTTATATACACAGTTAACAGTAAAGAGCCGACAAATAAAACTTGTTCTATGATGATTAAGGACTTAGTGCCTGTTGATAGATCGCTAAATTTAGAACTAGACATAATTGACTAAGTTCCCTTTAATTAATATTTGCCACATATAATACATATCCACCGACAAGACAAAAAACAGGCTTGATTCTAACAAAAAACATACTAAAGTTAACGTTTAATTTACACCTGTTAATTTACATTGCTAAAAGAAGATAAAATATCATACAATCAATTGTCTTTTTTTGAATTAAATATTATTTTATAAAGGTGTAAATTATGGATAATCGCTTTACCAACCACTTAAAAGTTGGACTGTTATTACTAGCAGCTTTTCTCTCTGGCTGTAGCTCACACAGTATGTTGCCTAGTGCCACTTTACATCCTTCCGATACCGCTAACATAAATGCTTATAAATATTTAATCGGCTCTGGTGATGTGCTTAATATTTTTGTTTGGCGTAACCCTGAAGTGTCCGGTTCATTTGTAGTGCGCCCAGACGGTATGATTACCACCTCTTTAGTAGAAGATATTAAAGTGTCTGGTAAAACCCCAACCGAATTAGCTCGTTCAATTGAAGAAATATTAGCAACTTACTTACGAGATCCCATAGTAACGGTGACGGTAGAAAACTTTGTTGGTCCATTTAGTGAACAAATACGAGTGATTGGTGAGGCTGCACAACCGCGCGCAATTAATTACACCCAGCACATGACTTTACTCGATGTAATGATTCAAGTTGGCGGTTTAACAGAGTTTGCAGATGGTAATGATGCTGTGTTAATACGTATAAAAGATGGTCAACAAAAACAATATAAAATAATGATAGATCAACTAATTAAAGATGGCGAGATACGCGCTAATGTTGATATGTTACCTGGCGATATCATCATAATTCCTGAAGCTTGGTTTTAAAGACAAACATAGTTATTACACGTATATAAATTCAGCGATATTTGAAAGGTAATAAGGTAGTAATGCAAGATATATTTGAAGAGATAATTGATTATCTAAAGGGAATTTGGTTAAAACGTCGTTATATCATCATAGCAACTTGGCTCATTTGCCCTATTGGCTGGTATTTTGTTGCCGCTATGCCTAATATCTATAAATCAGAGGCGAGAGTATATGTCGATACGCAATCTTTATTACGTCCTTTATTAAAAGGGTTAACGGTTGAAACCAATCCAAATACGCAAATTCGTCTGATGGTAAAAACACTATTAAGTCGTCCTAATTTAGAGCGTATATCACGCATGACAGATTTGGATGTACAAGCAACTGATAGTAGCCAGTATGAAGCCATCATTAAAAACCTTAAAGATAATATTAAAATATCAGGGGTTGGTCGCGAAAATATTTACACCTTAAGTATTGAAGATAAAGATCCTGAAATGGCGCGTAATATTGTCCGTTCAGCGCTGACTGTTTTTATTGAAAATACCCTAGGTGAAACACGTAATAACTCAGATAGTGCGCAAAAGTTTTTAACGACTCAGATTAAAGATTATGAAACTCGCCTGACTAATGCAGAAGCCAGATTAACAAGCTTTAAGCAAAAATATAGTGGGATTTTACCCTCACAATCTGGTGGCTATTATGCAAAACTTAATAGTAATAAAGAGCAGTTAAAGGCGATTGAGTTAGAAATTTTAGAAAATGAAACGCGATTAGCATCAGCGAAAAAACAATTGGCGCAGTCCGTAGTAACTGATGCTGATCCTGAAAATAAAATCAAAAATGAAAGCAGCATACAGACGACTTATGATGACCGTATTACTGAATTAGAAGCTCAACTAGACAGTTTAACATTGCGTTATACTGACAAACACCCAGATGTTATTGAAGTAACCAGAAATTTAACCCACTTGAATAAATTGCGTAGCGATGAAATAGAAAAATACTTAGCACAAAAGAGTGAGAATACTGGTAGTTTAAAACGCTTAAGTGCTAATCCTGTTATTCAAGAAGTACAAATTCAAGTTAACCAGTTAGAAAACTTAATTGCTTCACTTAACGTCAGAGCTGATGATTATCGTCAACGTATTGTTGACCTAGAAAATAGAGTGCATACCTTACCGGAGATTGAAGCTGAATTAATTGCCTTAAATCGCGGTTATGATATAACCAAATCAAACTATGAGGCGTTATTATCCCGCAGAGAAACGGCTCAACTTGCTCAACAAGCAGATGAAACAACCGATAAAATTCAATTTCGTGTGATAGATCCGCCTCGTAAAGCAACAAAACCATCAGGCCCTAAGCGCTTTATTTTATTTGGTGTCGTTACCGTGTTAGGCTTTGGTGTAGGTATTGGTATCTCGTTATTAATGAGTCTGTTGACTCCTGTAGCAACCTCTACAACGCAATTATCTAAAATAACCGGGGTACCTGTTTTTGGTGTCGTCTCAGCGAATGAGAACCTAGGTCTTCATAAATGGCATCAAAAGAAAACCTTAATTTTTATAGGCTCTAACGTGTTATTATTTTGCTTATTACTATTATTTATCAGTTACTTTTTATTTCCTGACGCCATTCAAGCACCATTAAAAAGGATTTTTTAGCCATGAGTACTATTGAAAAAGCGTTGGCTAAACAAAAGCTAGCTAAACCCAAAGACGCCACCGAAGCTAATACCACCAGTGCTAGTGATGATATTAACACTCATGATAATGATGATGTTGTACAAAGCAGCGCAGCTGAAATAAGTAAGGCAACTGCACCGATAACAACAGAGCTGGCAAGTAATAATAAAGATAAAATAATACTCAATGGTGAGCGATTACACGAACGAGGCTTTATTTATAGCCCTGATAGTACGCACCATATTCAAGAAGAGTTTCGTCATATTAAACGAAAGTTACTCAATAATGCTTTTGGCTTAGCGTCACAAACATTACATAACAGTAATTTAATTATGGTCACTAGCTCTCATCCTAATGAAGGCAAAACCTACGTTGCTATTAATTTAGCCTTGAGTATTGCCCTTGAACAGAATAAAACCGTGCTATTAATCGATGCCGATGTATTAAGACCTAGTTTACACCGAGAATTAGAATTTGAGAGTAAGCAAGGGCTACTTGAGTACTTGCTTGATGAAGTGTCTTCGTTATCTGATATTATTTACAGTACTAATATTGATAACTTAAAGCTTATTCCTGCCGGTAAACCACATCATTTGACCAATGAATTGTTGGCCAGTGAACGCATGGAAAGTTTAGCCAAAGAACTCGCAGAGCGTTATCCGGATAGGATCGTTATTTTTGATTGCCCACCAATACTTGGCGTTACAGAAACGCCGGTACTTTCTGATCTTGTTGGTCAGGCCTTAGTGGTTGTTGAAGAGTCAAAAACTAGAACAGATGATGTTAAAACAGCGGTAAGTCAATTAAATAGTGATATTGCCTTAGGCTTAGTAATGAATAAAACCATTAGATCTAATAAGGGTGTTTATGGCTATTATGGATATGGCTATGGCAGAAAAAACCAGTAAAGCCAAACGAACGTTACGTGCCTTAACGACAACTTACTTGCTTTTTTCTACGGCTTCATTCGCGGGAGAGTGGCAATTTAATCCTAACTTAGGATTGACCGAAACCTATACTGATAATATCAACCTTACTCAAGTAGATACCGAGTCTAGTCTGGTAAGTCAGTTCATTATCGGAGCTAATGCTAACTTTGTTTCCAGAAAGCTACAGTTTTCTTTTGCTGGCACAGAAACACTGGTTGGCTATAGCCATAACAGTGAACTTAATGATGACTATCAAACACTACAAGCTAATGGTTCATTTGATCTGTGGCAAAATAAACTGCAACTTATTGGCAGTTCGTCAATATCAAATGTGAGTCAAAACGATTCAGGTAATAGCTTAGCCGATTTAGTCAGTGGCGATACCGTTCAACAGATTAATCATTCTGCCGGCCTGCAATATAATAGTGCTAATAGCGATTATGCCTTATCTTCTTCATTTATATACAATATAACTGATACTGAGGATTCTATAGGTGAAAGCGATGGCTATACGTTATTGCTTAATAGCGTGAATGGTAATGCCGCACGGTTTGTTTTTTGGCAAGTGGATGGCTCTTTTACTAATCAAGAAAATAACGGTTTTACCAGCGAAAATTATCGACTGGAAACTAAAGTTGGTGCTATAACGCCTTATAAAGTAAATCCTTTTATTCGATTTTATAATGAAAAAGTGACTGGTAACCTGGCGGGAAGTAACCCTGACAGTATTCCTTCTTGGGGACCTGGCTTACGTTACCAAGCAGCAAAGCACTTTATTATTGATGTATCGTATAACTATGTCGACGATAATACTCAAATCAGTGATGACTATGTGGCAGCCAGTATAGACTGGCAACCCTCTGCACGTACCTCATTAAAAGCGGCCTATTCTAAACGCTTTTTTGGTGACTCTTACGAATTTGATTTTTCTCACCGTACTCGACGCCTAACTAATACGCTTTCTTACCATGAAACGATTGAAGCATTTGATCGTAACAATTTTGAAGAAGTCAGTGGCGTTATCTGGAGGCCTGATGACACCTCAAACTTTACTAATACTTCAGTAACATCACTTGAACTGGTTGAAAATAATGAGTTTTCATTAAATAAACGTTTAGCATGGAAATCTGAATTAGCGTTAGCACGCACTACTTTTACCCTGGATTTATCTAACCGTGAACGAGAAAGTTTAAACACGGGAGTTATTGACGACTACCTTGATGCGCGCTTTAGTATTAACCGCCGCATGAGTGCTAAAAGTAATACCACTGTTTATGTTAGTTACCGAAAGAACGTTTTTGATAAAGATAGACCGGGTAGCCCAAGACAAGAAGATACCTATAAAACACTATCAGCGACTTATAATAAAAGCCTAGCATCATCACTCAATACGTTTTTAACGCTACAATACCTTGATAGAGAATCGAATGTTGAGCGTTATACCTATAACGAAGCTCGTGCTTCCATTAATTTAACAAAAGATTTTTAACATGTACGAAAGTTACTATGGTTTTAGCGAGAGACCTTTTCAGTTAAGCCCAGACCAACGTTTTTTCTTTGCTACTAGTCATCATCAACGAGCATTATCTTACTTACAATACGGTTTAGACCAAGGCGAAGGTTTTATTGTTATTACAGGGCCTATCGGGACCGGTAAAACGACTATTGCTCGCAACTTATTAGCAAATATCGCCGATGAAAAAATTGTTGCTGTACAGCTTGTAACGACAAAGTTAACACCGGATGAGTTACTCGAATTAATAGCCGCTGAATTTAAAATTACCGTAACTGGTAATAGCAAAGCCGATTTATTACAAAGCATAGAGCGGTTTTTAATCAGTTTAAATAAGCAGGGCAAGCGCGCCTTATTATTAGTTGATGAAGCCCAAAATTTACCTGCAGAAACGATTGAAGAATTACGCATGCTTTCAAACTTTCAGCTCAACAATAAGCCACTGATTCAAAGCTTTTTATTGGGCCAAGAAGAGTTAAAAGCCATTATATCTGCCCCAGATATGGAACAATTTAGACAGCGTATTATTGCCTCAGCACATTTAAAACCTCTTAATAGCGAAGAAGTTAAAAACTATATTAATCATAGGTTAACGCAAGCAAATTGTAATATAGAGGCTTTATTTACTGATGAAGCATTTCAGCTTATTTTTGAAAAAACCCTTGGCGTACCAAGAAAAATCAATATTTTTGTAGATCGCTTATTATTATTTGGCTTTTTAGAAGAGTTAGAGCACATTGATTGTAAAGCCATTAATGAAGTAGCTAATGAGATGTCTATCGAACTAACAGGCTCTTTGACTAATAACTCATTATCAGACGATAATAGTCACCAACCTTTAGTGGTTAATTCAACAGAAAATGTTGAAAATATGAAAAATGTTTTACGCGAAGTAGAAGAGCTATTAGAAGGCTCCATTCAACAAAAAGTCAAAATGACTCGTTATATTGATAAGCTTTTAAAACAAAAAAATCGTGAGTATGCCGAGCTACAAAGTCAAACAACCAATAATGATTAACCCTGACGCTAACCATTGTTAGCGTCAGAGCTTATCGCTTTAAATTCCGCGTAACTTGACATCCCTGTAGCAATAACTACACGTTAACCGCTATTTTATATTTTTCAATCAATGAATATAGTGTAGGTCTAGTAATACCTAATAACTCTGACGTCTTCGACATATTGCCATCGGTTAATGCGTAGGCCTTTTGAATAGCGATAGTTTCAGCGTGTTCACGCACAACCCGTAAATTCAATGATAATTCATACTCGGCATTTTCTGTATCAAAGAAACCTAAATCAAACGCCGTTACCTGACTACCGGTACTCATAATGACTGACGATTTAACTTTGTTTTGCAGCTCTCTAATATTACCTGGCCACTTATGATGACGTAAACCATATAAAGCATCGTCAGAAAATGATTTAGCATTACGTTTATACTCAAGCGCGTACTGCTGTAAAAAGAAATTAGCTAAAATAAGTACATCTTCATCGCGATCACGCAAAGGGGGGATATTTAGCGTGATCTCGGTAATACGGTAAAACAGATCTTCACGAAAGCTTTTTTCGGCAACCATAGCTTCAAGATTTTGGTTAGTTGCGCATATAACTCGCACATCAACAGGTATCTCTTTTCGCCCACCTAAACGTTCAATGATCTTTTCTTGTAAAAAGCGTAATAATTTTGCTTGTAAGTGATAAGGCATATCACCTATTTCATCTAAAAATAAGGTACCACCTTGCGCGCATTCAATTTTACCTAGCGTCGTTTTATGTGCACCAGTAAAAGCACCTTTTTCAAAGCCGAACAGTTCACTTTCCAATAGGTTTTCGGGTATTGATGCACAGTTAATAGCAACAAAAGGCTTATCACTACGGTTACTCACTTTATGAATAGCTTTAGCCGTGACTTCTTTACCGGTACCACTTTCACCAAGCAGCATCGCAGTAATCTCTGTCGGCGCAATACGCTGCACCATAACACGAAGCCTATCAATGGCTTCACTACTACCAATAATGCCCGTATCACAGCCGACAATAGACTTCATGTTACGGTTATCGGTTTCTATTGTCGCTAAACTAAAAGCTCGCGAGACGATAACATTGATAACATCTGCATCAACTGGTTTTTGATAAAAATCGTAAGCGCCCATTTCAATGGCTTTTAGGGCATTAGTACGATCATCATTGCCGGTAATAACAATCACTTTAGTATGAGGTGCAATTTCTAATATTTGTTTTAGTGCCGCTAAGCCTTCACTGGCATTGGCTGCATCAGGCGGCAAGCCTAAATCCAAGGTAACCACTTTAGGTTCATGGCGTCTTACTGCGGCAATGGTGCTTTCACGGGTATCAGCTAACACTACGTCGTAGTCTGCCAAGCTCCATTTCAATTGTTTTTGTACACCAATATCATCATCAACAATTAATAATTTTTCCATAATACAACGATATCCTTTATCTTTTGTGCTATTTTTTTGCGGTGTTAATCAATATTTTCACAAGGAATAACTAGTGTAAAAATACTACCTTCATTTTCAAAGCTAGTTACCTGCATAGTACCACCAATGCTTTCAACAAACTGTTTAGCTTCATAAACACCAATACCCATGCCAGCATTACCTTTAGTGGTATCAAACGGTTTAAATAAACGGTTTTTGATAAAGTCTTTCGACATACCACAACCGTTGTCAATAATAGCAATATGTAAATGCGAATTTATTCTTTCTGCTTGTATTTTAACCCAGCCATTTTCTTTTGTCGCTTCTTGGGCATTTTGTAGTAAATGATTTAATACTGACGATAGTGTCTCTTCGTCGATTGAAATCATATCATCGATAGTGAGCTCTACACTAATGCGTGGTAACTGAATATTACGCTGCTTAACTACTGCTTTAATAAGCGCTTGTACGTCGGTACTCTTCTTGGTTGACTCAACCATTTGCTTATTGCGTAGTTGAGTTAACACTTTATTCAGTCGCTCGGTTGCTGACTCGATGGTTTCAAATACATCGTCGATAAAAGCAGGGTTGTCTCGGTGACGTTTGGCATTACTGTTAATTAATCCCAACTGTGCTTGAATATTTTTTAAATCATGAACTAAAAAGGCTGACATACGGTTAAAAGCGTCAAACTGTTTCGATTCTGCCAAACTCTCATTAGCTTCATTAAGTGATAAATAATTACTCAGTTGTTTTGAAATTGAAAAAAGTAAATCTCTGTCTTCCCAATTTAACAACTCTTGATCTTCTGGAAGCGCTAACAAGAAAAAACCATAAATGGATTTATTCATAAAAATAGGGATAATAATATCAATATTTTGTTGTGCACACAGCTGGGCATCTAAGACTAAACCAGGGTAACTATTTTCAACCATAGCAAGTTCTCTTACATCAATAATCCAGCCATGTTGCTGACAGAACTGATCAACCTTAATTAAAAAATGTAATTCATTTTGATCAAGTTTAAGGTTTTTTTGATAAGCAGGTTGATAGTGATTCTCGGTGATTTTTTTAACTAATGCACCTTGATTAATAGCTAACGATGAACAAATAATATTGGTTGCACTATGGTAATAATCTTCATTTTCAGTAATTTCAAGTTGTTCAATAGATTTGAGCCATTCAACCCGGTAATCATATTTATTAGCGAAAAAATGTTTGGTAATAAATACCTTAACTTCTCTCCGTAATTTTTCCGTGATTAATAAAGCCGCTAAAACACTACCGCCTAAAATAACAAAAGCGATACTAATAACATCACCCCAAGCACCACCAACATAATTAATAACATAACCGGCTAATGCTAATAACAGCAGATAAAATCCTGCTATCAGTAGCATTGAACTATAAAAAACCATTTCACGTGAAACAAAAACGTCTACCGACCAATCTTTAATACGTCGAGTACTCACCAATATAAATGGCATACCTATGGCAACAATAAAGCCACGAGCATACCAGTAAGTAAAGTCTAATTGATTAACCATTGCCGCTTGAGCAAACAAGACAAAATCAAAAACTGTGCTCATCCCCAAAGCAATGATAAGCGACCAAATAGCCCACTTTACTTTCACATCCGCATTGCGATATAACTGCTCGAGCAATACCAGTAACCATAAGTTAAGTAATAGTAATAATGAGAATAAAAATTTCACGCTATGGGGGATAAATAAGGTAGCTGTCCAGCAAATTACTGATAAGCCAAACCAGACTTGCAGGTATTGCTTAGCTTTTGACGAGCCAAGTAGTGCTTTGACAGAAGGAATATTAGCTTGCGTACAGAGGATTAATAACGGCCAAACAGCGAGTTTAATGGTTTCGATTGCCATAACAATCAGCAATGAAAACTCTTGTTTAGGCTGTAATGCCGATAATAGTGATGAAGAAAAAACCAATAAGGCGGCAAACAGCATTAAACCACCGGCCAAGGTTTTATTGCGTGCAGCTAGCAGTAATAAAATAAAAACAGCATAAGCACTGGCTGCTAAAAAATAACCTGTGGTACCAATGACTTCCATTTACTTAAATCCTAAAATGCTAATATTACTAGGCTAATATTCCTAAACTAAATCACTAAACTCATCACTATTGAATTACTTAACTCGAGCTTTACCAGTAAAGAGTTCTGTTAAAATAGGTACCAATAAAAAGCTAGAAAGTGCAGATACACATAGCCCTGAAATAAGTACTACGCCCAGCGGTTGCCATAAACTACCACCATATAAGGTTAAGGGAATTAATCCGCCTATAGTCGTTAAGGTAGTTAATAATATAGGGGTAAAACGCACCGCACTGGCTTTTAAAATGGCGTCACGTTTGTCTAAACCTAAGCGTAAATTAACATTGGTACTATCAATCAAGATAATAGCGTTGTTTACCACAATGCCAAATAAACTAATTAAGCCAACAAAGGCCATCATCGAAAAAGATAAGCCTGTTAAATATAAGCCAACAATAGATCCTGCCATAGCAAAAGGAATAGAGCTAAAAATAATAACCGGTTGTAAAATAGACTTAAACTGTAACACTAACACGGCAAATATGCCCATCGCGGTAATCAACATCACTTGTGTTAAGCCGGCAAAGGTTTTTTGCCGAGATTCTTCTTCACCGCCTAAGGTGAAATTCATGCCTGCGGGTAAGTCATACTGCTCAAGGTACTCAACTAATTTTTGTGTGATTTCTCCGACTGAATAACCGGTTTCAACATCAGCGGATACTTTAGCCATACGTAATTTTTGGTAATGAAAAAAATCACTATCACCTTTTTTTAATTCTATCGCTGCCAGTTGCTCAAGCGGAATAGCAACACCTTGATTATTGATAATTTCAATGGCTGAAAAACTATCAACATTAGGTGATTTTTGGCGGATCATAATAGGATAATCTTCACCATTAATATCATTGAATTGACCAATACTAGTACCTGACAATAACGTGCTGATTGTTTTATCTAAGCGCTCAATACTCACGCCACTTAATGCCGCTTGTTGATAGTCAATAGTCAATGCTAACTCAGTGTTAGCCATACCAATAGGGTTGTCTATATTAACTACGCCAGGTAAGGTGCGCATTTTAGTGGTAAGGTCATGAGCAACATGCTCAAGATCAGTTAACGACTCACTGAGTAATCGAATAGCAATAACCTGATCGGTCACCGGCCCTTGAGTAAATTCTTTAACGGTAATTTCCGCCTGCTGCCAATCACTAAAATCAGCACGTAATTTTTTGACTAACGCGGTTACTTCATCATATTGATAATCTTTTAGTACCAGTAAGGCTTGGCCAAAGCGGATCATGCCTCGCTTAGGTACTTCATTATAATAAATACGAGGATTAGCATTACCAATGTTGAGCGCGACGTTATCAACTAAATCATACTGCTTAACATGCTGACGCACTTGTTGCAGCACTTCGTCGGTATAGGTTAATGATGAGTTAGCTGGAGTGGTGACATTAATTAATAACATCGGCTTCTCTGCTTTGGGAAATAAACTAACGCCCACTTGGCCAAACAAAGAAAACATCGTCACTAGTAGTATTAAACTAACGGCGATGACTATCAATTTATAACGCATTAATATCGTTAACGTATCACTATAACGCGTTTCAGCAAATTTATTAGCGTAATGTTGTAACGTTTTAATTTTAGCTGGTTTAGGCTCGCTGCCTTTTTCAATAACGCGTAGTAATTTACTGGCTAACAGTGGTGTTAAGGTTAACGCGACTAATAATGAAGCCAATAATACCAACACCACAGTAACGGGCATTGAGCGAATAAAGTCGCCGGTATTACTTTGGATCATTAGCATAGGAAGAAAAGCTAACATCGTGGTAATAGTGCCACTAGCAATAGCCCACGCGACTTTGGTGGTGCCTATTGCCGCCGCTTGGTTAATATCGTTCCCCAGCTTATTTTCCCTATGAATACTCTCGGTAACGACAATGGCGTTATCAACTAACAAGCCTAATGCGATAATTAAGCCCACTATCGACATTTGCTGTAAGCCATAACCACTAAAATCAAGCCAACCAATCGCCATTAAAAAAGAAATTGGAATAGCAATAATCACTACTAAGGCTTCTCTGAGCCCTAAAAATAGTAATGCCATTAAGCCGACAATAACCAAACCTTGTGTTAGGTTATCAAAAAATCCATTAACACGGACATGTACGCTATCAGCTTGCTGAAATAATTTGGCGAGTTTAACGCCGTTAGGTAAGCTCTGGGTAAACTTTTCTATTTCTTGATTTATTTCGTCAGTTAATACAAATATATTGGTTTTTTCACGTTGCTCAACAGTAATAAATATTGCCGGTGTATCATCAAAGTAAGCTAAATAACTTGGCTCGGCATCGGCAAAGTTTACTTGTGCAATATCTTTAATTTTTAAAATGCCATTAGCGCTAGCGATATTACTATCGCTAATCACGGTATTTTCTATTTGGTCTATTTGGGTGAAGTTACCACTGGCTTTAACATTAAATCGCCGGGTACTGGCATCAACAAAACCTGGCGTTATATTTAAGGCTCTACCTTGTAGTACTTGCGTGACATCTGTTAAGGCTAAGCCGTAATATTTTAACGAGGCTAAGTTAATATCTATGGCGACAATTTGCCGCGGATATCCCCATATACTTGCCTTACGCACGCTCGCTATGGTTTCTAATCTTTTTTCCAGTAACTTGGCATGCAACTCCATGGTTTTATAGTCGGTAGGCTCTGACCACAACGCTAGCTGCATTATGGCGACACTACTGGGTGTTGCCTTTAACACAAGTAACTCAGCAATGCCTTCAGGTAAGTTAGGTCTTACCGTTGATACCGCCTGTTTTACTTTATTAAACGCTGCTTCAGCATCAGTACCGTAAAGAAAGTCGATGGTAATACGCACCGCACCGTTATGTATTTTTGCTTCAATTTTTTTAATGTTTTCTATATCAGCAATTTCTTCTTCAAGTGGATCAACCACTAAGGTTTCAATATCACTGGGTGAAGCACCAGGATAAACCACTTCAATTAAGGTAACGGGCAGGTCAAATTGGGGATCTTCTGAGCGAGGCATATTTAAATAAGACACCACGCCAACTAATACTAAGAGTAAAAAAATAGTTAGGGTAAATTGCGCATTTGCTATCGCTAGTTTAGGGAGTTTCATTTGGTATATCCCTTTACTTCACTTGATCAAGTTGCTTACTTTCTAAGGTAAGATGTTGCCAGCCTCTGGTAACAACAGTTAATGGCTTAGCATTGGCTTGGGTAGATAAGTAAATATATTCATTGGAAAGCTGTTCAATAAAGAAGGCTTGCTGATGATAACTTGCTGTTTCAGTTGAGCTGCTATCTAACACCATAATTAGGGCTCTGCCTTGATTATCAACACTATTAAGCGCCTTAATAGGTAGTTTATAAGCAAAGGTATTGGTAATTACATCAGTTTCAACATGAGCTAACTGCCCAACAACCACTTGGTCTTCTTTTAAGTTGGTTAATGATATTTCAATATTAAATAAATGACTTTGTTGGTCTGCAATCGCGGGGATTTTACTAACGGTACCGGTAACTAAACCTAACGGGGATAAATTAATATCAATTCTTTGCTCTAATTTAATTAAGCTTAATTCTGTAGCGGTTAAGGCGACACGCACCACTAAATTATTTTCTATCGCAGCTATATTTAACGCACTTTGACTGGGACTTTGTAGCTCGCCAAGTTCGCTAAAGCGAGTAAGTACCACACCATTAAAAGGCGCTATTAGCTCGGATTTTTCGAGATTATAGGCGGCAACCTTGTAACTCGCATTCGTTGTGTCAACTAAGGTTTTAGCATCGTCTAATGCTTGTTGTGAACTAAGATTCTTACTCAATAAGGTATTAACACGACCAACCTCTCGCCTGGCTTGTAACAAGCGTGCATAGCTCGAATTTTTCTCAGCGATAAGCTCTTCGGTATCAAGTTGTGCGAGTAATTGACCCGCAGTAAAACTATCACCTTCATCAACATTTAATTTATCTAGGTAGCCGCTACTTTTAAAGGATAAATTTAAGGTGCGTTTAAACGTTAGTTTACCGGTACGGTTAATTTTTTTAACCATTAGCTCAGCTTGAATCGTTTTAGTTTCAAGCTGTTGCGCATAACTAGGGAGAACGCAGGACACAATGATGATAACAATGGAAAACAATCCGACAAGAGGTGACTTCATTTTGATGATTTAACCGAAAAATTAACAGAGTACCAACAACTCTAGGGAGTTTTACTTATAATGTACATAAATATTAGCGGTAACAGCCATATTTTATATCACGGTCGTTCAAACTATATTCAGCTTTAAAATACGGTCATAATAATAAAAAACATCTTCACTAGACAAAATACGCCATTAACTATAAAATTTGCCTGTTCAACATATAGTTAGTTGAGACACAAGCCACCCGTAGCTCAGCTGGATAGAGTTCACGCCTCCGAAGCGTGAGGTCACAGGTTCAAATCCTGTCGGGTGGACCACTTTTTTCTTCGTCTTTATAGAAAGTGCTCTGCTCAATTAACTAAGTACTAATGGATATTGATGTTGTGGGTGAGCAATAATGGTTACCTGCCACTGATAAACCGCCGCTATATTCTCTTCAGTCAACACTTGCCACGGTGTGCCATCCGCAACAATAGCTCCTTGATTTAACATTAATAATCTATCAGCATATTGCGCCGCTAAATTAAGATCATGCATAACAATAATCACTGCTGCACCAGCCTTTGCCATTTTTTTGGCTAAAGCTAAGGTGCTATGTTGATGCGATAAGTCTAAAGCTGCTGTGGGTTCGTCCAGCAATAATACTTTTTTATCGCCGCTTTGGGCTAGTTGCGTCAGTACCCGTGCTAAATGAACTCGCTGTTTTTCCCCACCAGAAAGCGTTGGGTAGAGTCGGCCAACTAGCGAGCTTACTTCGGTGAGTTGCATATTTTCTGCCGCTATTGCTTTTATTTCAGAGTCACTTGCTGATAAGGCGATGCCGCCAAGCAATACCACATCTTCCACCTTGAAATTAAAAGTAAGATTACTTGATTGTGGCAGTACCCCTAAATGCTTGGCGATATGCTCGGGTTGCCAACTGGCTGCGTCTTGCTCAAAGTAGCTAATGGTAGTGTTACGGTTTTCGCTTGTTAATTCGCCAGTAATAATTTTCAATAAACTACTTTTACCCGTGCCGTTAGGCCCTAAGATTACCGTTAACTCGCCCGCATTAAAATGAGTTGAAACGTTGTTTAAAATAGTTTTTTTACTAAATTTAAGTTGTAGGTTATCTAATTCAATAAATTTTTTTCTCATGATAAACGCCCTTTTTGTTGAATGAGTAACCAAATAAAAAAAGGCGCGCCCAATAAAGCTGTCACAATACCAACAGGCATATCAAGGGGAGCAACGAGTGTACGGGCAATCATATCGGCAACCAGTAGTAGTAATGCGCCAATCAACATTGAAATAGGCAATAGTACCTTATGGTTAGGGCCTATTAGCATGCGTCCTAAATGCGGCACGATAAGACCAATAAAACCAATCATACCTGCTAAAGCAACGGTAATACCAACGCCTGCCGCAGCTAATAAGATTAAACGACGTTTTAATCGTTGTACGCGAATACCTAAGTGTTTCGCTTCAGATTCGCCCAATAGTAGGGCATTAAGGCTATTCGCTTCTTTATAAAATAAGCTAAAAAGTATGATGAGTGCGCTAAAAGATAAAATAAGCCCTTCAGCATTAGCGCCGGCAAGTGAGCCCATAGTCCACAATGATAAGTCGCGCAGCGCTTGATCATCAGCATAATAATTCATTAATCCCAAGCCAGCACCCGAGAGCGCGCCAACAGCAACGCCAGCAAGTAGCATCATGGTGACCGAAGTACCATACGCATTAGTACCCAGCTTATAAACAATAACGGTGGTAATAGCACCACCTAAAAATGAAAACAGCGGCACAGTGCCAAAGAGCAATAATAGTGGGTAGCTTTGTGCTAGCGAACTAAAGAGTACAATAGCAATAGCTGCTCCGAGCGAGGCGCCAGCAGATACGCCAATAATGCCAGGGTCTGCTAACGGATTACGAAATAACCCCTGCATTACCACACCCGTTATCGCCAAAATAGCGCCAACACTTATTGCTAATAAAGTTCTTGGTAAACGAATTTGCTGTACTACTAAGGCAATATGACTGGGTATTTCTTGTGTTTGTAATACGCTGGGCAGTAAAGCATTAATGCTTTGGCTTAAACTAATATTCATTGGCCCGATAGTGACTGATGCAATAGCAGCACCGTATAAAACCACAAAAAGTAGTATAACTAACTTAGTGGTTGTTGTTTTAGGCGCACAGACAATACGCTTAATATAACTCAGTAATAGCTTAATATTTATTAAGCTAAGGCTATTTAATGCCGTTTTTTTCGATGAGTATTGGCTAGTTAGTTTCATAGTTTATAGCTTGATCATGTTGCAGTAGCTATTGAGTAAATAACTGGTTAAGTTGTTTAGCAAGTTCAATACTTTCTATACCAAAGCCACCAATAATAGCGCTGCTTGGAATAGATAAAATATTACCGTGTTGACCAGCAGTCGTTGCCTTGAGTAAAGGCAATTGTGTTAACAAGCCATCTTTACCGTTAAATTTTTGCCAAGCACGCTCACTCACTAAAATATAATCAGGTGCCATAGCTATTATGGCTTCATAAGATAATGGCTTATAAGAATTCACTGACTGGGCAGCAGGGTTACTTCCGCCAGCTAAGGTGATAATGGTATTAATCGGCGTGTCATTACCTGCGACGGTTGCTGGTCGGTCTTGACTAACCATTAAAAAAAGCACTTTAGGGCTGGTACTTAGTGGGTTATTTTTTAATTGCGAGATTGATGCTGCTATTTTTTGCTTTAACGGCGCGACATTAGCTTGCGTATTAGTTAATTTAGCAATGGTATCAATACGTTGATAAAGATCTTTAACCGAGTTGCCCGAAGGCACTGTAATCACATCAACCTGGCTTGCTGCTAATAATTGCAACGTTGTTTCAGGTCCCATTTCATTAGAGCCAATAAGACGTGTTGGATTTAAGGCCATTAGTCCTTCAGCAGACAATTGTCGATGATAACCTACCTGTTCAATATTAGGTGAAGTTATAATAGCTCGGCTAGAGAGGTCAACCGCCACTAATTGATCGGTTGCCTCTAACGCCAGAAACAGCTCAGTAACACTTGAGCCGGCACTGATCATGCGCTCTTTTGCTTGCGCGTTAGCCGACTGCACAGTTAATACTAATAATACTAGGGTGCTAAAACAGTATATTTTTAATGAATAAGCGGTTGGCTTAACTAATTTACCTAAGCCTAATCCAAATCCAAAGATAGTTTTCTTCATAATGACTCTTCTTCCATAATAATGCTGGTAGCATTGATATTATTTTTTTGTAAAAAAGCCAGCAGCTTAAGCATTCGCTCTACTGGCGCGTTTTTGTCGACCCCAATCACAAGAGGTTGTTGCTGGTTATTATTATGCTGCTTTAGTAGTGCTTCACTAAAACTCGGCCAATCAGCATAAGATTGCTTTTTAATGGCCCAGTAAGGTGCACTGGCAAGAATATTAATTGCTAATGCGTCTGCCGCTGGTGTTTGCAATACTTCGCTATCTGCGGTGGTAGGTATATCAACTTGCATGGTTTCAATAGTGATGTTTGCCGTAAGTAATAAAAACACCATGACAATAAAAATAATATCGAGTAACGGTGCTAAATCGGGAGACGAGGTAACGGTGTCTTGGCTTGAACTTACGCTTATCATGCCAATGTCGCTGCCGTAGATGTTGATGTAGCTGTATTTGTGGTTAAGGGTGTCTCAGCATTATTGTTACTCGCCCCTTGTACGCTGTGTTTACTAACGTTAGCGTGGTACGTCACGCCTTCTAAAAATAAATTACAGTGATTTAAACCGTACTCAATTTGCGCTAAAGCTCTGTCTGCCCACAAGTGAAAGAGTTGTGCACTCGTTATTGCTGGTAATGCCACTAATAAGCCTGCCGCTGTGGTCGACATAGCCAATCCCAAGCCATCAGCAAGTTGCGCCGGCGCAATAACGCCGTTCATTGTGCCTAAGTTTTTAAACATATCGATTAAACCTAACACCGTACCTAACAAGCCTATTAAAGGACTAATAACGCCAATAATAGTCAGTACTCGCAAACCAGAGGTGTAGTTTTGACGTTTTTTTTGCAACCACAAACTAACAGACTCTTCACGCAACGATTTTTTAAAATGTCGATGAGATAAAAGCATATTAGCGCCCTGTGAAAAGGTATCTTTATTACCACTTAGCTGTGTTGAAAGCAGGGTTAAATCATCACTGTTAACCTGACTTATTTGGGAGATTTTACGAATAAAATACTGAGTACTATTACGTGAATTGAGCAGCACAAATAAACTTCGCTCAAGTATTATCATCAGTGTGATCAGTGAAACAACGGTAAGTGGCCAAGTCATCATGCCTAACTGCGCATAAATAGAGTTAAAAAGTGGCATGGGTATTAATCCTGCTTAATCTAAAGTAAAAGTAACGGGAATTTGTACCCGTGAAGCGATTTGTTGATGACCATTAGAGTGGCCTTGAAATTGCCAGCGCTTGATGGACGCTAGTGCTGCGTCATCTAATAATTGATAACCAGAAGAGCTGATAATGCGTTGTTCTATTTGCTCGCCTTGCTCATCTAACCAAATTTCAACCAAGATTTCGCCTTGCATATTTCGGCGCTTAGCTAAACGAGGGTAGTTAATCGGTTGCGGTTTGGTTTTAAAACTTGGTTGTTGTATTTGTACGGGTAAGGCATTACTTGGCTGCTGCGCTTTAGTTAATTTTTCTTTATCTTGGTCATTATTTATTGTTGGCTCTTTCATGGTAGTAACTAATTTTTGATGATCAGTCACCGCTTTTTTAACCATATTTTCTCGCGGCTTTGCTGGTAAAGCCGGCGGCTGCACTTCAACCTGTTTTGGCTTAACTTTTTCCTTAGCAAGCGGCTTAACTGCTAATTCGGCTACGGTTGACTTAGTGGTTATAGGCTCAGCGACTACAGGCTCAGCAGGCGTTTGCTGGGCCTTTACGGTTTTTTTTGCCGATTTATTAATAGCTAATAACTGAATATTTAACGACGTTTTTTGTTGCTGGTTATGCATAGCGACGCTAATTGCAGGCTCATCAGCAAAAACATAGACACTATGAATTGCTACTGATACCGCAGCACAAAGTAAATATCTGTTAAGAGTCATAGCAAAAATAAAACCTGGTTATAAATTATCTATCAACCAAGTATACCTTAAATGATTATGAGATCAATTATCATTTGCATTTAGATTTATCTGCTGTAATATCCAAATGATGAATCAAAGCTGGTTGTAATGACGACACAATAAACTGCAATGAAGAGAATAAAACATGTTTTTAACAAAAAAAATTGAACAAGTGCAAGCCTTAGTACAGCAAGTGTTACTTGATAATGATCAAAAATTAGTTGGCGATATAGCTCAAGAACTGAACTTAAGTGAGGGAGAGGTTACTTTAGCACTTCCTGAAGAGATGGTGACTTGTGTCGCGCCTGAACACTGTGAATTTATCCTGCAACAACTGTCAGATTGGGGCAATGTCACTACCATAGTGCATTCGTTTGGCTCTATTTTTGAGTTCAAAAGCCCATTCCCTAAAGGCAAGCTCGGTCATGGTTATTACAACATTATGGGTAAAGAAGGGCTTCATGGCCATTTACATATTGATTTAATCAAACAGATTGCTTTTGTTAGCAAGCTATTTAGAGGGATGGAAAGTCATTACATTGTTTTTTTTACCGCTGAAGGAGATTGTATTTTTAAAATTTATCTTGGCCGCGATAAAAAACGCCAGCTGCTTAGCACTCAGGTAGAGGCTTTTACCAATATGAAAAATACATTAGCTAGTTAGCTAAAAAATTAGTTAAACAATCCCTTTTCGCTTTAAATCTAGGAGCAAATTATGATGGAAAAAAAACAACGTTTACAAGGTCGCTTAGGTCCTGAAATTATTGAATTTAGACAGCAATGTAAAACTTTACAACTTGCTACCCTAAGTAATGATATTCCGCACACTAGCTATACTCCTTTCGCCCATAATGACCAAGGTTATTATATTTTAGTCAGTGATATTGCTCAACACGGTCAAAACTTAAAAGCCGCCAAAGCGGTTTCTATTATGATGATTGAAGATGAGTCGCTGGCTAAATCAATTTATGCACGTCGTCGTTTAAGTTTTGATACCCAGGCAAAATTAGTTAATAAAACATCAAGCGAAGGGCTGGCCGCTATTGCTGCCTTGCGTGATCGCTTTGGTGAAATCATCGATAATTTAAGTCAGTTAGGTGACTTTTGTCTGTACCAATTAATTCCTGAAAAAGGGCGCTATGTTAAAGGCTTTGGTCAAGCTTTTGATATTACCGGTAATGATGAAGTTGATTTTGTGCACTTAACGTCAGGTCATATCATCACCAAAAAAGCAAGTTAACTGGTTTACCATGCCGGTAAGTATCATTACAAAAACAGTCGAAAACTCTTAATTTTTAAGGGTAATAATTTAATATAACACAGCTCATGGAATGTAAAATATGTTAAAGAAAAGTCGTTTAGCTCTCATTATTACGGCAACATTAGCCGCGTATAATGTGACAGCAGAAGTATATACCGTTGATAAAGTGGTGGTTTCAGCAACGCGTAGTAACCAAGCGATTGAAAATACTGCCGCAGCGGTTGTGGTAATTTCCGATGAAACTATCGAAAAAAATATAACGCGTAATATTGATGAATTATTTTCTTATACACCGGGCGTTGATATACAGAGCGATTCAAGACAAGGCGTGCAAAGTGTTAATATTCGAGGCCTACAAGGCAATAGAATAAAAATAGTCGTTGATGGCGTATCGCAGGCCAATCAATTTGAAAATAATTATTCATTTATTAACTCAGGACGCGTTGATGTTGATGTAGATATGCTTAAGTCTGTTGAGGTGGTTAAAGGCGCTTCATCGTCTTTACAAGGCAGTGATGCCATTGGCGGTGTTGTTTCCTTCCAAACGAAAGATCCTATTGATTTTCTCTCTAAAGATAATGACTTTGGCGGTCACTTAAAACTCTCTTACTCTTCAGCAGACAGCCAGTTTAAAGAATCTATTGCCTTAGCGCAGCGTTTAGGT
This sequence comes from Colwellia ponticola, assembly GCF_005885605.1. Lineage (GTDB taxonomy): Bacteria > Pseudomonadota > Gammaproteobacteria > Enterobacterales > Alteromonadaceae > Colwellia > Colwellia ponticola. The sequence goes on along the minus strand of NZ_SZVP01000007.1, from coordinate 42,154 downwards.
AAATTAGAAACATTATTGGCTTACACCCGACAAGACGCAGAAGAGGTTGATAATTTTGGTGTTGTTGAAGATCAAAACAGTGACGCAAACAATATTTTAGCTAAGCTACAATATCAGTTAACTGAACAACATCGTATCGAGTTTACTGGTGAGTATGTCAATAGCGCTATTAACACTCACTTTGATAATGCTCTCTATAGTAATTACCTTGGCGATGACACCAGCGATAGAGTCCGTTTAGGTATTAAACATATTTGGCTTTACGATGCTGAGTTTGCCGATACTATCACTTGGCAGATTGACTACCTTGATAAAGAGCAAAACAGCATTACCGAGCGTACTTTTCTCTCCTCGGGTAATGAACAAACTAAAAACTATAATTATCGCGATAAAGGTTGGCAAGGCCATATACAGTTAGACAAAGTATTGATGTTAGCTGATATCGAGCATTTCCTTGTTTATGGCGCCACATTCTCAACAAAAGATATTGAAAATATTAATAATGAATATAACTCGGTAGGTAATGATCAACAGATATTTTATATGCCAGCAGCCAGTGAGCTTCGTTATGGCTTATTTATACAAGATGAAATATCAACAGGTAACTTAGTTATTACACCGGGCATACGTTTTGATTCATTTGCTACCGATCCAGATAGTAACTTCCCCAGTGATGGTAGTTACGACCAAAGCTTATATAAAGACTATTCAGATTCAGCAATAACGGGGCGTTTAGGTGCTTTGTATAGTTTAAATGAACAAAATAAAGTGTTTTCCCAAATTAGCCAAGGCTTTAGAGCCCCAGACTTTCAACAGTTGTTTTACTCATTTGGCAATCCAATGCACGGCTATGAAAGCATTCCTAACCCAGATTTAAAAGCAGAGGATAGTACTTCCTATGAACTGGGTTGGCGCCATAATGTTAACGGATCCTTCACTGAATTATCATTTTTTATCAGTGATTACGATAACTTTATTGAATATCAACAGGTCGGGATAAGTGATAGCGGCTTATATCAATCTCAATATATGAATATTGATGAAGCAACAATAAAAGGCGTTGAAATTGCTAACACCCTAGATTGGTTCCAAGCGTTTGGTATTGCCCAAGGTATATCTACCCGTATTGCCGCTAACTATACTGAAGGTGAAGATGGAGACGGTAATGCTTTAAACTCTGTAAATCCTTGGAATGCCGTCTTAGGCATAAACTACGATGCTTTATCCGGTCATTGGGGCGCTGGTGTGAAAATAAAATATATCGCCGCTAAAAAAGCCAGTGATATTACCCCTGGCCAAGACTTTATGGGTCAACCTATGGATGCTTTTGCACCTGATAGCGCGCTTATTGTTGATGTAAATGCTTATTATACGCCAGTAAAAAACCTTACCTTACGGGTAGGATTATTTAACTTAACCGATGAAGAGTATTATAACTGGAGTGATGTTAGTGCTATTGAAGCTGAAGATAGCTATTACACACAAGCAAAAAGAAATGTTGGCGTAACGGTAAAATACGACTTTTAAAGTAAATAAAGATAAAAACCAGCTTATTTAAGCTGGTTTTTTTATGTCTTTTTTATCAGTAATTTTAGTGAGTGATTTAATTTATTTTAGCTAAAATATCTTCAAGTTTAGCTAAGTTTTCATAAGAGATAACTAGCTTACCTTTACCTTTACTATTATGGCTAATAGCAACTTTAGCGCCAATTTTATCGGCTAACGCTTGTTCCATATCGATTGTTTCTATCGTTTTTTCAACTTTTTCTTTTTCAGCCATTGGGTTTTGAATTTTTTTAATTAAACTTTCAGTGGCTCTTACGGTTAGCTCTTTACTGGCTACGGTTTGCGCTGCTGACGTTTGTATATCACCCTCTAATGCTAATAAAGCACGAGCATGACCCATTTCAATATCGCCATTTTCTAATAAGGTTTTTACTGCTGTATTAAGCTTATTTAAACGTAGTAAGTTACTGACCGCGGTACGTGATTTACCCACAGCAATAGCGACTTCTTGATGGGTTAACTCAAATTCAGTTAATAAACGTTCTAATGCCACCGCTTCTTCCATGGCATTAAGATCTTCTCGTTGAATATTTTCAATAAGTGCTATGGCAACCGCTGACTCATCAGGAACATTTTTAACTAAACACGGTACAAGATCAATTTGTGCTAATTTAGCCGCGCGCCAACGACGTTCACCGGCAATTATTTCATAATTACCATCAGCAATTAGACGTACAACAATGGGTTGAATAATGCCTTGTGACTGAATAGACAATGATAGCTCTTCAAGACCTGCATCTGACATACCACGGCGTGGTTGATATTTACCAGGTCTTAACTGATTAATAGGCAGCTTTAGTAATTCATTATCGGTGGACTGTTCCAGATTACTGGCCTGGCTAGTTTCTGCTTCATCGTCTACCGGTGGCGTTGCTGGAGATAAAAGCGCATCAAGCCCACGACCTAAACGACTAGCGCCTTTACGTTTTGCTGTATTCATAATTTTACTGTACTCATAGCTTTCCTTTACGCTAGCTGACAACACTGTCCGTAGCTTGCTTGGCTTTTTTAGCCGAATCATTTTTACGTAATACTTCACCCGCAAGCGCTAAATAAGCTTTAGCCCCTGTCGATGATTTATCGTAATACATTACTGGCGTACCAAAACTTGGTGCTTCAGCTAAACGCACATTACGAGGAATAACACTGCGATAAACCTTATCGCCAAAATGTCGTTTAAGTTGCTCTGATACATCATTCGCTAAGCGATTGCGGGGATCATACATAGTGCGCAGTATGCCTTCAATATGCAATTTATCATTAACGACAGAGGTTAGCTTGGTGATAGTGTCCATCAACGCGGTTAAGCCCTCTAAGGCGTAATATTCACACTGCATTGGTACAAGTACTGAATCAGCTGCGGTCATAGCGTTAACGGTAAGCATATTCAATGATGGTGGGCAGTCAATTATGATAAAGTCATAAAAGTCTTTTACTGGTGCTAACGCTCTTTTTAAGCGTTGTTCACGAGCAAAAACTTCGATTAACTTAATCTCTGCCGCGGTCACATCAGCGTTAGCTGAAATTAAGTGATAAAGACCTGACGTTTCTTTAACAACCACGTCTTCAACACTTTGCTCTTCAATTAGTAACTCATAACAAGTTGCATGAACTTGGTATTTGTCAACACCACTAGCCATGGTGGCATTACCTTGAGGATCTAAGTCGATTAATAAAACTTTACGTTTTGTTGCCGCCAATGAGGCAGCTAAATTAACCGCAGTAGTGGTTTTACCCACACCACCTTTTTGGTTTGCAATTGCTATTATTTTTCCCACAAGCGCCTCTATTATTATGTTATTGCTTTTTTAGCACTAAGACGTGGCGTTCACCAACTAACTCCGGCACGATAATTTCATGACTATCTACTAAGGTAATATTTTCAGGTAATTGTAAGATTTCATCCTGAGGGTATCGCCCTTTAAGTGCAAAAAAGAGTCCTTGCTCGGTGGTAATTAAATGCTGACACCAGCTTATCATATCATTAAGGGAAGAAAAGGCTCGACTTAAGACGCCATCAAAAGGATGTTCTCCTTGATACTCTTCAACTCTTGCTTTTACTGGAGTAACGTTAGTCAGTTTCAATTGAAAAACAACTTGCCTAAGAAAAGTAATTCGCTTACCTAAGCTGTCGAGTAAAACAAAGTTTCTTTCTGGGTATAAAATAGCTAGTGGTATGCCTGGTAATCCAGGGCCAGTGCCAACATCAATAAAGTTTTCACCTATCAAAACTTCGCCTACCATTAAACTGTCCATAATATGCTTGATAAGCATTTCGCTAGGATCACGAACAGAGGTCAGGTTGTAAGCTTTATTCCATTTATTGAGTAATTCAACGTATTGAATAAGTAGATCGATTTGTTCTTGAGATACGACCAGCGACGTTTTGCTAATCAGTGTTGATAATTGCTGTGATAAAGTCATTTTTTTTAGACCAGCTACGCATTACTAATTTCATTAATAGAACATTAATAAGTAATGCGCAACTCGCCCCTAGCTATGCTTTTACGCTAATTTACGTAAAAGACCATGTTTTTTTAAGTAGACCAATAATAACGAAATTGCAGCAGGAGTAATACCAGAAATTCGCGAAGCTTTACCAATAGTTTCAGGACGAGCATCTTTTAACTTAGCGACCACTTCATTAGATAGACCTGAAATTTGCTGATAGTCAAACTCAACTGGAATGAGTGTATCTTCATTACGTTTTTTCTTTGCTATTTCATCAAGCTGTCGGTCAATATAACCAGCGTATTTGGTTTGGATCTCAATTTGCTCGGCGGCTTGTTTATCGTGTATTGCTGGTCCTAAACCTTCAATCTTCATTAGATCGGTATAATTGACCTCTGGACGACGAATTAAGTCTTCTAAATTAGCTTCTTTGCTCATTGGCGTTTTCAGTAACACATTAACTTGCTCTATTTTAGTATGATCCTTTTGCACCCAAGTTGATCGTAAACGTTGACGTTCAAGCTCAATATTTTCCATCTTCTCATTAAATCGCTGCCAACGAGCATCATCAACTAAACCAATGTGACGACCTTGCTCAGTTAAACGAATATCCGCGTTATCTTCACGAAGCAATAAACGATACTCAGCGCGAGAAGTAAACATGCGGTAAGGTTCTTTAGTACCTAAAGTAGCTAAATCGTCAATTAACACGCCCATGTATGCTTGATCGCGACCAAGAATGAATTCGTCTCGTTCTTTTACTCTATTGGCTGCGTTAGCGCCAGCAATAAGCCCTTGAGCTCCGGCTTCTTCATAACCGGTAGTACCATTAATTTGACCCGCAAAGTATAGATTACTAACAAATTTACTTTCTAAAGTTTGTTTTAAATCACGGGGATCAAAATAATCATATTCAATAGCATAACCAGGACGAGTAATAAAGGCATTTTCAAAGCCTTTAATTGATCGTACTAAATTCATTTGTACGTCAAAAGGTAAACTCGTTGAAATACCATTGGGATAAATCTCATGGGTTGTTAAACCTTCAGGCTCAACAAATATTTGATGAGAGCTTTTATCTGCAAAGCGGGTAATTTTATCTTCAATAGACGGGCAGTATCTTGGGCCAACACCTTCAATTACACCTGAATACATAGGAGATCTGTCTAAGCCATCTCGAATATGTTGATGTGTTTTTTCGTTAGTGTGAGTGATATAACAAGACACTTGCTCTGGATGATCAGCTTGTGATCCCATAAAAGAAAATACAGGGCTTGGTGTATCACCTTTTTGTTCTTCCATTACTGAAAAGTCTAATGATCTTGCATCAAGTCTTGGTGGTGTGCCGGTTTTTAAACGATCCATTCTAAATGGCATATCTCGCATTTTAGCGGCTAAATTAATACTGGCAGGATCACCTGCTCGACCACCTTGGTAATTATTTAAACCAATGTGGATAAGCCCTGACAGAAAGGTACCTACGGTAAGCACTACCGATTTAGCTTTAAATTTAAGACCCATTTGCGTAGATACGCCAACAACACGATCGTTCTCAAGAATCAAGTCATCACAAGGTTGTTGGAAGATAGTTAAATTTTCTTGGTTTTCCAATGTATTGCGAACATAATTTCGATATAAAACTCGATCAGCTTGGGCACGTGTAGCTCTCACCGCTGGACCCTTGCTCGAATTTAAAGTTCTAAATTGAATTGCACTGTGATCAATGGCTGTTGCCATTAAGCCACCAAGGGCATCAATTTCCTTAACGAGGTGACCTTTGCCAATACCGCCAATGGCAGGGTTGCAAGACATTTGACCTAGGGTGTCAATGTTATGGGTTAACAATAAAGTTTTGCAGCCCATACGTGCTGCAGCAAGTGAGGCTTCGGTTCCCGCATGACCACCACCAACAACAATTACGTCATAAGACTCTTGATACCACATAAAATCACAATCCTGCTTGGTTAAAAAACTGATGAAAGTTTTTATTTAAAATATTTAAAACTGAACGGCAACGTTTGCACACTCAAAATTAGGGAACGTATTTTAGCGCTTTTTTCTCTTCAGGGATACGATCAAATTTGTAAAAATGATCTAGTGGATCCTTAATATATAAAAAGAGATCTTTAGAAAGATCTTATAGTTATTACTTATTAAGATCGATCATTTCTGTGGGTAAGTCACTTTTAATTATATATATCAACTACTAACAGTAATGTAAACCTTGTGATCAAACATTGATCAACACGCTTATAAGCTTTGATCAAAAGACCTACTTATCCACAACACGTTTAAAAAATATTTTAGTCAACTGAATAATAATAGTAAATTAACCTGTTACTAACTGTTTTATCCACAACGAAGGATTTATACCTTTATAACTGTGTGTAACTTATGGGTAAGTGATCGTGTTAGATCGAAAGTAGATCGATATTTACACTTAACCATTGTGGTGCAAGATCTTCTGGATCAATATCTTCAGACATATCAAAGGTCTTAATTGCTGTTAATTCAGTACAACCCTTTGATATTAATAGTTTTGATAGTTTCTTTGCGGCATAACAGAAAGTATCATAATTAGAATCACCGATCCCGATCATTAAAAAACTAACGGTGGATAGATCTTGTGCACAGTTAGTGAGATCATTAACAAATGGCTGAATATTATCAGGGTAGTCACCAGCACCATGTGTTGAGGTAAAAATGATCCAAACGGTTTTTTGGGGAGAATTTCTGTTGTTTTTTTCTACAATATTAGCAAGGGACGTATTAGTCATAATGGTATTAAGGTCAGGTTTTAAGTGAATATCAACCTTATAATCAAGATTTATTAGGGTCTCTTGACACGCTTCTGCAACATATTCTGTGCCACCAAGCATACTGCCAACAATGATTTGAACTGCATTCATAAAGGATCTCTTTTGTATTTATTGATTGGTATTTAGTCATATTTAGCTTTTTAAAAGGAGATTTTACTACGATTAATCCTTCTAATTGACATTGTATTACTAATCGTAGAGAAAGTAATAGCAGTTAAAGATAAGCTTTTTTTGATGGTTTTATTCGGGTATTAACAGAGTTACTTACTCAGTTATGGATTTAATCTTTAGCTAATTAAGCGCTGAATGAGCGCTGTTTATTGTTAGAAAGAGGGGATTGGTAAAGCAGTTAATGATGGGGTATTAATAATATATTTAAATAATCCCCCTATTTAGGGGGATTGATTGTGGTTAATAAGCGTTAACTATGAGGATATTTATCTATTTACCAATACAAAAAGAGCTAAAGATCTTACCTAATAAGTCATCACTGGTGAACTCACCAGTAATTTGGTCTAGCTCTTGCTGACAAATACGTAGTTCTTCCGCTAATATTTCACCAGCGACGAAAGACTCAAGTTGTTCTAAGCCAATGAGTAAGTGTTGGTGTGTCTTTTCTAACGCGACTAAATGACGTCTTCTGGCCATAAAGCCACCCTCGGTACTACCTTGGTAACCCATAATAGATTTTAAGTGCTCTTTTAGCGTATTAACCCCTGCGCCTGTTTTAGCTGATAAGGTAATAATAGCGTGTTGACTACCATCGGTATCAGTAAACTCACTGAAACCTGTTTTGGCATGAGTCACATCGGCTTTATTTCTAATCAGAGTTAAACCAATATTTTCAGGTAGCTTGGCAAAAAATTCAGGGTAATAATCTTTAATATTTTGTTCATCATCTAATACGCTATGCTCTGCACTGGCATCAACCATTAATAGTACCCGATCAGCATTATTAATTTCTTGCCAGGCGCGCTCGATACCTATTTTCTCCACCACATCATCACTATCTCGTAGGCCAGCAGTATCAATAATGTGTAATGGCATGCCATCAATATGAATTTGCTCTGCCAGTACATCACGCGTAGTACCAGCTATATCGGTTACTATGGCACTTTCTTTACCGCTTAAGGCATTGAGTAAGCTCGATTTACCGGCATTAGGTCTACCGGCTATTACTACGCGCATACCTTCACGAATAATACTACCTTGCTGTGCTTGCTTACGCACATCTTCAACTTTACTAATAATATTTTTTAAATCATTAACGACTTTTTTATCAGCGAGAAAATCAATTTCTTCTTCTGGAAAATCAATAGCAGCTTCAACATACATTCTCAGGTGAATAATGCTTTCTACCATCTCATTAACAAGTTTTGAAAAGTCGCCTTGTAAAGAGTGTAGGGCAGAGCGCGCAGCTTGCTCTGAGCTTGAGTTAATTAAATCAGCAATAGCTTCTGCTTGCGTTAAGTCGAGTTTATCATTTAAAAAGGCTTGCTCACTAAACTCGCCTGGTTTAGCCATAATAACCTTAGGTAGTGCAAGTATTGCTTTGAGTAGCATATCTAAAATGACCGGGCCACCGTGGCCCTGAAATTCAATAACATCTTCACCAGTAAATGAGTTAGGTGCTTTAAAATAGATGGCTATACCTTGATCGAGTATCTGTTTTTTATCTGTTGAGCTGCTATCTAAAAAAGGTAAGTATTCGGCTTTTCTTACTTCTGGTATTTTTCCTAAAATAGCGAGAGCAACATTTTTAGCTTCTGGGCCTGATACTCGGATAATACCAACGCCACCACGCCCTGGTGCGGTGGCTTGTGCGGCGATTGTTGTTGTTTGAGAAATTGATGTCATAGCTAGGTCATTAACTCTTAAGTGAAGATAGAAAAGTGTGCATAGGATTATTTTATACCAATCTCAATAACTTTGTGAGCATTTATACAGGTTAAAGCAAGTCACTAAGCTGTTATTCATTACGCCACTTTTTCAGTGCTGAAAGTAAAAAGGCGATTACTGATAAGTCAGTAATCGCCTTTAGTTAATTGTTTTACATTGTACTTGGATTAATTAAGCCGCTTTTGCTTCTTTTTGTTTAGCAATGCCAGCAAAAATAACTTTCATTTGTACAATTGACACTACGTTACTGATAAACCAGTAAAGTACTAAACCTGATGGGAACCATGCCATAAAGATTGAGAAAACCACTGGCATGTATTGCATTATCTTTTGCTGCATAGGGTCTTGAATTGTCATTGGCTGCATTTTTTGCATAACAAACATACTTATGCCCATTAATACTGGTAAGACAAAGTAAGGGTCCATTGCTGATAAATCTTGTATCCAAAATACAAATGGCGCGTGGCGTAGTTCTACACTTTCTAAGAATACCCAGTAAAGCGCTAAGAAAATTGGCATTTGCAGTATCAGTGGTAAACAACCACCAGCAGGATTTACTTTTTCTTTGCGGTACATTTCCATGGTTGCTTGTGACATTTTTTGTCTATCATCACCAAAGCGTTCTTTTAGTTGCGCCATTTTAGGTGCTAAGTCACGCATTTTAGCCATAGAAGTATATTGAACTTTAGTTAGCGGGTACATCACACCTTTAACAATTAAAGTGATGATAATAATAGCTACACCCCAGTTAATTACAAAGCTTTGAATGGTCAATAGTAACCAAAATAATGGTTGGCTAATCATCCATAAAAAACCGTAATCTATGGTTAAATCTAAGTTAGGTGCTATTTTCTCTAATACTTCTTGGTCTTTAGGACCGACGTAGAATATGGCAGAAGTAGAGCCTTGTTGACCAGCATCAATAATAACAGCAGGTGCTTTAAAACCAATAACGGCATCAAAATTATTACTATACGTTGTATAAATTTGGTTAGTGTCTTCAGCTTTTGGTACCCACGCAGAAACAAAGTAATGTTCAAGCATAGCAACCCAACCACCTGGAGTCGCTTTGGTTAAGTTAGCTTCTTTAATATCGTCAAAATCATATTTTTCGTAACGATCTTCACTAGTAGAGAATGCCGCACCACGATAGGTTGGTAACATGCCGCCACCAGTATCTACTACAGTTGACTGTTTAAGCTGACCGTACATTTGTACAGAAACACTGTTAGCAGTTTTGTTGTCAATTAAGTAATCAACATTAACGCGGTAACTATTTTTAGCAAAGCTAAAACGTTTAGTTACCGTCATACCACTGGCATCATTAAAAATTAAATCAATCACTAAGTTGTCATTGGTTAATTCATAATTACTTTGCGTAGTGGTATATATTGGGCGGCCTTTGATTATACGGTCAATACCGTTAGCACCTGTTAAGCCACTTTGCGCAATATATTTATGATTGCCGTTTTGCAATACTGTGTAAGGAATACCATTACCTTGCTCGGTATCGTAATGACGTAATTTAACGTCAACAATATCACCACCTTGACTATTAATTTTTAAAATTAATGTATCAGTAGTAACGGTTATTAACTTAGCAGAAGTATTAGTTGATTTTACTAAGCCTAGTTGAGCATCTGACGATTCAGGCACGAAGTCTGCACTGGCATTTTCAACTGACTGGCTTTGGCTAATACTTGTTTGCTCAGGAACGACGGCATTTTGTTGCTGCCATTGACTAAACAATAAGTAGGTAACAACCATAAGCGCAATAAAAAGTAGACTGCGTTGGGATTCCATAAAATTTACTTCTCTTCTTTGTTGGCTGAGGGAGTATTTCCCCAGCATTATTTAAATTTGATAAGTGCGTGGCATATTAATATAGGTTCGCTTGATAACCAACTATCTTTTAGTGGTGTTGGCTTATTTATTCTTTTTTATTGGTGGTACCGGGTCTTCGCCACCATCGTTGAAGGGATGACACCTTAATATACGTTTGCAGGCTAACCAACAGCCTTTTACTACACCAAAGCGACTTGTTGCTTCGATGGCATAGGTAGAACAAGTTGGCGTAAATCTACAATTAGAACCTAGTAACGGACTAATAAAACGCTGATAGCTTCTTATTAATGTTATGACTAGTTTTTGTGGCGCTGAATTATTTTTCGCCATATTTTTTCCAATTCTTGATTTATCATCTTGTTATCAAGCTGATCAATACCTGACTTCACCATTACGACTATATCAATAGCAGGTAAATTATTTTGATTTAAGCGAAAGCTTTCTCTGACTTGTCTTTTAATTCGATTGCGTTGAACAGCAAGTTTTACCCGTTTTTTAGCAACAGCTAAGCCTAAACGGTTTTTGGCAACAGAATTATGTTTATCAGAGACTAGGGTATGAGGTTTTTGTGTTACTAATAAAGTAAAGTGGCGAGAGCCAAAGCGGATAGGTTTGGAAAAAACCGCTTGAAAATGACCGGGAGTCAACAGACGTGACTCCCGGTTAAATTTATAAGTAGTCATAGTCAGACTACTCTATATCAAAAATTGTAAACAAAATTTGATACTATGCGCTAAGACGTGCACGGCCTTTGGCACGGCGGCGAGCTATAACTGCACGTCCGCTTTTAGTTGCCATACGAGCACGGAATCCGTGGTTACGCTTACGCTTTAATACGCTAGGTTGAAATGTTCTTTTCATTACGCTAATCCGTCGGTTGTTGTTGCCCTGGCAAAACAGCCTTTTGAGCACACAGGTCTAAAAAATGAGGCCGAATGTTAAAGCTTACTAGGGTAATTGTCAATCAATTATGCTAGCTATTTTTATAAAGATCCTTGCTTTTTATTAGATGATCAAAGTGATCTTTATTGATATCCCTAATGATATTCACAGTTTTACCACTTTAACGTTTTATTATCTTAATAACTAATTTGACTAAATGGTGGTTGCAGATAAAAATAACGGAAAAAAAATAGACTTTTTTTTACCGTATATATTAACTTTTATCTTTATTTTACAGGTGATTACTAGGTTTTAATTAAAAAACAATATTAATAATCAAAAGTCAATATTGCACTTGTGGATAACTCAATAGATAATAGCGTTCAGAAAAATAATAACCTAGTTACTACCGGAGTTTTGGTTGGATCATTCACCTTGGCAAAGATGCCTATCTGTTCTACAAGAAGAGTTGCCTGCTCAGCAATTTAGTATGTGGATCCGACCGCTGCAATGCGTCATTAATGATAATGTTATGACACTATATGCACCTAATCGCTTTGTTTTAGACTGGGTTAGAGATAAATATGTCAATCGAATAAATGAACTGTTAACAATTAACGAACCGAGTAATTCATTATTACTTCGCTTTGATGTGGGTAGTAAACCGATCATTGACAATAATGTTGCTAATAACTCGATAGCAAAAAATACTACTGGGAACGAGTCTCTTTTTACCAAGACAAATTCTGCTCCAAAAGCGACAGAGCCTGAGAGTAATATTCCTAAAAAAACCAACGTTAGACAAAACTATACTTTTGATAATTTTGTTGAAGGTAAATCTAACCAGCTAGCTCGCGCTGCAGCATCGCAAGTAGCCGATAACCCTGGTACAGCTTATAATCCATTATTTATTTATGGCGGCACTGGTTTAGGTAAAACGCATTTATTACATGCGGTTGGCAACGGTATTTTACTGAACAAACCTAATGCTAAAATTGCTTACATGCATTCAGAGCGATTTGTACAAGATATGGTTAGAGCGTTACAAAATAACGCCATGGAAAAGTTTAAACAATACTATCGTAGTGTTGATGCTTTACTGATTGATGATATTCAATTTTTTGCAGGTAAAGAACGAACTCAAGAAGAATTCTTCCATACATTTAATGCATTACTTGAAGGTAATCAACAGGTTATATTAACTAGTGATCGCTACCCTAAAGAAATTAATGGCGTAGATGACCGATTAAAATCTCGTTTTGGTTGGGGATTAACCTTAGCAATAGAGCCACCTGAGCTTGAAACACGTGTCGCAATATTAAAACGTAAAGCAGAAGAAAGTCAGATTAACTTAGCGGATGAAGTCGCTTTTTTTATTGCTAAACGCCTTCGTTCTAATGTTCGAGAGTTAGAAGGGGCCTTAAATCGTGTAATTGCTAATGCTAATTTTACAGGTCGTGCGATTACTATTGATTTTGTTCGCGAAGCATTACGTGATTTACTCGCCTTACAAGATAAGCTGGTTACTATCGATAATATTCAACGCACAGTCGCAGAATACTATAAAATTAAAATAGCAGACTTGTTATCAAAACGACGAAATCGCTCTGTTGCTCGTCCTCGTCAAATAGCGATGGCACTATCAAAAGAGCTGACGAATCATAGTTTACCTGAAATTGGCGATGCTTTTGGTGGCCGAGATCACACAACGGTTTTACATGCCTGTCGTAAAGTGAAATCTTTGCGCGAAGAAACACATGATATTAAAGAAGATTATTCAAATTTAATCAGAACCCTCTCATCTTAATTTAAAAATAATAACAAAAAGTATTTAAGCAGGTACCAAAATGAAGTTTTCACTTAACAGGGAATTATTACTTAAACCATTGCTATTGGTTTCTGGCGCAGTAGAGCGTAAAAGTACTTTGCCGATATTAAGTAATATTCTTTTTAAGGTCAGTGGGCAGTCACTTACTTTAATAGCAACTGATTTAGAACTTGAAATGGTTGCTTATGCTGAAATTCAGAACCAAGGTGAAGACGGAAGCATTACTATTCCGGCACGAAAACTATTAGATATATGTAAAAGCTTACCCGAAAACTCACTGATTACTTTCGAGGTTATTGATGAGTCTATTAAATTATCATCGGGTCGAAGTAAATATTCACTATCTACTTTACCTGCTGTTGATTTTCCAAACATTGAAGAGTGGCAAGGTGATGTTGAATTTCAATTACTAAAATCTGAATTTTTACGTTTGATTGAAAGCACACATTTTTCAATGGCGAATCAAGATGTACGTTATTATTTAAATGGTATGTCTATTGAAAGTGAAGGTAACGAAATTCGTTCAGTAGCCACCGATGGGCATCGCTTAGCTATTTGTAAAATATCAAATGAATCTTTAGCCTTACCGGCAAGACAAGTCATTGTGCCACGTAAAGGCATATTAGAAATTATTAGACTGCTTGCTCCTGTTGATGAACAAGTGCAAATATTGTTAGGGGCTAATCATATTCGCATTATCGATAATGAATTTTCTTTTACCAGTAAATTAGTTGATGGTCGTTTCCCTGATTATCGTCGTGTATTACCTCGCAACGGCGACAAGGTTTTTGAAACCAATAAAGACGCACTTCGTCAGGTATTATCACGCGCTTCTATTTTATCGAATGAAAAATTCAAAGGTGTACGTTTAAATTTTTCAGCAACTAATTTGAAGATTACAGCTAATAACCCAGAACAAGAGCAAGCAGAAGAAGAAATTGAAATTCACTTTCCTTATGGCGATTTAGAAATTGGTTTTAATGTTAGTTATGTACTTGATGTATTAAGCGCTATTAAAGACGAAAATGTAAAATTTACCTTAGCGGATGCAAACAGTAGTGTGGTTATTGAAGGCTGTAACAATGGCGAAGCGCTATATGTTGTTATGCCAATGCGCTTATAACTAATATATTAATAGGTATGTGTTTAACTGATGAGTGTTGCTAGGCTTACTACCTATAATTTTAGGAATTTATCATCCACTGCTATTGATTTACATCCCAACCTTAATTTTTTTGTTGGTAATAATGGCAGTGGTAAAAGTAGTTTACTGGAAGCTATATTTTTTCTTGGTCATGGTAAATCCTTTCGCACCAGTAAAGTGGATAATATTGCTAGTTACGACACGGATAATTTTGTTGTCAGTATTAAAGATATAAATGATTTACAGCTAGGTTTGAGTAAACATTTAAAAACAGGCGTCACACTCATTAAAATTAATGGTGAACGTCATACTCGTTTATCAGAATTGGCTAAAAATATAGCAGTACAGATTGTCACTCCAGAAAGCTTTAAATTGTTTTTTGGTGGACCCAAAGAGCGTCGTCGCTTTGTCGAGTTAGGTATGTTTCACGTGAAACATGATGCAACCAATCAAGGGCGTGAATTTAACAGAGTGTTAAAACAGCGTAATGCTTGTATAAGACATCACTTAGATAAAGCAACGCTGGACTATTGGACCACACTTTTCTGTCAACTTTCAGAAGAAATTGCTGAAGTAAGATCACGTTATATAATAGACTTGATTACAGAATTACCCTTTTGGTTATCGATATTATTACCTGATATTGCAGATAAGGTTACCGTACAATATTTACAGGGGTGGCCACAGAAAAAAAAATTGAGGGATGCATTGCTTGATGCCTCTGAAAGAGAGCAGGCTTTTGGTTATAGTATTTATGGCGCACATAGATTTGATGTGAAATTTCTTATAGCCAAACAAGCATTAGAAAGCCAACTGTCAAGAGGACAGCAAAAGTTGTTTTTACTGGCGTTAACATTTGCACAAGCTAAGTTAATTGCAAGCGTTAATCGAGTAAAACCAATTTTACTTATTGATGACATAGGGGCTGAATTAGATATTTATTCTAGACAGTCACTAGCAACAGCAATAAGTCATTTGGATTGCCAAGTTGTTATCACGGCAATAGAAGAAGGTGTATTACAACCTTTTATTAATGACATTACCGTCACTAATAATGAGACTAGTGATAAAGCAAAATATCATATGTTTCACGTGAAACATGGTGGTATATTACCTGTGAATAATTCAGTAATGATTGATTAGGCTAAAAACTATGACAGTAGAAAATGAATATGGCTCGTCCAGTATTAAAGTATTAAAAGGACTTGATGCAGTACGAAAAAGACCTGGTATGTATATAGGTGACACGGATGATGGCACTGGTTTACATCATATGGTTTTTGAGGTTCTAGATAACTCAATCGATGAAGCATTAGCAGGACACTGTTCTGATATTATCGTGACTATCCACTTAGATGGTTCAGTATCCGTACAAGATAATGGACGTGGTATTCCTACTGAAATTCACGAAGAAGAAGGTATTTCTGCTGCTGAAGTTATCATGACCGTTTTACATGCCGGTGGTAAGTTCGGTGGAGAAGACTCTGGTTATAAAGTTTCTGGTGGTTTACACGGTGTTGGTGTTTCTGTCGTTAATGCGTTAAGTGAAAAGCTTAAATTGAACATCCGCCGTAATGGTAAATTATTTGAACAATTTTATCATTCGGGTGTTTCACAAGCACCTTTAGCTGAAGTAGGTGTTAGTGATAAAACGGGGACCGAAGTTCGATTCTGGCCAAGTAAAGAAACGTTCACTGATATTTTATTTCACTATGAAATATTAGTTAAAAGAATTCGAGAACTATCATTTTTGAATTCAGGGATTTCAATTAGATTAATTGATGAACGTGAAGAAGGTAAAGAAGATCACTTCCATTATGATGGTGGTATTCAAGCTTTTGTTGATTATTTAAATACTAATAAAACACCCGTTAATCAAGAAATTTTCTATTTCGATCTAGCGCGTGAAGACGGTATTATCGTTGAAGTTGCTATGCAGTGGAATGATGGCTTTCAAGAGAATATTTATTGTTTTACCAATAATATCCCACAGCGCGATGGTGGTACCCACTTAAGTGGCTTTAGAACAGCATTAACTCGAACGCTTAACTCTTACATGGTTAAAGAAGGGTTAAACAAAACTAAGAAAGGTGGTTCTACTGAAACAAGTGCTACTGGAGATGATGCTCGTGAAGGTTTAACCGCCGTTATTTCTGTGAAAGTACCTGATCCTAAATTCTCATCACAAACAAAAGATAAGCTTGTTTCATCAGAAGTAAAAACCGCTGTTGAACAGGCTATGGGTGAAAAATTAGGTGAATACCTATTAGAAAACCCAGCAATTGCCCGTACTATTATTATGAAAATAGTCGATGCAGCAAGAGCACGTGAAGCCGCTCGTAAGGCACGTGAAATGACTCGCCGTAAAGGCGTTTTAGATATTGCTGGTTTACCGGGTAAATTAGCTGATTGTCAGGAAAAAGATCCTGCCTTATCTGAAATTTATATTGTGGAAGGGGACTCTGCTGGTGGTTCAGCCAAGCAGGGACGTAATCGTAAAAACCAAGCTATATTACCACTTAAAGGTAAAATTCTTAACGTAGAAAAAGCACGTTTTGATAAAATGATATCGTCACAAGAAGTGGGTACTTTAATTACCGCGTTAGGTTGTGGTATTGGACGAGATGAATATAATCCTGAAAAGCTACGTTACCACAGTATCATTATTATGACCGATGCCGACGTCGATGGTTCACATATCCGTACCTTACTACTGACATTTTTCTACCGTCAAATGCCAGAAATAATGGAACGAGGACATATTTTTATTGCGCAACCACCACTTTATAAAGTGAAAAAAGGTAAGCAAGAAAGGTACATTAAAGATGACGAAGGCTTAACTGAGTATTTAACAACACTTGCATTAGATAGCGCTTCTATTTATGTTAATGAAGATGCTCCAGCAATTACAGGTGCTGCGTTAGAGCAGTTAGTCAATCAATACCGTAATACCATGGATATCATTAAGCGCTTATCTAGACAGATACCTGCTGATATTGTTGAAAAAATGGTATACAGCAGCCCTATAAGCTCACAAGACTTTACTGATGAAAGCAAAGTGAATGCTTGGGCTAAAAATCTAATTACTCAACTTGAAAATCAAGATGGTAATGGTTCAATTTATAAGATTGAAGTGAAATATAACTCAGAGCGTAATATTTACTTCCCTAACTTTATCGTAAGAAAACACGGTATTGATAAAGAGTACCATTGTAGTTATGAGTTTATAGAGTCAAAAGAGTTTGCCGAAATTATGGCATTAAACACCGCTATTAATGATTTAATGGAAGAAGGTGCTTATGTTCAACGTGGTGAAAAAGTTAACCCAGTTAATACCTTTGAAGATGCCTTAGAGTGGTTAATGGCTGAATCGAAACGTGGACAGTATATACAGCGTTATAAAGGGTTAGGTGAAATGAACCCAGAACAGCTTTGGGAAACGACTATGGATCCTGAAACGCGACGTATGCTACAAGTAACCATTGAAGATGCTATTGCAGCGGATCAATTGTTTACTACCTTGATGGGCGATCATGTTGAACCACGTAGAAAGTTCATTGAAGATAATGCCTTAAAAGTTTCAAACCTTGATATATAGTTATCAGTAACGGTTAAATCTAATGCCCGGTCTTCATATCCGGGCATTTTTGTAGTACAAATACTCTAATCACGTTATAGTTATTTATGTAGTGATATAGAGCTAATAAGCCTCAATAATAGGGCGAATAAGAGTAAATAATTTTAAAACCCTTCTAACCAAGACAAAAAAGTGAATTTGAACACCATGACAACTTACAATAGTAATACTTTTCAAGGCCTTATTTTGCAATTGCAAGATTACTGGTCACGTCAAGGTTGTGTAATAGTACAGCCTCTTGATCTAGAAGTTGGGGCCGGTACTTTCCACCCGATGACTTTTTTACGTTCAATTGGTCCTGAGCCAATGAGCAGCGCTTATGTACAACCTTGTCGTCGTCCTACGGATGGCCGTTATGGTGAAAACCCAAATCGCTTACAGCATTATTACCAATTCCAGGTCATGCTAAAACCTTCACCAAAAAACATTCAAGAGCTTTATCTTAATTCACTTAAAGAATTAGGAGTAGATCCACTGGTACATGATATCCGTTTTGTCGAAGATAACTGGGAATCACCTACATTAGGTGCTTGGGGCTTAGGCTGGGAAATTTGGTTAAATGGTATGGAAATATCGCAATTTACTTATTTCCAACAAGTTGGTGGTCTTGAGTGTACACCTGTTACCGGTGAAATTACTTATGGGCTAGAGCGCTTAGCGATGTATATTCAAAATGTTGATAGTATTTATGATCTTGTTTGGACCGATGGCCCGTTAGGTACGGTTTATTATCGTGATATTTTCCATCAAAATGAAGTAGAGCAATCCACTTATAACTTTGAACATGCTGATGTTGACTTTTTATTTAAGCAATTTGATCAATGTGAAAAAGATAGCCAAAAACTGATTGAAGCTAACTTACCTTTACCTGCTTATGAACAAGTCATGAAAGCATCACACGCCTTTAACTTACTTGATGCTCGCCATGCTATTTCAGTAACAGAGCGTCAACGTTATATTTTACGTGTACGTACGTTATCTAAAGGTTGTGCTCAAGCTTATTATCATAAGCGTGAAGAGCTTGGTTTCCCACTATGTAAAAATAATGATCTTAGTACTAACGACACGTTAGCTAAAGGAGAAAAGTAATGACAACAGAAACACTCCTTATAGAGCTAGGTACTGAAGAGTTGCCACCAAAATCATTAAAAACCTTAGCTATCGCCTTTCATGACAATATTAAAAGTCAGCTTGATAGCCATAATCTACATTATAGCGAGATTAAGTGGTTTGCTACACCGCGTCGTTTAGCTATACAAGTTTTTGATTTAGTTGATAAGCAAGAAGATAAAACGGTAGAAAAACGCGGACCAGCAGTTAATGTCGCTTTTGATGAAGCAGGCAATGCCAGTAAAGCCGCACAAGGCTGGGCTAGATCTAATGGTATTGATGTTAACCAAGCTGAGCGTTTAGTGACTGATAAAGGCGAGTGGTTACTTCACCGTGCCACAGTGAGTGGTAAAAAAGTTACCGAATTGGTCGCTGCTATGGTGACTACGGCATTAAATAAATTACCTATTGCTAAACCAATGCGTTGGGGGGCTGAGCGTATTCAATTTATCCGCCCAGTGCATACGTTAACTATGTTATTTGGTAGTGAAATTATTGCCGGTGAAGCGCTTGGCGTTAGTTCAAGTAATCAAGTACAAGGTCATCGCTTTCACCATGAAGGTTTAGTAACCATTAATCACGCTAACGATTACCAAGCTGAATTAGCTAAGGCTTATGTTGATGTTGATTTTAATGACCGACAAAATAAAATTGTTGCGCAAATAAAACAAGTGGCTAACGATATTGATGCAATCGCATTAATTGATGAAGAGTTACTTAATGAAGTTACTGCTTTAGTTGAATGGCCAGTGACGCTTGTTGGGACTTTTGATGAAGATTTTTTAAATGTGCCAGCTGAGCCATTAATTTATTCGATGAAAGATCATCAAAAGTATTTCCCAGTTACCGATAAAGCAGGTCAGTTGGTTAATAAGTTTATTTTTGTTGCCAATATAGAATCTAAAGATCCTAGTGCAGTCATCTTTGGTAATGAAAAAGTTATTCGTCCACGTTTAGCTGATGCCGAGTTTTTCTTTAAAACAGATAAAAAACAAACTTTAGCATCAAGACTAGAGAGTTTAGAATCTGTCTTATTTCAAAAACAGCTAGGTACAGTAAAAGCTAAATCTGAACGTATTGCTGGATTATCTCAGTTCATCGCTGAACAATTAAGTGAGAACGCTACAGACGCTTACCGCGCAGGTTTACTTAGTAAAACCGATTTACTGTCTGAAATGGTACTTGAATTTCCACAAGTGCAGGGGACAATGGGTAAGTACTATGCGTTACACGATGGTGAGAATGAAAATATAGCCCAAGCATTAGAAGACCAATACCGCCCTCGCTTTGCTGGTGATTCTTTACCTGAAGCAAATATTGGTTGTGCTGTGGCTATTAGTGATAAAATCGATAGCTTAGTAGGTATCTTTGGTATTAATCAACCACCTAAAGGCGATAAAGACCCGTTTGCACTTCGACGTGCAGCCATTGGTTGTCTTCGTATTATCATTGAGAAGCAGCTTGATTTAGACCTTGCTATGTTAATTAACAAAAGCATCGAATTATTTGGTGATAAGTTAGTTAATAAAAATACCGCCAGCGACGTACTCGACTTTATTATGGGACGCTTCCGTGCTTTTTACCAAGAGCAGGGGATTAGTGTCGATGTTATCCAAGCTGTATTGGCTAAAAAGCCAAGTGCGCCATTGGATTTTGATAAGCGTATTAAGGCGGTAAGCTTTTTTGGTGAATTACCTGAAGCTGCAACATTAGCAGCAGCGAATAAACGTGTAGGTAACATCTTAGCTAAATTTGATGGAGAGCTTTATCAAGTATTTAATACTGATTTAGCCACAGAGCAAGCTGAACGTGACTTAGCTATTATCTATCAAGATATCAGCTTAAAAGTTACCCCCTTAATGGAAGATAAAAACTACCAAGCGGCACTGTCTGAATTAGCACAACTGAAAGCACCGATTGATATATTCTTTGATAATGTGATGGTGATGAGTGATGATGAGGCAGTCAAAATTAACCGCTTAACGTTACTTAACGAAATAAGAAACAGTTTCTTTGCGATTGCTGATATATCAGTACTGCAGTAGTTATTTTTATAAACAGATAAGTACAAAATATTAAAAAGGTCATGGCAACATGGCCTTTTTTTTATGACTAAAATTTAGTCTTATAAATCACACCTTAGTCAGTACATAACTTGAGCTAGATCAATGATAATAAACTAGATAGGCGTAAGGTAAAATAACTTATAAACAGAGTAAAAATAGATGATTTATAACATCTACAGGTAGGGGTTGATATGCATACTAAAGAAATCACCGTATTATTAGAAAATAAAAAAGTACAACTAACAAAACGTATTGCAGCAATAGAAGCTGATTTTCATAAAGGTAGATCACAAGACTTTTCAGAACAAGCCACTGAAACAGAAAATGATAGTGTATTAGACGAAATACACCATGAAGCTAAGGTAGAGCTAAGTCTTGTTAAGTCAGCATTAAAGCGTATCGCAGATGATTTATACGGTCATTGTATTACATGTGATGATGCGATTAATCCTGATAGATTGTTGGCATTACCTTACACCACTACATGTATTAAATGCGCACAGTAACAGCTAATAATTCTAGTAAACTTATTCAACATTAACAGATATGACTACTCATTTTGGAGCAGATTATGACAGTAGAAAAGCATGACTTACACCATGAATTCCCTAACTTAACTGACGAAATTCATCATTTAAAAATGCATGATAACCACTTTGCTAAGCTCTTTACTGAATATCACGATATTGATCAAGAAATTCACCGTATAGAGCAAGGTGTCGAAAATACCAGTGATGACTATTTAGAGGGCAAAAAGAAACAAAGGTTAAGTTTAAAAGATAACCTTTTTGTTATGCTAAAAAAAGTACAGATGCCCGCTTAACATCAGTTAGTCTCACTGAACCTCATGAGCTACCACAAACTAAAATCCCTAACACCTTCAAGGCTTAGGGATTTTTTAATTAAAGCAAGTATCAAAAATCTCTACGGGCAATAAGTTATTTATTACTTTGTAAAAAGCAAATGAATTTGTTATTACTAAGGGGTTATCTTTCGAGGTTAAATTTTGTTTAGACTAAAAGTATTTTAGTCGCGGTGAATAGTGTGTAGTCTGTTCATTCAATGTAAATACTATTTAACAAAAGCTGCCAAAACAATCTCTCAAGATCAATAGCTCCTAAGGAGCGTATCATTGGTTATATGACGTAATGAAAAAGTTAACTCTTTTTAATCACATACATAAAAGGCAGGGTGTTGGTTTGTTGAGCGATCAGCTCATGTTCCATAAATCGACAAAAACTGGGTATGTCTCTTGCCGTAGACGGATCATCACAGGTTATCAGTAAGGTTTCACCACTGGCAATTTTTCGGATGTTCATACGTACCATCATCACCGGCTCCGGACAGCGAAGACCTATGGCATTTAATGTGTGGTCAGTTTGTTGAAAAATAGTAGTAGGCATAGTGGTACAAATAGTAATAAGTATTGTATAAATAGTAATAAAGTAAATAAGCTGCTAATTATACCTTATTCAGGCATTTCAATATAAGTAATAAAGTGAGATTAATCTTGAAAGTAATAGCGTCTGTTCTATATAAGTTACTTTATAATCGCGTCAAAGCACTAAGTCATTATTCTATAAATATATTTATTGATGCTTGAGGTGCCAGTGAATAATATAGTTAACGGTTTATTATGGTTAGTGTTTACGCTTACTTCAATAAGTGTATCTAGTACAAGTCATAGTTTACAAATAGAGACAGATGTAACGCAACAACAAGTCTTTTTAAAAGCTGAGAAGCTTTTAACGCAAAGTAACTCAGCACAGTATAAAAATTTATATAAGCAATTACATTACTATCCCTTGCAGCCATATTTAGATCAGCAACGGCTAATGAAAAATATGCAGTTGTCTTCGGCAGGTGAAATTGGCGCTTTTCTGAAAAAATATCAACACACCCCTTTAGATTGGCCATTAAGAAAAGCATGGTTAACGTTTTTAGCTAAAAAAAAGCATAGTGCACTTTTTCTCGAATATTATCAAAGTACCAGTAATACCATTTTAACTTGTCAGCAGTTGACCTTTTCGTTACAAGTGGGCGAGCCAGCAAGTGTTGTCTTACCGCAAGTGAGTAAACTTTGGTTAGTGGGTAAGTCATTAGATAAAGTCTGTGATCCATTAATTCAGCAATGGCAACAAGCCGGTTATATAACCGATGAAATAATATGGCAACGTATAGTTCTTGCTGCTGATGGTGGACAACATACTTTAATTCCTTATTTAACTAATTTATTGCCAAAAGATCAGCAATATTTAGGTCGATTATGGCATCAAGTACGCCGTGATCCGGCGACAGTAACTAAGCACGCTAAATTTATTAACAAATCAGTAAAAGAACAGCAAATATACACTTACGGTATTAAACGTTTAATTTGGCGTGCCCCTAATCAAGCCTTGGCAAGTTATGAAAAGATTCAGCAAGTATTTAACTTTTCAATAGCACAGCAGCAACAAATAACAGAGAAATTTGCTGTTGCCTTAACCAGTAAGAATCATCCTAAGGCAAGGTATTGGATGGCAAAGCTTGAACCCATTAATGTTGGACGTAATATTTTACAATGGCAACTCATTGAAGTACTTAAGCAGCAAAATTGGCAAGCCGTGCTGACTGAATTAGCGCTAATGCCAGCAAACTATAAAACAGAGTTACAGTGGCAGTATTGGTATGCAAGAGCATTAATTGAAACTAATCAGTTAACCGATGGGTATAATGTGATGAGTGATTTAGCCAATAAGCGTCATTACTATGGCTTTTTAGCAGCTAGCTACCTTGATACGCCAGTCAGTTTGCAAGATAAACCTTTAGCGATAACTAACAGAGAAAAAAATGACATATTGTTATATCCCTCAGCAAAGCGAGCGTTTGAATTATATTATTTAGGACGTTACATAGAAGCACGTCGAGAATGGCGCTATTGGCTAAAACAACTTAATGACCGTGAGAAGCTTGTTGCAGCAAAATTAGCCAATGAAAACGGTTGGTTTGACCGAGCAATATTTACTTTGTCGCAAGTAGGTTACCTTAATGATGTTGATCTACGTTTTCCTAAAGCCTTTGATACAAAAATAAATCAACATGCCAAAAAACAAGCTATTAACCCCGCATGGGCTTTTGCTATTGCTCGTCGAGAAAGCTCGTTTATGACCGATGCCCGCTCACCTGTTGGTGCTAAAGGGTTAATGCAGCTAATGCCTAATACAGCAAAACAGTTAAAACGCGGTAGTGTTAGTAGAAAGTACTTATACAATGCAGAAAATAACATTAAATTGGGCACCCGATATTTACGTAAACTTTTAGATAAAAACAAAGGTAATCAGGTACTCGCTACGGCGTCTTATAATGCCGGGCCCTATAGAGTAAAAAGTTGGTTAAAGAATAGTAAAGCTATGCCTGCTGATATTTGGATAGAAACCATCCCGTTTAAAGAAACGCGCAATTATGTTAAAAGTGTTTTAGCGTATCAAGAAATTTATCAGCATAAGCCAGGGCAGGTAAGTAGTGTGTTCGAGCAAGTTATTAATATGAGTATTGGTCATTAACCTTATCAGTATCTAGGTTTTTCAATGCCACTATTTTTGTTAATGCAAAATTTTCTGTACATTTACACTGCTTCAAGGGATTTGGCTAGCGTTCTTAATGATCTCAATAGTGTCGCTCTTATCGGGTATGCTATCATGAGACAAATTTTTTGAAGGCCGTCTTTTGGAGACAAAATATATGACAACACTTAATGTAGAAGTTAATGCGCAAGTTAACGAAAAACTGGCCGCACAATACCCAGCACATATTGCTCAATTACAGCAGACTACTAAAGCAGTGCTTGCACGTGAAAATTTAGAAGGCATTGTCATACATTCAGGACAAGAGATTAAAATTTTTCTTGATGATAATAGTTATCCCTTTAAAGTTAATCCTCATTTTAAATATTGGTTACCACTGATTGATATCCCTAACTCATGGTTAGTGGTAAATGGCGAAGACAAACCAACATTGATTTATTATCAACCGGTTGATTTTTGGCATAAAGTTACCGTCTTAGATGAAAGCTACTGGGGTGAGTTTTTTAATATTAAAGTGTTAACCAAAGCCAGTGAAGTGGAGAAATTACTCCCCTATGATAAAAAAGGCTTTGCCTATATTGGTAGTCATATTGAAGTTGCTACCGCTCTAGGTTTTGAGACGATTAATCCGGAACCTTTACTTAATTATATTCATTACCATCGTGGCTATAAATCAAAGTATGAACATGAGTGCCTTCGCCAATCAAATATATTAGCGGTTAACGCACATCAAGCGGCTCGTCATGCCTTTTTACAGGGAGATAGCGAATACGATATTCAGCAGGCTTATCTTAAGTCTATTGGGTACGGTAGTAACGATACACCCTATAATAATATTGTCGCCTTAAACAAAAATTGTTCAATTTTACATTACATGTCGTTAGACAAAGAAACTCCGCCGGTACACCAATCATTTTTGATTGATGCGGGTGCTAACTTTAATGGTTATTCAGCAGATATTACTCGGACTTATTCATATAAAAATGACAAGTTTGCTGAATTAATTGCGCGTATGGATCTGTTAATGCTTAACGCCGTCGATGGTTTGAAGCCAGGGCTGAGTTATGTCGATTTGCATATTCAAGCGTATAAAGCGATAGGCCAAGTATTACGTGATTTTAACTTTATTAATGTTGACGCGGATACTGCGGTAGAGTCAGGTATTATTTCTACTTTCTTTCCTCATGGTTTAGGGCATCATTTAGGTTTACAGGTACATGATGTTGGTGGTTTTATGGCTGATGAACGTGGCACTCATGTGAACACACCAGCCGCGCACCCTTTCTTGCGTACTTCGCGTGTTATTGAAGCTAATCAAGTGTTTACTATTGAGCCTGGACTGTACTTTATTGATTCATTACTTGCTGATTTAAAATGCTCTGCTAATTCGGACCAAGTTAATTGGCAAAATGTTGATGAAATGCGCAGTTTTGGTGGTATTCGTATTGAAGATAATATTATTGTCCATCAATCACATAATGAGAATATGACTCGGGATTTAGGCTTAACTTAATGAACCTAGTGAGTTGCAACCTACTGTGAATAAATCCTATCCTATAGCGGTTAATAATGTTGAAGATGAAAGCATTATTAACCGTAGCCGTTTTATCTGTTATTTACGACCTTGTGAAAATATAGCGCAAGCAAAAGCACAGCTAAAAGAGCTACAGCAACTGCACCCGCAAGCGAGTCATCATTGTCATGCATTTTTAACTAAAGCGGCTGATGACAGTCAAGGTTACGGTTTTTCTGATGATGGTGAACCAACAGGTACGGCTGGAAAACCTATGCTATTAGCCTTACAAGGTGGTGGTATAGGGCAGGTCTGTGCAATTGTTGTTCGCTATTTTGGCGGTACTAAATTAGGCACAGGTGGTTTACAACGTGCTTACGGTGGTAGTGTTCGCCAAGCATTAGCACTTTTACAGTCAAAAATTAAAATAGCGATGGTGCACAAAACCTTAGCATGTCAATATAGCCAAGTAGACGATGTTTTGCATCTTCTTAAGCAAGTTGAAGGTCAAGTCATTACGCAAAATTATCAGCAAGCAGTGCTTTTTCAGCTTGCTATCCCGTTTGAAAAACTGGGCTTAATGCAAGATAAATTACACACCTTGTCGTCAGGGCAATTAAAGTTAACGACAGTCGAATAATAAACCGAATAAGAAAAATAAAACGTGCAATATAAAAATATTATCCGAATTTTAGGTTTGTTGGTGGCGTTGCTTAGTGTAACCATGTTACCACCAGCATTAATTTCATTAATTTATCGTGATGGTGGTGGGTTACCTTTTATTCTATCTTTTTTATGGTGTATAGGTACGGGCTTTTTAGCTTGGTATCCTTACCGTCATGAAAAAAATGATCTCAAAGCCCGAGAAGGCTTTTTAATTGTCGTGCTTTTCTGGCTAGTACTCGCTAGCTTCTCTGCTATTCCTTTTATATTGTTAGAGCAGCCAAACCTATCGACTACTGATGCTTTTTTTGAAGCATTTTCTGGCTTAACGACCACCGGGGCGACCATTTTAAATCGTATTGATGGTTTACCCCATGCAGTCTTGTGGTATCGCCAGCAGTTACAATGGTTAGGTGGTATGGGGATTATTGTTTTAGCCGTCGCCGTATTACCTATGTTAGGCATTGGTGGTATGCAGTTATATCGCGCTGAAACTCCTGGTCCGGTTAAAGATTCAAAAATGACTCCGCGTATTGCCGATACCGCAAAACATTTGTGGTATATCTATTTAGGGTTAACTATTGCCTGTGCGCTAGCTTATTGGCTGGCTGGAATGTCAGTATTTGATGCTATTTGTCACTCTTTTTCCACCATAGCCATTGGTGGCTTTTCTACACATGATGCCAGTATGGGGTACTTTAATAGCCCGACTATTAACTTAGTTTGTGTCACCTTTTTACTTATTGCGGGGGTTAACTTTGCCTTGCATTATGCGGCAGTACAAAATAAATCGCTTAAAAGTTACTTCTTTGATCCAGAGTTTAAAGTGTTTATTAGCATTCAAGCGTTGCTGACGTTAATTTGCTTTACCGTATTGTTAACAAGTGGTACCTATCAAGATGCCGATCAAGCGTTTGATCAGGCCTTATTCCAATCAGTATCTATTGGCAGTACGGCAGGTTTTGCCACCACCTCATTTGCCGATTGGCCAACGTTATTACCTATGTTACTTATTTTTTCTAGTTTTATCGGTGGTTGTGCGGGCAGTACTGGTGGTGGTATGAAAGTGGTTAGGGTGATATTACTTTACTTACAAGGCTTGCGTGAATTAAACAAGCTAGTACATCCTCGTGCTATTTTTAGTATCAAATTGGGTCGTAAAGTATTACCTGATCGCGTTGTTGAAGCCGTATGGGGGTTCTTCTCTGCTTACGCGGCCGTATTCGTTATTTGTATGTTATTACTATTGGCTACAGGTATGGATGACATTACCGCTTTTACTGCGGTTGCCGCTTGTATCAATAACCTTGGTCCCGGATTAGGTGAGGTTGCTGCTAATTTCTCATCCATTAATGATATGAGTAAGTGGGTGCTGATTATGGCGATGTTGTTTGGTCGTTTAGAGATATTTACTTTACTGGTTTTATTTACACCAGCTTTTTGGCGTTCATAAGTAATATCACTCAAAGACTATATACCCTTTCTACTTGAAGGTATTTAGCTAGCAGTTAGAGTTATCAATGCCTTTAGGAAAGGCATTGATTATAGAAACGTTAAGTCCATAACTATCGATATTTTCTCACTAAGCGATATTATGTTTACTATCAAACGCTCCAATAAAGCTTAACGGCATATAAGCTGCCAGCAGTGATAGAGCTTAGAAGTAAATTGGACTCACTTGGAATAACTTTTCAATATCAGAGATGTAGCGTTTATTGACTAAAAATAAAATAACGTGGTCTTCTTCATGAATAACAGTATTTGAGTGGGCAATTAATACTTCGTTATCACGAACAATTGCTGCAATCGTTGCACCAGGTGGTAGTTTGATCTTTTTGATAATACGACCCACTACTTTAGAGGATTTTTTATCACCTTTAGCAACAATTTCAATAGCTTCTGCTGCGCCACCACGTAAACTATAAACATTATTAATAGCACCACGTCTTACATGAGTTAATAACGCGGAGATAGTGGCCTGTTGCGGTGAAATAGCAATATCAATTGTACTGCCATGGATTAGGTCAATGTAGGCATCTCGTTGAATGAGTACCATGGTTTTGCGAACGCCAAGCTTTTTAGCGAGCAGTGAAGACATAATATTAGCTTCATCATCGTTAGTAACCGCGATAAAAATATCAAACTGATCAATATTTTCTTCGGTGAGTAAGACCTGATCAGAAGAGTCACCGGCAAACACTAAGGTGTCATTTAACTCTGATGTTAACTCTTCAGCGCGTATTGCCGAGCGCTCAATAAGTTTTACTTGATGATTTTTTTCTAAAATACGCGCTAACCCCGCACCAATATTACCGCCGCCAGCAATCATTATGCGTTTATAAGCTGACTCTAGTTTTTGTAATTCATTCATCACTGCACGAATATGAATACTCGCCGCGATAAAAAAAACTTCATCGTCTGCTTCAATAACTGTGGTGCCAAGCGGACGGATAGGTTTACCATTTCGGTAAATTGCAGCAACACGGGTATCAACATTAGGAATGTGATCTTTGAGTGTGGAAAGAGCATGACCTACCAGTAGGCCACCATAATAGGCTTTTACCGCGACTAAGCTGACTTTGCCTTGTGCAAACTCCAATACTTGTAATGCGCCAGGGTAATCAATTAAGCGTACAATATCTCGGGTAACTAATTCTTCAGGGGCAATAATATGATCAATAGGAATGTGGTTTTTATGAAAAAGTTGTTCAGCGTATTTTAATATTTGATTAGAGCGAATTCGGGCAATCTTTTTGGGTGTATTAAATAAGGAAGAGCATATTTGACAGGTAATCATATTGGTTGCATCGTCACTGGTGACAGCAATAACCATATCAGCATCTTCAGCGCCAGCAATTTTTAAAACATCGGGGTAGCTACCTTGGCCAGTAACCACTTGTAAATCCATTTTATCTTGTAATTCACGTAACTTTTCCCCATCGATATCAACGACTGAAATATCGTTATTTTCACCAACAAGGTTTTCAGCCAACGTACCGCCAACTTGTCCTGCACCCACTATGATTATTTTCATGTGTTACTTTCTGCTTGTGTTATTTAATATTATTGGAGCTTTAACAGTTTGGCGTAATAAAAGCCGTCCATGTTTTTATCGTCGGGTAATAATTGCCAACCGACTGCTTGTTCATCAGTATCTGCGTTATCAGGACTAATGGCAATTAATTGTACGTCTTGATTTTGTGCAATAAAACGTGAAATTTGCTGACAATTTTCTTCAGGTAAAATACTGCAAGTTGCATAAACTAATGTGCCACCAGGCTTGAGTAATGACCAAATATTATCAAGGATTTGCTGTTGTAATATGACTAACTTGTCAATATCATCAGCTTTACGTAACCACTTTATATCGGGGTGGCGACGAATAACGCCAGTACCAGAACAAGGTGCATCAAGTAAGATGCGATCGAACTGTTCACCCGACCACCACGCTTTACTAGCTGCGTCGGCAGCGATAACGTTAGCGCTTAAGTGCAAGCGTTCTAGGTTTTCATGTACTCGCGTTAGTCGACTTTCTTCAATATCGATTGCGGTCATTGAGGCAATAGTAGGGGTCTGCTCAAGTATATGACAAGTTTTACCACCAGGTGCTGCGCAGCAATCAAGTACGACATCATTGGGTTGGCAGTCGAGTAAGCGCGCAGCTTGTTGTGCAGCAGCATCTTGCACGGAAACCCAGCCCTCATCAAAACCAGGCAATTTAGCAACATCTATTGGTTTGACTAGGGAGATGGCATGAGAATTAGGCTCAATAATAGCAATATCGATATTAGCTTCATTAAGGAGCGCTTGGTATTGTTCACTAGTATGGTGTTGTTGGTTAGCACGTAACCACATGGGGGGTCTTTGTTGATTTGCTTCGAGTATTGCTTGCCACTGCTCAGGATAGCCTTGTTGTACTTTTTTAATAAACCAGCCAGGGTGATTGTATTTAATTGGATCAGGTAGACTGTTATCTATTTTATGCGTTTGTTTGCTTTCAGCTTCGAGCGTACGTAGAAATCCCCTAAGTACAGCATTAACAAGGGCTTTCATATGGCGGTTTTTTAACACACTGGTTGCCGCCACGGTTTCACTTACCGCGGCATGATCAGGTATGCGCATATATCGTATTTGATAAACACCGACTAAAAGCAAAAAGTGAAAGACACGTTGCTTCCCTTTTAATGGCTTTTGCATTAAATGTCGTACATCGTTTTCTAGTTCAGGTAGGTAGCGAAGTACGCCGTAGCACATTTCTTGGAGTAAGCCTTTATCTTTACCGATTAACTTATCTTGTTGCTTGGGTAGTTCATCACTTAAGCTTCGGCCTTGATCTATCACCGCATAACAACATTTTGCTGCTAGCGCTCTACTATTCATTATCATTATCGTCTTAACCAAGCTTGTTTATATTACTGCCGACAACGAACCAATCGCTGCGACCGTTAAGGAGATCTTTTACGGGTAATGCTTTTTTACCTGGTAATTGAATCACCTCTAGGCGTAGTGCACCATTTGCTGTTGCCACTTCTATACCGTTTTTGTCTGCTTTTATAATGGTCCCAGGCGCGGCATTACCTTGATACTCTTGTACTGATGCTTGCCATACTCTTAATGTGTGTTGTTTCGGCTCTGTTTCTGACTCAGTAAAGGTAAATTGCGCAACAGGCCAGGGTATATAAGCTCTAATTTTGCGGTGAAGTTGTTCCGCACTTAGCTGCCAGTTAAGCTCAGCTTCGGCTTTATCAAGTTTTTTCGCGTAAGTCGCTAATTCATTATCTTGAGCAATATTGTGGTCACTGGCTTTATAGTTAAGCTGTGCCATCAGGTCTAGCGTTTCCAGTAAGGCGGTAGGGCCTAGGTTAGCCAGTTTTTCATAAAGACTGGCGCTAGTGTCTGTGTTTTCTATATCACACTGCGCTGTTAATATCATGTCGCCAGTATCTAAGCCTTTGTCCATTTGCATAATAGTGACACCGGTTTTATTATCTCCTGCTTCAAGTGAACGCTGAATAGGTGCAGCACCACGCCATTTCGGTAAAATTGAGCCATGGACATTAATACAACCTAAACGTGGGGCATTTAAAATAACTTCGGGTAATAATAAACCATAGGCAACTACCACCATAATATCAGCATCATATTGTGCTAATTGTTGCTGAGCGGCTTCACTTTTAAAATTAACTGGCTGCTCAACGATAATGTTATGTTCTAGTGCGAGTAATTTGGTTGTACAAGCGGTGAGTTTTTTGCCGCGGCCAGACGGTTTGTCAGGCGGACAATAAACAGCAATCACATCATGTTTACTATTAATTAATGCTGCTAGATGTTGGGCGGCAAAGTCTGGCGTGCCGGCAAAAATTACTTTTAGTGGGGTAGTCAATGTTATTCCTATTGTTGCAAGTGAGTAAGTAAATACTTACTTGTTGTTTTTTTCAAGTTTAGCTTCTTTTTCAAGCTTTTTTTGAATGCGTTGACGCTTAAGTGGCGATAGGTAATCAACAAATAAGATCCCATTTAAGTGGTCTATCTCATGTTGTATACAAATACTTTGTAATTCAGTCGCGTTTAAGGTGAATGCTTTGCCGTGACGGTCAAGAGCTTTTACCGTACAAGTATCATGGCGGTCTACTTTGGCATAAGTGCCAGGAACTGATAAGCAACCTTCTTCATTAATAGAGGTTTCATCACTGCGAGCAATAATTTCAGGATTAATGAGTACCCAAGGTTGATCATTATCTGCAGAGGTATCCATTACCACGATACGTTGATGAATATCGACTTGAGTCGCAGCAAGGCCTACACCTTTTTCTGCGTACATAGTTGCCAACATATTATCTATAGTTGTAGCTAGGTCATCGGTAATATGAGTAATAGGTTGCGCTTTTGTTCTTAAACGCGGATCAGGAAAACGTAATACAGTTAAAATAGTCATGTTTTTTGTTTACAGAATTTTTTTAAAGAATTAGCGATAATTCAGCGAGAATGTTATGTTTTAATTATATACTCAAGTAACTCTAACTGAAACCTGCATTTTTTAAGTCGCTCGGTATTACTCAAACTCACAGTACTTGGGTATAAGTATTTAAAGGAATGAGCTCTATGCTTAAAAAAATTATATTTATATTATCTTTATTATCTTTATTATCTTTATTATCTTGTTCATTATTAACCTTGGCTGAGCAGATTAAATTGAATGATGATGCTCCTAAAACATATGTCGTTGTTAAAGGTGATACCTTATGGGATATTTCAACACTATTTCTGCAACAACCTTGGCTATGGCCTAAGCTTTGGCGTTTAAACCCAGAAATTAATAACCCTCATTTAATCTATCCCGGTGATATTTTAAAACTTGTTTTTGATGATAATGGTGAGCCAATGCTGGTATTAGAGCCTGTAAAACCAAGTTATAAGTGGTCGCCTCAAATCCGCCAAGAACAAAAGAAAGACTCTGCTATTACTTTGTTACCATTGGCAGTGATTGCCCCCTTCATTAATTATACTAACTTACTGTCTGAAGATGAGCTTGAAGTATTACCCTATATCATTGGTAGTGATGAAGGCTACAGAATGTCGATAAAAGATTTTAACGTTTATGTTAGTGCAGATTTAGATGTTGCACATAGTTATGCGATTTACGATAAAGGTGAAGAGCTTTTTGATCCTGAAACAGGGGACTCATTAGGTTTTTATGTCAATTTAGTCGGGACAGGTCAAGTATTAGCACGTGGTGATATAAATAATGATATTCCTTCGACTATAAATGTTAGTGAGGCAAAAAGAGAAATACAAACGGGAGACTACGTAATCCCTGTTAATGATGGGCAATTATTTCCTGCGGTATTTTCGATGAAAGCAGCTCATGAATCACTTCGTGGCGCTATTGTCAAAGCGATAAGTAATGGTCGTGAATTTGCTAAACTTGAGGTTGTGATGATTAATCGAGGTATTGAACATGGTGTTACGGTCGGTGATGTTATGGCGATAAAGCGTAACAGTCCTGCAGTGGTTGAGACGGGTAGTGGTCCTGCTTATAGTGCTGAAACTTCACGCTGGAATAAAATGACTAGCGCTGATTATAAAATGCCCGTAGAGTCTCTAGGTAAGTTAATGATTTTTAAAGTTTATCATAAAGCTAGTCTGGCGCTTATTCTTCATACCGATAAGCCAGCTAGAATAAATGACTTAATTACTGCGCCATAATAAAGACGAATAGCAAAGCTGTACTGGCGGCGATGCAATCTACTTTCTAGATACTGAGTGTATGACTTGTGCTTAAGGAGAAGGCAAGTAATGATTGATGACAGTAAAAAAGCGAATCAACATAATATAAAACTCTGGTTAGCGTTAAAGCTTGTCCCCAGGTTAGCTATTCACAAAAAAATAGCGCTTGTTGAAACCTTTGGCCTAATGGCGTTATTTTCGGTAGACAATACACATTCGATACTCAGTTCAGCAAATAATCTCAGCGTAAAACAACTTAGCGCTTTTTATCAGCCAGACTGGTCGAAAATAACACAAATTATCCAAGCAAGTGAGTTATGTAAAAGTACGATTGTGTGCTTTGATGATGCTCGCTACCCTCAATTACTTAAGCAAATTTATGATCCCCCTTTAGTCCTGTTTGTTCAGGGTAATTCTTTATTACTTAATGCTCGACAGCTAGCGGTAGTTGGTAGTCGTTCTGCAAGCGCAGGGGGGCGAGATACGGCCTTTTCATTATGCCAACAGCTGTTACAACACAATTTTGTTATTACCAGTGGCTTAGCTCTTGGTATTGATGCAGCAGCTCATCGTGGTGCCCTGAGTCAACCTGCAAGTACTATTGCAGTAGTTGCTACTGGGTTAGACCAAGTATATCCAGCTCGGCATTTATCTTTAGCGCAGCAAATTATTGCCTCAAATGGCGCTATTATCAGTGAGTTTTTACCTGGCACACAAGCAAGAGCTGGGCACTTTCCTAAAAGAAATCGCCTAATTAGTGGTTTGAGCTTAGGCGTTTTAGTCGTAGAGGCGGAATTAAAAAGTGGTTCTTTAATTACCGCACGCTGCGCATTAGAACAAAATAGAGAGGTGTTTGCTATTCCCAGTTCTATTGCAAACAGGCAAGCTAAGGGGTGCCATTGGTTAATTAAACAAGGCGCTAAACTTGTGGAGCAATGTGCCGATATAGTAGATGAGTTCAATTTTACTCACCAAGCTAGTCTACACTTAAATAATAGTGAACAGTCTTTAATATCAACTAAACAAGGCACTTGCGCGAGTTCTGATGAAATAAAGCAAAAAAACTTGTGTAACGATGCGTTGTTGGATAATGTGGGATTTGAAGTTACTCCCATAGATAAAGTAGTTTCACGAAGCGAACTTCCGGTTGAGGAGGTATTAATTCGGTTAACAATGCTTGAACTAAGTGGTCTGGTATCCGCAGTACCTGGAGGCTACATTAGAACGCAATAAAAAGTATAAGGGGTTAATTATGTTTGATATCTTAATGTATCTTTTTGAAACATATATCCAAAATGAAGCCGAAGCAATGGTAGATAATGAGTTGTTAACTGACGAATTAACTCGTGCTGGTTTTCATCAGGATGAAATATATAAAGCATTAACTTGGTTAGAAAAGCTTGCTGCTTTACAAGACACTGACGCTTACCCTTATCTTACCCGTGTTGGTAGTAAATCTGTACGTATTTATACCGCAGAAGAAATGCAATTACTTGATACTGAAAGTCGAGGCTTTATTATGTTTTTAGAGCAGGTAAATGTACTTGATTTTACCACACGTGAAATGGTAATCGATAGAGTTATGGAACTTGATACTAAGTACTTTTCTATGGATGATCTTAAGTGGGTTATTCTTATGGTATTATTTAATGTGCCGGGTAAAGAATCTGCTTATTCACAATTAGAAGATTTAATATTTGAAGAACAAGAAGGTCCGCTGCATTAATAACATCTATTAAGCAGCCATTATTAACTCTATGTTATTATGCTGTCTATTTTGTTAACCGTTACTGAGCAATATGCTCAGTAACATTTTGTGGCATAATGGTAGCATACTCATCTTATACGCAATTTCCAATAATGTCTGATTCCGATAAACCGCTTTTTACTCATCACGAACATGCTTTAGATAAAGAATACCATGTGTGCCCTGAATGTGGTTCAGAGTTATCAATTAAGCATGGTAAGTCAGGTACTTTTTTAGGTTGTGTAAGTTACCCTAACTGTCAATATACTCGCGCCGTGGTTGAGCATGAACGGGTTGAAGATAAGCTATTACCTGGTAGTGAGTGTCCATTATGCGGGCATGTGTTAGCGGTTAAACAGGGGCGCTATGGTATGTTTATTGGTTGTAGTAACTTCCCAGCATGCCATCATATTGAACAAGAGCCGCAAGAGATAATAGAGAATGTGGTCTGTCCAAGTTGTAATAAAGGCTCACTGCAAGAAAAAACCAGTCGTTTTGGTAAGAAATTCTATTCTTGTGATGCCTACCCCAAGTGTAAATTTGTTGTTAATCATGAACCCGTTGAAGGTTGCTGTGAAAAATGCCATTTTCCTTTGTTATTAAAGCGAAATATGGCGGCTGGCATTAAGTATCAGTGTGCAGATAAAAAGTGTTCTTATATGCAAAAATTATTATAATCGAATTATCTGCATAATATGACAAACATAAAAAAGACGCTAAAAAGCGTCTTTTTCAATTACCAGCATAATGAATGCTTAACTTAACTTTTCTAAATAGTTTTTGGCGAAGTCAATAAGATCAGGATAAGCTTTTTTATCAAGTATCTTAGCTAATGTTTGTAAATGTTCAGCTAATTGTAATTCAGTATCACCGCTAACATTGATATGACCCATTTTACGACCTACACGTTTACCTTTGTTATACCAATGGATAGTAGCACTTGGTATCGCAAGGACCTCATTAGGCACGCTATCTTCACCAATAATGTTAATCATTGCTGTGGGGCGAATCAGTGCAGTACTACCTAAAGGTAAATCACAAATAGCGCGTAAATGATTTTCAAACTGACAGGTGTCAGCACCTTGTTGCGTCCAGTGACCTGAGTTATGCACTCTAGGAGCAATTTCATTAACCAACAGTTGCTCACCAACTTGGAAAAACTCAATAGCCAGCACACCAACATAGTTGAGCTTATCAGCTAAGGCTTTAAATACTGCTCCTGCTTGCTGCTGTAATTGTGAATTAACAGTTGCTGCAACCGATACACTTAAAATACCGTTGGTATGGTGGTTTTCAGTTAATGGATAAACCGCAGTATCGCCATTAATTCGGCGAACTCCAACTAACGAAACTTCACGATCAAATGGCACCATTTGTTCAGCAACAATACCTTGCTCAACACTTGTTTGTGAAGCAGTAAGAAAGTCAGCCATATCTTGCCAAATAACATCGGCATCATCAGTAGACTTTAATCGCCACTGGCCTTTACCATCATAGCCATCAAGTGCAGTTTTAAATATAATAGGTAAGGATAAGCATTTAAGCGCTTTATCAAAGTCACCTTTATTATTAATAAAGTAATGATTAGCGTTACTGACATTACAAGACTTAAGCAATGCTTTTTCTAGTCGTCTATCTCCACCAATTTTAATGGCGTTACTTGTTGGAAACAGTTTATTAGATAGTTCGCACTCTGCTAATACATCATGTGCTACATGTTCAAACTCTGCGGTAATTACGTCGGCATTAGTAATGCCGTCTTTTAAGTCGCCATAGATACGATCAGGGTAAATAGGGCTAACGACCTTATCAGTTCTGACATCAAATGCTTTAACATCTAAATTTAAAGGTGTGCCCGCTAATTCCATCATTCGAGCTAATTGACCTGCGCCAAGTATGAGAACTTTATTCATGAGGTATCTTTATTCTGCCGGGTTTGGGTTAGCAAGTATTGTTTCGGTTTGATTTTTACGAAACGCTTCTATATTTTTTTGGATTTGAGCATCGAAAGTCCCAATAATTTGTGCGGCTAGTAAACCGGCATTAGCAGCACCGGCAGTACCTATAGCTAAGGTTCCTACTGCAATTCCTTTAGGCATTTGTACAATAGATAATAAAGAATCTTGACCATTTAGTGCTTTCGACTGTACAGGCACGCCAAGTACAGGTAAACAAGTATAAGCAGCAGTCATACCAGGCAAGTGAGCAGCGCCACCAGCACCACCAATAATGACTTTAATACCTCTATCTTTCGCGCCTTCAGCATATTCAGCTAACAAATGAGGAGTACGATGAGCAGAAACCACTTTCGTTTCATACTTAACACCTAATAGATCAAGCATTTCTGCCGCATGTTGCATTGTTGGCCAATCAGATTTTGACCCCATGATGATACCGACTGTCATGAACTTAGCCCTTAAAAAGAATTGAATATTCTTCTATATATGAAGAAATTAAAAAATAAGCTAGCAATTATAACCTTGTTTCACTCAATACGGAATATAGAACTCCACTATCCAGAAATTAATCTATTATTAGCTATTCATTAAAAGAATTTAGTAATATTATCGTCGATATCATTATTAATAAAGGGCTTGTTTGTGCAAGAAAAGAATGTAGAAGATGTTTTTCAACAAGGAGGCATTAT
Source organism: Colwellia ponticola (assembly GCF_005885605.1). Taxonomy (GTDB): domain Bacteria; phylum Pseudomonadota; class Gammaproteobacteria; order Enterobacterales; family Alteromonadaceae; genus Colwellia; species Colwellia ponticola. The sequence continues at coordinate 3,547 of NZ_SZVP01000007.1, read as the reverse complement.
TGCTTACCCTACAGAGGCTGTATTCGGTCTTGGTTGCGATCCCGACAACGAAGTATCACTAAAGCGTTTGCTAAAGCTAAAAAACAGAACAGCTGAAAAGGGGCTTATTTTACTTGCCGGTAATTATACTCAACTATTACCGTATATTGATGAAAGTAAAATACCACAAGATAAGCGTAATACCGTGTTATCGAGATGGTCTGATGGCGTTACTCAGTTAATACCTAAAAATGAGAATATCTCGCCATTATTATCTGGGGCTTTTGACTCCATAGCCGTAAGAATTACCACTCAACCCGATGTCGTTGCTTTGTGTAATAAAACCAATAAACCTATAGTATCTACCAGTGCTAATTTATCTGGGCAAGAGCCTGCTAAAACATGGCAGTTATTAGACCCAATACTCAGTCACCAGGTCGACTTTATTGTTAAAGGAGTCACTTTAGGGCACAGTTCTCCATCAACCATTATTGATGCCTTAACAGGACGAGTTATCAGAGGGTAGCGAATATGTTACTTTCAAAATCTGTAACCTCGTATTACTAAGTTGCTAATAAAGATATAGACTAGTGATAACAATATGATCGAGATCAAAGTATCGCTTAGCGTGATATAAAGTGCTTGTAAATCTTGCGCTAGATCAAGTATTTTTAAATCAATATGATTATTATATCTTTAACTACTTTAAGGATAACAAATCATGAAAAAAACATTATTAACAGTCGCTTTATTATCAACCCTTTCAACTGCAGCGTTTGCCAATCAAGCTGGCGATATTCTTATTCGTGGTGGTGCTACTATGGTTTCACCAGATAGTGGTCAATCTGCTATTTTATTAGGTGGTTCTAACGCAACAGGCGCTTCAATGAGCGTTGATGATAATACTCAGCTAGGCCTAAATTTTGTTTATTTCTTTGATAGCAACTGGGCTATTGAGCTATTAGCGGCAACGCCATTTACTCATGATGCAACTTTACACGATCCAACAGCGGCTTTAGGTGGTGCTTTGGGAGTTCCTGGTGGTCTAGATGGTGCTAAGTTAGCTAATATAAAACATTTACCGCCAACATTAAGCGCATTGTATTACTTTGATACAGGTACAGCCTTTAAACCTTATGTTGGTGCAGGTATTAACTACACAATCTTTTTTGATGAAAAATTTGAGCCTGCACCACAAACTTTAGGGTTAAGTAATTTAGAATTAGATGGTTCGTTTGGTTACTCTGTGCAAGTTGGTGCAGATTATGATTTAGGTGATAACTGGTCAGTAAACGTTTCAGCTCGTTATATTGATATATCAACAGATGTAACTTTTGATGTTGGTGGAGATAGTATTGGTAGTGCAACTGTTGATGTTGACCCTATGGTCTATTCAGTGATGCTTGGTTATACTTTCTAACGATAACGTTTCGGCTAATTTTCAAAAAATAATAAAAGCGGTAACTTTTTTCAAGGGTTACTGCTTTTTTGTGTTCATTAATTATTGATTCAGTTAGGCTATAGCAATACGTTAATTTACTTGAATGACTATGACTCAACAGACTTTAGATCAATATCGCGTTTTCGGTAATCCTATTGCCCATTCACGCTCACCAGATATTCACCATATTTTTGCTCATGAAAGCCAACAAAACATTAACTATCAAAAGCAGTTAGTTGATATTGACGGTTTTGCTAATGCAGTCACCGATTTTATTAAGCAAAACGGCAAAGGCGCTAACGTCACCGTGCCATTTAAAGAACAGGCACTAGCACTATCCGATGAACTCACTGAGCGTGCGCGTTTAGCTGGGGCGGTAAATACCTTGAGTTTTGTTGATGGCAAGATTAAAGGCGACAATACTGATGGAGAAGGCTTAGTACAAGATTTACTACGCAATAATGTGAAATTGAAAAATAGTCGTATTTTATTGCTCGGTGCTGGTGGTGCAGCCAAAGGGGTTATTTTACCTTTATTAGCGCAACAGCCACAAAGTATCACTGTAGCTAATCGCACGTTTAGCAAAGCGGAACAGCTTTGTTTGCAATTTGCAGACCCTAGAGTCACTGCCTGTGGTTTTTCAATTAGCGCCGATAACACCTTTGACTTAATTATTAATGCCACCTCCGCTAGTTTATCGGGTCAATTACCACCTATCCCTGCTCAATTAATTACCCCGTCAGTGGTTTGCTATGACATGGTTTATGGTAAAACCTTAACACCTTTTCTAGTGTGGGCTAAACAACAAGGAGCCAATCAAGTGATTGACGGTTTAGGTATGCTAGTAGGACAGGCGGCAGTAAGCTTCTCTATTTGGCGAGGTGTTACCCCTGCGGTTGAACCTGTCATTAGCGCATTGCGTCATGCCCTAGAAGTTGAAGCATAATGAATCAAGCTATTCTATTTAACGATGATTTAAGCTTTGATAAAACAAATGATGCCTATTGTTTGACGGCGTTATTAGCGGGTGAGCTTATTACTATTTATTTTCACTCTACTGGGTTAAAGCCAGGCGATGAAATAGATAGCTGTACTAAGTTTGACTTAGAAGAGATCGTCGAACTCTGGCTCGAAAAAAATGAGCCAGAGGGTAATACGATTCATATAGAAATGCGTTAATGACTTAGCTATTTTGGGTTAATGTTTAACTCTGCAAGATAGTCATCTTTAAGCTCAGTATAATTAATAGCAGATTGTTTTAAAAAAGCACTTTCACTTTCTTTTAATGGTCGTGCTTTTTTCATCGGATTACCGACATATAAAAAGCCGCTTTCTAATACTTTATTGGGTGGTACTAAAGTACCAGCTCCAATAAATACATCATCTTGAACTACAGCCCCATCCATAATTATCGCACCCATACCAACCAGGATTCTGTTGCCAAGCGTACATCCATGTAACATACATAAATGCCCAATTGTTACATCCTCACCAATAATTAATGGGTTACCTTCAGGGTTGTTAATGCTTTTTCGGGTTACATGTAAAACGCTACCATCTTGAACATTAGTGCGCGCACCAATCGTTATAGTGTTTACATCACCACGTGCAGCAACTAAAGGCCAAATACTTACATCATCAGACAACGTAATGTCACCAACGAGAATTGCTGAATCATCAACAAAAGTATGTGTACCTAGCTTAGGAGTAATGCCCTTATAGGGGCGAATATTGGTAAAAGACATAATAGTACCTGTTGTTATGTAGCATTTATAAAAGAGTTAACACTAAAAATAACATAGGCAATTAATAAAAGCAGTAAAGTGAATAATCAAACCTAATTAGCAAAGATGCAGTCGATAGCTAAATAGCATGTATTGTGAACACTCAGGGTAAAGCGTATACAAGGTCTGTGTGAAATTAAAGCAAGGTAAAAGTATTAGTCTTTTTCGAAAGAAAAAGGTTGACCAACAAACTGAAATCTCTATAATGCGCTCCAGTTCCAAGGGGTTCACGCAAAATGAACCATCAACGAACTGTTTTGATAGGTTATCTCTTACCTTTTAAGGTAAATCTGTTAACTTAACGTGAACTTTTAAAATGTTTTTAAAATACTTTAAAATAAAC
>NZ_SZVP01000067.1 GCF_005885605.1 Colwellia ponticola | reverse complement strand
TTAACCCTTGGTCGCCAGCACCAATTTCATCTAATACGTCTTTTTTATCTTCATCCCGGATCTCAAGTGCTTCGTCAACTCCTTGAGCAATATCAGGAGATTGTTCATCAATCGCAACCAATACAGCTGCTGTATCTCCATCAAATCCGAATTTTGCACGTGTATAACCAATTTCTTTTATTGTTTCCCGTACGACTTTTTGAATATCTACATATGCCGTCGTAGATATTTCTCCAAATACTAAAACAAGCCCAGTTGTTACAGATGTTTCACACGCTACTCGTGCTGTTGGGTCTTGTTCTAAAATTGCATCCAAGATTGCATCACTGATTTGGTCAGCGATTTTATCTGGATGTCCTTCAGAAACAGATTCTGATGTAAATAAGTGTCTTTCTAGCATTATAATGATTCCCCCTAGTTAAATTCGGTTACAAGGCATCTCCGTCCTGCGGATCCTTTCGGGAACTTGCAACGAACCAA
>NZ_SZVP01000066.1 GCF_005885605.1 Colwellia ponticola | reverse complement strand
AGCAGATGGCCGGTGCGCGGGTCGATGGCCAGGGCCGAAAGGTTGCGCATGTCCAGCTCTTTGCTGGCCAGTTTCTGTTTATCGCCGACAAGGGTCTGGCTGCCGTCGCTTTTCCAGGTGAACAACGCCGGCGGCCGCTCTTCTCCCAGCACAAATTGCTGATTGCGCTTGTCCCAGGTAAGCCCCTCGAACGCTTTGTTCTGATCCTTGGACGGGCCCAGGTCATAGCTCGGGAAGTCGGCCTTGTTCAATTGCTGGGTGGCAGCGTCGATCTTGACGATGGTCAGGTTGTGCTGGCGTTCGTCGACCACGGCCATCAGGCCATTTTCCATCACAGTCACGCCTTCCGGGTTGTCCCAGCCATTGAGCGGCATCTTGCGCAATACATCGCCTTGCAGGCTCAGCTCGACAAGGAACGGGTTTTTACCCATGACGGAAAACAGGGTTTTGGTCTGCGGGTTATAGGAGACGTCCGAGGCTT
>NZ_SZVP01000065.1 GCF_005885605.1 Colwellia ponticola | reverse complement strand
CCTACGTATTACCGCGGCTGCTGGCACGTAGTTAGCCGTGGCTTTCTGGTTAGATACCGTCAAGGGATGAACAGTTACTCTCATCCTTGTTCTTCTCTAACAACAGAGTTTTACGATCCGAAAACCTTCTTCACTCACGCGGCGTTGCTCGGTCAGACTTTCGTCCATTGCCGAAGATTCCCTACTGCTGCCTCCCGTAGGAGTTTGGGCCGTGTCTCAGTCCCAATGTGGCCGATCACCCTCTCAGGTCGGCTATGCATCGTGGCCTTGGTGAGCCGTTACCTCACCAACTAGCTAATGCACCGCGGGTCCATCCATCAGCGACACCCGAAAGCGCCTTTCAAATCAAAACCATGCGGTTTCGATTGTTATACGGTATTAGCACCTGTTTCCAAGTGTTATCCCCTTCTGATGGGCAGGTTACCCACGTGTTACTCACCCGTTCGCCACTCTTCTTTTTCCGGTGGAGCAAGCTCCGGTGG
>NZ_SZVP01000064.1 GCF_005885605.1 Colwellia ponticola | reverse complement strand
GCTGAGTGCCACGGCACGTGAAATGCTGATAACAGCAGCAGCTTTGCAATGGAAAGTATCCGTGAATGATTGTTATGCAGAAGCTGGACATGTCATACACCGACCATCTGCCAAAAAAATGCACTACGGAGAACTCGTACTGCAAGCTTCAAAACTAGAAGCACCAAAAAATCCAAAACTTAAAAAAATATCCGAATATAAGCTGATTCGTCAGCCATTACACCGTTTGGATACGCCCATGAAACTTAATGGAAGTGCCATCTTTGGTTTGGATAAAAAAATTCCCGGAATGCTATATGCTGCCGTGGAAAGAAACCCAAGACTACGCGGAAAAGTAAAAAGCTTTGACGATTCCGAAGCAAAAAAGATACCCGGAGTAAAAAATATTTTCGTCGTAAAAATGATGGTACACAATACCATTCGGGAAGGTATAGCCGTTGTCGCTGATTCTACCTGGGCAGCGTTAGAAGGAAAAAAAGCTTT
>NZ_SZVP01000063.1 GCF_005885605.1 Colwellia ponticola | reverse complement strand
CGTCTACTACGGCGGCTACCACCCGGAGCTGGGCCTGATCCTGCGCCAAGCCAAGGAAAAAGGCCTGAACGCCAAGTTCATGGGTCCGGAAGGTGTCGGCAACGACTCCATTTCGCAAATCGCCCAGGGCGCTTCCGAAGGCCTGCTGGTGACCTTGCCTAAATCCTTCGATACCGACCCGGCCAACAAGGCCATCGTTGAAGAGTTCGCCAAGAACAAGCAGGACCCAACCGGTCCGTTCGTGTTCCCGGCCTACTCGGCCATTGAAGTCATCGCCGGCGGCATCAAGGCCGCCAAGAGCGAAGACACCGCAAAAGTGGCCGAAGCCATCCACGCGGGCACCTTCAAGACCCCTACCGGCGAGCTGAGCTTCGACGCCAAGTGCGACCTGAAGGACTTCAAGTTCGTGGTCTACGAATGGCACTTCGGCAAACCAAAAACCGAAGTTTCCCCTCAGTAAGCCAGGCGTTACTGGCCCAACAAG
>NZ_SZVP01000062.1 GCF_005885605.1 Colwellia ponticola | reverse complement strand
CCGAAGCCATCCGCGAGCTGGCCATCCGTTTCGCCGACGTGCCGATGCTGTCGCGCACCCACGGCCAGCCGGCGTCGCCGACTACCCTGGGCAAGGAACTCGCCAACGTGGTGTACCGCCTGGAGCGCCAGATCGCTCAAGTCGCCGCAGTCCCACTGCTGGGCAGGATCAACGGCGCTGTCGGCAACTACAACGCCCACCTGTCGGCCTACCCGGAGATCGACTGGGAAGCCAACGCCCGCGCCTTCATCGAAGACGAGCTGGGCCTGGGCTTCAACCCGTACACCACGCAGATCGAACCGCACGACTACATCGCCGAGCTGTTCGACGCCATTGCGCGCTTCAACACCATCCTGATCGACTTCGATCGCGATATCTGGGGCTACATCTCCCTGGGCTACTTCAAGCAGCGCACCATTGCCGGTGAAATCGGTTCGTCGACCATTCCGCACAAGGTCAACCCGATCGACTTCGAAAACTCCGAA
>NZ_SZVP01000061.1 GCF_005885605.1 Colwellia ponticola | reverse complement strand
CGTCTAGGAAAGATTGAATCACGTTTTTCTTATTTTTTGTTTTCTCTTCAGCAATTAGTTCTCTACGCAAGATTGCCAAATATTCTTGCTGGGATAAGCCAGCCATCAGTTCATTATCTAACGTGATGCTGACGTCCCCGGTTTCTTCAGAGACAACGATGGTGATCGCGTCGCTGACTTCGCTTATACCGACAGCTGCCCGGTGTCGAGTCCCGAATTCTTTAGGGATCAACATACTTTCTGATAGAGGAAGATAGGCGCTTGCTACTGCGATCTTTCCTTCTTTTACAATAACTGCACCATCATGTAGCGGTGTATTAGGAATAAAGATATTGATCAGCAACTCCCCAGTGATATCTGCATGTAAAGCAATCCCTGTCTCAATATACTCATCTAATCCAGTATGACGTTCGATAGTGATCAGTGCACCGATTTTTCGCTTGGACATATATTGGATGGCTTTGTCAAAAGACAAGATCATCTTC
>NZ_SZVP01000060.1 GCF_005885605.1 Colwellia ponticola | reverse complement strand
GACATACCTCCTTAAGTCCGTGATGTGGTTAATTGGAGATGCATATTTCTCCTCCCACGTTTTATCTGATCTGAAAAAATCCAGACAAATAATGTGCAAAACAATGCACACTGGTACAGTATAGCAAATTTATTTGTTTTTTCAAGATTTTTTTCTGCTATTTTTACATTTTGCTTGAATAAACGCTAAATTTATTCTAAAAAAACAACAATTTTTCGTTCCCATTTCTTCTTTTATGTTACACTTGCGCTAGCATGGTTCAACAGATGAAAACAAACAATAACGCGGTTTTTAGACCCTTGTACAAAGATTCCTACATAATAAAATGAGGTGGAGAAAATGAAAGATTTAAGGTATAGAAGTGTCTTTGATATTATTGGACCTGTGATGATTGGTCCAAGTAGCTCCCACACAGCTGGAGCAGCTAGAATTGGGAAGATCGTACGCAGTATATTTGGCGAGCAACCTGATTCTGTAGATATTTA
>NZ_SZVP01000059.1 GCF_005885605.1 Colwellia ponticola | reverse complement strand
TTGCATAGGACTCATCTGGTGTCGTCAAATTCTTAACTTGTTTGTGTAATAAGACTTGCGCCTTTTCAACTTTGACCTGAACATCGGATGAATCATGTTTGGAAGCTTTATCGGTATAAATATCCATTGAATTTGTGACTGTCTTACCGGATGCAGACGGAGCAATATTGACCTCAAAGGTGATATAAACTGTTTTGTTAAAGCCCATTGATCCTGGTACGTCAACCTTTAAAAGCCCTGTTTGGGGATCATAAACACTTGGGCTTAAGACTTGTTCCTTACCCGTACTGTCTACTAACTTAAAGGTGGCAGTATCCACCATAAAATCCTTAGGAATAGCATCAATAATCATGATATTGGTTAAATTAGTATCCCATTCCGTGTTCCGCCCTAGTAGTTTGAATTTCAGTCGATCACCAACTCGGTTATAGCCATCTTTAGAGGTCAAATTCTCATACGATTTAGTGGCTTCAACGTTGTTGTAG
>NZ_SZVP01000058.1 GCF_005885605.1 Colwellia ponticola | reverse complement strand
TAGAAGAGACATTTTTAGAGAACTAGTTCCTAGCGTCTCACAACGTAAGCCAATCGACCCGGCTCACTTAAAGAAGTTACAGCAAATTTTGTTAGAAAAAAGAATAGAAAACAAAAATGAAAACAAAAAAACATCTAATAGAAATATCATATTAGGCCCTGGTGTTGAGAGATTAATATGAAGCCTTATAACATTAGGCGCCGTTATTCTAGAGACGACTATGCGTTAAGATTTATCTCAGAACCAAAAGACGGTTTTTCTAATGAAAAGAAACGCCTAAAATAACCAAACTGTGGAATATTTAAACTTTCTTAAACTATAACCTAATAAATGTGAAGAAATAATGCACAATTTCTTCACATTTATCTTCTATTCTATATACATACCAACCAACAACCCTATATACTTTTTCATTTTTACTCCTCAAGTAAAAATAACTCCTAGACCGCGGCTACCCACCGCGGTCGTTTTTTTATTCTTCGATCA
>NZ_SZVP01000006.1 GCF_005885605.1 Colwellia ponticola | reverse complement strand
GCACCAACAGTACGACCACCTTCACGGATAGCGAAGCGTAAACCTTCGTCCATCGCTACTGGGTTGATTAGCTCAACAACAAACTTCAAGTTGTCGCCAGGCATTACCATTTCAACACCTTCAGGAAGCTCTACAGCACCTGTGATATCTGTTGTACGGAAGTAGAACTGTGGACGGTATCCTTTAAAGAATGGCGTATGACGACCACCTTCATCTTTAGAAAGAACATACACTTCTGATTCAAATTTAGTGTGTGGAGAGATAGAACCAGGCTTACATAATACTTGGCCACGCTCAACATCTTCACGCTTAAGACCACGTAAAAGAATACCACAGTTCTCGCCAGCACGACCTTCGTCAAGAAGCTTACGGAACATTTCAACACCAGTACAAGTTGATTTTTGTGTATCACGGATACCAACAACTTCTACTTCTTCACCAACTTTGATGATACCACGCTCAACACGGCCAGTTACTACTGTACCACGACCAGCGATTGAGAAAACATCTTCGATAGGCATGATGAATGCACCATCAATAGCACGCTCTGGCTCTGGAATGTATGTATCTAATTGGTCAGCAAGTTCGATTATTTTCGCTTCCCATTTCTCTTCGCCTTGAAGAGCACCCAAAGCTGAACCTTGGATTACTGGTAAGTCATCACCTGGGAAATCATATTCAGAAAGTAGTTCACGGATTTCCATTTCTACTAATTCTAATAACTCTTCGTCATCAACAACATCACATTTGTTCATGAACACGATGATGTAAGGAACACCAACTTGACGAGATAATAAGATGTGCTCACGTGTTTGTGGCATAGGACCATCTGTCGCAGCAACTACTAAGATAGCGCCATCCATTTGTGCAGCACCAGTGATCATGTTTTTGATGTAATCGGCGTGACCAGGACAATCTACGTGTGCGTAGTGACGTGATTCAGTATCGTACTCGATGTGAGAAGTATTGATTGTAATACCACGCTCACGCTCTTCAGGAGCATTATCGATTTGTGCGAAATCTCTAACTTCACCACCGTGAACTTTAGTTAATACTGCAGAGATAGCAGCTGTTAACGTTGTTTTACCGTGATCTACGTGACCGATAGTACCAACGTTAACGTGCGGTTTATTACGTTCAAATTTTTCTTTAGCCATTTTTCAATTACCTTAAAGTTTAGTAAACTATATAAATTAAAAGGCGCAGTCAAAATGACCTTGCCAGATGTAAATATTAAATATTCAAGTAATGGAAACTCTAACGAGTTTCCATAATTTTTTGTGCTACCAATTTCGGTGCTTCATTGTACTGCTGAAACTCCATAGAGTAAGATGCACGGCCTTGAGTAGCACTACGCAAGTCGGTAGCATAACCGAACATTTCGGCTAAGGGTACCAATGCATTTACAATTTTCAATCCTGCTGGACCTTCTTCCATACCGTCGATCATACCGCGTCGACGGTTTAAGTCACCTACAACATCACCCATACTGACTTCTGGTGTAATAACTTCTACTTTCATCATTGGCTCTAGAAGAACAGGGTTTGCATCAAGTACACCTTGTCTAAAGCCCATAGAAGCGGCAACTTTAAATGCTATCTCATTAGAGTCAACATCATGAAAAGAACCGTCATAAAGCGTGACTTTAATGTCTAGTAATGGATAACCAGCTAAAACACCACTGTCCATTTGCTCTTTACAGCCTTTTTCTACTGCAGGAATAAATTCTTTGGGTACTGCGCCGCCAACGATTTCGTTAACAAATTCAAAGCCAGCACCTTCTTCATTTGGTTCCATTTTAAGCCAAACATGACCAAATTGACCTTTACCGCCAGATTGACGGATGAATTTACCTTCAACCTTAACCGTTTTACGTATCGTTTCACGGTAAGAAACTTGTGGGTTACCAACATTACACTCAACAGAAAATTCACGTTTCATACGTTCAACAAGAATATCTAAGTGTAACTCACCCATACCTGAAATAATGGTCTGCCCAGTTTCATCATCAATTGCTACTTTAAACGATGGGTCTTCTGCAGCAAGCTTGTCTAAAGCAATGACCAGTTTTTCTTGAGCGGCTAAGGTTCTCGGTTCTATAGCAACTGAAATTACCGGTTCAGGGAAATCCATACGCTCTAGCGTAATAACATGCTTAGCGTCACACAAGGTATCACCTGTAGTGACATCTTTCAAACCTATTGCGGCGGCAATATCACCCGCGCGTACTTCTTTTATCTCTTGTCTGTCGTTGGCATGCATTTGTACTATGCGGCCAAAACGCTCTTTCTTACCTTTAACAGGATTGTAAACACTATCACCTGTTTGCACTACACCAGAGTAAACACGGAAAAATGTTAGTGTGCCAACAAAAGGGTCGGTTGCTATCTTAAAGGCAAGCGCTGCAAAAGGTGCGTCATCATCTGCAGAGCGCGTGCCTTCGGTTTCGTCTTTGTCGTCGTTAATACCGGTAATAGCGGCTACTTCAGTCGGTGATGGTAAATACTCAACCACTGCATCAAGCACTGCTTGTACGCCTTTATTTTTAAAGGCACTACCACAGCTACATAAGATAATGTCGTTAGCGAGAGTACGGGCACGTAGGCCTGCCTTAATTTCGCTTTCAGTTAACTCACCTTCTTCAAGGTATTTATCCATTAATTCGTCGTTAGCTTCTGCCGCTTCAGAGATAAGGTTATCACGCCATTCTTCGGCAAGCTCTTGCATATCAGCAGGAATGTCTTCATAGGTAAATGTCATACCATGATCAGATTCATTCCAGTTAATGGCTTTCATCTTAATCAGATCAACCACACCGGCAAATTCATCTTCTGCACCGATAGGTAAATAAATTGGTACTGCATTAGCACCCAAACGATCTTTTAATTGTTTAACAACGCTAAGAAAGTCAGCACCAGTGCGATCCATTTTATTGACGAACACTAAGCGTGGTACGGCATATTTTTCCATTTGACGCCAAACCGTTTCGGTTTGCGGCTGTACGCCAGAAGAACCACATAATACCAGTACAGCACCATCAAGTACTCGTAAAGAGCGTTCAACTTCAATGGTGAAATCAACGTGGCCTGGGGTGTCAATGATATTGATATGATGCGCATCAAATTGATCTTCCATGCCTTTCCAGAAACAAGTAATTGCTGCTGACGTGATAGTTATACCGCGCTCTTGTTCTTGTTCCATCCAGTCTGTAGTGGCCGCGCCATCATGCACTTCACCAATTTTATGAGAAAGACCAGTATAAAATAAGACACGTTCTGTCGTGGTTGTTTTACCTGCATCAACGTGCGCACAGATACCAATATTACGGTAGCGCTCTATAGGGGTGATACGGGCCAAAATTAAATCCTCTTACTTACTATGGGTGGACAATAAAACAAATGATTTATGTTTATTGTGCTTAGTATTATTGAGTAACTATTCGTTGTTATGCGCATTGCTAGGTTAATCGTTAGCCAATGTACAAACAGTTAATTAATAAAACTTTCAAGTTATTATCACTTTAAGTGACTAGAACAGTACTAAAAGCACTAGTCCGTAAAATGAGTATGGCTAGCAAGAGAAACTCTTGCTAGCCATGTATCTACTTTTGAGCAACGCCAAAAGTAGATAATACAATCAGTCAATACTGCTAGCTTACCAGCGGTAGTGAGCGAATGCTTTGTTAGCGTCAGCCATACGGTGAACGTCTTCACGTTTCTTAACCGCTGAACCTTTGCTATCAGACGCATCTAACATTTCGTTAGCTAGGCGCTGAGCCATTGATTTTTCACCACGTTTACGAGCTGCTTCAACTAACCAACGCATGGCTAGAGCATTACGACGCACAGGACGTACTTCAACTGGAACCTGATAAGTAGAACCACCAACACGACGAGATTTAACTTCGACAGATGGGCGGATGTTATCTAAAGCTTCTTCGAAAAGCTCTAACTGGTCTTTCTCAGATTTTTCAGCTAAAAGATCTAGTGCACCGTAAACAATTTTTTCGGCAGTAGATTTCTTACCATCAACCATAAGGATGTTGATGAATTTTGCTAAAAGTTCATTATGGAACTTAGGATCTGGCAATATTTTACGTTGCCCAACGACGCGTCTTCTTGGCATCTTAATTCTCCGTAGTATTCAGGATAAATCCAAAATATATAAATTTTAAAAATTTGTTAATTTGGCCTTACTTAACGTTTTTATCTTTTACCTAGCAACTAGGCAAAGGATGGAAACTTAAGATTTAGGTCGTTTAGCACCGTATTTAGAACGGCCTTGTCTTCTATCGCTTACACCAGAACAATCTAGTGCGCCACGAACGGTGTGATAACGCACACCTGGTAAATCTTTAACACGACCACCACGGATTAAAATCACGCTATGCTCTTGTAAGTTGTGACCTTCACCACCGATGTATGAAGTTACTTCGAAGCCGTTAGTTAAACGAACACGAGCTACTTTACGTAAAGCTGAGTTAGGTTTTTTTGGTGTAGTAGTATACACACGAGTACAAACACCACGACGTTGTGGACAAGCTTGTAACGCTGGAACGTTACTTTTTGATACTTGTCTAACACGCGGTTTACGTACTAGTTGGTTAATAGTTGCCATTATAGCTCCTGATTAGTTGTTACCAAGGAAAGTAGCCTTGATAAATAATTGCATTAGCTTTAAATCAATGGGAAAAGCTTCTGCGCTCGTAATATACCTCTTTACCACGGTAATATTTAATACTGCATTTAATGCCGTCTTTATTACCGCTCTTATACTATGCACACTGAGTACAGAATATGAGGTCGCGAAATTCTATAGGTCAATCATTGAGCTGTCAAGGTTTAATAGCGATCTCACTATTATTTGATCGTTTATACCGGTCAAAACGATCAAATAATAGCGCAAGGATCATTGCTCCTTGTACTAAAAAAGACTAAAAAAAAACCGCACCTTTTTCAAGGCACGGTTTCTAACATAACGTAGTGCAATTTAATCATTGCACTATTTAACAATTACTTGTTATGCGTTATCACCTGACAGTAGATCAGCATTTAACGCATCGGTTAATGCTTTTTCTGCATCATCTGCTGATACGGTAGTATCAATATTGATATCTGCTTGTGCTTTAGCTCTGGCACGTTCTTGATGGTAAGAATAACCGGTACCTGCTGGAATTAAGCGACCAACAATAACGTTTTCTTTCAAACCACGAAGACCATCTGTCTTACCTGCTACTGCGGCTTCTGTAAGCACACGAGTAGTTTCTTGGAAAGACGCCGCTGAAATAAATGATTCCGTTGCAAGTGATGCTTTAGTAATACCCATCATTTGCATTTCATATTCAGCTGGCTGTTTGCCTTGCTCTTCTAATTCACGGTTAGCAATATTAACGCGCGCTACTTCAACTTGCTCACCTTTAAGGAAAGTCGAATCACCGGCATCAAGAATTTCACACTTACGGATCATTTGACGTACGATAACTTCAATGTGCTTATCGTTAATCTTAACACCCTGTAGACGGTAAACTTCTTGTACTTCGTTAACAATGTAGTTAGCTACTGGAGCAACACCACGTAAACGCAAGATATCATGTGGAGATTCAGGACCATCGGCAATAACTTCACCTTTGTTTACTGGCTCACCTTCATAGATATTTAACAGACGCGTTTTCGGGATCATCTCTTCGTAGACTTCACCACTTGGCTGAGTAATCAATAAACGTACTTTACCTTTGGTTTCTTTACCGAAAGAAACAACACCCGTTTTTTCTGCAAGTATCGCAGGAAGTTTAGGTTTACGTGCTTCAAATAAATCAGCTACACGTGGTAAACCACCGGTAATATCACGTGTTTTTGAACTGGCTTGTGGTATACGAGCTAGTGCATCACCAACACCCACATCCGCGCCATCTTCAAGGTTAACAATCGCATTACCTGGTAAGTAGTAAAGTGCTGGAATTTCAGTACCGGCGATCATTACTTCATTGCCTTTCGCATCAACAAGTTTCAATGCTGGACGCATTTCTTTACCTGTTGCATTACGTTGTGCCGCATCAGTAATAACGATACTTGATAAACCAGTTAACTCATCCGTTTGACGAACCATAGTTACGCCATCAACAAGGTCAACGAATTGAACGTTACCTGCTACTTCCGTGATAATAGGGTGAGTATGTGGGTCCCAGTTAGCGATAATATCGCCTGAGGTTACCGCTTCACCGTCATTTTTAGAAAGTACAGAACCGTAAGGTACTTTATAGCGTTCTTTCTCACGACCCATTTCATCAATAATCGTTAACTCTGATGAACGAGAGGTAATAACGATATTTTCGTCTGAGTTAGTAACAAACTTAGCGTTTTGTAGTTTTAAGTGACCTGTATTCTTAACTTGTACGTTGTTCTCAGCAGTAGCACGAGATGCAGCACCACCGATATGGAACGTACGCATTGTTAACTGTGTACCCGGCTCACCAATTGATTGTGCAGCAACTACACCAATAGCTTCACCTTGGTTGATCATGTGGCCACGCGCCAAGTCACGACCATAACAGTTAGCACAAATACCAAAGTCTGTTTTACAAGTAATGATTGAGCGTACTTTGATTTGATCGACTGAATTTTCTTCAATAACATCACAAAGTGCTTCATCGATTAAGGTGTTACGAGGAAGTAATACTTCATCAGTACCTGGAATCAATACATCATCACAAACCACACGACCCAATACGCGTTCACGTAATGGTTCAACAACATCACCACCTTCAATTAATGGTGTCATTAATAAACCGTCATGTGTACCACAGTCATGGTTTGTTACCACTAAATCTTGTGCAACATCAACTAAACGACGCGTTAAGTAACCCGAGTTAGCTGTTTTAAGTGCGGTATCGGCAAGACCTTTACGCGCACCATGTGTTGAGATGAAGTATTGTAATACGTTCAAACCTTCACGGAAGTTAGCCGTGATTGGCGTTTCGATGATTGAACCATCTGGTTTAGCCATCAAACCACGCATACCCGCTAACTGACGTATCTGAGCGGCACTACCACGAGCACCCGAGTCAGCCATCATAAAGATAGAGTTGAAAGAATCTTGTTCTTCTGGCTCACCTTTAGCGTTGATAACGGTTTCTTTCGATAAGTTGTCCATCATCGCTTTCGATACTTTTTCGTTCGCAGACGACCAAATATCGATTACTTTGTTGTATTTCTCACCAGCAGTTACTAGACCTTGTTCAAACTGTGCTTGAATTTCAGCAACTTCCGCTTCTGAATCTTCAATGATAGTGTACTTAGCATCTGGGATAACCATATCGTCGATACCAACAGAACAACCCGCGATCATCGCGTAATGGAAGCCTGTGTACATGATTTGGTCAGCAAAGATAACAGTTTGTTTTAAACCTAAGTTACGGTAAGCATGGTTAATCAATTTTGAAATTGGTTTTTTACCAAGCGGTCGATCAATAAGGTCGTAAGGTAAACCTTTAGGACATACTTGCCACATAATGGCGCGACCAACAGTCGTGTCACGTAATTTAGTAATAGGTTGCCATTCACCGTCAGCATCTTTAACATGCTCAGTAATACGAACTTTAATGCGAGCATGAAGTTCAGCAGCGCCAATACGGTACGCTTTTTCTACTTCTTTTTCGTCAGTAAAAATCATACCTTCGCCTAAACCATTAACACGGTCACGCGTTAAGTAGTAAAGACCTAATACAACATCTTGCGATGGTACTATGATTGGCTCACCGTTCGCTGGTGCTAACACGTTGTTCGTTGACATCATCAACGTACGTGCTTCCATTTGTGCTTCAATTGTCAACGGTACGTGTACCGCCATTTGGTCACCATCGAAATCGGCATTGTATGCCGCACAAACTAATGGATGAAGGTGAATTGCTTTACCTTCAATCAACACAGGTTCAAACGCTTGGATACCCAATCTATGAAGTGTTGGTGCACGGTTAAGCATAACTGGATGTTCACGGATTACTTCATCAAGTACATCCCAAACTTCAGCGCCTTCACGTTCAACTAATTTTTTAGCCGCTTTAATCGTAGTCGCTAAACCACGTGCTTCTAATTTACCGTAAATGAATGGCTTAAATAATTCTAATGCCATCTTCTTAGGTAAACCACATTGATGTAATTTCAATGTTGGACCAACGGTGATTACAGAACGACCTGAATAATCAACACGCTTACCTAGTAAGTTTTGACGGAAACGACCTTGCTTACCCTTGATCATATCAGCAAGAGATTTAAGAGGACGTTTGTTAGAACCCGTTATTGCACGACCACGACGACCGTTATCTAATAAGGCATCAACAGACTCTTGTAACATACGTTTTTCGTTACGTACAATAATGTCTGGTGCTACTAAGTCTAGAAGACGTTTTAAACGGTTGTTACGGTTGATTACACGACGGTATAGATCGTTCAAGTCAGAAGTCGCAAAACGACCACCATCAAGAGGAACTAACGGACGTAAATCTGGCGGTAAAATTGGTAGAACATTCATAATCATCCACTCTGGCTTGTTGCCAGACGCAGCGAATGCTTCCATTAATTTTAAACGCTTAGTAATTTTTTTACGTTTAGTTTCACTACCGATTTCAGGTAACTCTTCACGCATCTGCGCTACTTCACCGTCAAGATCGATTTGTTGTAGTAAAGCTAAAACAGCTTCTGCACCCATTAGGGCGTCAAATTCATCACCGTGCTCTTCTAACGCATCAAGATATTCTTCTTCGGTTAGAATTTGGCTTTTTTCTAGTGTTGTTAAACCAGGTTCAGTTACAACATAAGATTCAAAATAAAGCACACGCTCAATATCACGCAAGGTCATATCAAGTAGTAAACCAATACGTGATGGTAATGATTTTAAGAACCAAATATGCGCCACAGGACTTGCTAATTCGATATGCCCCATACGGTCACGACGAACTTTAGTCAGAGTAACTTCAACGCCACATTTTTCACAGATAACACCGCGATGCTTTAAGCGTTTGTATTTACCACAAAGACATTCGTAGTCTTTTACTGGACCAAAAATACGCGCACAGAATAAACCGTCACGTTCTGGTTTAAACGTACGATAGTTAATGGTTTCTGGCTTTTTAACTTCACCAAACGACCAAGAACGCATCAAATCTGGTGATGCTAAACCGATGCGAATACCATCGAAATCTTCAGTTTGATTCTGTTGCTTAAGAAACTTAAGTAAATCTTTCACACACTTCTCCTGTCGGAGTTAAACTTTGAGAAGAAGGCAAAATTATTTGCCTTCTCCGCTTACCGGCCTATCCATCAGGATAGGCTCAGCTGACTTGTGGCTAAAACCTAGTCTTTGTCCAACTCGATGTTAATACCTAACGAGCGGATTTCTTTCAACAATACGTTGAATGACTCAGGAATTCCTGGCTCCATACGATGATCACCATCAACTAAGTTTTTATACATCTTAGTACGACCGTTTACATCATCAGACTTAACTGTAAGCATTTCTTGCAAGGTATAAGCAGCACCGTATGCTTCAAGTGCCCATACTTCCATCTCACCGAAACGCTGACCACCGAACTGAGCTTTACCACCAAGTGGTTGCTGAGTTACTAGTGAGTAAGAACCAGTTGAACGAGCATGCATTTTGTCATCAACTAAATGGTTTAGTTTTAACATGTACATATAACCAACGGTAACAGGACGCTCAAACTTACGACCAGTACGGCCATCAGTTAATACGAATTGTCCACTTTCTGGCATATCAGCAAGCTTGAATAACTCTTTAATTTCTTTTTCCGCTGCACCATCAAATGCTGGTGTTGCAATCGGTAAACCTGCACGTAAGTTATCTGCTAAACGCAGCACTTCATCGTCAGAGAAACTAGCAACATCAACTACTTGACGAGATTCACCTACGTTATAAACTTCTTGAATGAAGTTACGTAGTTTATGAATTTCTTTTTGTGCTTCTAGCATACGGTTAATCTTTTCACCAACACCACGACAAGCCATGCCTAAGTGAGTTTCTAAGATCTGACCAATGTTCATACGTGATGGAACACCTAACGGGTTCAAGATCACATCAACAGGTACACCGTGTTCATCGTATGGCATATCTTCAATCGGTACTACGTTTGAAATAACACCTTTGTTACCATGACGACCAGCCATTTTATCACCAGGCTGGATATGACGTTTAACAGCTAAGTAAACCTTAACAATTTTTAATACGCCAGGTTGTAAGTCATCACCTTGGGTAATCTTACGACGCTTAACTTCAAACTTCTTATCAAAGTCTTGCTTAATATTGTCAAATTGCTCAGCAATTTGTTCAAGTTCAGCTTGTTGACTTTCATCAGATAAGTTTTGCGTTAACCACTTGTCACGAGACATAGACATTAAGTCAGACTCATTCAGACCAGTAGATAACAATAACTTCTTAGTACGTGCGTAAATACCATCTTCTAAAATGCTTAATTCATCGCCAAGATCTTTCTTAACTTCTTTAAGTTGCATTTGTTCAATTTCTACTGCGCGAGCATCTTTTTCAACGCCGTCACGAGTGAATATTTGAACATCAATGATCGTACCTTTAACAGAGTTAGGTACACGTAAAGAGCTGTCTTTAACGTCAGCCGCTTTTTCACCGAAAATAGCACGCAGTAGTTTTTCTTCTGGTGTAAGTTGTGTTTCACCTTTAGGGGTTACTTTACCTACTAAGATATCACCACCATTTACTTCAGCACCAATATAAACAACACCGGCTTCATCTAATTTAGATAACGCTGACTCACCTACGTTTGGAATATCTGCAGTAATTTCTTCACTACCCAATTTAGTATCACGTGCAATACACGTTAACTCTTGAATATGAATAGTAGTAAATCTATCTTCAATTGCAACACGCTCAGATAACAACATTGAATCTTCAAAGTTGTAACCATTCCACGGCATAAACGCGATACGCATGTTTTGACCTAACGCCAATTCACCCATATCGGTTGAAGGACCATCGGCTAATACATCACCACGAACTACTGGCTCACCCATACGACACACTGGACGTTGGTTGATACAAGTGTTTTGGTTTGAACGCGTGTATTTAGTTAAGTTATAAATATCAATACCGGCTTCACCAGCATGCATTTCATTTTCGTTAACTTTTACTACAATGCGTGATGCATCAACATAGCTTACTACGCCGCCACGTTTGGCAACGGCAGTAACACCGGAGTCAACCGCAACTACTTTTTCCATACCGGTACCAACAAGTGGTTTGTCGACACGTAAAGTAGGTACTGCTTGACGTTGCATGTTCGAGCCCATCAAGGCTCTGTTCGCATCATCGTGCTCAAGGAATGGAATAAGTGACGCCGCAACAGAAATAATTTGTTGTGGAGAAACATCCATATACTGAATTTCAGCAGACGCTTTTAAAGTAAATTCATTTTTATGGCGACAGTTAACTAATTCTTGTACTAATCTGTCATCGCTATCACGTTCAGCATTGGCCTGAGCGATAACAAAGTTACCCTCTTCAATCGCTGATAAGTAATCAATTTGATCAGTCACGAGACCGTCAACCACTTTACGATATGGTGTTTCTAAGAAACCAAAGTCGTTAGTGCGTGCATAACAAGAAAGCGAGTTGATCAAACCAATGTTTGGACCCTCTGGCGTTTCGATTGGACAAACACGACCGTAATGCGTTGGATGTACATCTCGTACTTCAAAACCAGCACGTTCACGCGTTAAACCACCTGGGCCTAATGCTGAAATACGACGCTTATGCGTTACTTCTGATAACGGGTTGTTTTGATCCATAAACTGAGACAATTGTGATGAGCCAAAGAACTCTTTCACAGCCGCAGATATTGGTTTAGCGTTAATTAAATCTTGTGGCATGATCGCATCTAAGTCACCAAGACTTAAACGTTCACGTACCGCACGTTCAACGCGTACTAGACCAACACGGAATTGATTTTCAGCCATTTCGCCTACAGAGCGAATACGACGGTTACCTAAGTGATCGATATCATCAACTTCGCCTTTACCGTCACGAATACCGATTAAGGTTTTCATTACCGCAATAATGTCTTCTTTAGACAAAATACCAGAACCGATATCATCTGCGTTACCAACACGACGGTTGAACTTCATACGACCTACTGTTGATAAGTCATAACGCTCTGATGCGAAAAATAAGTTGTTGAATAATGTTTCAGCAGCATCTTTCGTTGGTGGCTCACCAGGACGCATCATTCGGTATACTTCAACTAACGCTTCTAATTTGTTAGTTGAGCTATCAACACGAAGTGTGTCTGACATGTATGAACCAACATCAAATTCGTTCATGTATAAAGTAGATAATACTTTATGGCCCGCTTGGCTAAGCTCGGCTAATAATTCTAAGGTGATTTCAGTATTTGCTTCAGCAATCACTTCACCCGTAGATTTGTCGATGTAAGCTTTTGATAAAACACGACCAACGATATAATCGGCAGGTACTTCTAGTTTATCAACATTGGCTTTTGATAAAGAGCGAATATGGCGTGCAGTAATGCGGCGACCAGACTCAACTAATACTTCACCTTTTTTGATACAAATATCAAAAATAGCTGTTTCACCACGAAGACGTTCAGGGATAAGATCCATGATCAACTTATCACCTTTAATGGTGTAATTAGTTGTGTCATAGAACATCGCTAGAATTTCTTCAGTAGAATATTCTAATGCGCGTAAAATGATTGACGCAGGTAATTTACGGCGTCTATCAATACGTACAAATAAGTTATCTTTAGGATCGAATTCAAAATCTAACCATGAACCACGGTAAGGAATTACACGTGCGTTATATAAAACTTTACCCGATGAGTGAGTTTTACCTTTGTCGTGATCAAAGAATACACCTGGAGAGCGGTGTAATTGTGAAACGATAACACGCTCAGTACCATTGATTACAAAAGTGCCGTTATCTGTCATCAACGGGATTTCGCCCATGTACACTTCTTGCTCTTTGATATCTTTAACAGTACCTGCTGCGGCTTCTTTATCGTATACCACTAAGCGTAATTTTACGCGTAACGGTGCAGAATAAGTCACACCACGTATTTGACATTCTTTTACGTCAAATAATGGTTCACCTAAACGATAGCTTACATATTGTAATTCTGAGCTACCTGAATAAGCTTTGATTGGGAAAATAGAACGAAAAGCAGCCTCTAGACCGGTTTCACCTGTTGCGTCAATATCAATAAACTTGCGGAAAGAATCGAGTTGAATGGACAACAAGAATGGATATTCCATTACTTGTGCACTTTTACCAAAGTCCTTTCTAATTCGCTTTTTCTCAAAGTATGAGTAAGCCATGGGGTTCCTCAGCTTGCTGGTTATGGCCAAATCTGCCTACTGAGCAAAGCTCAGTTAGACAGGTTATGCTGTAGTATTTACGTCTAAATACTACTAGATGATTGACTAATAAGTAGAAAATCACCTAAACGCTTTTTTGTTATAAATAACGTACTGCTGTCGACTAAAATAAACTTAATCTCTAACAGCAAAAGCGCAAAAAGGCCGGTGACGTTTAAATCACCAGCCATGCCTTTTCAGGCAAATAATCTGTTTAAAAACAGATTATTTGATCTCAACAGAAGCACCAGCTTCTTCAAGAAGTTTCTTAAGCTCTTCTGCTTCAGCTTTATCTACGCCTTCTTTGATCGCTTTAGGAGCAGATTCAACTAAGTCTTTTGCTTCTTTAAGGCCTAAACCTGTAGCGCCACGAACTGCTTTGATTACTGCAACTTTCTTCTCACCGAAGCCAGTCATAATAACGTCAAATTCAGTTTGTTCTTCAGCAGATTCAGCAGGACCAGCAACAGCAACAGCAGCAGAAGCAGAAACACCAAATTTTTCTTCCATTGCTTCGATTAAAGCAACAACGTCCATTACTGACATTTCAGCAACTGCGTTTAAGATATCGTCTTTAGAGATAGACATACTATAATTTCCTAATTTTTTAATAAACAGGCCTTATTTACTTTCTTATTAAGTAATAAAGCACTGTTTGAAATAACTACAAATACAAAAAGCTGGGTACTAAGCAATAAGCTTAAATAACCTATGCAGCTTCTTGTTCTTTCTGATCGCGAATTGCAGCAATCGTACGGGCTAGTTTGCCTGCAGATGCTTCTTTCATAACGCTCATTAAACGTGAAATCGCTTCGTCGTAAGTAGGTAGCGTTGCTAACATATTTACGTCTACTGCGTTACCTTCAAATGCAGCTGCTTTTAATTCAAAGTTTTCGTTAGTTTTAGCGAAAGCTGTGAATAAACGTGCAGCAGCACCTGGGTGTTCACTTGAAAAGGCAATTAATGAAGGACCTTTAAATACGTCAGCGACGCATTCAAATTGTGTACCTTCTACTGCACGACGTGCTAGTGTGTTACGGACAACTTTCATCCATACGCCACTTTCACGGGCTTGCTTACGCAATACAGTAATTGCTTCAACTTTTACACCACGGGCATCCGCGATTACAACTGAGTGAGCGCCATTAGCAGCTTCTTGAACTTCAGCAACAATTGCTTTTTTGTCATCAAGATTGATAGCCATTGGCTTTAACTCCTGGTTCAAACCGGTAAAAATTACCGGTATTTACAATCCCTAGTTAATAAGTAATTATTAACTAGGCCATAACGGCGAGGACCAGAATGTAAGGAAATATCTGGGTAATCACCATCTACGTAGGAAATTAAGTAACATTACTGCTACACCTACGGTCTTGGACGGGGGTTGTGTGTCTTTCAATAACTTTATTCCTTCTTTATCGACTAAATATCAATCTATAAGACTGAAATAATCAATAAAAAAGGGAAAGCAAAAGTACTCACAACTCCTACCAAAATTTAAGGGCGAAATTATAGGTTATAATTTCACCCTTGTAAAGATTCAATACACGAAAATTTACTCAGCAATTTACGGTAATAATTTACCGGTAAATATTATGCTTGAGAAAGAGTCGCTTGGTTGACGACTACGCCGGCACCCATAGTTGTAGAAAGAGAAACTTTCTTCAAGTATTGACCTTTAGCATTTGCAGGTTTTGCTTTTTTAAGCGCGTCAAGCAATGCTTCTAAGTTTTCTTGCAATTGTGCAACTTCGAAATCAGCCTTACCGATAGTGGTATGAATGATGCCGTTTTTGTCATTGCGGTAACGGATCTGACCAGACTTAGCGTTTTTAACAGCGCTAGCTACGTCAGGAGTTACTGTACCAACTTTAGGGTTAGGCATTAAACCACGTGGGCCTAAGATTTGACCTAGTTGACCAACAACACGCATTGCATCTGGAGAAGCAATAACAACGTCGAAGTTCATTTCGCCAGCTTTTACTTGCGCAGCTAAATCGTCCATACCAACAATGTCAGCACCAGCGGCTTTAGCTTTCTCTGCGTTTTCGCCTTGAGTAAATACAGCAACACGTACATCACGGCCAGTACCATTTGGTAATACTGTCGCACCACGAACGTTTTGATCTGATTTACGAGCGTCAATACCAAGATTTACAGCAACATCTACGCTTTCACGGAAGTTAGCTGTAGCGAATTCTTTTAATAAAGAAACTGCTTCATTGATATCATATTCTTTTGTTGCGTCTACTTTTTCACGGATAAGACGAGCGCGTTTTGATAATTTAGCCATGATTAATCCTCTACCACTAAGCCCATTGAACGAGCAGAACCCGCAATGGTACGCAATGCAGCTTCAAGTGAACCAGCAGTTAAATCAGCATCTTTTGTCTTAACGATTTCTTCAAGTTGAGCTGTAGTAACAGTACCCACTTTGTCTGTGTTAGGACGGCCAGAGCCACTTTTTACGCCAGCTGCTTTAAGCAATAAGTATGCGGCAGGTGGAGTTTTTGTTTCGAAAGTAAACGAACGGTCACTATATACAGTAATTACTACTGGAACCGGAGCGCCTTTTTCTAAAGAATCTGTTTTTGCGTTAAACGCTTTACAGAATTCCATGATGTTAACACCGTGTTGACCTAATGCAGGACCAACTGGTGGTGACGGGTTAGCTGCACCAGCAGCTACTTGTAGCTTGATTAGAGCTTGGACTTTCTTAGCCATTTTAAAATACCTTGTTGTTTGGGTAATTAGCGCAATGTACGTAACCGAAGTTGATATACATCAACCGATAGTCAAGTTATCGCTTCCCTGTTTACAAAATTGCTTTAAAAATTTCTTTAATAATAGTTATTTACATAACATAATTAAGCCTATTATTAAGACATCATTGAGCATATTTCGTGCACGCTAAAAATAAGCGGCAGCAGATTATATATTAACCAGACCTTTTATTACAAGATCTTTATTCGATTGCTTACTTTGTCTATTTTTCAACTATCCTCTTAGCGCGCTTGAATAGTAAAGACTAACCCATACCTTATCTTTTTGTTTATTAACATTGGACATCACCATTGGACACTACCTTATTACCTTCAGTTACACAACGCAGTCATTTACAGGCATTTATTGAAAGTAAGCCGTTTCAAAATGGGCTTATTTTTTTAATTCTCTTTAATGCCATTACTCTAGGCCTAGAAACAAGTCAATTTGGCAAAGCTAATGCCGATATTTTACACCTTATTGATACTATAATATTACTGTGCTTCTCAACGGAGTTACTGTTAAAACTCATAGTGTATCGAACAAGTTTTTTCCGATCGGGTTGGAATTGGTTCGACTTTATCATTGTTGCTATTTCTTGGATGCCAACAAGTGGCGCTTTATCAGTACTACGTGCTTTTAGAATATTACGGGTATTACGTTTACTTTCTGTGGTACCACAAATGCGCCGAGTAATTGGTGCATTAGGTCACTCATTACCTGGTATGGCGTCAGTTGTTGGTGTCTTAGCGATTATTTTTTATGTTTCTGCAGTACTCACCACGAAAATATTTGGTAGTCATGTCGATGCTAATATGCAGGAATGGTTTGGTAGCATTGGTGCCTCTGCTTATACTTTATTTCAGGTGATGACTTTAGAAAGTTGGTCAATGGGGATAGTTCGCCCAACCATGGAGTTATTTCCACTGTCTTGGATCTTCTTTGTGCCTTTTATTATTATTACCAGCTTCGCCGTACTTAATTTATTCATTGGTATTATTGTCGATGCGATGCAGGTAATGCATGAAGAAGAAGGTAAACCTAAGCAAACCATAGCAACGAAAGAAGACATGCTTATGCTGGAAGAAAAAATAGATAAATTAAATCAATTACTGCAAAGCAAACAGCATAGTACAGATAAATAACCAGTCACTTACATGAATACTAAGCACATTAAGTTATTGACCATTTAGTGAGAATTAAAAGGTTTAATGGTAAGGCATTGGTGTAATACCAAGTTGATTAATCTCTAGACATAGCTTCCCAGAAACAAAAACGCCTGCTCGAGGCAGGCGTTTTATAATAAGTAATCTAATACCCGTTGACTAATAGCAACTCATTAGCTGCCTTTTTCAACTTGACCAAATTCTAAATCAACTGGCGTTGAACGACCGAAGATAAGTACTGATACCTTAATACGGTTTTTCTCGTAATCAAGTTCTTCAACAACACCGTTAAAGTCAACAAATGGTCCATCAATAACACGAACAACCTCGCCTGGCTCAAACAATGTTTTAGGCTTAGGCTTATCTGTTTCTTGAAGGCGTTGTAAAATACGATCCGCTTCTTTTTGAGTAATAGGTGCAGGACGGTCACTAGTACCACCGATGAAACCTAGTACACGTGGTACACTTTTCACTAAATGCCATGCGTCAACGTCCATTTCCATTTGTACTAAAACGTAGCCTGGAAAGAACTTACGTGAACTTTTACGTTTTTGACCTGCGCGCATTTCTACTACTTCTTCAGTAGGAACTAACACTTCACCAAACTTGTCTTGTAAGCCATGAATTTCAATATGCTCAAGTAATGTTTTTTGAACACGACCTTCATAACCTGAAAATGCCTGTACTACGTACCAACGCAATTTTGGATTAGTGCTTGCTTTATTCTCTTCACCTTCGGGAGTGATATTTTCTTCTGACATATTTTCTTCAGTCATAACTAAACCTGCATACCTGTAACTAAACCAACTAACCAGAAAAGAACAGAGTCTAATCCCCAAAGTAGTAATGACATTAATAACGTCACTACTAATACAATACCTGTTGTTTGCACCGCTTCTTGACGAGTTGGCCAAACAACTTTACGTACTTCAGTACGCGCTTCTTTTGCAAATATAGCGGCATTACGGCCTTTTTCAGTTTGTAATGCAATTAAACCCGCAATACCAACCATGACAACGACAGCAATAGCTCTAATTAATACTGATTGTTCACCGTAAACGTAATTACCCGCAACAGCACCAGCTAAAAGTAGGAAAATAACGGCCCACTTTACTGTATCGAAAGAACTGCTTGGTTGCTCTTCTGTACTTGCATTCATAATTCTATTCCGTATTATCTACTTTTAATAACACTACCTATTATTACAGATAGCTAAAACATAAGTAGCACTACCTATGTTTACTTAAAATGGCAGGGGTGGAGAGATTCGAACTCCCAACCGTCGGTTTTGGAGACCGCTGTTCTACCAATTGGAACTACACCCCTACAGGTTACTTATAAAGTAACTGTTACACTTATCGGCTTAATCTTAGTTTTTTGGGAAATAAGAGATAGTCAAGAAGTGAGGCGCTATTATACTCAGCCTCATGTTTTACTCAAGAAGTATTTGGTATATTGGCTAATATAAGCCGTTTGATTGACCTAGATTTTGCCTACCACCAAGTCACGATTATTTAATAGGCAATAGTTATACGAGTAAAGCGTCACATGATGGTGGCACTCAGTGAGAATGAAAAGCTTTAGCGGCAAGGTATTGATTGAAGAGCATGGTTATTCAGGAGAGTGTGCTCCTGTATTCTCTAATAAGCTACCTGCGTGTAGCGGCATTGTCAAAATCAATAACGCCGCAGGTAAGCCTTTACCTTTTATTAGGTACTCGCCCTTGGGAACTTGCTCAATGCAGAGTTGGTCGCCCTAAAAACAAAAAAGACGCCGAAGCGTCTTTTTTTTACAGTTCTAATGTGAACTAAAATTAATCAATAATTTTAGAAACAACACCAGCACCAACAGTACGACCACCTTCACGGATAGCGAAGCGTAAACCTTCGTCCATCGCTACTGGGTTGATTAGCTCAACAACAAACTTCAAGTTGTCGCCAGGCATTACCATTTCAACACCTTCAGGAAGCTCTACAGCACCTGTGATATCTGTTGTACGGAAGTAGAACTGTGGACGGTATCCTTTAAAGAATGGCGTATGACGACCACCTTCATCTTTAGAAAGAACATACACTTCTGATTCAAATTTAGTGTGTGGAGAGATAGAACCAGGCTTACATAATACTTGGCCACGCTCAACATCTTCACGCTTAAGACCACGTAAAAGAATACCACAGTTCTCGCCAGCACGACCTTCGTCAAGAAGCTTACGGAACATTTCAACACCAGTACAAGTTGATTTTTGTGTATCACGGATACCAACAACTTCTACTTCTTCACCAACTTTGATGATACCACGCTCAACACGGCCAGTTACTACTGTACCACGACCAGCGATTGAGAAAACATCTTCGATAGGCATGATGAATGCACCATCAATAGCACGCTCTGGCTCTGGAATGTATGTATCTAATTGGTCAGCAAGTTCGATTATTTTCGCTTCCCATTTCTCTTCGCCTTGAAGAGCACCCAAAGCTGAACCTTGGATTACTGGTAAGTCATCACCTGGGAAATCATATTCAGAAAGCAGTTCACGGATTTCCATTTCTACTAATTCTAATAACTCTTCGTCATCAACAACATCACATTTGTTCATGAACACGATGATGTAAGGAACACCAACTTGACGAGATAATAAGATGTGCTCACGTGTTTGTGGCATAGGACCATCTGTCGCAGCAACTACTAAGATAGCGCCATCCATTTGTGCAGCACCAGTGATCATGTTTTTGATGTAATCGGCGTGACCAGGACAATCTACGTGTGCGTAGTGACGTGATTCAGTATCGTACTCGATGTGAGAAGTATTGATTGTAATACCACGCTCACGCTCTTCAGGAGCATTATCGATTTGTGCGAAATCTCTAACTTCACCACCGTGAACTTTAGTTAATACCGCAGAGATAGCGGCTGTTAAAGTTGTTTTACCGTGATCAACGTGTCCAATAGTACCAACGTTTACATGTGGTTTATTACGTTCAAATTTTTCTTTAGCCATTTTAAAATACCTCTGGGTATAGTAATAATTTACTGTTTAATTGTGCGATTTAGTGTGAGATAAAATAGAGTAATCTAGGAATGGTGCTGATAGGCAGATTCGAACTGCCGACCTCACCCTTACCAAGGGTGCGCTCTACCAACTGAGCCATATCAGCATTCATATACAAAGATTGGAGCGGGTGGCGGGAATCGAACCCGCTTCATCAGCTTGGAAGGCTGAGGTAATAGCCAGTATACGACACCCGCTTTTCTATCAATTATCTCTGTTTTTTGATTTACCCTTACACTGCAAAAAGCACAATAAGTTTAAATCGAAATATGGTGGAGGGAGGTGGATTCGAACCACCGAAGGCTGAGCCGTCAGATTTACAGTCTGATCCCTTTGGCCACTCGGGAACCCCTCCACATAAGCCTATACCTTTTATTAAGGTACCTTATTAAGCTTTGCTTACTAAGTATTAATGGTGCCGACTGCCGGAATCGAACTGGCGACCTACTGATTACAAGTCAGTTGCTCTACCAACTGAGCTAAGTCGGCACTACATTAAGTGGTGCGAATTCTAGTGTAATGTTTTGCCCCTTGCAATAGCTAAATTCAAATAAAGTGTACTTTTTTGAACTTTATTGTGCTTTTGTTGCTTTTTCAGCCAAACTGCGCTTAATTTTACTACTCGACTCTTTATCACCGCCAGTTATTAGCACTAAAAATAAAAAATCCGACACTTATCACGCGTGTCGGATTTTTATATTGTTGCTTAAAGGACGATTAATTAATGAGATAATGAGGAAGTAGACATATTGCCTAATTGTCCTGTCGATATTTGCGGCATCATTGGATTGTGCTGTTCAAGTTGTGACCTAGCTGCAGCTGGCGTTAATGTACTAGTGGGTTTATTTCTTGCTCGAACCATAGGTGCTGGAATAATCCGACCTTTTATTTTAGGTTCAGGTGCAAAGTTAGCGGCTGATTTACCCAATAAGCGTGTATGTATACAAGACCGGATCTCTTCTAAGGTATAATTAGCTTTGACTTTAATACGAAGATGGGGGATTGATGCGGCTTCTAAGCTACCACTAACAAACCAGTCTTTTTTAATTTTATAACCACGACCTTGTGTATCAACTAAATCAATAGCGCCAAGTAATTTCATAGTGCTGCGTTCACAAATAACAAAATCTAAATATTTTGTTTCCGCACTTTTTGCTGCGGTTTGGCTAGCACGGCTTGAAACACCATTACGTATAGTAACAACATCACTTAACCTTACGCGATTTAATACCCGGTATTGTGTACCTAATGCTTGTTCAACTAAATTTTGAAAGTTTTTTTCCGCAGGGGTAAAAATTGCTTTTTTACTATCAAAAGGAAAAGGAAAGCTATTATCGTTTAAACGACTCGCTAACACAGCAACAATCACTACTAAGGTGATTAAGGCAAATAATATCAGTTCCATACATTACTCCGGTTCAAATTTTTGACGTATTCTCTGTTGTAGAGAATAGACGTACTGCTTTATCTTTTTAAAGCAAAAATCGTACCAGTGTTTTTTTATTTGGGTTATTTATTATGAAGAGATACTTTTGAAAAGATATTGATATAGACTTTATGTACAAGGTGCAGTATTTACGACTGCACCTATAATATGCTATCTGTTAGCAAGTGCTACTTGCAGGTCACTAGCTAGGGTACTTTTCCTCTAACGCTTGGTATAGTTGTTGCTGAAAATCTTCTGCCCCGGTATCTAAGGTGGTGACTAACTTAGCTAATACTTCATTATCTTCTTCACCATGCCATTCTTTAAGATAAGTACCTTCTTTATAGCCATGATCTTGACGGAAGAAGTTTAAGGTATTCTTACCAACATATTGTCTAAATAACTCATCAAGATCCATATTCATTAACGACATACAGTCAGCCAGTGCTTTAGCATCAAATGCTTTATGGGTAACCGCCGCTGACGCTAAGTTTTCTAACGCTATTTTAAAGTCGTTTTCTGCTGTGCCTTGATGTAATTCTTTAGCCAATTCACCGGCAATTAATTCAGCCCGCTCACCCGACATCAGACGCAAACTTAAACCAAAATGGAAAATATCAACTAACTCTAACTGTACTTGCGCAATATCAATTGCTTGATGCTTCCACCATTTCCAACCATGGTGATCTAACATCTCTGCACATTCTACCCAAATGGCTCGGTACCACTCATAACCATTATTACGCCATGTATCACTAACACGACTGTTCATTGCATCTTGCATGGCCAACATTTGATTAATTTGTTTCTCAGCTTTAGAAAGTGCGCTAGATAATTTTTCGCTCATGTGTTTCTCAAATAGTAATATCAATACTGCTATTTTGCCGCAGCTCAAAGCTGCTGACAAGTAATATACCCTGATTGTAAAACTTAGCGATATATTAGCTTTATATTAACGGTATTTAACTGAACAGTTTCTTTCTTACCATCGCCCTATAAGCTTTTGGCGTTAAATTTAAGTCTTGCTTGAATAAGCGGGTTAAATGACCTTGGTCTTGGTAACCCACTTGATCGGCTATCTCTTGAATGGTGAGATTACTTGAGGCGAGTAAGTCTTTCGCCGTTTCAATGCGTAATTGCTGCCAATATTGTGTGGCTCTTACACCTGCGGCGGCTTTAAAACGACGGGTGAATGAGCGCTGGCTCATGCCAAATTGCTTAGCAATATCAGTTAACGTCAGCTCAGTATTTAAATTTGTTCGTAACCAAAATTGTATTTCAGCAATGCGTTCATCCGCATGTCGATCACCCGACCCCTCTAAATATCTTTGTTCTTCATAAGGTTTTCGTATTTCATGGGAGAAGTTACGTTCTACATTTTGTGCAGCGGCTTTACCATAATGCTGAGCAATAAGATGCACAATAATATCAGCTAAAGCATTTAAACTGGCCGCACAGTAAATGCGCTCTGACTGGGTAATAAAAAAGTCTGGTTTTAAATCAACCTTGGGGTAATCACGTTTAAATTGAGCACTGTAATGCCAATGTGTTGTTGCTGAATGATTATCTAACAAGCCTGACTCAGCTAAAAAGCATACGCCGGTACCCACACCTATTAACGTACTCCCCTGCTGCCAACATTTTTTTAACCAGTGAATCAATTTTTGATGACTTCTCAATACCGGTCTAGGGTTACGCCATAAACTCGGCACAATAATAATATCTGGAGGTGGTGAGTGTGTTAGTAGTTCATGCTCAAGCGTTGCATCAGCAATCATAGTAATGCCAGCACGCGATTTGATTTGCGCCGCTGATTCACTTAAAAACTGGGTATTGAGTTTTAGTACTGACTTATCATAACGTTTAGCAAATGCTTCGCCAGCCATCAGCATCTCTACCGGTAAGGTAACACCTGTTGCCAGTACATGAGGGTAAATGAGTAAACTAACGCTGAGCTGATGAGTCATCAAACGACCTTTATTATCTTTTTTCAAGTTTGGCCATTATTACACACTATACGGCCATTTTTGCTTATTATTGTTATTCATAAAAAATTAATATAGACAATATCTGATGCTTGTTACTTTTTTGCATTTATTAAAATTTTTTCAAATGGATTATTACATGACACGTTTACCTTTAATTATTGGCATGGGTGGTATCAATGCCGCCGGTCGAACTTCATTTCACCAAGGCTTTCGCCGTATCGTTATCGACAAATTAAATGCGCAAGCACGTGAAGAAACGTTTGTTGGTCTTGCCAGTTTAATGAAACTTGTTAGCAAGCAAGGTGATACGTTAGTTGATGTGGAAGGTAATATTGTTTTAGCTACTGAAATAGAAGCTAAGTTTGGCCAACAAATACTCAACGATACCTTAATCCGTAAAATTGAAAAAAATCATTTTGATCCTGATGCGACTCACTGGCATCAAAAAATGCATGTAAATCCAACTGATAAGTACATTACTTTTGAATTACGCATCAAAGAATTACCTAAGCCAGTGCCAAGCTCATGGTTACTGACTAATTTAGGTGAAGGTAGAGTATCGGTTGCTATTCCTGAACAACTCACCATTACCCATGACTCTTATCGTGATAACCCCATTAAAGCCGCAGGACAATTTCCAACAGGTTTTGAACCCGGTACGCTTTATAATAGCCGATACCAACCGCGCGGCTTACAAGCGACTATTTTTGCAGCTACCGATGCCATTCGTTCTACTGGCTTAGCTTGGGATGCCATTTTAGATAAGATTAGCCCAGATGAAGTGGGTACTTATTCAGCGTCTATTATGGGACAAGTTAATGATGAAGGCTTAGGAGGCTTACTTAAAAGCCGTTTAAGTGGCTCACGTGTTAGCACAAAACAATTAGCGCTTGGCTTAAATAGCATGTCGACTGACTTTATTAATGCCTATGTTACTGGCAATGTTGGCACAACCTTTACTAGCTCTGGCGCTTGTGCAACATTTTTATATAATCTACAAGCGGCAACACATGACATGGCTTCAGGTCGAACACGTGTCGCTATTGTCGGTAGTAGCGAAGCGGCTATTACACCCGAAGTGATTGAAGGCTTTGGTAACATGAGTGCGCTAGCCAATGAAGAAGGCTTAAAGCGACTTGATGGTACTGATACCGTTGATCATCGCCGCACAAGTCGTCCATTTGGTCAAAACTGTGGTTTCACTATTGGCGAAGCCGCACACTTTATTGTCTTAATGGATGATGCGCTTGCTTTAGAAATGGGCGCACAGGTACTTGGCTCAGTTGCCGATGTTTTTATTAATGCTGACGGTTATAAAAAGTCTATCACTGCACCAGGTCCAGGTAATTATATTACCATGGCAAAATCTGTGGCTTTAGCGGAACAAGTGCTAGGTAAAGAAGCCTTACAAAAACGTAGCTTTATTTTGGCTCATGGCTCAAGCACACCGCAAAACCGAGTCACAGAATCGTTAATTTATCATAAAGTAGCGGAATGTTTTAACATTAACAATTGGCCAGTAGCTGCGCCTAAAGCCTATGTAGGTCATACCCTAGGCACAGCTAGTGGCGATCAAATGGCCATGGCGTTAGGCATTTTCAGCGAGAACATCATGCCAGGTATTACCACCATTGATGAAGTCGCGGCAGATGTTCACAACGAACACTTGCACATTGCTACAGAGCATTGGCATTGTCCAGATATGGACATTGCCTTTATCAACTCAAAAGGTTTTGGTGGCAATAATGCCACCGCCACAGTATTTTCGCCTAAAGTAAGCTTAGCTATGATGGCTAAACGTTATGGCGCAGAAGCGATGGCAACGTACCAAGACAAGCTAACGGCAGTAGAGCAAGCACAACAAGTTTATCGTGATAACGCTAATAGTGGGCAATTTGATTTAATTTATAAGTTTGGTGAAGGTTTACTTAATGAAGATAATATTGCGCTAACCAATGATAGTTTAACCTTTGCTGAATTTAAAAATAAAATCAAACTACCGAGTGAAAATCCTTTTGCCGATATGGTGTAAGCTGTTCTCATAACATAGTCGAAAGCATACTATCATGGTAGGCTTTCGACTGGTTTCTCTTTTATGTGTTAAAGCCAATGTTCCTACTAAAGTAGCGTAGCGATAAACACTAAGTCATTTACATTTAACAACGATGTATTAAAACAAATATAAGCTTATTAAATGATCCGACTACGCATAATATTCATTACCTTACTCTCTCTATTAGCTTTTGCAGCTAATTCGTTGATCACAAGGTTTGCTTTAGAAGAAACTAGCATCGATGCAGCAAGCTTCATTATGCTCAGGGTTGTTTCTGGAGCATTATTCTTGTGGCTATTCTTAAGCATCAAAAAGCATCATCAATCTTATAAAGCAGGATCATGGCTAGCTGCCTTTGCACTCTTTATTTATGCTGTTAGTTTTACTTATGGTTACGGTTTAATTGCTGCGGGTACAGGAGCATTATTACTTTTTGGCGCCGTACAAATCACTATGACTATAGCCGGTTATCGGGCAGGAGAGCGACTTAATACGACACAATTCATAGGGTTTGTGCTTGCCCTGTGTGGCTTGGTAATATTAATGCTACCTGGCCTAGCCGCGCCTTCATTTATAGGCGCATTACTCATGTGTATTTCAGGCGTCGCTTGGGGTATTTACACACTACAAGGTAGAGGAGCAAGTAACCCGGCAATTACCACTGCTGGCAACTTCATCAAAGCAGCCCCGATGGCGATAATATTATGGCTAGCGGTTAACTTTTCAACCACTAGTGCTATTAACCTCGCCAACTCAGGGATTATTTACGCATTACTTTCAGGTATTGTCACCTCTGGCATAGGTTACATTATTTGGTACAGTGTGCTACCAGAGCTCAAGGCAACACAAGCTGCGATAGTACAACTGAGCGTGCCTTTAATCGTTACCTTAGCCGGTGCGCTATTACTTAATGAGGCAATTACCCTACGGATAATTATCGCTGCTGTGGCTATATTAACGGGCACAGTATTAGTGCTAATGTTCAAAAATAGCTCGCTAAAGAAAACAAACGTTGCCAGTAAACACTAATGGTTATCGTCGACTCTATACACAGCTCTACACATAGCTCCTACATCCATAGTTAATATATCAGACATCGCGTTAGACAAAAGTAGTGCACACAAAGCACTGTACATACAACCAGTTACTGGCTTATACTTAAATTTTTACTGTTACTATTGATATCCGTTTATATCGACTAAGATAAATGACGCTTGACTTGGAGCTAACTTGAAACTCTATATTGCCGAAAAACCAAGTTTAGGTCGTGCTATTGCTGCAGCCTTGCCGCAACCGCAGAAAAACCAAAAAACCCATATTGAACTCGCTAATGGTGATGTGGTTAGTTGGTGTATCGGTCATATATTAGCGCAAGCAGATCCTGAGGATTATGACGCCGAGTTAAAAAAATGGCGCATGGAAAATTTACCAATAGTACCCGAGCAGTGGCAATTAAAACCGATTACGCGTACCCGTGCGCAATTAACCGTACTTCGAAAATTGGTCAAGCAAGCTGACGAAATTATTCACGCAGGCGATCCTGACAGGGAAGGTCAATTACTCGTCGATGAAGTTATTGATTACTTCAAATTATCAAAAACAAAAAAAAATAATATTAAACGCTTATTAATTAGCGACTTAAACTTACCTGCAGTTAAACGAGCACTGAGCTCACTTAAAGCGAACAGTGATTTTATGCCCTTATCTATTTCTGCCTTAGCACGTTCACGTGCTGATTGGCTGTATGGCATTAATCTTACCCGCGCGTATACCTTGCAAGGGCAAAAAACCGGTTATCACTCCGTATTATCGGTAGGTCGCGTACAAACTCCTTTACTGGGTTTAGTGGTTAGGCGCGAGCAAGAAATAGCCGCTTTTGTCAGCAAGCCGTATTATCAGGTACAAGCACATATCGCCCTGACTTCAGCGGAAAAGGTCGCCTTTACCGCAAAATGGCAGCCCAGTGAAAACTGTCTACCTTACTGTGATGAAGAAGGTCGGGTATTAGTTAAAGCATTAGCAGAAAATGTGGTGCAGCGTATTGCTAACCAACCTGCCCTAGTTAGTCATATCGACAGCACTGAAAAACAACAAGCGGCACCACTGCCTTTTAATTTGTCACAATTACAAATTAGTGCTGCTAAACAATTTTCAATGAACGCTAAGCTGGTATTAGATGTCTGCCAAGCCTTGTATGAAAAGCATAAGCTGATCACCTACCCGCGCTCAGATTGTCGTTACTTACCCAAAGAACAATTAAAACAAGCCAAAGGTATTATTAACACCTTGGCTAACTCTTCACTGCCTTGCAATAAACCCGCGCAAGGGGCAGATACCTCGTTAGTAAGCAAAGCGTGGAATGATAAGCAAATAACCGCGCATCATGCCATTATTCCCACCGAAAAGTCACCTGAGAATAGCAGTTTAAATACCTTTGAAAAAAACATTTACTTACTAATTGTTCGACAATATTTACTACAATTTTATCCCGCTTACATATATCAACAAACAAAAGTTCACTTATTAATTGCCGGAGGGCAGTTTCTTAGCCAAGCAAAAATGGAAAAGCAACTCGGCTGGCAAGTACTTTTTCCTAAAAGTAAAAAAGCAAAAACAGTAAATAATTCAAATCAAAAGCAACACGAAAGCGAGCAAGAAAAAACATTACCGCCGTTAACTAAAGGCCAAACATTGCATTGTCAACAAGGTGAATTAATAGCAAAGCAAACCTCGCCACCACAGTCTTTCACCGATGCTAGCCTACTCGCGGCTATGACGGGAATTTCTCGCTATGTGAGTGACCCTGCTATTAAAAAGGTGTTAAAAGAAACCGATGGCTTAGGTACAGACGCAACGCGCGCCGGCATTATCGACTTACTTTTTAAACGCGATTTTTTACAGCGTCAAGGTAAAGCAATCACCGCAACAGAGGTTGGTGTAGCCTTAATTAATGCGTTACCTGAAATGGCTACCTTGCCAGATATGACCGCACAATGGGAAGCAACGCTGACCGCCATTAGTGAAAAAAAGGCTAATTACTTAAGTTTTATGCAACCTTTAACCGCTATAGTGACAGAGATGGTACAAGGTGCTAGCCAACAATCTTTCTCAGGATTACCGCAAGTTGCTTTTAAGCCTAAACGCAGAAAGAAAACCTTTACCAAAAAAGTCGCTAGAAAAACAGGCTAGTCTCTTTAACTTTCTCGCCAATATAGACATTTGAATATGATTTGTTTACTCTCATAAGCCTTATTATAATTGCAAATGGACTTACTTATGCTTGAGTATATTGCCCTTGGCATACTACTATTCGCTGCTATTACTATTTTTTATGGCATTATTCTTATACATGATATTCCCTATGAAATAGCTAAAAAACGTAATCATCCACAACAAGACGCTTTGCATATTGCCGGTTGGGTTAGTTTATTTACCTTGCATGTTTTATGGCCATTTTTATGGATTTGGGCCACCTTATACCGTGAAGATAGAGGTTGGGGCTTTAACAAAGACGCAAATATACAGCCCTTAATACCTAATCAAGAAAATAATGCCCAACGTATAATCACACCACAAGAGTATGATGTCTTGTGTGAGCGACTTAATCGCGTAGAAAAAGCATTAGCCGAACAAAGTAACGAACAAACAACATCAAGGCCGGTGAAATAATGGACATACTCTTAATATTTACTTACGCCGCACTATGTCTAATAGTATTTAAAGTATTTAAAATTCCCTTAAATAAATGGACTGTACCATCTGCCGTTTTAGGAGGTATTTTCCTCATCGGTACCTTAATTCTCACCATGAATTATAACCACCCTTACTCAGAGGCAACACGCCAGTATTTTGTTTCTACCCCTGTTATTCCTGCTGTTAGAGGTGAAGTCATCAGTATTAACGTACAGCCCAACACGCCTATTGATGCTGGTCACCTGCTGTTCTCTATTGATCCTATCCCCTACCAAAATAAAGTGGATGCGTTAAACGCTCAACAAGTAGCAGCCGATTTAGATTATCAACGTGCTTTAGAATTAATGAGGAAAAATGTGGGTAGGCAGCGTGATGTAGATATGAGTAAAGCAACATTAGATAACATAACCGCTAAATTACATGATGCTGAGTATGACTTATTACGTACCAAAGTACGTGCTGACGGTAAAGGCTACATTACACAGCTGATGGTTTATCCTGGACTCTATGTGGTCCCTATGCCAATTCGTCCTGCCATGATTTTTGTTCAGCAAGAATCATTTACCTACATTGGCTGGTACAGACAAAATAGTTCAAAGCGCCTAAAACCAGGCTATGAAGCTGAAATCGCGTTTGATGCTTTACCGGGTATGGTATTTACTGCAGAAGTTACCGCTGTACTACCGGTATTGGCTGAAGGAGAAATACAAGCACACGGCACTATGATTAACTTAGCCCAATCTGGCTTAACCCCTGGTCGTATTCCTGTACAAATGAAAATAACTGATGCGCGCTTTGCGCAATATGCTGACTCGGTTCCTGGTGGTGCCTATGGGCAAAGCGCTATTTATTCAGATCACTTTCATCATGTTGCTATAATGCGAAAAATATTACTACGTATGTCGTCTTGGATGAGCTACTTGTTTCCATTCCATTAGCCTTGTTTGCTCGGATTGGTTGAGTTACTTAAATCGCACGAGTAACTCAACAGTACTAAATATAGTAGCTAATACAACAGCGACAATAATGACAAAAAATAACTAACACGGTTCGAACTACTTATGATTATTTTACAAAACGCGATGGAGAAAAGTAATTTATTTAACGTTGATGAATTTGGCGTAAAAAATTATAACTATGGCATATTAGCCTTAGTCTCTTTTAGTCTATTTATCCTGATTAATGCCGTCTTAGGTTATGTCACCTTTACGGCAGAGTCTGCCGCAATGGGCTCGCCAGTAAAAGATTATGCTGATGCTTTTTGGTTGATGTTAATGTCTTCAACCACAATTGGCTTTGGTGATGTCTACCCCATTACCTTAGTCGGGCGTATCGCAGTATTTATTATGTTTATCTTAGGTGTTGGCATACTCGGGACTGTTGGCGCTATTTTTGCGAATAAAATTTTTGGTTTTGCTGATACGAATATTAAAAATAGAGAGTTAAGAAAACAAAATGAACAAATTTTACAGCTTAATAATAAAATTTATCAAAAACTAACGGTATTAGAAACTAAGTTAGCGGCGTTGGACAAAGCACAGAAGTAACCCGT
Source organism: Colwellia ponticola (assembly GCF_005885605.1). Lineage (GTDB taxonomy): Bacteria > Pseudomonadota > Gammaproteobacteria > Enterobacterales > Alteromonadaceae > Colwellia > Colwellia ponticola. The sequence goes on along the minus strand of NZ_SZVP01000006.1, from coordinate 135,053 downwards.
ACACTGTTTTTATTATACTTTTATTAATAAAACAGTACGGTGTTAACTAACCTTTAAACAAGGTATGATCGCCTCAGCGATAACTAACACAATCGGTCATTATCTGCATTAAGATAACTCGCTTGTTTTACTATCATCCTTACCCTATCTAATGTATAACAGCCCAATGAAAATTCCAAAACGACTATTGCCTTTAGTAGAAGAAGGCCTAATTGATGAAGTACTCAACCAATTAATGAGCGGTAAAGAGGCGACTGTTTATCGTGTGCGTTGCGGCGATGACATTCGTTGTGCGAAAGTATATAAAGAAGCGAGTAAACGCAGTTTTAAAAAAGCAGTACAGTATACTGAAGGCCGAAAAGGTCGCAGTAGCCGACGTGCTCGAGCGATAGAAAAAGGCTCTAAATACGGTAAAAGCCAACAAGAAGAAGCGTGGCAAAATGCTGAAGTGGAAGCCTTATATACGCTGGCCGAGCACAATGTACGTGTACCGCAACCTTACGGCTGTTTTGACGGTGTGTTGTTGATGGAACTGATCACTGATGAACAAGGTGATGTTGCGCCACGGCTTAACGACATAGTCATGCCGAAAGAGCAAGCGATAGAAGACCATGCCTTAATGATGATTTATATTATGCGCATGCTTTGTGCTGGCATAGTTCATGGCGATCTGTCTGAATTTAATGTCTTAGTAGATGCTTACGGCCCGGTTGTTATCGACTTACCACAAGCCGTTGATGCGTCAGCAAATAACAATGCCAAAGCGATGTTATTGCGCGATGTTAATAATATCACCACTTACTATGCTCAGTTTGCCCCTAATTTAGCGTTAACTAAGTTTGGCGAAGAAATGTGGGCCTTATATGAAGCTGGTGAATTAACCGATATCACTAAGTTAACTGGACAATTTAAAGAAGACACTCACTCGGCTGATGTTGAAACGGTACTTGCCGAAATTCAAGCCGCTTTCGAGCAAGAGCAAGACCGATTGGCTTACCTTAAAGAAGCCGCTGAGCAATAGAGAGTGCTTTGTTTTCAGCACTGTGAAGTCATTTCAACATATTTTTCACGTAATGAGTAAAGTAGTGATTTAAAAAAGGCAGATAAACTTATGTTTATCTGCCTTTTTTGTTTTTAGATCTTATCCCCAACGGATTAACGTTTATTTTTGAGTATATTTTGCTAGCCATTTAAACACTTCGTCGTACCACACGACTAAGTTATCAGGGTTACGAATATGATGATCTTCATCGGGAAACATCACTAAACGACTATCAATACCTTTACGCTGTAACGTCGTAAAGGCGCCTAAACTTTGTGCATAAGGTACGCGATAATCTAATTCACCTTGAATCACTAACATAGGGGTTTGCCAGTTACTAACATAAGCCGACGGGTTAAATTGACTATAATCAGGGCTTATTTTAGCGTTAACGCGACCCTTTTCGTTATTCACTTGTTGACCAAAAGAAGGGCCGCCCATATCGTACTCAGGGAACCATAACTCTTCTGTAGATTGATAAAAGCTTGGCATATCGTACAAGCCTGCATGATTGATCAAACAGTTAAAGCGTGTTGGCCAATTGCCCGCAATCCAGTTCATCATATAACCACCGTAAGAAGCACCTAATGCACAAGCATTATCGCCATCTAACCAAGGCTGGTCTTTAACAATAAAATCTAAACCTTTTTGCAAATCTTCTAGTGGCTTGCCACCCCAGTCACGACTGATTGAATGGGTAAATTCTTGACCATAGCCGGTAGAGCCATGAAAATCTACCATAACCACAGCGTAGCCTTGCGCTGCCCATAATTGAGCATTCCAACGGTAATGGAACATGTTACCAAAACTACCCTGCGGACCACCATGTACTAAAAAGGCAATCGGATATTTTTTCCCTGCCTCAAAGTTAGCTGGCTTTAACCAATAGCCATACACAGTTTCATCGTTCCAACCTTTAAAATTAAATTGCTGATAATCAGCAAACTTAATGTTACTCAGTTTACCTTGATTAATATTGGTAAGTTGTTTTACCTTATCGCCATGGTTATCAATGGAAAATATATCTTGTGGTGAGTTAAGGGTATGACGAGTAAAATAAAGCTGATTACCATGGCTAGATAAATCACCATTACTACCAACATTATAAACTTTACGCACTTCATCAAACTCTGGCGTAATAGCGAAAATACTTTTTTGACCGAGATCTTGCGCGATAACATACAGCGATTGATTATCAGGGGCAAATGCTAAACTACTAATTGAACGATCCCAATCACTGGCAACAGCACGAGTTTTACCGGTTTTATTGTCACGTAAGTGCAGCGTAAATTTATCAGCCTCATACCCTGGCGTTTTCATGGCTTTATACGCAAGAAAACGACCGTTATCTGAATAAACAGGGCTAGCATCCCATGCTTTATTGTCTTGAGTAATATTAATTAAGTCGAACGATGTTTGACCCGCGACAATGTTCACTTCAAATATATCAAAGTTAGTTGTCCAGGCATGATCACGAGCTGCAACTTTTGTTGCTGAGTTTTTCGCTGAAAAAGCTAAAGCAGTGGCTTCAGGGTGAAGACTTACCTGGCTAATACCGGCAAAATCACTTTGCCAATTTGGCATAATATCTTGCACATTTTTAAGCAAACCATACTGATTAACATGGCCAACAAATAAATGCTCTTTATAGTCAGTTACCCAGGTATCCCAATGACGCACCATTAATTGATCGTAAGCACGAACATTATACTTTTTCTCTTTATCAGCTTTTTTAGCTTGTACAGTACAAGCTAATGTTTCACAGCCGGGCTTAACGGTAAATGATAAAGCAAATACCTGACCATTTTTTGATAATTTAAAACCGTTAACCGCTACAGGGAAGTCTGATATTTGTATGGCGGTTTTATTATTTACACCTTGTTGCCAAATTTGACTACTACCACTGCGCGTAGAAAGAAAATACACCGATTGCCCATCATCAGACCAAACCACATTACTTTCAGGTTTTTCATGCTTAGTCAGTTGTGTGACTGTACCTGTTTTAATCACTTGTTTATATAAATGATTATCTGTTGAACTACTACCTTTTTTCACACCATAAACAAGCATATCACCCTGAGGAGATAAGGTTACATTATGTAGTTGGTTTAATTGGTTGAGCTTTTCAACGGTAAAAGTTTCACTGTCAGTTTGTGCATAAACATTAACTGACAGTGTTGCGAGTAACGATAAGACAGCAAAAATAGCATTTTTCTTCATTTGGACCTCATGTATATGGTTGGCAAAAACGATATCGTTAAGCTAATAAATAAAAAACGCCAGCGTAAACTGACGTTTTTAATAAAAGCTTTACTCGTCAAAAGCCTAGCGTTATTTAGCCGATTGCTTGGCTTTTTTGTCATTTTTTTCTTGGCGGCGCTCTTCAATAATATGTTGAATATCTCCGCCTATATGGCTTTCACCGCGTGCTTCGGCTAACGAAATTTGACGTTGGCGCTCAGCATAGCGATTACGCTGTTCATCAGTAACTTTGTCATGACAACGATGACAACTAACGCCTTTAACGTAATGCTCACTTTGTTTTTCCGCTGTTGTTAAGGGAAAACGACAAGCAAAACATTGGTCGTACTGCCCTTGTTCTAAGTCATGATTAACCGCAACACGGCCATCAAAAACAAAACACTCACCTTGCCATAGTGTTTCTGTACTTGGCACTTCTTCAAGGTATTTTAAAATGCCGCCTTCAAGATGATAAACTTCTTCAAAACCTTGCTCTTTAAGGTATGCGGTAGATTTTTCACAACGAATGCCACCGGTACAATACATGGCAACTTTTTTGTGCTTGTTTTTATCAAGGTTTTTTTCTACGTAAGCAGGGAATTCACGAAAGGTTTCGGTATTTGGATTGATAGCATTTTTAAAAGTGCCTATTTCAATTTCATAATCGTTACGGGTATCTACTAATAATACGTCAGGTTCAGAAATTAACGCATTCCAATCCTTTGGCTTAACATAAGTACCAACCACTTGATTAGGGTCAATACCTTCAACACCCATGGTGACAATTTCTTTTTTTAATTTCACTTTAGTGCGGTGAAAAGGGTTTTCTTCGTTATAAGATTCTTTATGAGAAATATTATCTAAACCGGGCTGCTCATCAAGGAACGCCAGCACTGCCTCAACACCGGCTTGTGGACCAGCAATAGTGCCATTAATACCCTCTGCAGCTAATAATAGCGTGCCTTTAACATCAACACTGGTCATTTTATTGGCTAAAGGCTCGCGTAATGCTTCAAAGGCATCTAAACGCACAAACTTGTATAAGGCACAAATAGTGGTCGTTGACGATGTTGATAAGATAGCGGCTTTCGATAATTTTTTTTCTGATGAACTCATGGGCTCTCCATTGAACTAGCTGGAACGTAAATCCAGTGCTGTAGATTAAATTTTTAAAATTAATTATAAAAATAAACGTAATAGTAATCACGTTTTTAGGGACGCGTATTTTAACAGAATTTTTTAACAATAAATATAGCGCTATTAATAGCCGATATATAACCTGACATACTCAAAGACTAAAATGTCCTATACCTAAAAAAATACCCCCTTGCGTAAACAAGGGGGTATTGGTTAGATAACTTTATTCGTTTGCTTTACGCCAGTTAAGCGCTAGTCATACATTAGGCTTCTACTTGTAAAATAACTTTATCGGCTTTACTGGTATAACTTTCGATTTGATGAAAGTTCAGGTAACGATAGGTATCTGCAGCGGTCGCATCAATTTTTGAGGCATACTCCATATACTCTGCAGGACTTGGCAGTTTACCTAAAATAGCGCCAACACCGGCAAGTTCAGCAGAGGTCAGATAGACATTGGCCCCGGTACCTAATCGGTTAGGGAAATTACGTGTTGACGTAGACAATACCGTGGATTTTTCTGCTACACGTGCTTGGTTACCCATACACAATGAGCAACCTGGTGTTTCAATACGCGCACCAGCTCTACCATAAACATTATAATAACCCTCAGCGCTTAATTGATCTCTGTCCATTTTTGTTGGTGGAGCAACCCATAAGCGTGTCGGTAATGCGCCACCTTTATTATCAAGGAAGTTTTCAATTAACTTACCCGCCGCGCGGAAATGACCAATATTGGTCATACATGAGCCGATAAATACTTCATCAACTTGCACACCAGCAACCTCTGATAATAACCTTGCATCATCAGGATCATTAGGACAACAAACGATAGGTTCTGTAATCTCAGCTAAATCAATTTCAAGAATGTGAGCATATTGTGCATCGGCATCAGCAGACATTAAAGAGGGATTAGCTAGCCACTCTTCCATGCCTTTAATTCGACGAGTAATGGTACGAACATCGCCATAGCCTTCACTGATCATCCATTTTAGCATAACGATATTAGACGTTAAGTACTCAGCAACGGCTGCTTCTTCAAGCTTTATTGAACAACCACCAGCTGACCGCTCTGCCGACGCATCAGATAATTCAAAAGCTTGTTCAACCGTTAAGCCTTTTAGCCCTTCAATTTCTAATACCCGACCTGAAAACTCATTAATTTTTCCTGCTTTTTCAACGGTTAATAAACCATTTTTAATACCGTAATAAGGAATAGCATGAACCAAGTCACGCAAGGTAATACCTGGCTGCATTTCCCCTTTGAAACGCACTAATACTGATTCAGGCATATCAAGTGGCATAACACCCGTTGCCGCAGCAAAAGCGACTAAGCCAGAGCCCGCAGGAAATGAAATACCCAATGGGAAGCGGGTATGAGAATCGCCGCCCGTACCAACCGTATCAGGAAGTAACATACGGTTTAACCACGAATGAATCACACCATCGCCTGGGCGTAGTGAAACACCACCACGATTCATCATAAAATCAGGTAAGGTATGATGTGTTACCACATCAACGGGTTTAGGATAAGCAGAGGTATGACAAAAAGACTGCATGGTTAAATCAGCCGAAAAGCCTAAACAAGCTAAGTCTTTTAATTCATCACGTGTCATGGGTCCTGTGGTATCTTGTGATCCCACTGTGGTCATTTTGGGCTCGCAATATTGCCCGGCGCGAACACCGTCAACACCACACGCTTTACCGACCATTTTTTGCGCTAAAGTATAACCTTTAGTAGAAACAACTGGCGCAGGCGCTGTTGCAAATAAATCGCTTGCCCCAAGGCCTAAGGCTTCACGAGCACGACCCGTTAAACCACGACCAATAATTAATGGGATACGACCACCTGCTCGTACTTCATCTAATAGTACTGAGCTCAATTTGAAGTGAGAAATAACGTCACCAGCCGCATTTTTAACAACACCCTCGTAAGGGTAAATATCAATAACATCACCCATGTTCATTTTTTGTACATCTAATTCAATAGGTAATGCGCCGGAATCTTCCATGGTGTTATAAAAAATTGGCGCTATTTTTCCGCCTAAACAAACACCACCACTGCGTTTATTAGGGATACAAGGAATATCATCGCCCATAAACCATAAAACAGAGTTAGTTGCCGACTTACGAGAAGAGCCTGTACCAACAACATCACCAACATAAGCTAATGGAATACCATCTTCTTGTAATGCTTCAAGTTGCGTAAGAGGACCAACAACACCATCCTCATCTGGGGTAATCCCTTCACGGGCAATTTTAAGCATTGCTTTGGCATGTAATGGAATATCAGGACGAGACCAAGCATCTGGTGCCGGTGATAAGTCATCGGTGTTAGTTTCACCGGTTACTTTAAACACTTTAACAGTAATTTTTTCCGCTACTTTTTCTTTTGAGGTAAACCATTCAGCGTTAGCCCAAGATTGCATCACTTGTTTAGCAGCAACATTACCCGCTTGCGCTTTTTCTTGTACATCGTGAAAAGCATCAAACATTAATAGCGTATGTGATAAACCTTTTGCAGCAATAGCAGAGAGTTTGTCATTGTCTAATAAGTCAATCATGGGTTGAATATTATAACCACCGAGCATGGTGCCAAGTAGTTCTGTCGCTTTTTCTGGGCTTAAAATAGCTGAAGTCGCCTCACCTTTGGTCACTGCAGCAAGGAAACCTGCCTTAACATAAGCGGCATCATCAACACCAGCCGGTACACGATTGGTTAATAAATCAATTAAAAAGCTTTCTTCACCCGCTGGTGGGCTTTTAATTAACTCAACTAATGCCGCGGTTTGTTCAGCATTTAACGCTTTAGGGACAAGACCTTGCGCTAAACGTTCTGCTATGTGGATACGATATTCTTTAAGCACGATATTCACCTAATAAGATTAGTGATACATTACTACTGCATAAGCTGAAAATGACATGATGCCAGTACAAACAACTCGGCAATAATTATTTAAGTATCTGTAATTAAAAATTATACGGTACACTTTTGCTTATACTTGATGGTACATTAAAGTGCATCCATGATGACTACTACACAAAAACTATATCACTAAATATAAGCAATTATTAACGTGAATATGTGTCAAGCGAATTGTTCGTTAAAAAATATTATAAAAACTGTGTTACCAGCAAGGTAATATAACCATCATAACTACACCTTCTATTAGTTATAATAAGCGTGAATAATGCTTATTTAGCCTAATGATTCGTAGAAAAGATAAAAACAGGTAAACTAGAAAGATAATTTGTCCTGCTAATTTACACTATTAATTAGCGCATTATAGCTAAAGAGAGTATCGAATGAGCCTATATTTAGAGTACATAAAAGAAATTGAAAATCGTAAAGCCGAGCTAGGATTGGCTCCTCTGCCAATTGATGCTGCCAATTTATTATCTGAAATTATTGCTCAGATCAAAGACACTAAAAATGAGCACCGCGCAGATTCCCTTAATTTTTTCATTTATAATACCTTACCAGGCACCACTAGCGCTGCCGGCGTAAAAGCGGCTTTTCTAAAAGAAATTATTTTAGGTGAGTCGGTTGTCGCAGAAATTACCCCAGCTTTTGCTTTTGAATTACTGTCTCATATGAAAGGTGGCCCTTCAATTGCCGTATTGCTTGATTTAGCATTATCTGATGATGCCTCATTAGCCAAAACAGCCGCTGAAGTATTAAAAACACAAGTATTTTTATATGAAGCAGATACTAGCCGCCTAGAAGCAGCCTTCAAAGCAGGCAATGCTATTGCAAAAGAACTGCTTGAAAGTTATGCCAATGCTGAGTTTTTCACCAAGCTACCTGACATAGCTGAAGAAATTGAAGTGGTTACTTATATCGCTGGTGAAGGTGATATTTCTACCGATTTATTATCGCCTGGTCATCAAGCCCATTCTCGCGCAGACCGTGAATTGCACGGCAAATGTATGATCACGCCAGAAGCTCAAAACGAGATACAAGCACTACAAGCGAAACACCCTAAAGCAAAAGTAATGCTTATCGCTGAAAAAGGCACTATGGGCGTTGGCTCATCACGTATGTCAGGTGTAAATAACGTGGCATTGTGGGCAGGTAAACAAGCAAGTCCTTACGTACCTTTTATAAACATTGCACCAGTTGTTGCCGGTACTAATGGTATTTCTCCAATATTCTTAACAACCGTTGATGTTACCGGTGGTATTGGGCTTGATCTTAAAAACTGGGTGAAAAAAACCGACGCAAGCGGCAACACTATTGTTGACGAAAATGGCGACACTGTACTTGAAGAAGCTTACTCAGTAGCAACTGGCACGGTATTAACGATTAATACCAAAACGAAAAAATTATATAACGGTGACCAAGAGCTTGCCGATATATCGTCAGCCTTTACGCCACAAAAAATGGAGTTTATGAAAGCGGGCGGCTCTTATGCGGTTGTTTTTGGTAAAAAACTACAAACGTTTGCTGCACAAACGCTTGGCGTAGCATTAAAAGCAGTATTTGCACCCTCTAAAGAAATTTCTCATGAAGGCCAAGGCTTAACGGCTGTTGAAAAAATATTTAACAAAAACTCATTGGGCATTGCTTCTGACACACCACTACATGCTGGCTCAGACGTTCGCGTTAAGGTAAACATTGTTGGCTCTCAAGACACTACCGGTCCTATGACGTGTCAAGAACTAGAAGCGATGGCAGCTTCTACTATTTCGCCAATCGTTGACGGTGCCTACCAATCAGGTTGTCACACGGCATCGGTTTGGGATAGTAAAGCTAAAGCAAATATCCCTAAACTAATGAGCTTCATGAATAAGTTTGGTCTTATCACTGCCCGTGACCCGAAAGGCGCTTACCATGCAATGACGGATGTTATTCATAAAGTATTAAATGATATTACCGTAGACGACCGCGCTATCATTATTGGTGGTGACTCACATACGCGTATGTCAAAAGGTGTCGCTTTTGGCGCTGACTCAGGCACAGTGGCCGTTGCATTAGCAACCGGTGAAACGGCAATGCCAATTCCAGATTCAGTGAAAGTCACTTTTAAAGGCCATATGAAAAGCTACATGGACTTTCGTGATGTGGTACATGCAACACAAGCGCAAATGCTTAAGCAATTCGGTGAAAACGTCTTCCAAGGCCGTGTTATTGAAGTACACATTGGTACTTTATTAGCTGACCAAGCATTCACCTTCACTGACTGGACTGCAGAAATGAAAGCAAAAGCTTCAATCTGTATTTCAAATGATGAAACATTAGTGAAATCACTTGAATTAGCTAAAAGCCGTATCCAAATCATGATTAACAAGGGTATGGAAAACGAAGCGAAAACACTTAACGGTTTAATTGCCTTAGCTGACAAACGTATCGAAGAAATTACTTCTGGCACAAACCCTGCGCTATCACCTGATGATAATGCTAAATACTTTGCAGAAGTCGTCGTAGACCTAGACGCTATCGACGAACCTATGATTGCTGACCCTGACGTCAACAATGAAGACGTGTCTAAGCGTTATACTCATGATGTTATTCGTCCAGTATCATTCTACCAAGATAAGCCTGTTGACTTAGCCTTTGTTGGCTCTTGTATGGTACACAAAGGTGATATGCAAATTATCGCGCAAATGTTACGTAACCTTGAAAAACAAAATGGTAGCGTAAGCTTTAAAGCTCCTTTAGTTATTGCACCACCAACATACAACATTGTTGATGAGCTTAAAGCTGAAGGTGATTGGGAGATTTTGCAAAAGTATTCTGGTTTTGAATTTGACGATGCGCACCCGAAAAATGCTGCACGTACTAAATACGAAAACATTATGTACCTTGAACGCCCAGGCTGTAACTTATGTATGGGTAACCAAGAAAAAGCGGAACCAGGTGACACGGTTATTGCAACCTCAACACGCTTATTCCAAGGTCGCGTTGTAGCAGATACCGCAGAGAAAAAAGGCGAATCACTACTTGGCTCTACGCCTTTAGTTGTGCTTTCATCTGTATTAGGTCGCTTCCCTACTCTTGCAGAATATAAGAACGCAGTAGAAGGAATTACGCTAACTGATTTCATTCCTCCAACGGAAGAAATGAGCACTAAGTATGCAGGTACCGCTGTACCTATTAAGGTAGTATAGTTCGCTAGCTTATTACCTTAGCGAGAAAAGCTATCTTAAGCAGTAATTAAGATAGCATCGAGGGTTACTTGTTTAGTTCGGTAAGATAATACTTACCATCAACTAAAATAAGTAACCCTTTTTTATTGCCCTTGTAAAAACTAATCTTAGAAAGAGGGCTAGCCGTTATTACTTTTTAGCAATTTTATCTTGACGAGGGCATTCAAGCTTTGCCGTTAAGTTTGACCGAATTAAGTTAGGTGAAGTAAATGAATAATCAAAGCTTTCAACACCAGCAATAAGCTCAAGCGTATAACCATAACTGCCGCAAATTGAATAACTTTGGCGTAATAAAAAAGCAGATAAGCGCTCAAACCCCTGCTTATCATTAGCCATGACTTCTAATTGGTAGCGATTATCAGCAAATTTAGTGGTTTTAAATTGTAGTTTATGATCAAAGTCCCAATTATTTTGTACTTGACCCACCATCATTGGGCTTGGCGCAGTACATGCCGCTAATAAGATAAAACAGGTAACCGCTAGGCTATATCGGCCTATCAATTTTATTTTTTTCATGGTCATGGTTATTTCCTTTAACGTTGATGTTATACCTTAGCTTAGCAAACAAAAAAGCCAAGCAACATTAGATAAACTAACGCTGCTTGGCTTTTATTAACTAGTAAGCATTATTTCACTTAAATGAAATAGCTACATGTTATTTTATTTCTTTTTCTTTACTGCTTTTGCATTGGGCATATCAGTAATAGTACCTTCAAAAATCTCAGCAGCCATACCAATTGATTCATTTAACGTTGGGTGAGCATGAATCGTTAAACCGATATCTTCAGCATCTGCGCCCATTTCAACCGCTAAACAAATTTCACCAAGCATTTCACCGGCATTGATACCAACAATGGCACCACCAAGCACACGACCAGTGCTTTTTTCAAAGATTAACTTAGTTTTACCTTCCGTACGAGCAGAGGCAATAGCACGACCAGAAGCAGCCCAAGGGAAGTTAGCCACTTCAATGTTTAAACCTTGCTCTTTTGCTTCAGCTTCAGTAACACCAACCCAAGCCATTTCTGGATCAGTATAAGCGATTGAAGGGATACAACGAGGTTCGAAGGTATGCTTCTTACCTGAAATAACTTCAGCCGCACAATGAGCTTCATGAACCGCTTTATGGGCAAGCATAGGTTGACCCACAACATCACCGATAGCGAAGATGTGTGATACATTAGTACGCATTTCGTTAGTTACGTTAATGAAGCCACGCTCATCAACATTGACGCCTGCTTTATCAGCATCAACTAAATGGCCATTTGGCTTACGACCAACAGCAACTAAAATTTTGTCATAACGTATTTGCTCTGCTGGTGCTTTTTCACCTTCAAAAGTCACGTATAAACCGTCATCTTTTGCTTCAACACCAACCACTTTAGTAGACAACATAATGTTGAATTTTTTCTTGTTGTAGTTGTTATAAACTTTAACAATATCTTTATCAGCAGCAGGTACTAATTGATCAGCAAATTCAACCACAGATACGCTAGAGCCTAATGCAGCATAAACAGTACCCATTTCTAGGCCGATAATACCGCCACCTAGTACTAACATTTCTTCTGGTACATCTTTAAGTTCTAATGCGCCAGTAGAGTCAATAACACGAGGATCGTCGTTAGGAATAAAAGGTAGATCGATTACTGAAGAACCCGCGGCAATAATAGCGTTATCAAAAGTAACGGTCGTTGTTTCGCCGTCATTACCAGCAACTTCAATGGTTTTATCTGAAGTAAATTTACCGTAACCGTATACTGTCGTTACTTTACGCGCTTTAGACATACCGCCTAAACCACCAGTAAGTTGACTAACAACACTATCTTTCCAGTTGCGAATTTTATCTAGGTCAATTTCAGGTTTCCCAAAAGTAACACCGTGAGATGCCATAGCCGCTGCGTCATCGATAACTTTAGCTACGTGAAGTAGCGCTTTTGATGGGATACAGCCCACGTTTAAACAAACGCCACCTAATGTTTTACGGCTTTCAACTAATACTACGTCTAAACCTAAATCGGCTGCGCGAAATGCTGCAGAATAGCCGCCAGGGCCTGAACCTAAAACGACTACTTGAGTTTTGATATCGTTACTCATGCTTATCCTCAAATTTAATTGGCAATGATGATAAGCGATGGTTCACTCTCATCATTTGCTTATTGTTAATTTACGAAAGTTGTATGTTGGCGATTTTACTCTTTGCCAAGCAAAATCGCCAATGTTAATTCACCAGTGCCGACTAAAGTAGCACAATTGATGATTTAACGTACTTTCGTTGACTAAAGTACCAGTTTACGAATGTCTGACATAACACCAGCTAAATGCACAGTAAAGCGCGCAGCTAGGGCACCGTCAATAACACGGTGATCGTATGACATTGATAATGGAAGCATTAGTTTAGGCTCGAAGTCTTTACCATTCCATTTAGGTTTCATTTCTGATTTAGAAACACCTAAAATAGCTACTTCTGGCGCGTTAACGATTGGCGTAAATGCCGTACCGCCAATACCACCTAAGCTAGAAATAGTAAAACAACCGCCTTGCATGTCTGTCGCTTTTAACTTGCCATCACGTGCTTTCATGCTGATTTCAAGTAATTCACGAGATAACTGATGAATACCTTTTTGATCAACGTCACGTACTACCGGTACAACCAAACCATTTGGTGTATCAACGGCAACACCAATGTGAATGTACTTTTTAAGGATTAAGCTCTCACCGTCTTCACTCAAGCTTGAGTTAAACGTTGGGAAGGCACGTAAAGCATCTGCCGCTGCTTTTAAAATAAAGACCAATGGCGTAATTTTAAAACCAAGCTTTTGTTTTTCACAAACAACGTTTTGTTCTTTACGGAACGCTTCAACGTTGGTGATATCAGCTTCATCAAATTGCGTAACATGTGGAATTGTTACCCAGTTACGATGTAAGAATGGTCCAGAAATTTTCTGAATACGTGATAATGGCTTAGTTTCGATTTCACCAAATTTAGAGAAATCAATTGGCTTAGCGCTAACGACTTGTAAACCACCTTCGCCTGCAGCAACTGAGCTACCTGCATTCGCTTTTGGACGAGACAATTCATATTTAACATATGATTGTACATCTTCTTTTAAAATACGACCTTTACGACCCGTACCTTTAACAAGCGTTAAATCAACACCAAATTCACGGGCAATGCGACGAATTGATGGTGAAGTGTAAATAGCACCTTTATTCACATTACCTGCTTGTGGATGATGTGGCACTGGCGCTGCTTTAGCTGGCGCTGGAGCGGCAACTGGCGCTGCTTTAGCTGGCGCTGGAGCGGCAACTGGAGCAGCAGCTGGCGCTGCCGGCGTTTCACTAGCGGCAGTTTCAAGTTTAATAACTAGACTACCTTGCTTAACTTTATCGCCAACGTTAATAAATACTTCTTTTACGGTACCAGCATGTGTTGACGGTACGTCCATGGTCGCTTTATCTGTTTCTAGCGTAATTAGACCATCTTCTACTTCAATCACATCGCCAACAGCAACGAGTACTTCAATCGCTTCCACTTCACCGTCTTCACCAATATCTGGAATAACGATTTCAATCACTTCAGAAGCTGTCGCTACTGCAGCAGGCGCAGCTTCAGCAGCAGGTGCATCTTCAACAGCAGGTGCAGCTTCAGCAGCAGGTGCAGCTTCAGCAGCAGGTGCATCTTCAACAGCAGGTGCATCTTCAGTAGATGCTGCTGCAGCGCTCTTCATTTCGGCAATAACATCGCCTTCTTTAATTTTGTCACCAACGCTAACGGCTAAGCTAACAAGCTCACCGGCAAATGGTGCTGGGATATCCATTGAAGCTTTATCTGTTTCAACAGTAATAATACCTTCATCTGCTTCTAAGGTATCTCCTACTGCAAAACAAATTTCAATTACTTCAACTTCATCGCCACCCACATCAGGGACTAGAACTTTTTCAATAGACATTATATTTTCCTTATTCATACCCGTTACCAAGCAAGATAACATTTGCATGGTAACCGGTATTTATACTAACTAGGCGTAAAGAGGGTTAAGTTTTTCAGTATTGATATTGAAACGCTTAATTGCTGCTGTTACCACTGAACGTTCGATATCACCACGGTTTGCTAATTCATATAATGAAGCAACAACAATGTAAGCGGCGCTTACTTCGAAGTGAGTACGTAGGTTATCGCGACTATCACTACGACCAAAACCATCAGTACCTAAACAACGGTATTCAGTGTCAATATACGCACGTACTTGATCTGAGTAGTTTTTGATGTAATCGGTAGCAGCAATTGCTGGACCAGCATCTTTAGTAATTACTTGGGCAATGTATGGTACACGCTGCTCACTTTCTGGGTGAAGCATGTTCCAACGTGTTACGTCTTGACCATCACGACCTAATTCATTGAATGAAGTCACAGAGTAAACGTCACTTGAGATGTTGAATTCATCGCTAAGTATTTGTGCTGCTTCACGTACTTTCTCTAAGATAGTACCTGAGCCAAGTAATTGCACATTAGCAATCGCTTTACCTTTAGCAGGAGCAGCTTGCTCAAGTTGGTAAATACCTTTAATAATTTCTTCTTCAACTGACTTGCTCTCAGGCATTGCTGGGTGCTTGTAGTTTTCATTCATTAGCGTTAGGTAGAAGAAGATGTTTTCATTTTCTTCGTACATACGACGTAAACCTTCACGTACGATAACTGCAATTTCATAACCGTAAGTTGGATCATAAGTCACACAGTTAGGAATTAAACCTGCTTGTACATGTGAATGGCCATCTTGATGTTGTAGACCTTCACCGTTAAGCGTTGTTCTACCTGCAGTTGCACCTAATAAGAAACCACGTGCTTGGCTATCGCCTGCTGCCCATGCTAAATCACCAACGCGTTGGAAACCAAACATTGAGTAGTAAATGTAGAACGGGATAGTCGTTGCATTACACGTTGAGTAAGACGTACCAGACGCTACCCAAGACGCCATAGCACCTAACTCATTAATACCTTCTTGTAATACTTGACCTTTTTTATCTTCACGATAATAAGCAACTTGATCAGCATCTTGAGGAACGTATTTTTGACCTTCGCTTGCATAAATACCTACTTGGCGGAATAAACCTTCCATACCAAAGGTACGCGCTTCATCAGGAATAATTGGTACAATACGCTTACCAATTTTCTTATCTTTTAATAAGTTGTTAAGTACACGTACAAATGTCATCGTTGATGAAATTTCACGGTCACCTGAACCTTTTAAAATAGGATCAAAGATTTTTAATGCTGGAATTTCAAGTTGCTCTTCGGCTTGTTCACGACGTGCAGGTAGAGAACCACCTAATGCTTCGCGACGCGCTTTCATATACTTAAATTCTTCGCTGTCTTCAGGGAATTTATAGAAAGGTAAGTCAGCAATTTCATCATCGCCTACTGGGATGTTGAAACGATCACGGTAGCTCTTCAATGAATCAACGTCTAGTTTCTTCACGTTATGCGCGATGTTTAATGCTTCGCCTGACGCACCTAAACCGAAACCTTTAACCGTTTTAGCTAAGATAACTGTTGGACGACCTTTAGTGTTTTTCGCTTTTTCATAAGCTGCGTAAACTTTAACTGGATCATGACCACCACGGTTTAAACGCCAAATGTCATCATCTGACATGTTAGCAACCATTGCTGCCGTTTCAGGGTACTTGTTAAAGAAGTTTTCGCGTGTGTACTTACCACCCTTCGCTTTACAGTTCTGGTATTCGCCATCAACTGTTTCGTTCATTAACTGTAGTAATTTACCTGAAGTATCACGAGCAATAAGTGAATCCCAGTAAGAGCCCCAAATAACTTTTACTACTTCCCAGCCTGCGCCGCGGAATGTACCTTCAAGTTCTTGGATGATTTTACCGTTACCACGTACTGGGCCATCTAAACGCTGTAAGTTACAGTTGATAACGAAACATAAGTTATCTAAACCTTCACGTGTTGCTAAACCAATAGCACCTAATGATTCTGGCTCATCTGTTTCACCGTCACCTAAGTAACAGTAAACACGTTGACCTGAACAGTCTTTAATACCACGATCTGTTAAGTATTTTAAGAAACGAGCAGTGTAAATCGCTTGTAATGGACCTAAGCCCATAGAAACGGTTGGGAACTGCCAGAAATCTTTCATCAAATGCGGATGTGGGTAAGAAGATAAACCTTTACCATCACACTCTTGACGGAAGTTGTTCATTTGCTCTTCAGTTAAACGACCTTCCATAAAAGCACGTGAATAAATACCTGGAGAAATATGGCCTTGAGCGAAAATAAAATCGCCGCCATTTTCTGGTGTTGCTGCTTTAAAGAAGTGGTTAAAACCTACATCGTAAAGTGTCGATGAAGAAGCGAAACTACCAATATGACCGCCAAGCTCTAAATCTTTTTTAGAAGCACGTAATACTAATACCAAAGCGTTCCAACGAATCGCCGCACGAATGCGTGACTCAATGGTTTGATCCGCAGGCATATGTGGTTCTTGTCCTGGTGGAATACTGTTAACATAAGCCGTAGTCGCGTCAAATGGTAAATGCGTACCACCACGACGAGCGCGGTCAATTAGTGTTTCTAATAATTGATGTGCACGCTCTGGACCTTCATTTTCTAATACTGATTCTAATGATTCTAACCACTCTTGGGTTTCTGCTGAATCAACATCGATATTTGGTAGATCTGACATATTGTTTAGTCTCCAATACTTTATTTTTAGTAAATGTTTAAAATTAATGTTTAACTATGTGTAATGTAGATACGTTAATTTTTTTCTGGTTATTTGCGCTTGGCGCATAATTTTTTACATGCGTCGCATTGATCTTTCCATGCGACTGTTTTCTTGTGTTAACTTCAATAACACTTCTTCAATAAATGCTAAATGTCTGTGACTAGCTCCCCAAGCTTTTTGGGGTTGACCACTGATAATGGCATCGAGTAAACGTTTTCTGTAATTGGTAATCCTGCTAAATATATCAGGACGTTTTGCTAGTACTGTTAAGTTTTGTTCGATATTGTCAGCGAGTAATGACGACATACTTCGAGCCGACTGTAATATCACCGCATTATGTGATGCAGCACATATGGCTAAATGAAACTCAACCACCGCTGCTGCTTCTCCACTATAGTCGTCTTCTAACTGACTGGTACCTATTTCATCATGTTTAACGCGAATTTGTTCAAAATCTGCTGGCGTACCTCGCATAGCAGCATAATACGACGCCATACCTTCAATACCATGACGAAACTCTAATAAATCAAATTGTGATTCACTATTATTCGACATCAATTCAAACAGTGGATCAGAAAAACCACTTAATAGGTTTTGACAAACGAAAGTACCACCGCCTTGCTTACGCGTGACCAGTCCTTTGGCTTCGAGTTTTTGTATTGCTTCTCGTAATGATGGTCTTGAGACTTCAAATTGCAAAGCAAGTTCACGTTCAGGTAATAACTTTTCCCCGGGTTGTAAACTACCTTCAATTATCATCGCCTCAAGTTGAGCTAAAATAATATCTGCTAATTTCTTCGGCTTAACTCGCGCAGCGCATGTTGATGCCTGCAATGGTTTTTTTATCGTTACGTTGGCATTCATAAAATTGATTTAGCAAGCTATCCCTACGGTTAAAAAACAATAAAAAGCATAAACCACTTAACTCAACGCCTAAAAAACAATCGATAAGCACCAGTGAAATATTTGGTAAATTGGTAAGACCATTGCTTTTCCTAGGTAATAAAATAACAAAAAAAGCGACTTTTGACAAGTAAATTTAGTCTATGGCTAGTATTTACGCAAGGTTTTTATACGATAAAATGGTATGTTTTTTAGCTATTCAAGCAAAAAAACAGATTGGTCTTACCATTTATTTTAAGAAGAATTACCCACGAAACAAATACCTGTGCTAAGTGGGTACTAACAATATACTGATATGTAGATAAGGTGAATGTCTTGTAATGCTGTTTACCCGCTCACCTATATCTCAACGTGAACAGTAGGCTAATTAATCAAACCTACTAGGGTTAATATCGAAATAACTGCGAAGACGAATAGCACATTGCGTTTTGCCAGCCTAACGAGCAAACAAGGCTCTTCGGTACAGTCGTCTTTATTAACGATAATATCTTCTGAGCTTTCTGCTACTGTTATTAACACTTGATGCGTTGGCTTTTTATTATCAAACAAGCTTTCTAACCACACAGGCATGGCTTTGGAAAAGTGCCCTACAAACACATAACCAAACGAAGCAATACGCACAGGCAGCCAATCTGCCCAAAAGAGTACATCGTGATGATTTTGACAGCCACTTAGTATCGTTGGATTTATCTTCTCTTGATCCGCTGTTTTTGGCTGATTGGTTAAATCTTCTTCCTCAGCAGTAACATTAGTCTCTACTTCGCTATGCTCGGTAGAGGCTGTTGCAAAGTTTTGTGCTATACAAGCTGATTTTTTATCTTCAATAACACTCGTTAATAAACGATAAAATACGGCTCCAGCAGCACCAAAGACAGTAAAGTACAACATAATGGCGATATAGTAGCGGTAATTTAACCAAACGAGTGCTTGACCAAAACCTATATCAGGCAAGTTTTTATCGGATAATAACTGTTGGTGATGCATTTTAGTGGTGGTGTGCTCACCTTTAAAGGCTGAGTAGAGGTAGTTTTTATAACGTGTTCGAGTGATATTACAACCAAAGCAAACAATCAGTATTAACGTAGAGAAAACTAACTCAAATACTGGGTTATCAATGGTATCTACTACTAAGAATATCGCTAGTACCGGTAAAAGAATAAAGATAGCACTGGCCACTTTCCCTTGTTTAGCCGTGAAATTTTTACTAAAAAAATGTTGGTAGTGCTGGTAATAAAAGCTAAATCGAAATGCTTGGGTAGATAAGGAGCGCTCTACCGCCAATGCAATTAATAGACTTAATAAACTCATGTTAGGTGTTAATCCTTATCGATTGTTCAGTTAAACACTGACGAAAGTATTGCCAATCAAATGCCGGCCCAGGATCGGTTTTTCTTCCAGGAGCAACATCACAGTGACCGACAACATTATCAATGATAATAGCAGGAAATTTATGCTGTAAACAAAACGTTAATGCGCTTAATTGTTGATATTGCTCTGTGGTGTAAGGTATATCGTCTGTACCCTCTAATTCAATACCAATAGAATAATCATTACAACACGGTCTTTGGTTGAATGATGAAATACCGGCATGCCAAGCTTTATCATTAAAAGAAACATATTGAATAACACTACCATCACGGCGAATCAGACAATGCGCCGACACTTCAACGCCTTGTAAATCATTAAAGCTAGCATGAGCATTGCAATCAAGCTGTCCCAAAAACAAGTCACTAATATAACAACCACCAAATTGTCCGGCCGGCAGTGAAATATTATGAACAATAAGTAAATTAATTTCTTCATCTAGTGCGCGCGGTGTAAAGTGCGGCGAGGGTAAATGCTGTGCTTGTGTTAACCAGCCAGCAGAAATAGAATACATAGGCTACTCATTTTATAATGTTGTTAGATGTAATTAAGATATAGGCGTAGCAATATTGACCTATTATAGAGGCTGTTAGTATGACTGAAGTTGACCCAACAAACAAAATAGCAAGAATATTCGTTTGGCTAGCCTGGATAATAGCTTTAGCTTTATTAATGTTTGTTTTTCAAGACGTACTTGATAGTCAATATAACCCCAACAGTCAGCCCGAAGTACGCTTAACACAAAGTGGTCAAGCCGAAGTAATTTTAGCTCAAAACAGACAAGGTCATTATGTTGCTCGCGGTACGATAAATGAAAACCCCGTCACCTTTTTACTTGATACTGGCGCAACACAGGTGTCAATTCCGGCTCATATAGCAGAGCAATTAGGTTTAGTCGCGAAAGGGAGTTATCGGGTACAAACGGCCAATGGTAGTGTTACTGTCTATCAAACTGAAATTACCCAATTGAGCTTAGGCAACATTTTCTTGTATAATGTTGCTGCTCACATTAACCCGGCAATGAAAACAGATGAAATACTCTTAGGTATGAGCGCATTAAAACAAGTCGATTTTTATCAAACCGGTAAACAATTAATCTTACGGGATCCCCTGTAATAGGAAGAAGTAATGCTTAGCGCACAATTAGAAAAACTACAGCAAGATATTAGCAGAACTATCGCTTGGGCCCTTTGTGAAGATTTGGGCGTTGTCGATAATAACGTACCACAAGCGAGCAAAGATATTACTGCGATGCTTATCCCTGAAAATGAACAAGCGATTGCCACGGTAATTACCCGTGAAGATTGTATTGTTTGTGGTGTGGCTTGGGTAAATGAAGTCTTTAAACAGCTTGATGACTCGTTAAATAAAAACACAACAAAAGCAACAAGCATAGCACCGACTAAAATAACCTGGTTTGTTAATGACGGTGAATCTGTTGCCGCCAACACCACGCTTTTCGAACTTGAAGGTGATGCCAGAACCTTATTAACAGGTGAACGTGTCGCGTTAAACTTTTTACAAACCCTGTCAGGTACCTCAACATTAACTAGCCAGTATGTGAAAGAATTAGCAGGTAGTGACACTAAATTACTTGATACCCGCAAAACATTACCTGGTTTACGTAGCGCTCAAAAATATGCGGTACTTTGTGGTGGTGGTGTTAATCATAGAATTGGGTTGTTCGATGCTTTTCTTATCAAAGAAAATCATATTGCCGCTTGCGGTGGCATTAGCCAAGCGGTAGCAACCGCTAAACGTAATCATAGCGATAAAATTGTTGAAGTAGAAGTTGAAACGTTCGATGAGCTTGAGCAGGCCCTTACTGCTGGTGCTGATATGATCATGCTCGATAACTTTACCCCTGCCATGATAGAGCGTGCGGTGAAAGCAACGCGCGGCAAAGCAAAAATAGAAGTTTCTGGTAATATGACCATTGAAATCTTACAAGAGTACGCGAAAGCGGGTGTCGACTTTATTTCAAGTGGTGCGCTAACCAAGCACGTTAACGCCATTGATTTATCAATGCGTTTCAAATAAACACTGGATAAATAATATATTATTAAAAGATAAGTAATATATAAATAATAAAAAGTGACAAAACTGATGTTTTGTCACTTTTTTAATGTCTCGCTTATGCTCATATAGCTTATTTTAATTTGGCGACAAAAGTTTTTCTAAACTTAGCCAATTTTGGTGATACCACTGCCTGACAATATTGGTTTTCTGGATTATTTTTAAAATACTCTTGATGATAATCTTCACCACAATAAAAAGTCACTGCAGGGCTAACTTGGGTAACAATAGCATCGTCAAACAACTGTTGTTGATTAATCTCGTTAATAATCTGTTCGGCTAGCGCCTGTTGCTCGGCATCATGGGTAAATATTTCTGAACGATACTGGGTGCCAATATCATTACCTTGGCGATTGAGTTGTGTTGGGTTGTGCAAACTAAAAAATATTTCTAATATTTCTCTGTAGCTAATCACTTGGTTATCAAAGTGTAGTTGCACTACTTCGGCATGGCCACTACTACCGCTACAGACTTCTTCATAAGTAGGCTCTGTACTATGCCCACCCATATAACCTGATTTAGCCGTTATAATACCTTTAACACTGTTAAAAGCACTTTCTATACACCAAAAACAACCTCCTGCTAGCGTTGCTACTGTTGATGACTGTTCTTTAAGTTGCGTTGTCATGTTTACTGCCTTATTCAATGTATACTCATTAAGCTTATTTTAACCGAGGAAGATTTAATCAAGTTATGTTTAATGAATGTAGGTTTAATGGTTTATCTCAGTCTTTTACCTTAATAAATAAGCTAAGATGTTTGTTGATTTATTGATGTAATACCAAGTGGGTCAATGAATAGATCACTTCGCGAAAATTCATCCGTTTGGCATTATCGGAACTATCGCTGATATTTACATAATCCAAACATTATACGCCTATTTAGTTGCTAAGAAATATATGTCACAATTTTTCAAAAGAACCAGTCAAATACAGGTGATTATTGCGCTGCGCTGTATTGCCATCATCATTCAACTATTATTAATTTTATTTGTCAATGTAGGTTTAGCTTATCAACTGCCTTGGATACCTTTGTTCAGCGTTATTAGTTTAGAAATACTATTTACTATAAGCAGTTACTTTTACCATAACCATGTCAGTGATAAAAAATCGAGCCAAAAAGCAATACTAGTACAAATATGTGCTGATATTATTTTTTTGTCGTTACTGCTATTTTTTAGTGGTGGCGCTACTAATGCTTTTGTTTCGTTATTACTCATCCCTATCGCAATAGCCGCGGTCACTTTAACACCTTTGTTGCTGGCTATAGTCGCTTCATTAGCTATTACCTCTTATAGCATTTTATTATGGGCATTACCCATGAGCGTTATGCACGGTAATATGCAAGGTCACTTTATTGGTATGGGTATCAACTTTTTGTTTTCCGCTTTAGTCGTAGCTATTGTGGTAGGTAAAATGGCGCGCAGCATTAATCAACAAGAGCTGGCTATTGCCGCTTATCGTGAAAACTTATTAAAACAAGAAAAAGTCACCTCACTCGGCGTCGCTTCTGCGCAGGTAACTCATCAACTAGCGACCCCGATTGCCACAGTACAATTACTTGCCGATGAACTCAGTGAAGACTTCCCTGACAATGAAATTATACTCGATATACAAAGTCAGCTAGCACGCTGTCGAGACAGTTTATCTGACTTTCGCGCTATGGTTTTCGATATCAAAGAGCAAGTGATTAAAATCGCTAATTGTGACGATTTATTTGTTGAAATAACCGATAATGTTAGGATTAATAATCCCGAAATAAACTTGCAATTAGTAAAGAATAATGACGAAAACAGTAAAAATATCACTATTAATACTGATGCTGCCTTAATACCAGCCATTATCAATTTAATTAATAATGCTATCAGAGCCAGTAAAGCCAATAACAGTAAAACGCTGAGTCTCACCAGCGAAGTTATTAATGACAACTGGCAATTTACTATTCGTGATTACGGTAAAGGCTTTACGTTAAAAAAACTTAAAGAATTAGGCGTAAAGCCTGTGAATAGCGAGCAAGGTTTTGGCATGGCCGTTTTGTTAAGTCATGCCAGTTTAGAGCGTCTAGGGGGTAAATTAGCCTTAACCAACCATCAAGATGGTGGTGCGCTTGTGACCCTGAGCATCCCGATTTCATCAACGTAAACGAGAAGAGAGTAATGATGACTCACGCAGCGACACCGGCAATAAAACCCACAACATCAAAACTATTAATCGTAGAAGATGATATTATTTTTGCTAATACACTGAACCGGCGTTTAACTAAATATGGCTTTGACTGTGTACAAGTTGATAATAATAGTGATGCCTTGTTAGCCTGCCATCGATACACTCCTGACTATATTTTACTGGATATGAAGTTAGTTGAGGAAAATACGCTATCAATTATCACACCGCTACGTAAATTGCGGCCAAACAGCCGAATTATATTACTCACCGGTTTTGCCAGCATTGCCACAGCGGTTGACGCAATAAAGCTAGGAGCAGATGACTATTTGTCTAAACCGGTAGATAGTAAAACACTACTGGCAACACTAAAGGGTAGTAAAGCTGACGTTATTGAAGTTGATCAACTAACCGAACAAACATTATCAGCAGAGCAAGTTGAATGGCAACATATTCAACAGGTACTAAAGGTAAACCAAGGCAACATTTCAGCAACGGCTAGACAGCTTGGTATGCATAGAAGGACACTACAACGAAAGTTACAAAAGCGCCCTCAACCGGTATAATTTGCTAAGATTTCCTAAAGTAAGCCACTGAGCAAAGTTTTAAGATAGCTTGGTTACCAAAACGTTTAAAAATGGTATGCCAAGTGCTGATGAAATCTAACCACAATCTCTTCTTTGCTTGGCTCAATGGCAAGCTCCTCTGCCATTAAGGTAATTGCTTGTTCAATTTGATTTAAAAAACGACCAAAGCCATGTTCATTGTTATTTTCTGGGGTGGCGACAAATATCAACTGTACATTATCGGTTAATTCTGCCGCATTCCATTTACTCACTAAGCCACATGGGCTTTGCTCAGGATTATAGCCTAGCATTTGTAACTCCCCTACCCGCGAAACAATATCGTGGATACTGTACCTCACAATCGGTACTAAACCATTGGCAATTAACGCACCATTGTTCAAATTATACTGCTTGGCAACCTTGGTAAAACTATCCGTTAAATAAGTATATAAAGGATTGTAAGGGTCTGTTGAATGACTATCTATTTCTACTTTCTTCAATAATTCATTAGTTATATTTAAGGTAACCACGGCATAATTTAAGGCACTATGCTGGCTTGGTATGGTTACATTTTGACTGGCGTAACGTTTATTAATTTCACGTAGTTGATGAACCTGGCTGGTTGTACAGCCCTTTTGCTTAGCAAATAAATCATAAGTAATATGCTGATGATCTCTTAGGCGAATATCGCTAGTTGCTATGTTTATTTTTTGACAAAACTGCTCGACTACTTGACTGACCTTATGATGAAAGCTGGCCGCATTAACTCGAATGTCATTGCCCGTTGCTAAAAACAATAAGCAAATTTTGCGTGCTCTTTTACTGCCATCAAAAAATGACTTTTTAAGGTGATGCTTTTCGGGGCTATAATAAAATAGAATTTGTTGATTGGTTTGCCATTGATGCATTTCTTGACTGTAGCGTACTCGAGCTAATTTATCGTTCGCAATAAACTGGCAATTATCAAGCGCTACTTCATCAGTTAACTTAAAAAAAACATCAGCAAGACACTGATATAAATCATAATAAGGCTGTGGTTTTAACTCACTGTATTTTCCTGAAAACTGCTGAAATAGCGCATCAGTTAAACTAAACTCAGCTAAAATATATTGATTATCGCGTACATTACCAGGCAAATGAGCATGGTGATCAGCACTGCGTTTTCTAATAATAGTCATCTTTATCCCTACATTAATTAATAAGGTTAAGTTAACCTTTTAAGATAGGAGCAGTATAATGAGCGCTTATGAAACTTTTGTGATTTTAATATGTCATTAATATGACAGAGTCAGTACCTAATACAGGATGTCATTTGTTAAACGATCAACAAGCCCTTATTGAAGCCATCAATCAAACCATGCCTTTTGGCAAATATGCCGGTAGAAAACTATTACAATTGCCTGAACCTTACTTAGTTTGGTTTCATGGCCAGGGTTTTCCTGAAGGTAAACTAGGGCAACAAATGGCGTTAATGTATGAGGTAAAACTCAATGGCTTAGAGGGAATGCTACAGCCGCTATTGGAAAGTTGATTACTCATCGCCTTTAGCAAGTAAAAACAAACGATAGTGAGTTATATGAGGTAGAAACAAGATTAACCCTAGAGCGACTTTGAGCAACCTGGGATTAATCCTGCCTATGATTGACGAGCTTAAATAACGCGTGAAAAGCGTTGTTGGTTAATATGTTTTTTCATATAAGCATCAAAACTCATACAAATAATACGAATTAATAAACGCGCTTTTTGCGCTACTTTAATATAATTCTCATTATTTTCTAATAAACCGTCGTCAATAAACGAGGTTAATAACGGTAAATCTTCAGCGAAATACTCATCAAAATTGATACGGTATTTTTCATTAATCATGTGCTTGTCTAAGTACAAGTTACACATCAATTCTTGAATAACCTCTCCACGCAAAATATCATCTTTAGATAAACTTACGCCTTTAATTAGCGCATGCTGTTTTTCTGTTATTGCTTGGTAATATTCTTTCAGGTCTTTTATATTTTGACTAAAACTATTGCCAATAGAGCTAATTGATGACACCCCTAAACCTAATAAATCACAGTCACCACCAGTGGTATAGCCTTGAAAATTACGATGCAAGCTGCCATTGTTTTGTGCAATAGCCAGCTCATCGTTAGGCTTAGCAAAATGATCCATACCAATAAAGTCGTAACCAAGATCACAAAGTGTTTCTATCGCTAACTTCATTAAGGCAAATTTTTCTTCAACATTAGGTAACCATTCGTCACGTAATTTACGCTGTGCAGCAAAACGACTGGGTAAATGGGCGTAACTAAATAGTGAAATTCGCTCAACATCCCACTCATGTGCTTTCACTAACGTTTTAGTGAAATTATCGAGCGTTTGATGAGGTAAGCCGTAAATCAAATCAATGTTAATTGACTTAAAGCCTACCGCTTTAGCGTGGGCAATAAAGTCACCAATAAACTCTGTTGACTGTACCCGGTTAATAGCTTGTTGTACTTTCAAATCAAGATCTTGTACACCTAAACTCAAACGATTAAAACCTAATGAATATAAATGTTCAGCGAGCCCCATTTCAATTTCACGTGGATCAATTTCAATGCTCATTTCTACATTATCAGAGAAGTTAAATTTCTCTTTTAATAAAGACACCAGTTTGGTAATTTGTGAGTGGGTTAAAAAGCTTGGTGTACCACCACCCCAATGGAGTTGTTTAACCGTATAGTCTTTAAACAGTGGTGCTTGTAGGGCAATTTCTTGAGCTAGATACTCAAGATAAGTATCGGCTTTATCACGATGACGAGTAATAACCTTATTACAACCACAGTAATAGCAAAGCGTATGACAAAAGGGAATATGAACGTACAGTGACAACTCTCGGTTTTGTGAGTTTTCTATCGCGTTAATAAAGTCATCATGGGTAAAGTCATCATGAAACTCTAGCGCTGTCGGATAAGAGGTGTATCTTGGTCCGCTAGTATTGTATTTATTTAATAGCGTATTATCGAAAAATTGGCTTACTTTCATATTTTCTTACCGTTTGATGTAATTAACGAAAATATTATAGCCGATTGTGGTTTGCCGGTATTGATCAAGCGCAATAACAGAGAATGATTATTGCGCTTGATGCTATTGTGTTAGCTTGCTAAACGAGTCAGTTGTTCGGAGGTAAACTCATACAGGTTAGTTAAATCAGTAACCACATCATCGTGCATAGTATTTAACGCTGTCATCCGCTTATAATCTTCTCGCATCCGCTCTTTTTTAGTTAACTGTTTACGCGCATCAAGAATAGCCATATCTTTAATTTCATCATAGAGCGCGTAAATACTCGGAAACTGAGCAGACAAGTCAGTGAATGTCTTCAAAGACGATAGCAATACCGATAAGCGCCAGCAACCTTCATCAAACTCACACTGCTGCGCTTGCATAGCGCGGGTAATTAATAACACACTATCGAGTATTTTTTTATCGTGTTTTTTTAGTGCTTGCTGCTGGGCTAACTTTTGTTGCGCTTGTTGGTTTTTTTGCTCGGCAAGCTGTTTTAATAATTTACCGGCATAAAACGCGAGCGCAATGACAATAATAGTAGCAAGTAACAAAGCATAGAACCAAAAATCACTCATTCGGATTACTCTTTGTTTTCAAAGTCTGAAAAATCTGTGCGATCTAATTTATCCCACAAATCATCTTCGTTGTCGTTTACTTCATCACTCTCGCTAAATTCATCTTCTTCATCAAGACCTAATTCAGCTGATAACGCTTGGTGGCGATCCATCATGTCATTGTAGTAATTAACATCTTGTTCCGTTAAGTCAATATTAGCTTCTTGTTTAGCTAAAATGCTTTGTAACATCTCGTCTTCTTCAATAGCGTCTAACTCTTGCTCTGCTGTTAGCGCTTGTTTTAAAGGTAACTCAGCATCGGTGCTATCAACAAAACGTACCTTAGCAATAGGAGAAACTTTGGCGCTAGTAGCTTTAGCTTGTGCTGATTTTTCTTGTTTGCTAATTGCTTTCCCTAAGACAATGGGCGTTTTACTACCAAGACGTGGGTCTTTATTACCCGCTTTATTATTATCATCAGCGAATTGTGGTTTAGCTTCTTTCTGGCGATTGCCCGACACTTTACCGGTTTTTTTACGGATACGTTTTTCTACTTTTTCTAATTCTTGCTTACTTAACTTAGGTTTAGCCGTTGGTGCTCCACCTGGTTTTCTAGATTTTTTTGAACGAGACATGATTACAATAACTTCTTTACTAATAATGACCGCTATTTTACGTCATTAATGGATTAAATGCAGGAAAAAGAAACAAAAAAAGCGCTCTCAGCACTTTTTTATTTCTTGAACTTAAGTTGAACCTCAGCTGAACTTAGGAGCGAATTTTAATATTTGGGTGAGTGTTGATTTCTCCACCTTTAGAAATAACAGCAATAGTGTCATTACAGCTTAACACGGCCACATGGGTATCATGAAAATCTCTAATGAAATTAAGTTTATAACCAAATTGGGTTAGGCTACTGGCAGAAAACTTTTGGGCTAAGGTTAAGTCTTGCCAAAGCTCATCTGTATTGTCTAGCACTTTTTGCCGTCTCTCAAGCAGCTCTTCTCTTTGCCTAATTACGGCCATAACTTCCCTTCCCTAGTCTAATTATTTTATGATTGTCTTTATAATTGTCTTTATGAATAACTAACAGTAATTTGAACGAAATTTAACCCACTTTACTTATAACATCAATAGCGATTACACTAGTTAACTTAAATTAGTGAATTTATCATCAAATAGTCTTTGATATATAGGTAAAAAATGACACGTGTATTAGATGAATTATCAGCGTTATTAACATTAGAAGTGATTGAGCAAGGTATCTATCGTGGACAAAGTCAAGATTTAGGCTTTAATTCACTTTTTGGCGGCCAAGTAATGGGCCAAGCACTCTCAGCCGCGCAAGAGACTATTGTCGCTAATCGATTTGTTCACTCACTACATTCTTACTTTTTACGCCCAGGCGATGCCAGTTTGCCGGTTGTTTATGAAGTAGAAAACATTCGTGATGGCTCAAGTTTTAGCACACGTAGAGTGCAAGCTGTGCAAAATGGTAAAGCTATTTTTTATATGACTGCCTCTTTTCAACATACTGAAACAGGCTTTGATCATCAAGATATCATGCCTGATGTAACACCGCCTGAAGAGTTGCCCTCATTTATGGACTTCATTAGAGACAATCAACAGTATATACCTGAGCCTATACGCGAGAAATTTTTAGCTGAGAAGCCTATTGATATGCGCCCTGTTCAGCAATATAACTGGTTACAGCCAACAGCCACTGATTCTGCCAGTCAAATGTGGATAAAAGCTAACGGTGATTTGCCTGATGATTTAGGCATACATACTTATATGCTCGCTTATACTTCCGACTTAAACTTTTTACCAACGGCATTACTTCCTCATGGCGCTAGCCATTGGCACCCTAACTTTCAAATTGCCACCATAGATCACGCTATGTGGTTTCATCGCCCATTTCGCTTTGATGATTGGTTGCTTTATTGTATGGATAGTCCGTCGGCAAGTAATGGTAGAGGCTTAGTTCGTGGGCAAATATACAACCGTCAAGGTCAGTTAGTTGCTTCTACTATGCAGGAAGGCGTTATTCGACAACGCTAAATAAATGACGATGCACTATTTAGAACTGGCTTTATCGGATAGTGCGTTACGTTTTTCTATGGCTAATTTAGTAATATCCGCCTGTAATCTCGACTCTAAACCTAAGAAAAAATAGACTTCAGCCATTAAAAATAAAGGCCCAATTAAAAACTGACTTAAATCATCAACAAAGGCAGGTTTAGCCTTCTCATAATAATGACCAATAAATTGAATAATCCAACCAACAACAAATAAAGCTAACGCGATATAAAGCAGACCTTCACTGTCACTAAATAATTGTGCAACAAATAAATTAATTAAGAGATAAATCAGCATACCCAACGCTAATAAACGGTGTAAGGCGGCATAATACAAAGCGACAAAAGCAAAGATGACCATAGCTAAAGTAAAGCTTAGCGTCCCCTCTGTACTTAAGACGTTATCGAGATTTATTTCAATAGTAATCGCACTAAGCATGAGCGTAACCGCGAAAACGATTAAAGGTACACCAATAAAATGCGTATTAATATTTTTTTGATTTAAATGAACACTTTTATAGCGCGCTAACTGCTCTTCAATTGACTTCATTTAAAATACCTTCACTATTAAGTAGTTTAGCCTCGAGCAAACCATGACCCAAAAAGGCGGTACTAGTCCACCAAAGCGTTATTATTTGGCTCACTATGCTTATGCTTCAACGCCTCGAGCTTTTTATCTTTATCAGACCAAAACTGAGTTAACCATTTTTGAAAAGCAATTCGGTCATTACGGTCTGAAAAATCGATATGCCCCAGTTCACTGTCAATATCATACGTTTGAATATCAATATAAACCGTCCCTACTTGCCCATAAATAAAGTCACTAAAGTTAGGAATGCCTTCAGGGTAATAAATTGTCACGTCAACAATTTTAGCTAAATGCTCTCCCATGGCATCTAGTACAAAAGAGATGCCACCTGATTTAGGCTTAAGCAGGTTTTTAAACGGGGAACCTTGCATATCATGTTTTTTTTGGGTAAAGCGAGTGCCCTCAATAAAATTCATTACACTGACAGGTTTATGCTTAAATTTAGCACAAGCATTGCGGGTTGTTTCTAAGTCTTTACCGCGCAGATGAGGATTTTTCTTTAAAAAGGCTTGGCTATAGCGTTTCATAAAAGGAAAGTCGAGTGCCCACCAGGCTAGCCCTAATAAAGGTATATAAATGAGTTCTTTTTTTAGAAAAAACTTTAAAAAAGGAATGTTACCGTGTAATGCTCGCTGTAATACCACAATATCAACCCAGCTTTGATGGTTTGCTAACACTAAATACCAATCGTCGATTTTAAGGTCTTCTAAGCCAGTGACTACAATGGTTGTTTTAGTGAATATTTTTTGGATAACACTGTTAATAGCAACCCAATTACTCGCCATTAAATCAAGTAAATAACTAAATACTTTTTTAGAAGTATTTAGTGGTATTAAGGCTTTAAATAAAGAAAAAACTAAAATAGGTAACAACCAAAATATAGTATTAATTATATAAAGGGTAATAGATAAAAAGCCGATCACTTTTGCGGGTAAAAAATTTAGCATAGCTTAATAATAACGAATAATAAGTATACCAATCCGTATAAGAAAGTGGTCACTTCTTTAGCGTAATGGTATAAGGTAATATGGATAGCGCCATTTAATCACGATTCAATCAATAATTAAAATTTTTTATCGCAGATTAACAAACAAGTTCATTTATAAGAAGTACTGCGAGTAAGCTCTGTACTTGCATAAAAAACACACATTATAATTTTATGGTAGGGCAATGATCATTATTAGTAAGGAGAAACCTTGTAAAATGAACACTTGTCTATATATATGTTATGAAAAGATTAAAAGTATACGTTTTATACCTTCAAATTATGAACAATAACCTTATCAATTGAGTTTTTACTCGATTTATAGCATACTGGGTCAAGCATAACATAAGGAGAACAGATGGACTTTAATAGAGCTGTAATCAAAGTTGGTAGTGCTTTAGTCGCCCCAACTAGTGATGGTTGTAGCGGTCAATATATCTTAGCAATTGCGCAATTTATCACTCAGTGTCAACTGCAAGGTAAAGAAATTATTTTAGTGTCCTCCGGCGGTGTCGCAGCTGGTCGTACTATTATTCAACATGGCTCCCCCGAGTTATCACTCGCCACTAAAAAGGCAATGTCTAGTGTTGGTCAGATGCAAATGATGGCTAACTGGCAACGATTTTTTGATGTTCCTTGTAGTCAAATACTCATCACACAGAATGATTTAGCCGATAGAGAGCGCTATATAAGCATTCAGGAAACCATCAAAATTCAATTAGCTAATGGTATATTACCCATTGTTAATGAAAATGATACGGTTACCACGCAAGCCCTTTCCATAGGCGACAATGACAATATTGCAGCATTAGTAGCGCAAGCTTGTGAAGCTGATAGTTTATTTATATTAAGTGATATTGATGGGGTATTTACCAAAGACCCTAACATCGCTGACGATGCGGTCTTAATCCCTAATATAGATGAAATCACCGATGAAATTTATGCCATGGCTGGTACAAGTCGCAATCCTTTAGCTAAGGGTGGCATGAAAACTAAAATTCAAGCAGCTGAAAAAGCCACTGAACACGGCATAAACACCTATATTCTTAATGGTACTAAAAGTGAAGTATTTAGCTCGCTTTTAGCACAGGTTAATCCAGGTACTCGTTTTGCTGGTGACAAAGATATTATTAGCGCTAAAAAACATTGGTTAAAACATACCTTAAAAAGTCGCGGTAAAATTAAACTTGATCCCGGCGCTGTTAACGCAGTAGTTAATCAAGGGGCTTCTTTATTACCCGCAGGTATAAAATCTGTCACCAATAGGTTTAAAGCGGGTGATGCCATTGAACTGATAGATGCAGAAAATAATACTGTGATAGCCAAAGGTATTACCTTATATAGCCACTATGACCTGAAGCGAATTATGGGTAAACATAGTAATGATATTACGGCTATTTTAGGACATGACTATGGCGATGTTGTGGTACATCGTGATGA
Source organism: Colwellia ponticola (assembly GCF_005885605.1). Taxonomy (GTDB): domain Bacteria; phylum Pseudomonadota; class Gammaproteobacteria; order Enterobacterales; family Alteromonadaceae; genus Colwellia; species Colwellia ponticola. Next base: position 101,977 of record NZ_SZVP01000006.1, on the reverse strand, counting down.
CATGGTTATTTTATAATCTAGCGAAATTTTCTTTCCGTGATAACACATTTTTCGCCAACAATTTTTAGACAATAGGAGCAAAATGACAGACTTTAATATCGCCACTATGGCACAACAAGCTAAAAAAGCCAGTAGAGTTGCTGCGCAGCTAAACACCAGTGAAAAAAACACACTACTAAACGCTATTGCTACTGCCATTGAGCACAATAGCGAGATAATTATCAAAGAAAACAGTAAAGACATTATCGCTGGCCGTGAGAAAGGTTTAACACAAGCCATGCTAGACAGGTTAGTGCTAGATGATAAAGGCATTAAAGGCATTAGCTCTGCTATTCGTGAGATTGCTGCCCTCGCTGACCCTGTCGGTGATGTTGATAAATTATCATTACGCCCAAATGGCATTCAAGTAGGCAAAATGCGTATTCCGCTTGGTGTGATAGCTATGATTTACGAAGCACGCCCTAATGTTACTGCTGAAGCCGCAGCATTATGTATAAAGTCAGGTAACGCAGTAATTTTACGTGGTGGCTCAGAAGCTATTCACTCTAATTTAGCTATCGCAAATTGCTTACATCAAGTATTAACAGAGCATAATATTGATAAAAATATTGTCAGCGTTATTCCCGATACTAGCCGCAGTGTTATTGAAGAGTTATTACAGCAAAATGATACGATTGATTTAGTTATCCCACGTGGCGGTGAAGGTCTTATTCGCTATGTTACTGAAAACAGCCGTATCCCTGTAATTCAACATTACAAGGGTGTTTGTCACTTATACATTGATAAATACGCTGACTTAGATAAAGCTATTAATATTTTAGTTAATGGTAAAACTCAACGTCCAAGTGCTTGTAATGCCTTTGAAACAGTTTTAGTCCATGGTGATATTAGTGCTAAGTTTCTACCGTTAGCGGCTAAAGCCCTTAATGACGCAGCACAAGTAAAAATTCATGCGTGTAAAGACAGTATTGGCTATTTCACTAATGCTGAATTGGCAACAGAAGATGATTACCACGCTGAATATTTAGCGCAAGAAATTGCGGTAAAAGTAGTGAGTAGCTATGAGCAGGCAATTAATCATATTAATGAATATACCTCTGATCATACTGAAGTGATTATCACGCAAGACATTTCACGCGGTCAAAATTTTGTTCGCCAAATTAATTCGTCTGTTGTTATGGTAAATGCGTCTTCGCGTTTTTCTGATGGTAACCAATTAGGTTTGGGTTCAGAAATTGGTATTTCTACGAGTAAACTGCATGCTTACGGTCCGATGGGATTAGAGGCCTTAACAACTGAGAAATTTGTTGTCTTTGGTGATGGTCAAGTTAGAGTATAAATAACACGTTTTACACCCATTAGCAGTAAGCTGCTAAATTGACATACTAAGCCTAAGGTGAATATCACCTTAGGCTTTTTTATGCTTAACCTATTATCAGCTCATTTATACCAATCTCACTAACTATGTGATCATTTCTACTGGTTAGAACAACCAACTACTGCGTTATTTATTTTATAATTAGAACAACTAGTTATTAAAATAAACGCCTTGTATTTGGCTGTCTTTCCTGCGTATAAAGTAGATCACCTAATTAATGAAACTGGTATTATACGAGTTAAAACAAGCTACGATGACGCTATTTATTTAAGGTTAAGGTGCTTTTAGTGAACCTTACCCGCATTTGGCTTTTGCTTGATAACACGTAACGCTAGACGTGTATCCCACTCGCCGCGATGTTGTTGCTGACAGGCTTCCTCACTATCAAAATGCACGCTTTGTTTTATATTTTTCACTACCACGCCCACTTTGACTAATTGCTTTTGAATAGTTAAGCGTAACTGTTCATCTTGGTGTTGCGCTTTCATTGCCTCAATATCATCATTGCTATTAAAGACACAAGTGATCACTAAACTAGCGGGAAAATTAGTGTAGTTGGCTCTATGGGTTAACCAAACAAAGCCAGCAATATCATGCAAAGATGATTCACAAGCAATCGTTAGTGCTTTACAAATATTATTATCAATTTTTTGATTAGTTTTCGTTAATTTCATCGTTAATTCTCAACACCGTTTCAATCATTTTAACCGTCTAAAAAATAAACACTACCAGCAAAATGAACCGTAGCGTTAAAAAGTCGGCAAATTAATACCTCACAAGACTTGAGATTATATCAGTTACTCAGTATGCTACGCGGCTTTTTCCTGCTAGATGTTAAATAGGTACTAATAATGATAGGTTTTGATTACGGCACATCTAACTGCGGTGTTGCCAATATGCGCAATGGTCAGCCACACATTATTCCCTTGTTAGGTGATGAGTCATACATTGCCTCTAATCTCTATGCGCCAAGTCGCGATGTAATCAGTCATTGGCTGTCTCAACAATTGCCAACGACACAACAAGCGGCCTTTCTTGCTGAGCGTAAAAATCAGTTACTAAAAGGCAAAGCAGCGCTACGTGAATTATCGTTTGATGGTATATCAACTGAATTACTCTTTGGCAAAACAGCATTAGAACAATACCTTGAGGACCCTGAAGAAGGTTATTACATCAAATCGCCTAAATCATTCCTGGGAGCGAGTGGTTTAGCCCCGGCTCAAATCGACTTTTTTGAAGATATTGTTGCCTGCATGATGAGTAATGTAAAAAAGCTCACTGAAAAAGCATTACAAAAAGAAGTAACACGAACCGTTATTGGTCGACCTATTAATTTTCAAGGATTACACGGCGAAGAAAGTAATCGACAAGCCATTACCGTATTAACTAATGCTGCTAAGCGTGTCGGTTTTAAAGAGGTTGAATTTCAATATGAACCTGTTGCAGCGGGTTTTGAGTTTGAAGCCTCATTAACAAAAGAGACCCGCGTACTAGTGGTTGATATTGGTGGTGGTACCAGCGATTGTTCAATGTTGTTAATGAGTCCTAAGTTCACCGATAACGATAATCGTAATGAGCATCTACTAGCGCATTCTGGTGTGCGTGTTGCCGGTAATGATTTTGATATTCAATTAGCGCTACAAGGTATTATGCCGAGTTTGGGGATGAATAGTTTATTAAAAACAGGTAAGCCCATGCCAACCAGTAGCTTTTATCAAGCACTAGCGATTAATAACATTAATGAGCAAACCGAGTTTTATAGCGCTAAAAACAGACGTGATTTATTGCAACTATCACGTGACGCCAAAGAATCTGCCATGATAGAGCGCTTAGTCACTGTGCACGATCAAAAACTGAGCTATCAATTAGTCAATGCTGCTGAGCAAGCCAAAATTGCTCTCTCAGCACAAGATAAACAAACCATCGACCTCAATGACATTAGCGCTGGACTTTATAGCGACGTTAACAAAGAAACATTACGCGTAGCCAACAAGCGCACACTAGCAAGTATTGCTGAGATAATGCATTTGGCAGTGCAGCAAGCAGGCTGTCAGCCCGAAGTAATTTTTGTGACTGGCGGCACCGCTAAATCGCCAGTATTAAGTGAATTTTTACAACAACAAATGCCTAACATTCCTATTGTGGTTGGCGATCACTTTGGTAGTGTTACCGCAGGTTTAGCGCGTTGGGCAGATAAAATATATCAATAACTAGTTGTTCAAAACACTATGCTCCAGCTATTCGGATTGTCTACCCTGTAGTCAGGCTGACTCCATTTTATTGCAAGCAGATGGAGTTATACCAATCTGCATAAGAAAGTGATCTCTTAGCCAGAATTTAAAGGCTTAGAGGCAAGGCATTGATTGTAGGCAAGGGTTGTTCCCTTGTCAAAATCAATAACGATGCATATAAGCCTTTAAAAATGGCCCTTTGGGAATGCATGGACACCATGATAACGTCATAAAATTTACTTGATGTAGGGTAACTATATCGGCATAAATTTTATTTGTTCTACTGTCGTCCATGCCATTCTAAGTGAACACTTCTTTATGCAGAATGGTATTACTGCTTTGTGTGGCAAAAAAAGGCGATAACATCTCGGTTATCGCTTTCATTCGTTATTATTTTAATGCTTCACCTAACTTAACGTTCACCAAAGGATTCTGATAAGGTTTTACGTAACGGCTTTAATAAATAGTCCATGACCGTTCTGTCACCAGTACGAATATCAACCTGAGCAGTCATCCCAGGTAAAATATCCAATGTACGTCCAGAGGTTGCCCTCACACAGACTCTCTTAACCACACCAAGAAGTTTAGCGACAAATTTACTTGAGCCAATAGGCCCTAATAACACCACACGTTCACCACGGGTAAAGTGTAACTGTTCAATAATTAATTGTTGTACCGGGAATTCTAGGTAAAAAAAATGTAAATTTTTTATTCTGCTCAGGGCTTTCATCTGGCTATAATAAGCGTTGCTCAGGGCCTCGTTCAGATTGTAAACTTAATACTTGAATCACATTTTAGTATGTGATGACAACTGTACACCTTGCGCAACGGCGTCGATCATACGCCCATCTAAAATACTAGAATATGAAAAAAGAGAATGTTCGATGAATTATAAAGGCCATATAGTCGTGGTTGAAGATGACGCTTTATTACGAAAAGCTATTGTCAATTGCTATCAAAAAAGCAACTACCTTACCACTGACTTTGAATCTGCCGATGGCGTAGCTGAATTTATAGAACACAGTTTAGATAGCCAATTTCCCGTAAACATTATTGTCACTGATATTGTTATGCCGAATACTTGTGGCTATGAATTAATAGACTCTCTGCACAACAAACCCCATTTAGGTAAAATATTTATTTCGATTAATAGCGCCTTAGAACATAGAATCAAAGGGTTGCGTTTAGGAGCAGATGACTACATTGTCAAACCGTTAGACTCTACTGAGCTTTTATTACGTACCCAAGCTTTATTGTTGCGTATTAAAACGTTGTCAGCTGTTTCATCAGATGACGCCGCTAATACCAATATTAATTTTCTCCATTTTCAAGTGAATCCTGAATCACGGATATTGCGATGCAAAAACCAAATGGTCGAGTTAGGTTATTCTGAGCACCAACTATTATTGTTAATGATAGGACAACAAGGAAGTGTGATCAGTAAACAGCAAATTGCGACAAACCTTTATCCTCAATTAGAAAAAAGCAATCGCAATATTGATAAGTTAGTGAGTAGGCTTAGAGCAAAGTTGAATAAAGTAGGGGGTGTTTTTGATTATATAATTACTCAACGAGGCAAAGGTTACTTACTGGTGGCGCAAGTTTGATTGTCATAGTAATAGCTATAAAGAAGAATTCATTTGAATAATTTCATTTGAGCTACGTTGACAAAGTTTAGGTAATTGCACCAAACATATATCTTTCCCGTCAGCGAGTTGTAATCCAATATCTTCAGCATACTTTGCTAATCTCACTAAGCCCATTTGAGCGCTATAGCCCGCTAATTGATGTGCTGTTTGACTGACTAGCGCCAAATCTTGTTGCTGATACGCTAGCTGTATTATTGCATTATACTCGTCAAGTTGCTTAGGTAACTCGTTAATTGCGCGTATTAAGTCATTACTTTCAAGATTTTCTTTGATAAAAGTCAAAGGCTTGGGGTTAAAAAGTGGGTATTCGGTTAACTCATCATTGCCAACCATCGCAGAATTATTGTCCAGCTGAAGCGCTTTTTTCTTACTCGATTTACGTTGACTATCAATTATTGCTGCACGTAATTTATCAAGCATAATAGGCTTTCCAACAATACTAATAAGATCGGTTTGCTGATATTTTACTTTATCTTGAGGCGTTATGGTTGCTGTTAAGCCAATAATAGCGGTGTGATGATTCACATTTTGTTTATCGTTTCGTAATGCTTGATAAATAGTTAAACCATGCAAGTCAGGTAATTGCATATCTAACAAAATGACATCATAAGGAGACCTTGATAATTTTTCTAAGGCGACTATACCTGTTTCAGCTAAATCTACTTGGTGTTTATCTAACGTTAACATCGACAAAATGACACGCTGATTAAGCGCTACATCTTCTATCACTAAAATATTTAAGCCAGTTAACGCAGCGGCTTGCTCTATAAAAGATAGACTTTCATCTGTTGAACACTCTAATTGTAATGAAAACCTAAAACAACTCCCCTTATTTTTCTCACTCGTAAAGGCTAACTCGCTATTACACGCTTTTAGCAATTTATTTGCAATTGACAAACCTAGCCCAACACCTCCTGAGCTGATGGTTGTCTGTTTAGCCCCTTTATTTTTACCTTGTGTAAAGCGCTTTAGTAATTGAGCTTGTTCCGTTTTAGGAATACCAATACCAGTATCAATCACTTCAAATACAAACTCTCCTTTAAGTGTAGGGCTCTGTGTTTCTATTTCAGTGAAATTAACAACCAAAATAATACCGCCATCATTGGTATATTTAATGGCATTGCCTATTAAATTAATAAGCACCTGCCTGATTGTCTTCGTATTAAGCTTTACACTTTTAGGCAATTTCTTTACAACTAAACGTAGGGTTAACCCTCTATTTTCAGCAAGTGGGTTGAGTAGCTTAACAATAGTTGCTAACCAATGAGGTAACTCAACCCAATCTAATTGAACAGCTTGGCTTTTAATGTCATTAAACGAAGCGTAACTTAACGCCTCAAGAGAAATATCTGACAATGCTTTTCCGACATCAATAATAATGTCGCAATCATGCTTTAACTCATCAGATATAATTTTAGTTTGCATAAGCTGAGCTGTACCGACAATAGCATTGAGTGGCGTTCGTAATTCATGGCTTAAAACAGCTAAATAATTATTTTTGAGTTGCGCATCAAGTTTTGCCGACTCTTTTAATTGAACAATATCCCTAATACGGCGTTCATTACACAAAATAGTGAAGGTAAACCCCATACCGTAACACATCAAAAACCCAATGAGCACGCCAATTAAATTACTAACAGAAAAATCATAAAGCTTATCGATAGCGGGAAACCACACAGTGGCTATTAAACGAATAAAAATAAGTAAAAATATCACGCCGCTGATTAACGAGAAAACATAACCACCAAATATTCTCTGAGTCTTATCGATTAAAAAAGGAATACTAACACACTGCAACATTATGGCTGCACCGATACTGTAAACAATGATAATGCGCGCAGTAATGCTTTCGTCAACAAAAGTGTAATAAATAAAAATAGGTAAAAATAAGGCTAAATAAATAGTCGGCAAATAACGCGGCTGTTCTCGTTTAAAAAATCGATATGCGCCCAACAGGTACGATAACATTGAGATAATAATAATGATGCTGCCAAATATACTTATCCACGGGGTAATATAACCTCTAGCGGCAAGTAACGCCCAGCCTATAGGCTGCAATAACATGCCTACTAACCAATAGTTTATTCCTGAAAATTCCCGGTTTAATCGCCACACAAGAATAAAAAATAAAGCATGAATACTAGAAGCTATCACCGTTGATAGGCTAAGTGTTTGTAAATCAAGCATTGTGTATTACAGAGTAGAAAGTATTTATTGTGTCAATGATAAGGTGTTCATCCGTTGATAACAATATGAATAATGAACAGCATAATCATAAGGCTATGCGCCGCCAAACGTGGTCATACAGGTCACACAAGGTCACAATCAACTATAACTACTGCCACCAGATCACAGGTAAAATTATCCGTTGAGAATACTCACACCTAACTGATTAACACCCCACCCTTGTCAATCTTTTGGTTACCCATTACACACTACATCCGTATCACAGTTTTAAAGGTATTAATTAAATTATGAACTGGCTTTTAAAAAAATGGCAATGCGCTGTTACCGCAAACGTTTTCAAGCTTTCCCTAAAAAAATATAAAAAACATTTTAAGCAATATAGCCTTTATGTTTTCTCAACCCTATTGCTTAGCTCGGCATTTTCAATGCCGGCAAGTACATTACGAACAAAGGTAAACACATAATGAAATTAATAACCATTGTCCTCTTCATGTTTTGCTCTTTTAATTTACAAGCTATGCTAATTTTTGTCGAAACATCAACAGAAAAAAAGATTGCTTTAGAAGTTGAAGCAGGTGACTCGATTGAAAACGTAAAAGCTAAAATCCAAGATAAAGAGGGCATTCCTCCAGATCAGCAACGCCTTCATTTTGGCATAAAAGAATTAGAAAATGATAGGACATTAAGTGATTATAATATCCAGAGTGAATCAACTCTTGTGCTAACTCTAGCATTAAGGAATTTGGCGCCCAGTACAATAACCACCTTTGATGGTTTGGTCAGCGCTTCTGATGGTCAATTCGTGAATGCGAACCCAACAGCATTGGCTAAAAATATTTTAGGCACCGGCTGGGACTTTTCAGTTACGGGAGATAATGAACCTGGGCAATACGCTGCAATTGGTATACATAATGATTCACACATTACTAGTGACACAGACTCTATTTCAGGTAGAGATCAGGGGCGGACGAATAAATTAATCGATGTAGCGTTCAGTTCGAATGATCGCTCAGAGTTTTTTTTAAATAACTTTAAAGTTTACCCCAGTGATATAAGTACAAGAAACCCTGTGGTTTTTGATGTTGTCGGCTATAAAGATGGTAGTCAGGTTGTTGGTGCTTTAAAAACATTCTCCATTAGTAATAAAGCATTATCAAAAATATGCTTTGCTGATACCCCAGAGTTTGCAGATATTGATGAATTTCGAATTACCAACTTTACCAGAGACATTTTTAGTCTTTATTTTGACGATATAAATTTAAGTTTGCCCAGCCCACCTTCAATAAACCTGCCACCATTACCAATTGTGAGCGAAGATGAAACTAATGTTGCTATTAGTGACGACATTGAAATAACTGATGTCGATTGTGAAAATCAAGAAGTTACTTTAAGCGCTAATGGCGGTAACATTTCAATAGATACTACAGGAATAAACTTGCTGAGCGGCGACGGCTTAGATGATAGCCTTATTAGGTTTTCTGGCGCTTTAGTTGATGTAAACAACGCTCTGAACAGCCTCACATTCACTCCCACACCTAATTTAAATGGCATTAACGCGGGGACTATTATCGTTCTAGCGAAGGAAAGCACTCTAGGTGAAACAACGAAAACACTTACCTTCAATATTGCGTCGGTGAACGATAAACCCGTGATTTCAGGCTCGCCTGCTACAACAGTTGCAGAAGATACTGCCTATAGTTTTATACCAACCGTGACCGATGTTGATACCGGTGATACTAAAACCTTTAGCATTACCAATAAACCAAGCTGGGCAACCTTTAGCACCGCAACGGGCGCGTTAACGGGCACGCCAACACAGGCCAATATAGGTACTGTCACCGGCATTGTAATTACCGTTGCCGATAAAGCTGGAGCAACAGATAGCCTGAGTTTCAACATTACCGTAACAAATACCAACGATGCACCCGTTATTTCAGGCTCGCCTGCTACAACGGTTGCAGAAGATGCCGCCTATAGTTTTATACCAACCGTGACCGATGTTGATACCGGTGATACTAAAACCTTTAGTATTACCAATAAACCAAGCTGGGCAACCTTTAGCAGCGCAACGGGTGCGTTAACAGGCACGCCAGGTAACGGTAATTCAGGTGTTTTTTCAGGTATTGTTATCACGGTATCTGATACTGATACCAGTAGCGCTTCGTTAGCAGCTTTTAGTATTACCGTTAAAAAAGTTAATGATGTACCAGTAGCAAATAGTGAGAGTATTTCAGTTGATGAAGATGGCGTGACAACCTTTATGTTATCTGTAAGTGACCTAGACGGCGACGTCTTAGCTATTACCATCACCAGTCTGCCAAGCAATGGTTCACTAGAGCAAGTGGGTGATAATTGGCAGTATACGCCAGGCGCTAATTACTTTGGTGATGACAGCTTTAACTTTATTGCCAATGATGGCGAGGTTGACTCTACACAAGCCACTGTTTCTATTACGGTGAATCCAGTCAATGATAAACCAGATGCTGTCGATGATACTATTGCACTTCCTAAAGCCGCGAATAACCAATACGCGTTGTCATTACTGAGCAATGATACAGATGTAGATGGTGATATCTTAACAGTCATGGCAATATCGGCTGATATTGGTCAAGTAAGTATCAACGACGCATCTGTTTCCTATATTGGTGAGCAAGGGTATGCCGGTGTTGTTAATTTATCTTACACCATTAGCGACGGTAATAATGGCAGTGATAAAGCCAATGTAGTGTTAACCCTTGGGGGTAGTACTGACCCTGATGCACCCGTCATCACCTTACCTGATGATATCGTCATTAATGCCACGGGTTTATATACTAAAGCCGAATTAGGTGTTGCCACTGCCGTTAATATTAACGGTCAGGCATTACCGGTTTATCTGCTTGACGGCAACATTATGTTTGCGCCAGGCAATAACAAGGCTTATTGGCAATCAGTTGATCGCTTAGGTAATCAAACTATCGCGGCACAAACGGTTACCGTGCACCCGTTGGTGTCTATATCAAAAGACCAAACCGTAATTGAAGGCTCAAGTGTTACTGTTAACTTTATCTTAAATGGACAATCACCCACTTATCCTGTTGAAGTACCTTTTACGGTTAGTGGTAGTGCAAGTAGTGGCTCAGACCACGACTTAATCGCTGACTCTGTTAGCATTGATGAAACCAATAGCGCATCAGTTAGCTTCAATATTTTTGATGACGGCCTTGATGAAGATGTTGAAACTATTGTTATCACGATTGACTCTGAAATCAATGCCTCCGCTAATGCAACTCAGATAATTACTATTACTGAAGGTAATGCTGCACCAGAAGTAAGTTTACTGGTAACGCAAGATACTGAGCAACGTTTACTATTCGCCAAAAATGCTGGTAGCGCTGTCATTGAAGCTTTAGTAACCGACTTAAATGTGTCAGATATGCATAGCTTTATATGGCACAGTACTGACAGTGACGTTAACAATATGATTAGCGGCGAAAGCTCGAAAGTAGTCAATATCAACCCAAGTGAACTTGATGTGGGGGTGTATTTACTCAGTGTCGAGGTAAGTGATAATGGCGAACCCACTAAAACCACACAAGCCAATGTTTATATTGAAGTAGTTAATGCACTAACTGCCTTAGCTAGCACCGATACTGATGGCGATTTAATTCCTGATAACGCCGAAGGCTATAGTGATGAGGACGGTGACGGCATTCCAAATTATCTCGATGCGATTAATGCGTGTAATGTATTACCTTCGCACATCACTAATCAAAAAGGCTTCTTAGTTGAAGGTGAGCCAGGGGTTTGTTTACGCAAAGGTAATTCTGTTGCCAGTGCACAAAGTGGTGGTGCCTTATTAAGTAATACCGAAATTGAAAACACCTTGGGTGATGACACGTTAGCCGCCAATATTGGTGGTGTATTTGACTTTATCGCTTACGGATTACCACAAGCAGGTCAAACGTATCAAGTAGTATTCCCGCAACACGCGCCTATTCCAAACAACGCTATTTATCGCAAATTAAATAACGATAACACTTGGGTTAATTTTGTTGAAGATGAATATAACGCGATATATTCAACCTTAGGAGAGCCTGGTTTTTGTCCTCCACCTAATGCTGCTCAGTGGACTCCAGGTCTGACTGCAGGTCATTGGTGTGTGCAGTTAACACTGAGCGATGGCGGACCAAACGATGATGATGGCATGATCAACAATGCCATTGTTGACCCTGGTGGTGTTGCCGTATTAAACAGTGGCAATACTGCACCAATTGCAACAACCGATAGTATTGAGGTGTTCTGGAACGAGTCAATTGATATTGATGTGCTTGCGAACGACTCTGATGCAAACGGTGATACATTAGTCATTTCAAGTGTTAATGTGAATTTCGGTGACGTGGTTATTAAAGACGAGGCTCTGCTCACCTATACGGCCGCGCCTAACTTTCTCGGTAACGATTTGATTACTTACAGCATTACCGATGGTAATGGCGGCGTTGCAAGCGCACAAGTATCGGTGAAAGTTATTAGCAATACCTTGCCTGAAGTCGCTGCTGATAATACGTCAACTAACGATCGCACCACTATCACCATTGATGCGTTAGCCAACGATACTGATGCTGACAACGACCCATTAACTATCAGTAGTGCCTTTGCGAAACATGGCAGTGTGGTGATTAAAGGTAACCAATTAGTGTACTCCCCTAAAGTAGGCTTTGAAGGTGTTGATACTATTGAATATAACGTAAGCGACGGTAACGGTGTTGACGTAACAGGCATTGTTACCGTGTCGGTACAAGCTTATGAAACAATTACGGTAACGAATAAATCGTCTGGTGGCTCATTGCCTAGCTGGATAGTGTTGATGCTTAGCTTATTGGTTATCAATCGCTATATATCAGTACGTTTATTAAAAGGCTCAAACTAATGAAAAAAATTATGGTGACTATGTCAGCAATGGCGATATTCGTGATGAGCTCAACAGCCGTTGCGAATGGTACACAATGGGAGCTTACGCTAGGTGTAGGTCATAGCACTGCCGATACGCAACTTTCTATTACTCCCTCAGGTGAACAACTGCACATTGTTTCCCTTGATGATTCAGGCATCAGTATCAATACCAACATTGCCTATCTATTTGATAAACATTGGTATGTGAGTGCAGGCTACTTAGATTTAGGCAACGCCAGTGTCACCTTAACCGCAGACACGCTGCAAGCAGGCACGCTTAAACAAGAATTAACAAATATAGGACCGGTACTTGGTAATGGTTTTACCTTATCGGCAGGCCATAAGTTCTGGGTCAGTGAAAATATAGCACTTGATTTACAACTAGGTTTGTTCAATTGGAAAGCCGAGTTAACCAGCACTTTTGACAATAACACCATAGCAACCGATGATACTGGCACCGACTTATTTTTAAGTGTTGGCGCGCGTTATCAAGTCAGTGAACGTTGGGCTATCTCGACTAATTGGCAACGCTTTCAACTATCAGATACTGATGTTGATAACATTAATATAGCGCTAAGCTACGCTTTTTAATGATGAATACAAGCCCTAGATCTACTCTAGGGCTTTTTCTACAATGTCAAAAACTAAAAAAAGCACCAATAAGTTAGGTGCTTTTAGGGTTACTTATCATGTACTGCTCTAAAACAGCAGCACGGAAAGTGATTAGCTTATATAAGTACAACAATAATCGATAACTGTTTTCGCTTTAATATCAAAAGAACTGTTAGCGTCAACATTGAAAGACTCGCCGCCTTTAATAGTTTGCCACTGTGTAGCACCCGCAAGTAAAATTTCACAATCACCTGCAGTAATTTCCATTAATTCAGCTTCTTTGGTGCCAAAGTTGTACTCACCCGCTTGCATAATACCAAGCGTTTTAAAGCTGCCATCGCTAAAAGTGATGGTTCGGCTGGTTACTTTACCGTCAAAATATACGTTAGCGGCTCTGTTAATAGTTACTTCTTTAAAATCAGACATGGTATCTTCCTTATTAAGTTTTAAATTATTTAAAAATAAAAAACGGTACCGAATTAATCTCAAGTACCGTTTTATTTGCTTAGTATCATTATTTAAAGCGTTATTTAATTACGAGTTATTTGAAAAGTAACTCGACATTAAACGTTTCGCGCTAAAATAACATTATTTTGCACTAGCAATTTTTTTCATATCAGTCATGTAACCACGAAGCTCTTTACCAATCACTTCAACGCCGTGACTGCGAATTGCTTCATTCACTTCAATTAAACGTGCATTATCAACATTGTTTGAACTATCTTTTAGGCCTTCACCTAATTGCTCTAACGTTAAGTTAGCAGCGTAGTCTTCAAGTAATGGTACTGCAGCGTGCGTAAACAAGTAGTTACCGTACTCAGCTGTATCAGAAATAACAACGTTCATTTCATAAAGCTTGTTACGAGCAATACAGTTAGCAATTAATGGCGTTTCATGAAGTGACTCATAGTATGCTGACTCTTCAATGATACCAGCTGCAACCATAGCTTCAAAGGCTAGTTCAACACCTGCCTTGATCATAGCAACAACAAAGATACCTTTATCGTAGTATTCTTGTTCAGTGATTTCAGTGTCACAATCAGGTGCTAATTCAAATGAAGTTTCTGCTGTTTCTGCGCGCCATGTTAATAAGTTAATATCATCATTAGCCCAATCAGCCATCATCGTTTCAGAGAAGCGACCTTCAATGATGTCATCCATATGCTTTTCAAATAACGGACGTAGAATAACTTTTAATTCTTCAGACATATCAAACGCTTTGATTTTCGCAGGGTTTGATAAACGGTCCATCATGTTAGTGATGCCGCCGTGCTTAAGACCTTCAGTGGTTGTTTCTAAACCGTATTGTAGTAATTTACGTGCGTAAGCTGCGTCGATACCTTGAGCAACTAATTGCTTATGGCCTAAAACAGCCGCTGTTTGCAACATACCACACAGGATAGTTTGCTCACCCATTAAGTCAGATTTAACTTCAGCGATGAAAGAAGATTGTAAAACACCCGCTCTATCACCACCTGTTGCACTTGCGTAGGCTTTAGCAATAGCTAAGCCATTGCCTTGCGGATCATTTTCTGGGTGAACCGCGATAAGTGTTGGTACACCAAAACCACGTTTGTATTCTTCACGTACTTCAGTACCTGGACATTTAGGAGCAACCATAACAACGGTAATATCAGGGCGAATTTGCATACCTTCTTCAACGATGTTGAAACCGTGTGAATAAGATAAAGTAGCGCCTTTTTTCATTAACGGCATTACCGCATTAACCGCTGAAGTATGTTGCTTATCAGGTGTTAAGTTTAATACTAAGTCTGCTTGAGGAATTAATTCAGCGTAATTACCAACGGTAAAACCATTTTCAGTAGCCCACTGCCATGATTGACGTTTCTCACTGATAGCGGCATCACGTAATGCATAAGAAATATTTAAACCTGAATCACGCATATTTAAGCCTTGATTTAAACCTTGCGCACCACAACCAACAATAACAATGTTCCAATCTTTGATGAAGTTACAGCCATCGTTGAACTCTTCACGCTTCATAAAACGACATTTGCCTAACTGGCCTAATTTTTCACGTAAACTTAAAGTATTAAAATAATTGCTCATGCTGCTTCCTTCGAATGTCTTAATAAAATCACTAAATTATATTTATTGATGATGTGAGTCAGAGTTACTGACAATATTTTTTGTAATATTCTTACAATGAAGCCATCATACCCTAGCCTTGATGTTGCAAAAAGTGATATATTCGCACCACTACGTTGCGTTTATTGCAACACAACCAAGAGAGTTAACATGGATCAAAAAGCACTAGCGATGTTTGCCCATTTAAGTAAAAGCTTACATTTTGGTAAAACCGCACAAGCGCACCATATAAGTCCGTCAACGCTAAGTAGAGCTATTCAACGGCTAGAAGATGAAGTAGGTGGGGAGTTATTACATCGCGACAATCGCACAGTAGTACTAACCGATACGGGCAAAAAATTTAAAATTTATGCTGAGCATCAGCTTGAGCAATGGCATTCGTTCAAACAATCTCTCGAACATAAACAAACGGCATTAACCGGTAAGCTTCATATTTACTGCTCAGTGACCGCAGCCTATAGTCATTTACCGCCCTTGCTTGAGCGCTTTCGTGTGCAACACCCGTTAGTAGAAATAATGTTAATCACCGGAGATCCGGCCGATGCTCTTGAACAAGTTCACAATAAATCAGTCGATTTTGCCATTGCTGCTGCCCCAGAGCATTTGCCCCGCAGTGTCTACTTTCATCATCTTGATACCATAGCGCTGGCGATAATAGCGCCAACAATGATATGTAAGGTTCAGCAGCAACTGAGTCAAAAAATACTGAGTTGGTCTGACATTCCTATTATTTTGCCTGAGCATGGCGCGGCTCGAAAGCGCTTTGAACTTTGGTATCGAAAAAAGCAGCAAGGCAAACCCAATATCTACGCAACCGTCTCTGGCCACGAAGCGCTAGTGAGTATGGTAGCGTTAGGTTGTGGTGTAGGCATAGTGCCGCAAGTTGTTGTTGATAACAGCCCGGTAAAAGATAAAGTCACTAACCTTGAGAATATCGGCGATATTGAACCTTTTGATTTAGGCGTTTGTTGTTTGAATCAATCAAGAGCTCAGCCGCTGATCAAAGCATTTTTTTCGTCTATTGCTTAACGTCTTATTAACGCCGCTAAACCTTGCAACTAACTACATACTAAATCGACACACTACCCGTTAAGTGTCGCAGTAGTCTGTCCATAGCGCGGTAAGATAACGCCTCAACAAGGTGTTGATGGCTAATATCTTCACTGCCTTCCATATCGGCAAGGGTGCGGGCAATTTTTAAAATTTTATGATGGGCACGCGTCGATAAACCAAGCTTCTCTACAACAAGTTCTAAAAATTCATTGTCTTGAGTACTTAATCCACAATAGCTTTTCAATTCGCTACTGCTAATATGGGCATTCGCCTTGCCCTGTCGTTGCAGTTGTCTTGTTCGGCATGCTTGGACTCGCTGCTGTATTTTTGCACTAGACTCATTTTGTTGTGTGCTCTGCGCCCATGTACCCCGTGGTAGTCGAGCGACTTCAATTTGCAGATCAATACGGTCAAGAAAAGGCCCTGATAAGCGGTTTAAATAGCGTAATACCTGCTCTGGTGTACTACGCTGGTCGTTATAAAAACCGGTAGGGCTAGGATTCATCGCGGCAATTAATTGAAAGCGCGCAGGAAAACACTGTTTATGCAGAGCTCGAGAAATAGTGACTTCACCTGACTCCATTGGCTCTCGTAATACGTCTAGCACTTTTCGTTCAAATTCTGGCAACTCATCTAAAAACAGTACGCCGTTATGCGCTAAGGTAATTTCTCCTGGTCGGGGTTGACTGCCGCCACCGACTAGAGCCGCCGATGACGCGGTATGATGTGGCGCACGAAAAGGTCGAGTAAACCAAGATTTACGCGTTATATCTTGATGACTAATTGATTGAATAGCGGCAACTTGCAACGCTTCTTCTTCCGTCATCGGCGGTAAAATACCCGCCAAACGACTCGCTAACATGGTTTTTCCGGTGCCAGGTGGACCAATAAATAACTAGTTATGTTATAATCCGCATAAAGCTATTAAATGGTATTTTAAGCAATGAAAAAAGCATATTCATATATTCGTTACTCTTCTCCGCAACAAGCCAAAGGCGACAGTTTTAGACGACAACTAGCAGCGACACAAGCGTATTGTGATAAAAATGGTTATGAATTAGATCAAGAGTTGTCAATTTATAAAGAGTTGGGTATTTCAGGTTTTTCTGGTGATCAAGAAAATTTGAAAAGATTTATTCAAGATTGTGAAACAGGAAAAATTGAAAAAGGTTCTCTTCTTATTGTTGAAAATTTAGATCGATTATCACGCAAAAAAATAAATGTCGCAATGAGACAATTTTTGCATTTATTAGAATATGTAAATATTTATACAACGCAAGATGAGAAAAAATACCTACATATCAAAGATGATGAAGATGATGTAGCAGAAAAAAATGATAATCAAATGTTAGACATCATTACGAGCCTTGTCATAATGTCGAGAGCTTACAATGAAAGCTCTACAAAACAAAAAAGACTTAAAGAAAGTTGGGACGAAAGGCGTGAAAACATACAAACTAAAAAGTTAACTTCTTTAATTCCTCACTGGCTGAATTTGTCAAAAGATAAAGCCACATTCCATATAAAAAAAGATCGTGTTGAAATAATAAAATATATTTATGATAAATGTATTGAGGGTGTAGGCGTAACCCAGCTTGTAAGGCAGTTAAACAATAATCTTGATCAATTTCCTACTCCAACCTCTAAAAGTAAATTGTGGGCGAGAACAAGCGTATCTCGTATTTTGACAGATAAATCAGTTCTTGGTGAATATCAGCCACACATCGGTAAACACGGAGGTATAGGAGATAAAAAGCGTAAACCTCTAGGAGATCCTATTTTAGATTATTATCCTCAAGTTATTGATGAAGAAACTTTTTTAAAAGCACAAATAGCAAGAAAAAGTAGAGTGGTCGGGCGTGGCAAGTTAAGCAATGAACACTTTTCAAACTTATATAGAAGTTTTATAAAATGCGGGCATTGTGATGGAAAAATGGAGTTTGTAAATAAAGGAAATGATAGAGTTAAAGGTGGTAAATATTTAACTTGTGCTAACTCGAAAAGAGGCGGTGAATGTTCTCAAAATAAGCATTATAAGTATTTACCGCTTGAATTAATGCTATTGCACCTTACAACAGAAAATGGCTTTATGCCAAAGCCTGAACCACCCACAGAACTAAATTTAAGGCTTGCTAAACTTCAAGATTTAAACGAAAAAGCGAGTAATGATCTTAATTTTTTACTAATGGGAGATTTCACAGCTTTACCAATACAAAATAAAATAAGTGAATTATCAAAAGATATAGAAAATTACAGTTTAGAAATTAATAATCTTGAAGATAAAATTTTAACTTTCAAACCCGAATATAAATATGATGATTTATATAATGATGTAATTCTTGAAGAAGATAAAACAAAGTTATATTCAAACAGAATAAACTTTAATAGTTATCTATTAAATAAAATTGAGAGTGCATATTTTATTTATGATCATTGTCCTTTTATTATCTTTAAAATGAAAGATAAACACGTTCATACAATCATTTTAGATGAAAATTATAATTTCGGTGGTTGCACCTTGCCAAGTGGAGAAGTTAGCTATAAACGCTTGAACGGAGTTCCTACGCCTATCGACCCGATGATTTGGCAAATTCAAGAGAACTTTATTGCTTTACTTGATGAAACTAAAAATATTAAAAATAAAAAATTAGATAATTATCTCAATAGAATAAATAAATTAATTAACAAAATAATTCTTGATCAAGATATTGAGCTATTCGATAAAATTATTTATCAAATAGAGAAAACGACTCAATTATTAATAAAATTAAAGATTACTTAATACTTGTTGTTGTCAACTTCGACAACAACAAGTTAAAAAGGTTGGTGATACAATAATTCATATTCATTTGTATTTATTTTAATTAGCCATTGTGCAGCTATTAATTTTTTAACACTTCTTGAAAAATTAGATTTATCACACTTAAATATAACTTCTTGGGAACAAGTATATTTTTCAAAAGAAAATTTGTCGTATTTATTTCTATAAAGATACATTTGAAAAAAGATAAATAAATCTTTTTTTGAAAGTTCCGATTTAAAAAACTCAAAAAGCATTCCTTGTGTTTCAAATAAATTAGTATCTTCCATTTTTATTCCCCTTTTTTATAAAATATCGTATTTTTTAAATCTTTCTTTTATTTCTTCTTTTTTTGACTCTTCAATATTTGAATTATATTCAATAGTTGAAAGTAATGATTGAAGAAAATCAAAAACATATTGAGTCTCTTTTTCTTCGTTAAACTCTTGATTGAAGTATGCTAATTCTTCAATGTTGTCTAAAAGCATTTCAATTTGAAAATCATTTAATAACATAATTTATTCACTCCACTCATCAGAACCATCATAATCATCATTTTCAAAAGCAATTAAAACTTCCGTTGGAATATAATAATCACCACTATTTTCAGCCTCGTATATTTCTTCTTTCGTCCAACCACAATAAGTTTTATTCATTATTATTCTCCTCAAAATTTAATTAACTATTATTAATGTCGTATCATTTCTTTTTAAGTTGTCAATACTGACAACAGAAATAAAAAAACGGTATACAGATGTCGCCTAAATAAAATGCGAATAAGGAGATAATCAAAAATTTCAGAAAAGCGAGCTTGCGAGCAATTAGCCGAAGGCCAATAAAAACAAAAACCTATACTAATTTGACAATAATTCCTTGAATGATAAAACGATAATAAAGGATATATTGCAAGATATGGCTTTGGGTCCCCAAAACCTCTTGATTTTCTTCGAAAATGAAACGATTAAAAGATAAGTAATTAAAGCATTAAAGATCAATATTTCCGCATTGCATTTGGATAATATTAAAGGATTTTTAGTGATGAGTAATAAAAAAAAGGACAAGAAAAAAGAGATAAAACCAAAAAACAAAGTAATCAAAATTAGATTAAATGAAGATGTTTACAATCAATTTATTGAATTAAAAACACTCAATAAATTTGCAACTTGGCAAGATGTTTTAATACACCTGCACGATGATAGAACTTCTTACAGAAAAGTTTTAGTTGATGAAACAGGACACTCATTAAAGTTAGTTAATCATTTACAAAAAATCGGAATCAACTTAAATCAAATAGCAAAAATAGCAAATCAAAATAAACAAATTGATGATCGGGATTTAAAAGAAGTTAATGATTTTAGGCGTGAATCTATAAAAGTAAAAAATTATTTCTGTAAAAAAGTCATTCCTAATTTTAAAATTAGGAGTAAAAAATAATGGCTGTATTTATATCACTGCATAATGGTAAGACATTAAGAAACCTTAGAAATATTATTAGATACAACACTAACGACAAGAAAGGAATTAACAACAAAGACAATCCAAGATTAATTGATGTTCATTCAAATGTTGGAGGTTGTGAAAGCGTTCTTGATACTGTTGAATATCAAAACTTGATGGATGATTTTGTTTTAAGCATTGAAGCTAATTCAAAATTATCAACAAATAAACGACAAAAATATATTTATGAACACTCAACAATTTCATTTGAAATGGAAGATGATGAAAAATTAGGAATGAAAAAAGCTACGGAATTAGCTTTGGAAGTTGCTAAAAAAGCAAATCCCAATGGTGCGCCTCAAATGTTATGGCCACAAATTGACACAGATAAAAATAAACTTCATTTCCATCTAGTGCGTGGGCTACATGATGATCAAGGAAAGTATCAAAAGAAATCTAATGATTTTCATACTATGAATAATTTTCTACAAAAGTTTGAGAAAAAGCATAACTTGGTTTTGACTGGCAAAAATACCCCCGACAATTGGATTAATAAAAAAGTTGATGGAAAATATAAGCGTGTATATGTTCCGCAAGGGAATAATAACAATTCAAAAATAGCTAAAAATAAAGACATAGATTATAAAATTAAAATTGATAAAAAAGGCAATATTAAATATTTCCAAAGTTTAAAGAAAAAAATCTCTGATGATAGAAAACAAGAAAAAGCACTTTATCAGCAAAAAAATAAAGTTCACACAAAAAGAACTAATGACATTTCAACACTTCAAAACTCAATATCTCAGTTAGAACAACCAGTCCGTTATACGCTTTGGCAAAAATATATTACTAACTTTGCCGAAGTAGATATTTTTGAGAGGAGTGAAAAATTAAAAGAGGAAAAAGAACAAATTCACAGAATAAATAAATCTGCTGATGTTAAAGAAAATGATATTTATAAACAGATTATAAAAATTGAAGATGCTATAAGTTCAAATCTAAAAAAAGAAAAAGCTGTTGTCGCTGAAATCAAAGACGATAAAAAAGGCATTAACGAAAATGCCAAAAAGGACAAGCTATATAATGATTTTAGAGACTTAACAAATAATGCTTACCGTAGTTCAAAAACTGCTGAAACATTCTTAAAAACGCTCAACGATAACGATATAGAGGCTTGTATTACTTATCGTCAAAACGGACAAGGCGGTATTTCATTTAATGATTTAAATAGCGGTATTTCAATGGCAGGGGGTAAAGTAAACTCATATCTTACTTTTGGCAAAATCAAAAAAAATGATCCTGATTTATTCGCTCTTTTGACTGGTGAAACTGGATTTGGTGAAATTACTAATAAACTGTCTCCATCGGAGACACCTATTTTAAATATTGAAAAACTCAATAAAAACTACAAACAAAAAATCAATCCAGATGGTTCAACGTCCATCTTTTATAATAAAAAAGATTCTGATAAATATCCGCACAATCACAACTTAAAAATCAATGCAGAAAAAAACAAAATTTCGTTTGGTCAGTTTAGTAATGATCACGATTTGAAGCTTGCTTATCGTTTAGCTAGAAATGAAAATTGGAGCAATGCAAAATCAGATAATAAAGATCTTATACAACGTTGTATGGCTGTTGCATACCAAGAAAATAAAGATGATTTATTTTTCTTTTCGACAAATGAGCCGACTTTAAAAATGTCAGAGCTTAAAGAAATTATTGGAGATGAACTATTATCAAAAGATAACTTAATAAAATTAATTGATCATAACTTAATTCATAAAGACGATAAAAAAGAAGCTTTAGTTTTTGTTAAACAACAATTAAAAGAACATAAAGAAGATTTAACTGTCATAAATTCACTTTTAAAAGATGGTCATTCATTACAAAAAGCTATTGAAGTTAGTGAGCTAAAAAATAAAGAAGAACAAGAAAAAATCAAAATTGAAGAAAAACGAAAAGCAGCTAATAAAATATCAATCCCAAAAGTTACTAAAAAAATAGCACCAAAAAACATAAATAAAAGACATTCAGGAAATAGGATTTAAACAAATCTTGAATTGAATTCAGTAAGTTCTGGCGCTGTTTCTTCATACTCGTATATTTCATTAAATAATATATCAAAAGCTATCACATTTTCAGCGTTATTTTCTTCTAACACTTCAAGAACTAGCAAAGCTAGCTCATGAGTTTCTGGCGAATTAATCAACATTTTTTAACCTCAAAATGGTATGTCATAAACATCATTTTTTTCAACAGGGTTTGGTTCTTTATGTTCTTTTAGCAATTCATCTAAATCAAAATCTTCATTAAAAGTTTTATCAATCGCTTTCTCTCTTTCAGTAGAGTCAACATTAGGTTTAATTTCTACCTCTGTTTCTTTAATTTCGTCATTTTTTTTAGTTAGAGTTTTATAGTGAAATTTGTAATGTTCTGGTAATTCTTCGGCATTCTGATTTACAGGGTGTTTATACTCAAATTCTATATTTTCTAATTTTGAAAATGCTTTTTTAATTTGTCTTATTTTTTCAAAACGTTTCAATGTTTCATTAATTTTTAAATATTCACAAAGATAATTTAAATGAAAATATGGCTTGGGGTTTTTAGTTGTGCTTGGGTAAATTGTTGTAAGCATCGCCAGTTTAGTGGTTTTTAAATCTTTATGCTTTTTTAAATCCATCAGGTTTAAATTAGTAAAACCACTGTTTAATGTTTTTATATATTTGTTAGAAAGCTCAAACTGAATTTGTTTCTTTTCTAGCAATAAAAAATTGAAAAACTTACTGTTAAAGCTATTTATTATTTTTAATAAATTTTCGTGATTAATTGATTTCGATCTTGGAATGAAACTATCTTTTCCAAGAATACCTTGGATAGAGAAAGTTTGTATTCCTTTCTTCTTATTGCTTTTATAAATCATTGTGGATTTAGCTAATATTGCAATAAAAAGCTTTAATTCAATATTAGTATCAAAGTTTAATAATTCGTAATGTAATGGGTGTTTTGTATTCATAATGTCGTTTGGAACTGCTAAAAATGTGTTAGTGTTTTTATTATTTTTCATAATTTGTCTCTCATTAATGGTTAAATAAAACGCTTGAACTTCAACAATTAATAAGAGATACAATAATATTTACACCCGATTTCACTTTACAATATTTAAATAGGTGTTAAATATATAGTTATCTCCTGACACAGAGAAAGTTCAATTTAATCAAGCCACCGCCAAGTGGCTTTTTTTACGTCCATAGATATATAACTATCATTTTAAAAATAGAAGTCAAACAAAGCAGTAATGCAACAACTCAACATACACAGGCGTAACAAGTCAACAGCTCCACTTGCAACAACTCAACATATACAAAATGCAACAACTTAACATCCTAATAATACACACTAAAAGACTAACTCAGATTATTAACAAAGATCCTTTAATAAAGACTGAAATTGAGATTTATTTTTATTCAAAAACATTTTAAAGAGCATTGCGGCAAAGCCGCTTTCTGGTTTGGCGATTTGAGCTTGCGAAATGAGCATAAAGATAAATTATTAAAGCTAACTTATCTAAAATGGCTTTATTAGATGTTTTTTGATGAACGCCTATCAGATAGATAGGCATTTAAAGAAAGTAACTTACAGGGGTGATTGGATAATATTAAATAGGGTATTCTGTAATAAACTATTTAATAAATCTAATTTGCAAATTTAAATTTAAATAAATACTACCTGATTCCTCATAAAGTTCACCAAACTTATACCTGCTTGTACTTGCGGTCTCTAATTTAGTATTTGAAAATAAGTAATCTTCAAATTCATTTCTATTGTATAGGTGGTAACATAGTACATCACCATCATCTTTAACAATTAAATACCCACCTGTTGCATCATATTGACCAGTCCATACCTTTGCAGGAGTTAAGCCTAGTGCGATATCCGTAAGCATTTTTTTCACTTTGTAAGTATAAAAAAGGTGTTTATTGGAATTATCAAAATTAAGAGGGTTCAACTCTTCTAATAATTTAACTAAGTCAATTACTGTTTTAGAACTTGTTGTATAGAAGCTAAGAAGTATCTCGCTAATTATTTGAGGTAAGAGGCTATCAATTAACACTAAGTTATTTGAAAAAATATTATTAAGTATTTTATTAAACTCAAATGTTCCACCAAGTTCTGTAATTTTTTCTACTCGCTTTAAAATCTTACTAGGGTTCCCAATAGCATTTATTTCAATCACATCAGCAGAACTAAGTCCGTCAACTTTATAACAAAAGTTTGTTGTTTTTCCTGCATTTAATAAAGTTGAAGCTCCACCAAGTTGAGATTTAATACTAAAACCAAGCACTGGTTGTTGATTTGTTTTTTCATCGTGTATAACAATTGTTATATCTGTTTTTTGACTTGATGAAGCTTTTAATGATTTACAGTGAATCAGGCTCATAAATGTTTCAATTTCTGGAATTGAAAACGTGGTATTTTTTTGTTTTTTATTCTCAATAATTTTTTCTAATGTTTTTTGCGCTTTTAAAGCAAACTCTGATACAGGTAGATTTAATAACTCTTCACCATTACTTGTAATAAATACTACGTTTTGATTTAAAGAATATTCAAAATCGCCTGTTGATTCCGTTCTTAATACTTTAAGCACTGGATAAACTACATCTTTAAGTTTCTCTAGAGATTCATCACCAGCAAATAGTGTTTCATCACCTAATACTTTTAAAAGTGTGTAAATCTCACTCCACTCTCCGATATTCCCTTTGATGCTCATTTTAAGTCCAATAAATTTAATATTTCTTGAGCTGTTGCTTGAATTGCAGGAACAGCAACAGAGTTTCCAAATTGTTTATATGCTTGAGCATCTGAAACAACAATTTCATAAGTATCAGGGAAGCCCTGCAACCTTGCCCACTCTCTAGGGGTCATTTTTCGTATTCCCTCACGGTTAACTTCGCCCTTAATTTTCGTTACGGGTGTAAAGTTTGTTAGCTTATGATCCAAAATTAGATTGCGTTCTCGCCCCATTCCACCACAGACTACAGCGTTAGCAATACCGTTATTTTCTAATATTTGATAACCGAAACCATTACCTTTATCTTCGTGGCGTTTTTTATGATTTACTAATGTAGATAAGTATTGTTTTGATAAGTAATACTTTACAGAGACCTCTTCTTTTTCAAGAATATCACTAACGCTTGGACTTACATCTAATGGTTTAGGGTATTTAAATGAGTTAATATTTAAGTCTTTTCTAAAGCCTACTATAAATATTCTCTCTCGATTTTGTGGAACACCAAAATCTTTTGCGTTTATAATTTGAGGGTCAGGAACGAAGTAATTAAGATCTTCTCTTAATACATTCAAAATTGTCGCTAAAGTCTTCCCTTTATCGTGATTAGTTAACCCTTTAACATTTTCTAATAAAAATGCTTTTGGTTTATGTTTTTTAATAATTTCTGCAACATCAAAGAAAAGAGTTCCCCTAGTGTCTTCAAAGCCCCCTCTCTTTCCTGCAATAGAGAATGCTTGGCAAGGAAAACCTGCACATAAAACATCAAATGATTTAGGAATAGCGGCTTTTGTCTCTGGTAATGTAATATCACCAAACGGCAACTTCCCAAAGTTAGCTTTATAAGTTTGTTTTGAAAAAGCGTCCCATTCACTTGAGAAAACACAATTACCGCCAATATTTTGTAAGGCCAGTCTAAAACCACCAATACCTGCAAATAAATCTATAAAAGTAAAGTGTGAGTTTTCAGATGTTGGAAATGGGTAATCCATACTTGAACTATCTGCAATCGTATTTAAGGCATCGTTGAGCATCTTTTCAGAGATTTCCTTGTCTGGAAACTTCCACGATAATAGCGACTTTATAAAGTTAAGAGCTTCCGCTTTAAAATGTTCAGAGTACACTGCACTTTTATTATGTAAAAAGTGAGTTAAAGAGGCGATCATATCCTGTTGATTAGAAAACTCTTTTTTAAACTTTTTATTATCTAATGTTTCTTTTAAGAAACCATCTGTAATTATCATAAATAGACCTTGTAGTTATTTATCACAGCTTACCATACTGTATAAAAATACAGGGCTTTAATTTGATAAAATATTATACATTACTTATTAGATAATTTCGCTTATAAAGTATGATTTACAGATGTAAACATCTCGTAAAAAGTGTATAGGTTTAGGTGCTGGATCAATTTATACTTTTAATACTCCTCTCTATTGCAATATCTTCTTTCTGACCTAAATCACCTATATCAAGCCATTCAGCTTGTAGGTGGTTAAGTTCGGTTAATTCTTCTTCTGTAATTGATTTTAAATTAAATTGATCTGTTAAATATTTAATTCTTTCTATTTTAATAATATTCATCCTTGAATTCCTCTAAATAAATAATTAGGATTACGACATAATCACAATAAATTATGGCCACCACTTGCCGCAATTTCTAAAGCGCGCTTAGCCAGAGGTTGACCCATGACCTCACTCATATCAAGCGTTTGCTCTTGTTCAACAAATTCTTCAGCGATAAGTTGTTCTGACACTAACGGTAATATTTGCTGACCGGAAAAATGAGCGAACAGTTGTGTAAGATGGTTTATCGCATGAATTTTTGCTTGCTTAACCCAACTGGCTTGTTCGGTATTTTGACTTGGGATAATTAGCGTTCGCTGGCTTTGACTACTGGCCATCGCTACCGGTATTTCACCGACAATAGCTCTGAGCTCGCCCGATAGTGCTAGCTCGCCAGCAAATTCATATTGAGATAAGTCAACGGGAGGTAGTTGCTCTGATGCCGCCAAAATACCAATAGCAATGGGCAAATCAAAGCGCCCGCCCTCTTTAGGTAAATCCGCTGGCGCAAGGTTGACCGTTATTCGCTTTGCCGGGAACTCATAGCCGCAGTTAATTATTGCGCTGCGTACCCTATCTTTTGACTCTTTAACTGAGGTCTCTGGTAAGCCGACAATATTAAATGCCGGTAGACCATTAGCTAGGTGAACTTCAACGGTAACAAGTGGTGATTCAAGACCTATTCGAGCTCGACTATACACACAAGAAAGTGACATAAAAATTCCATTTTATTGGTAACCTTTTTTTAGTGTAGTTCAATAAATATTACTTTGATTAAGCAATTTCATACCGATGAATTTGACATCAGTTTATTCCCTATGATGCGTTAATAAACAAAAAAACTCTAACAAAAAAACTTGCATATAGGATTAGAGCTATGGTACTAATTTAATAAGGAAACGATACTGAGTAGGTAAAACTAACACTCAGTTGGCAAAAGAATGTACCAAAAAAACACAAGCAAAGAGATAAAATGCAATCATTTAACTCAATCATTATTAACCTTCTCGTCGTGGTGATTATTAAATCATCTCGAGGGTTTTGTTGAGCTAAAAAAAAGCAATCAATCAAATTATAACCCTCGCTTCGCAAGAACCGAGGGTTTTCTTTTTAGCCTTTTCCACTCATTTTTATGGCTTTACGGTGTAAAGGTAAAAACGCTAAAAATATAGATTTTAACAAAATAACATTTGGAATCATCATGACCGAAAGTAAAACGCTAACAGGCGGCGCATTATTATTTGAAGTATTAGAAGAACACGGGGTTAAACACGTTTTTGGCTACCCTGGCGGCGCTATAATGCCAATTTATGACGCTTTATACGATAGTAATGTCAAACATTTCCTCTGCCGTCATGAGCAAGGTGCAGCATTTTCTGCTGTCGGTTATGCACGCGCTGCTGGCACGGTTGGTGTTTGTTTAGCCACCTCAGGTCCAGGTGCAACTAACCTGATCACTGGGCTTGCTGATGCTTTAGCAGATTCTATTCCCGTTGTTGCCATTACAGGACAAGTACCTACCGCAGCTATGGGTAGTGATGCTTTCCAAGAAATTGATATTTTTGGTTTATCGCTCGCTTGTACTAAACATTCTTTTCAAGTAACTGATATTGATGACCTTGAAAGAGTATTATATCAAGCCTTTGAAATTGCATTAGAAGGCCGTCAAGGTCCGGTACTAGTTGATATTCCAAAAGATATTCAATTAGCAGAAGTTACCGAACGTTTTGATAAACTGTCTCACCTACAGAACAAAGTGCAATTGCCTTTAGCAGATATCAATCAAGCGCTTGAACTACTTAATAAAGCTAAACAACCTATTTTATACGTAGGTGGCGGTGTTGGTATGGCGAACGCGGTAGAAGAAGTACGTGATTTTGCAGAAAAAACCGGTATGCCGAGTGTTTCAACTTTAAAAGGTTTGGGCTCAATTAACCCAGATAACGAGAATTATCTGGGTATGCTAGGCATGCATGGCACAAAAACAGCTAACATTGCCGTACAAGAAAGTGATTTATTAGTCGTGGTTGGTGCTCGCTTTGATGACCGAGTAACTGGCAAGCTTGATGAATTTGCACCGAATGCAAAAGTTATCCATTTTGATATAGATACCGCTGAAATTAATAAGCGCCGTGCTGCTGACGTAGCGATATTAGGCGACCTAAAAGCGAACTTACCGTCACTCGTTACTGATTTAAACATAGCTGCTTGGCAACAAAAATTACAGCAAATGAGTCGTGATTTTGCTTGGCGCTATGACCATCCAGGAGAAAATATTTTTGCTCCTGCGGTATTAAAAACCATTAGTGATCTTATGCCAAGTAATACTTGCGTCACCACTGATGTTGGCCAACATCAAATGTGGGCAGCGCAACATATGAGCTTTGATGATCCAAGTAACTTTTTAACCAGTGCGGGTATGGGCACTATGGGATTTGGTTTACCTGCCGCTATTGGCGCACAAATATCACGTCCTCATGATACTGTTATTGCGGTATCTGGTGATGGTTCAGTGATGATGAATGTACAAGAATTAGCGACTATTAAGCGTTACCAAGTCCCCGTAAAAGTAGTGCTAATTGATAATGCTAAATTAGGTATGGTTCGACAATGGCAAGATCTTTTCTTTGATGGACGATTAAGCCAAACAGATTTGTCTGATAACCCTGATTTTGTGATGTTAGCAACAGCATTTGATATTAAAGCAAGAATGATCACTAAAAAGAGTGAAGTAAACGCTGCTGTTGAGGAAATGTTAGATCATGACGGTCCTTATTTCTTACAAGTAAAAATTGATGCCGCAGAAAATGTTTGGCCATTAGTTCCGCCAAATACCGCAAATGACCAAATGATGGAGGGTGTTTAACATGAAGCCTATAACACTAAATAAGTATCAATTAATCATTATGGCTGATGATAAACAAGTGGTACTAGAGCGTATTTTACAAGTAACTCGTTATCGCGGCTTTCTCATTAACGGTATTAATGCTGAAGTCAATACAGGTAACAATGAAGCCACCATCACCATGAGTGTTAGTAGCGAGCGCCCTATTACTTTGCTTGTTGATCAAATTAATAAATTGATCGACATCAAAGGTGTCAAAGTAGACAATAGTAGACTGTAAAAGATACAGCATTGAAACAGCGCTGTGTAATAAAAATTCGCTCCTATTAATTGACGTTACTCATATGTAGAGTAACGTCAATTACCGCAGAGCACAAAATTAGGAAAAGATAATGGCTAAAGTAAACGCAGACTTAATTTGGTTTAATGGTGAATTAATGCCGTGGCAAAATGCTACGGTTCACGTCATGAGTCACGCATTACACTACGGCTCTTCAGTTTTTGAAGGTATTCGTGCCTACGAAACACATAAAGGAACCTGTATTTTTCGTTTAGAAGAACATATCGCGCGTCTTTTTAATTCGGCAAAAATTTACCGTATGAATATCCCCTTTACTCAACAAGAAATTATTCAAGCATGTAAAGACTCCGTCGTTAAAAACAACCTAAAGTCAGCTTACTTACGCCCTCTATTTTTCTTAGGTGATATTGGCATGGGTTTACGTCCACCATTAGATGCTGTAGCTGATGCTATGATTGCAGCATTTAGCTGGGAAGCTTATTTAGGTGCGGACGCTATTGAAAATGGCGTTGATGTGGGTGTTTCTAGCTGGAATCGTCTAGCACCAAATACTATGCCTACTGCCGCAAAAGCAGGTGGTAACTATTTATCTTCACAACTTATTTCAACTGAAGCTCACCGCCACGGCTACACTGAAGGGATTGCGTTAGACGTAAATAACCTAGTAAGTGAAGGTGCAGGACAAAACTTATTTTTAGTCAGTAAAGGTGTCATCTATACGCCGCCTAGTTCAGCTTCTATTTTAACTGGATTAACACGTGACGTAGTTATGACATTAGCTGCTGATTTAGGTTATGAAGTACGCGAAGAAAGCATTGCGCGTGATGCATTATATATTGCTGATGAATTTTTCATGACGGGTACAGCGACTGAAATTGTGCCGGTTAAAACGGTTGACGGATTACCTGTCGGTACTGGTTCTCGTGGTCCAATTACTAAAGCCTTACAGGATGCTTTCTTTGGTATTTTTGATGGCACTACGGAAGATAAATGGGGTTGGTTAGAGCCAGTAGCATAACCGTTACGTATCTTTCCAGCTTCAGCACACTTATATTGCCTATGCTCTCAAGGCATATCTAAAGATATAAGTGTGCAAATTATTAATCAAATAAGGTTTTATTTTTAAAAGTATTTAACCGCGCTATAGCTCTTCTCTAAAATATTTTTCAAAATAAAATTTATTTTACTAAATCTTTAATAAGCCTATAAAGAGTTATTAAAAATCTTTCCACCTTTTATAATGGATACCAACATCATGCCTAAATTAAGATCAGCAACTTCTACTCAAGGCCGTAATATGGCCGGTGCTCGTGCCCTATGGCGTGCAACAGGTATGACAGACGGCGATTTTGGCAAGCCGATTATTGCTGTAGTAAACTCTTTCACCCAATTTGTACCGGGTCATGTACATTTAAAAGACATGGGACAATTAGTGGCTGGCGCTATTGAAGAAGCTGGCGGCGTTGCTAAAGAATTTAATACCATTGCCGTAGATGATGGTATTGCTATGGGTCACTCTGGCATGCTTTATAGCTTACCATCTCGTGATTTAATCGCCGACTCAGTAGAGTATATGGTTAATGCTCATTGTGCTGATGCCATGGTTTGTATTTCTAACTGTGACAAAATTACCCCTGGCATGATGATGGCGGCAATGCGCTTAAACATCCCTGTTATTTTTGTTTCTGGTGGCCCAATGGAAGCCGGTAAAACCAAATTGAGCGACCAAATCATCAAGCTTGATTTAGTTGATGCCATGATCCAAGGCGCAGATCCAACAGTAAGTGATGAAGACAGTGATAAAATAGAACGCTCTGCCTGTCCAACCTGTGGCTCATGTTCAGGTATGTTCACCGCTAACTCGATGAACTGTTTAGCTGAAGCACTTGGCTTAGCACTACCTGGTAACGGTTCAATGTTAGCCACTCATGCTGATCGCAAAGACTTATTTTTAAATGCCGGCAAACAAATTGTTGAACTAACAAAGCGTTATTATCAAGACAATGATGACTCTGCACTACCTCGCAACATTGCTAACAAAGCTTCGTTCGCTAACGCTATGTGTTTAGACATTGCGATGGGTGGCTCAACCAATACTATTTTGCATCTACTGGCTATCGCACAAGAAGCAGAAATTGATTACACCATGGACGATATGGATAAATTATCACGTGAAGTTCCGCAACTGTGTAAAGTTGCGCCATCGACACCTGAATACCATATGGAAGATGTCCATCGCGCCGGTGGCGTTATTGCAATTTTAGGTGAATTAGCCCGTGCTAACTTACTAACAACTGACGTGCCAAACGTATTAGGAACGACGTTAGCTGATGTTATCGCTAAATATGATATCAAAGTAACTGACGATGAAGACGTTAAAAAATTCTATCGTGCTGGACCTGCTGGCATTCGTACCACTAAAGCCTTTAGCCAAGATTGTCGTTGGGATACCTTAGATGACGATAGAGCGAATGGCTGTATCCGTAGCATTGATAATGCATTCTCATTAGAGGGTGGTTTAGCAGTACTATCTGGTAACATTGCGGTAGATGGCTGTGTTGTTAAAACAGCGGGCGTAAGTGACGATAACCTAGTGTTTACAGGTCCTGCGCATATTTTTGAAAGTCAAGATGATGCGGTAGCGGGTATTCTTGATGGTAAAGTTGTTGCTGGTGAAGTAGTCGTTATTCGCTATGAAGGCCCTAAAGGCGGACCAGGCATGCAAGAAATGCTTTACCCAACCACTTACTTAAAGTCTATGGGCTTAGGGAAAGCTTGTGCTTTATTGACTGATGGTCGTTTCTCTGGTGGTACTTCTGGCTTATCTATTGGTCATGTTTCTCCTGAAGCAGCTGACGGCGGCACCATCGCTTTAGTTGAACAAGGTGATATCATTCATATTGATATTCCTACGCGTGAAATCACTTTACAAGTATCTGAAGCTGAACTTGATACGCGTCGTGCTGCCATGGTAGCCAAAGGCAAAAATGCTTGGAAACCTGCAGATCGTGTTCGTCCAATTAGCTATGCACTTAAAAACTACGCCATGTTAGCAACAAGTGCTGATAAAGGTGCGGTACGTAACCGTGCATTACTTGATGGTTTAGTCGATTAATCGACTTGCATAATAAAAATGGCGTTAGCAAAGAAACAATCTTGCTAACGCCATTAGTTTGATGGTGTCATGCCCGGGTGTTATTATCGGCAAGCTGATTTTTATTCCGTAGAGCAAATAGAGCTTAGATAAACCACCTCAATGATGACAATTTCATCGTTATACCCATTTCATTACTTACTGAGATTAGGTATTAACACTATATTTTAAAGTAATTTAGGCAATCCCATGACAGAAACACAAGCGCCACTCGCTGATGAAAAATCAACACAAGCCACACAATTAGATTACTTAAGACGCATTTTGTTAGCTCCTATTTATGATCTCGCCGTTGAAACCGAATTAACACACCTAACTAAATTATCAACGCGCTTAAATAATCAAATATATTTAAAACGTGAAGATCAACAACCCGTGCATTCGTTTAAGTTACGCGGCGCTTATAACAAACTTAATAACCTTAGTGAAGAACAGTGCATTCACGGTGTTATTGCAGCATCGGCTGGTAACCATGCACAAGGCTTAGCGCTTGCGGCAAAAAAACTGGGGATTAAAGCAACTATTGTTATGCCTAAAACCACACCGGATATTAAAGTCGATAATGTACGACGCTTTGGTGGTGAAGTGCGCCTAGTGGGTAATAGCTTTAATGAAGCACAAGCGGCTTCTATTGAGTATGCTAAAGCTGAGAGCAAAACCCTTGTTCATCCCTTTGATGATGTTGATGTTATTGTCGGTCAAGGCACAGTGGCTAAAGAGTTATTACAGCAATTACCTCATGCCGATGTAGTTTTTATTCCTGTTGGCGGCGGTGGTTTACTCGCGGGTATGTCGGTATATTTAAAGCAACTTAGCCCAAAAACTAAAATTATTGGTGTTGAAGCAGAAGATTCTGCCTGTTTAAAAGCGGCCTTTGACGCCGGCAAGCCGGTAGATCTTACCCAAGTAGGTTTATTTGCTGATGGTGTCGCGGTAAAACGTATTGGCGAAAATACCTTTAATTTAATTAAGCACTATTGTGATGAAGTCATTACGGTAACTACTGATGAAATTTGTACTTCAATCAAAGACATCTTCGAGCAGACACGTGTTATTGCTGAGCCCGCTGGAGCACTTTCTTTGGCTGGATTACAAAAATATTGCATGACCAGCAAAGGTGGTGAATCTTTAGCAGCCATTCTCTCTGGCGCGAATATGAATTTTCATACCTTGCGCTATATATCTGAGCGCTGTGAATTAGGCGAGAAAAAAGAAGCTATTTTAGCGGTCACAATCCCTGAAGAAAAAGGTAGCTTTAAGAATTTTTGCCAAGCAATAGGCAACCGCGCGATCACTGAGTTTAATTATCGATATTCAGATAAAGCGAGTGCGGAAGTGTTTGTTGGTGTTCGTCTTGGCGGTAGTGCTCAAGAGCATCAAGAGTTACTGCAAGGACTACTAAACGCAGATTATCAAGTAAAGGATTTAACCGATAATGAATTAGCTAAGTTACATCTTCGCTACATGATTGGTGGTAAAAACCCTAATACTCCGGATATTAGTGACAATGAGCGTTTATTTAGTTTTGAATTTCCCGAGTACCCTGGCGCCTTAGAAACGTTTTTAGCCGCGATGGGCGAACATTGGAATATCACCTTGTTTCATTATCGCAATCATGGCGCAGCCTTTGGACAGGTACTTGCCGGTTTTAATCTTGACAATAGCCAGCAAGAAGAGTTTTTTCAGCATATTGAGACCCTTGGTTATCAATGCCAAGAAGAAACTGACAACCCTGCTTACCAAACATTTTTGAATTAATGTTTTAACTGATTTTTAATAAGCTTTTAATTTCTTTTTAGTTACTTTGCCGCTACTTAATATAATGAACCAATAACACTATGTTTATTGGTTCATTATATTTTTACATCTGTTAACAATAAATTAAATCAGCTAACTATTGGGACTGTTGATATATTGTTTTTAATAGTGCTAAAATTAACGTGTCTTTTATATAACCTAACTGTTGCTTGTG
Organism: Colwellia ponticola; assembly: GCF_005885605.1. GTDB lineage: Bacteria > Pseudomonadota > Gammaproteobacteria > Enterobacterales > Alteromonadaceae > Colwellia > Colwellia ponticola. The sequence continues at coordinate 66,962 of NZ_SZVP01000006.1, read as the reverse complement.
CCTACTTTTATCAATAAAACCACCATGGTGTTATTATTTTGTTTGATCTTTATCGGTCAATCAATGGCATCTATGTCTATGTTTTATAATATGGTCAGTATGCAAGCAATGACTAAAGCACCATCGACAAGTAACACACACCATATGATGGCAGCTGACGATTCAGCGCATGATATGGCTGCTATGACTACTGACGATTGCTGTGCACAAGAGTGTGACTGTTTAACCAGTAGTTGCTCTACCGTCTCGGCATTTTCAGCAATAATCACTTACACGCCAATTTTTGCTACAACCACTAAAATAGCATTAACCAAGGTGTTAACTGTTAGTCAAACCCCCTCCTCACTTTATAGACCACCAATACTGAGCTAGTTACGGCCTCATTACGTCTTGATTTTGCTGCTTATCAAGTAGCAGAAATCTCCATTAAACAGTAAAAAATTATCGCAATTTCGCTGATAAGACCAGGTTCGTTAATTAAGTAATCTACGTTATACCTAGGAAAAAAACAAATACAGGCTTTTATTTTATAACGAGTTATTCAGAACAATGTGCTCGTACATTGTCTAATAAACTACATCCGTGTAGCGTTAACTATTAAAGAAATAACACCTTATCTTATTGTTTTAAATGGTAAAAATGTTCAGGTAATTAATGTAATTAGTGTAAATCAGCTATTCGGTAAAATATTCCCCCTAGGAGGGAGTTATGTTTTCATTTTCTTTTACAGCGACAGCAAACATTGCTATTACTCGTGTTGTCAGTACGCTCATCTTAACGGGAGTATTGTTCTATAGTGCAATAAGCACAGCTGCTGATCCCAACAGAGCTTGGTCGTTTAATAACACCATTAACACCGCACAAAAAAATGACCCTTGGCTCAACGGTAACAAGCACCAACAACAAGCTATTGAGGCGATGAGTCACGCCGCTACTAGCTTACCTGATCCTAAAATGTCAGTGGCGCTGGCTAATTTACCAACCAATGGTTTTGATTTTTCTCAAGAAGGTATGACACAGCTCAAGGTAGGCATTACGCAAATGTTCCCCCGTGGTGATAGTTTATCAATAAAAAATCAGCAACTGCGTATTCAGAGTCAAGCTTACCCGTTTCAGCGAGCCGATAGAGAAGCACAAGTTGCCGTAACCGTTGGCAGTTTGTGGCTTGATGCCTACCGCGTACAACAGAGTATTGCCTTAATAGAAAAAAATCGTGCTTTATTCGAGCAATTAGTTGGTGTCGCGCAGGCAAGTTATTCTTCAACATTAGGTAAAACGCGCCAACAAGACATAATAAGGGCGCAACTTGAATTAACCCAACTTGACGACAGACTGGATGTTTTGGCGCAGCAAAAAAATGCTTATTTAGGTCGATTGTCACAATGGTTATCAATGGCTTTTCTTAGTAATACCGCTCAACAAAGCAACACCACATTCAATCAGTTTCACGTGCTTAAGTTAACACCACAGTTACCAGAGCTAACTTTAATTTATCAAGACTTAGCTGATAAACGCTTAGCCACTACCGCTAACTGGCTATCTGTAGATGAGCTCGCGCGTTACTTTGCTCAGCACCCAGCCGTTATGGCTTTGGATAAAAAAATCTTAGCAACTAAAACAGGAGTTAACTTAGCTGAGCAAGCTTATAAACCTGAATGGGGCGTTACTGCTAGTTATGGCTATCGCGATGATGATCCTATGGGAAGAAGCCGTGCAGATTTTTTCTCTGTCGGGCTAACGTTTGATTTACCACTCTTTACTGATAATCGTCAAGATATGACGGTAAAATCAGCGATTTCAGCCACTGAAGCGGTTAAAACAGAAAAAATATTATTACTACGCCAGTTACTCGGTGCATTCTCCAGTGCACAAGGTCGCTTGTCGCGTCTGCATCATCGTCAGACCCTTTACCAAACAAGGTTATTGCCACAAACACATAATCAGGCGTTAGCTTCATTAACCGCCTATACCAATGATAATGGTGATTTTTCAGACGTAGTAAGAGCTCGTATTGCCGTGCTCAATGCTGAAATTGAGCAATTAAACATTACCGTTGAAGAACAGAAAATAATTTTAGAGCTAAATTACCTCTTTGTCGGTAGCTTAGCAAACCGTTTGGCAACACAAAATACCCTAAGCAGCGTTAAAAAAAGCTCAATAAACGAGCAGCAAGCATTTGCTAAACGTGAGGAAAAATAATGACTAGTTCACACAAAAACGATAACAACAAACCAAGTAATAACACACGTATCGCTACCTTCATCGCTATAGGCATATTCATTGGTGCTATTATCACCCTGATTGTGCTGAAATTATTACCAGTACAGCCTTTAAACAATAATCTTACAGGTAATACGGCTAATAGCACATCTAGCTCTGATGAAAGTAAACCGCTGTATTGGGTCGCACCGATGGATGCTAATTATCGCCGTGACCAACCTGGAAAATCTCCTATGGGCATGGACTTAATTCCTTATTATGGTAGTCAAAACAATAGTATTGATGAAGGTGTTGGCACTATTCATATATCGCCAAGTGTTATTAACAATTTAGGGGTTCGTACAGCAACAGCGACTTATAGTGCGCTCAACAGCACAATAAAAACTGTTGGTTATGTCAGTTATGATGAAAGAAAATTAGTCTATATTAATCCAAGGGTTACTGGCTGGATTGAAAAACTTTATATTAATGCCATTGGTGAACCGGTCACCAAAGGTCAACCACTTTATGATATTTACTCGCCCGAATTAGTCAATGCTCAAGAGGAATTGCTACTCGCTTTAGAAAGAAAAAGTAAGCCTTTAATTAGCGCGGCTGAAAATCGCCTTATCGCGCTCAAAATCCCGCAATCAGCAATAAACACTTTAAAAAAAGCAAGGGAAATACAACGTAATGTCACTTTTTACGCACCACAAAATGGCGTTATTGAAAGCTTAGCGGTTAGAGTAGGCTTATACGTAAAACCTGAAAGCAATATATTATCAATAGTCGATTTGTCACAAGTATGGGTAAAAGCTGAAGTTTTTGAGCACGATATTTTTAAAGTAGCGATGGGCGATAGCGCCAACATGCAATTAGATTATTCTCCTGCCAGACAATGGCGCGGTAGCGTTGAGCATATACACCCGATGCTAGACCCAATAACCAGAACCGGTATTGTTCGATTACATTTTGATAATACAGACCATAAGCTACGACCAAACATGTTTGCGCAAATTACCATTGCCACGGATAGTAACCAAGAACCTGTTTTACAAATACCTAAAGAAGCAGTTATTCGCACGGGTCACCAAAACCGAGTCGTGTTAGCGCTCGGCGATGGTTATTTTAAATCTGTTGCGGTGCAAATTGGTCGTTTTGATGATCATAATATTGAAATACTGTCAGGTCTTTCTGCGGGTGAAAAAGTGGTAAGCTCTGCCCAGTTTTTACTTGATTCAGAATCAAGTAAAAACTCAGATTTTAAGCGTATGGCGGTTGAGCAAACCCCGAAAGAAAATGCCCATGCTAGCCCCCAAAAAAATGAAGTTGACTCAGCCACTGTCCATGGTACGGTTACTGCGGTGATGACTGATCATCGCATGGTCACTATCGACCGTGAGGCTATTGCCAAGTGGGATCGCGCCGCTGCCAGTGTTGACTTTATTGTCAGTGAAGCTGTCGATATAACACTTTTTACTGTTGATGCTTATCTGATGTTTACTTTCGAGATTCATAACGGCGAATTTATTATTGTTAACGCCATGGTGATGGAGCAAGGTATGTCACATGACTCTTTACATGATGACTCTCACGGTACTTCACATAACGCCAATACTGACATGAGTACAAATATGAACGATGACATGAGCCATAACATGCATCAGGGAGAGAAATAATGATAGCTGCCATTATTCGTTGGTCGGTCGGCAACCGTTTTTTGGTGATATTAGCGACCATGATCTTAGTAGGGACTGGCTTGTATGCAATAAAAAATACCCCTGTTGATGCCCTGCCTGATTTATCTGACGTACAAGTTATTATCAAAACGAGCTACCCAGGACAAGCGCCACAAGTGGTTCAAGACCAAGTCACTTATCCGCTTACAACCGCCATGTTATCAGTACCAGGCGCTGTCACTGTGCGTGGTTTTTCGTTTTTTGGTGATTCGTATGTTTATGTTATTTTTGAAGAAGATACCGATCTTTATTGGGCTCGCTCTCGTGTATTAGAGTATTTAAGTCAGGTTTCCGCCAACTTACCTAGTGAGGCAAAGCCACAATTAGGTCCTGATGCTACCGGTGTTGGTTGGGTTTACCTTTATGCGTTAATCGACAAAAGCGGACAACATGATTTAAGCCAATTACGTAGCTTACAAGATTGGTTTTTAAAATATGAATTGCAAACGGTAAAAGGGGTCTCAGAAGTCGCTCCACTTGGCGGTATGGTTAAACAATACCAAGTACAGGTGAATCCTGACAAACTACGCGCTTTTGGTATTCCGTTATCGCTTATTCAAACCGCTATTAAACAAGGCAACCAAGAAATTGGTGCTTCTGTAGTAGAAATGGCCGAAGCTGAGTATATGGTGCGTGCTACCGGTTATTTAAAAGGGCTCGACGATCTTGAAAATATTCCCTTAGGACTTAATAACAATGGCACGCCTTTATTGCTTAAAGATGTTGCTCACATAAGCACTGGTCCACAAATGCGCCGAGGTATTGCCGAGCTTAACGGTGAAGGTGAAACCGTTGGTGGTATTGTAGTAATGCGTTTTGGCGAAAATGCTCAGCAAGTCATTAACCGGGTAAAAACCAAACTCGAACAGTTAAAAAAAGGCCTGCCTGATGGCGTCGAACTGGTCACCGTGTATGACCGCTCTGCGTTAATTGAACGCGCGGTAAGTAACTTGGCGGTCAAGCTATTAGAAGAGTTTGCCGTTGTGGCGTTAGTTTGCGTTATTTTTCTGTTTCATTTACGTTCTTCCTTGGTGGTCATTATTAGTATCCCCGTTGGTATTTTAACGGCATTTATTGTGATGCATGCACAAGGCTTAAATGCCAATATCATGTCGCTTGGCGGTATTGCTATCGCTATTGGCGCTATGGTTGATGGCGCTATTGTGATGATTGAAAACATGCACAAGCACATGGAGCGCTTACCCGAAAATGAACCATTATCAAACGCAAAACGTTGGCAAGTAGTGATAGACTCTGCCTGTGAAGTCGGCCCGGCATTATTCTTTAGTTTACTTATTATTACCGTCAGCTTTGTTCCTGTGTTTACTCTTGAAGCACAAGAGGGGCGGATGTTTTCACCACTGGCTTATACTAAAACTTATGCTATGGCAGCCGCAGCAGCATTAGCCATTACCTTAGTGCCGGTATTAATGGGTTATTTTATTCGTGGTAAAGTACTGGCAGAACATAAAAATCCGGTCAACAAGCTGTTAACTCGTTTATATATGCCCGCTCTCAAAACCGTATTACATTTTCCCAAAATGACTTTAGCTACCGCTGTGGTAGTGCTTATCATTGGCTTATATCCCTTAGATAAAATAGGTAGTGAATTTATTCCGCCACTTGACGAGGGTGACCTAATGTATATGCCAACGACCTACCCTGGTATTTCTATTGGTCAAGCAAGACAGTTATTACAGCAAACAGACAAGTTAATTAAAACCATACCCGAAGTAAAAACTGTTTTTGGCAAAGTGGGTCGTGCAGAAACAGCGACCGATCCGGCTCCCTTAACTATGATAGAAACCTTTATTCAATTTAAGCCTAAAAGTGAGTGGCGCGAAGGTGTCACTATCGCTAGCTTGAAAAAAGATCTTGATGCCTTAGTCAAATTCCCTGGTATCACTAATGCCTGGGTTATGCCGATAAAAACCCGTATTGATATGCTCGCTACCGGCATAAAGACGCCCGTTGGCATTAAAATATCAGGACCAAAACTAGAGACTATCCAAGACATTGGCCAACAACTTGAAAGTATTTTAGTTAATGTTCCCGGTACCGCATCAGTCTATTCAGAGCGTGTTGCTGGCGGTCGTTATATCAAGGTTGATATTCAACGAGCTAAAGCCGCCCGTTACGGATTAAATATAAGTGATATTCAACAAGTCGTTGCTAGTGCTATTGGCGGTATGAATATCACCAACACAGTAGAAGGCTTAGAGCGCTACCCAGTAAATTTACGTTACCCGCAAGATTACCGAGACTCACCCGAGCAGCTTACACAATTACCTATCGTTACGCCTAGCGGCCAACGGATTTCATTAGGAGATGTTGCCAATATATTTATTGAGGATGGCCCTGCTGGTATTAAATCAGAAAATGCCCGCTTAACTGGCTGGGCTTACATTGATTTAACGGATGCTAAAGGCATTGATGTAAACAGCTACGTAGCCCATGCGCAAACAATACTCGATAAGGAATTAATACTACCAACAGGGTATTCAATTACTTGGGCGGGTCAGTATGAATACATGCAACGCGCCAAAGCTAAATTAACCTATGTTGTACCCTTAACCTTAGCCATTATTATTGTATTATTATATTTAAGTTTTCGTAATGTTATTGAAGTCGTAATGATTTTAGGCACCTTACCACTCGCTATGGTGGGTAGCGTTTGGCTAATTTACTTACAAGACTTTAATTTTTCAGTGGCTGTAGGTGTTGGTTTTATTGCCCTAGCCGGTGTTGCTGTCGAAATTGGCGTTATCATGTTAGTTTACTTGAACCAAGCCTATCAAGCCTTATTAACTGAAAATGCTACGCAAAATAAAAAGACCACTAAAGCGGAGGTTTTACAGGCGGTACTTGAAGGCGCTGGTTTAAGAATAAGACCCATCATGATGACCGGCGGTACCGTGATTGTCGGTTTACTGCCGATATTGTATGCTTCAGGTACTGGCTCAGAAATTATGAGTAGGATAGCTGCTCCTATGGTAGGGGGTATGGTAAGTGCTATATTATTAACATTACTGGTGTTACCTACGCTATATTATTTGTGGCGCTCTGCTAAATTAAAATAATAATGCTCAAGAGAATAAGCATGATAAAAGTCGCTAAACACTTACTTTATTTTAGCCTGATTTATTTTACGCTATCGGTAGCTATTATCACTAAAACTGTACAAGCAAAAACCTTAGTTATTGCTTCTGATGAATGGTGTCCTTATGTTTGTAAGGACGATACCTTGCCGGGCTTCTTAGTTGAAATAGTGACAGAAATAGCGGCGAATAACGCCATTAAAGTAAAGTTTTACTTAATCCCTTTAGCAAGAGCATTAGACCTTGCTAAAAAGGGTGAAGTAGACCTATTACTCGCTTTAACAGCCCAGCATATTACTGATTTCAATCTACAAAGTAGTCAGATGGCTTTCGGTGGTTTATACAATGACTTTTATGTTCGTTCTGCTGAGAAATGGCGTTTTACCACGATTGATGATTTAGATGCTAAGTTAAAGAGCAATGCTATTTTAGGTATCATTAATGGTTATCAATACGGTAGTAAAATATCACAATTACTATCAGAAAATGTTAACCATGTATTCCGCGCCAGTGGTAATTCCCCCTTACTGAAGCAACTTGAAATGCTCAAGATGGGGCGCTTAGATATTGTATTGGATTCAAGGTTTACCGTGCAATATCAATTATCAAAGTTGTTAACTGAATCGGCACCAGTAAAGTCACCCAGTAGCTCGACAATTGTTTATGCTGGCACAGAAGGAGGATTTACCCCTTTATTTGTCGGTTTTTCACCGTTATTGAGTGAAGCACAGGTGCAAATTTTTAATCAGGGCTTAATAACACTTAGAAAAACTGGCCGACTAAAAAAAATACTTTTAAAATATGGCGTAACTGATTGGCAGTGATAGTGATACCAAGTCTATTAAGTTATTTCCCACTCAGCGAGAATTAAAAGGCTTAGAGGCAAGGCTTTGATTGAAGAGAATGGTTATTCAGGAGAATGTGCTCCTGCATTCTCTAATAAGCTACTTCCATGTAGCGTCCTTGTCAAAATCTATAACGCCGCATGTAAGCCTTTACCTTTTATTAGGTACTCGCCCTTGGGAGCTTATTAACAAACTGATAACAGCACAAAATTGATGAAATATAGAATAACTATAATTAACAAATTTTGCTTGTTCTAAGCTCGTTAATACAGCTCTGAGTTAGGAATAAATTTAATAGAATTGGTATTAATTGGTAAAACAACTCTCATTAATCTCTATTAATGAGAGCTGCTAATGATTTACTGCTTAATGTTTTGCTGCATAATTCTCAACGGCCTGCCAAACACGCATTACATTACCCGACAGTATTTTAGCAATATCTTGCTCGCTATAACCGCGCTTTAATAAACCTGCAATCAAGTTAGGATAAGAAGCGACATCTTTTAGATTGTGCGGCAAGCTATCACCAACGCCATCATAATCAGATCCAATACCGACATAATCAATACCGACTAACTTAACGACGTGATCATAATGGTCTAGCACATCCGATAGACTAGCAAACGGATAAGGGTGCTTAATTTTATATTCCGCTTTAAAGGCTGCAACCGCCTCACTGTTTTGTTCAACATTATTTTGCTCTATAAATTCTTCAATAGCCGCCTTGCGTGTCTTACCGTAATCAATCGCTTCTTGGTTAATAAAACTAGAGCCAAAGTTAATTTGGATAACGCCACCATTTTTCGCCAGTGCTTTAATCATGTCATCACTCATATTACGCTCAAACCCCGGAGTAAAATGACGAGCCGATGAATGCGACGCAATAACTGGGGTTTTGCTTAATGCCATTACGTCATAAAAAGCATCGTCTGAAATATGAGAAACATCAACCATTACGCCAATATTATTCATTTCGGTCACTAGTGTTTTGCCAAAGTCAGTTAAGCCGCCTGCTGGGCGCGCTTCATCATAAGAAGAGTCTGAAATATGGTTAGCTTTGGAATGCGTCAAGGTAATATAACGAATACCGCGATCATAAAAGTGTTTGAGATTAGCTAAATCACCCTCAATAGGGCTACCGTTTTCCATGCCCATTGGTAGTGAAATAATACCCTTGGCAAAGTTTTCTTCAACGTCTGTCGTTGAATAGGCTAAAGCAAACTTATCAGGTGAGTCATTAACGATATCTTCAACCATGGTAATTAACTTATCAGCGAGTGCTTTGCTACCGCCAGTTTGCTCAAGTGAAGCGGGGATATATATCGACATAAAAGGTGCATCTAAGCCACCAGAAAGTGCTCTGGGAAAATCAAAATCGCCATGTGCCGTATGCTCAGCAACATTTTCAAATTCATTTTCTAAACGATAAGGCACATCAATGTGGCCATCAGTAATAATATACTTTTTAGCAATAACTTGAGCTAACGATGTTTGGTTAGCTGTAACAGTAGGGTTATGCTCGCTGTGTGTAGTAGGTGCTTGGCAAGCACTTAACGCCATGCCTAATGATAAAGCAACTATCGTCATTAAGAAGGTACGTTTACCAGAAGCTTTTTGAGTGGTTTTATTGGCTGTTAGCGAGCATAAGTTAGTATTTTTTTGAGGCATTATTTTTATCTTTTTTGCTATTGAAAAAATTACTTTGCCAATGCCCACTAATAAAGTCAAAGCATAAGCCTTAAATAAAGGTAAAAGTAAGTTTTTATAAGGTGAATGGAATTTTTCATTAATAAACGAGTTAAAAGTGAAGCGTCTTTTTCTATTTTTAAGCAATAAATCAACGCAAAAGGTAAGCAAGATAGTTAGATAAAAAGGTGCTTGATATCTGTACAAATGCATAGTTGCCTGACTTAATTCCACATAGTGGGATTACCATGAAAAGTAGTTTACTAATACAAGTTATCTTATAGAATAAAATTTAATAGCTATTACCAAACTGGTTATAGGCTCTATATACATTCATTCTAAAGGTTCTCTGTTTTATAAAAGATTCATTGTTAAACAGTAATTATTTTAGACCACTATCACCCCAAATTAAGGTCAGTTTTAGTTCGTTATTAGAATAAAATTATAACAAAATACAAAGTTGACACTTGTGTCAACTAATCATTCTGCTATAGTTATTCGATACGGATATTCAAAACCATACTAAAAACTAAAATGAAAGCGGGTATAATAATGGTAAAAAATAAAATAAAATTCCTGTTAAACAATAGGTTAGTTGAAATAGCTAACCTAGACCCTAATACAACAGTGTTACAATACTTACGTGAAGAGCAATTTAAAACAGGTACTAAAGAGGGTTGTGCTTCTGGTGATTGTGGTGCTTGTACTGTGGTACTCGCTGAACTAGATCCTGAAAACCCAGCCCAATTAACGTACAAATCAATCAACTCATGCATCACTTTTATCGGTAGCATTCATGGTAAACAATTGATTACTGTTGAAGATTTGAAAGAGGGTGCTAAGTTACATCACGCCCAACAGACTATGGTTGATAACCATGCCTCTCAGTGTGGCTTTTGTACCCCTGGTTTTGTGATGTCATCATTTGCCTTACATAAGCAAAATAACAAACCTAATCGCGCTGAAGTACTCGAAGCATTGGCGGGTAACTTGTGTCGTTGCACGGGTTATCGTTCAATTATTGAAGCGGCAATCACCTCTAGTGAAGGTGTTGCAGAAGATTCTTTTGCTAAACACTACCAACAAACCGTTGCCTCGCTTAATGAGTTACAAAAACTACCGACGCCTTCATTAGTAGGTAACGGTAATAACTTCATCGCGCCAACCAATATTGATGAGTTAGCGACAGAGTTAACCAATGAGCCAACATCAAAGTTAGTCGCTGGTGGTACTGACTTAGCCTTGTCTGTTACACAAAATTTAGCGGTAATTGATAAGTTAATTTATGTAGGTAACGTGGCCGAATTAACCACGTTAACAGAAACAGACTCTGACATTATTATTGGTGCAGCTCTGCCTTATAGTGAGTTCATTGATACCTTACATCATTATTACCCAGACTTAGGAGAAATGATTGAACGCATTGGCTCTAAGCAAGTACGCAATACCGGTACCTTAGGTGGTAATGTCGGTAACGCATCGCCAATTGGTGATATGCCGCCAGCGTTAATTGCGCTTGGCGCGACCATGACCTTACACCTTGATGGTCAAGAACGTACTATTTTAGTAGAAGATTTCTTTATTGATTACAAAAAGACGGTTATTCAACCGTCAGAGTTTATTAAGTCCATTCAAATTCCTAAACCTAAAGCAGGACAAACCTTAAAACTTTATAAAATATCTAAACGTATTGATGATGACATCTCTGCGGTATTAGCCGCTTTCTTTATTGAACAAGAAACTGAACAAGACGGACAAAAAATCACCAAGGTGCGATTAGCCTTTGGTGGTATGGCAGGTATTCCCAAACGAGGCTTAGCAGCAGAATCGGCATTATTAGGTAAAGATTTTACCAAAGAAAGCGTTGCCCAAGCTAAAAAAGCCTTAGCAACTGACTTTCAACCGATGAGCGATGTACGTGCTTCAGATAAGTATCGTATGACCGTAGCGCAAAACTTAATTGAAAAGTGCTACTTGGAGCTGCAAAGCACTAAGACAAGAAAAGTTATTGAAACTCGAGTGGTGAATCATGCGTAGTCTAATTGATGTAAAAAAAGCAAGTTCAAATACAGATAAAAGTGTTGTTAAAGGTCAAGACAATATTGGTTTAGGTGGTGTTGGTCGCTCTAAAAAACACGATAGTGCCGACAAACACGTCGCCGGTGAAGCGATTTATGTTGATGATCGCCCAGCATTACGTGGTGAATTACACGCTTATGTCGGTCAATCTACCATGGCACACGCTAATATCCTGTCAATGGACTTATCTGCGGTAAAAGCCGCCGAGGGTGTTGTTGCTGTTATTACGGTTGAAGATGTGCCTGGTCATACTGATATCGGCCCTGTTTTTCCAGGTGACCCCGTCTTAGCCATTGGTAAGGTTGAATTTATTGGTCAACCACTATTTGCTGTCGCAGCGACAAGTTACGATCTTGCCCGTAAAGCGGCAAGATTAGCTAAAGTAGAGTATGAAGAGCTTGAAGCGGTACTAACCGTAAAAGATGCCTTAGCGAAACAAAACTTTGTTCGCCCTCCTTTTAGCATGAAACGTGGTGATTCAGATACCGCTATTGCTACTGCCGCTCACCAATTATCAGGTGAAATTGTCGTTGGTGGTCAAGAACATATGTACCTTGAAGGTCAAGTCTCTACGGCTGAGCCTACTGAAGATGGCGGCATGAATATCTACACCTCTTCACAGCACCCAAGTGAAGTGCAAAAGCTAGTTGCTGAAGTGTTAGATATTCCGCTAAACAAGGTGCTAGTAGATATGCGCCGCATGGGCGGTGGTTTTGGTGGTAAAGAAACTCAAGCAGCGCCTTGGGCCTGTATTGCCGCTTTATTAGCGAATGTCACTAAACGCCCGGTTAAATTTAAATTAGCGCGTTTAGACGATATGGTGATGACAGGTAAACGTCATCCCTTTGAAAACAACTACACCGTTGGTTTTGACCAACAAGGTCAAATCAAGGGCATTAACATTGAAGTCAATGGTAACTGTGGTTACTCACCTGATTTATCTGATGCGATTGTTGATAGGGCCATGTTCCACTCCGATAATGCTTACTTCTTAGACCAAGCAACCATTACCGGTAATCGCTGTAAACTAAACACAGTGTCTCATACTGCTTATCGTGGTTTTGGTGGTCCTCAAGGTATGATGACTATTGAAATGATCATGGACGACATTGCTCGCCACCTAGGTAAAGACCCGTTAGACATTCGTAAAATCAACTTATATGGTAAAGATGAACGTAACGAAACGCACTACCACCAAACCGTTGAACATAACAATTTGTCTGAAATTATTTCATCATTAGAACAAAGTTCAGATTACCAAGCTCGCCGCAAAGCAATTACGGAATATAATACTAACAGCAGTATATTGAAAAAAGGTATTGCCTTAACACCAGTTAAATTTGGTATTTCATTTACGGTTCAACATTTAAACCAAGCCGGTGCACTAGTGCATATTTATACTGACGGCACCATTCACTTAAGCCATGGTGGCAGTGAAATGGGTCAAGGTTTAAATATTAAAGTTGCGCAAATTGTTGCCGAAGAATTTCAAGTGGATGTAGACACAGTCGCTATCTCTGCTGCTCGTACTGATAAAGTACCTAATTCGTCGCCAACAGCCGCCTCATCAGGAACCGACTTAAATGGTAAAGCAGCGGAAGCCGCCGCTAAAACCATTAAACAGCGCTTAATCGACTTTGCTTGTGAAAAATATCAAGTAGAGGCAGCGCAAGTTAAGTTTGAAAACAATCATGTGATTGTCGGTGAACAAAGCTTTAGTTTTGCCGAGTTCTCACAAATCGCTTACATGGGTCGTGTGTCATTATCTTCTACCGGTTTTTATAAAACGCCGAAGATTCATTTTGACCGTGCTACGGGTCAAGGGCGTCCATTCTTCTACTTCGCCACAGGTGCTGCCGTATCTGAAGTCATTATTGATACCTTAACTGGTGAGTACAAAACCGTACGTACCGATATTTTACAAGATGTGGGTTCGTCCATTAACCCCGCGATTGACATTGGTCAAATCGAAGGTGCTTTTGTGCAAGGTATGGGTTGGTTAACCACTGAAGAGCTAGTATGGAATGAGCAAGGTCGTTTACTGTCAAACAACCCTGCTACCTACAAAATCCCCGCGATTAATGATGCTCCTGAAGATTTTCGCGTCGCCTTAGTACCTAATGCGCCTAATGGTGAGCGCACTATCTACAACTCTAAAGCGGTAGGTGAGCCACCATTTATGCTAGGTATGTCAGTTTGGTCTGCACTAAAAGATGCTATTGCTAGTGTTAATGATTACAAGACTAGCCCGACACTTGATACGCCTGCAACACCTGAGCGTGTACTCTTTGCTGTTGAAGCAATAAAAAGAGCAGCGAAGTAATTCGCTAGTGTGAGGAGTATCATCATGAAAATGAATTGGGCTAGCGCTGCACATCAATTAAACAAACAGGGACAAGCCTATGTTATTGCCACAATTGTTGGTGTAACAGGTTCAACACCGCGTAATAGTGGCACCAAAATGGTGATCAGTCGTGATGATATTTTTGACACCATAGGGGGGGGGCATCTTGAACATAAAGTGATTAAGCATGCTCACCAACTATTAACGATGGGTGATGCCTGTCAGCACCTAGAACATTTTCAATTAGGGGCACAATTAGGTCAGTGTTGTGGCGGCAATGCTAGCGTGTTATTTGAATGCTTTAGTGCTAGTGGGGCCAACATTATGTTATTTGGTGCCGGTCATGTAGGTAAAGCGCTGATACCTATTTTGGCTGGTTTACCTTGTAGCATCACCTGGGTAGATAGTCGCGCAGAGCAGTTTCCTAACGACGTTGACAATTACCACAATGTCACTGCAGTAGTGAGTGAAAACCCGGCGGAAGAAGTATCACTGATGTCAGTTAATAGCTACTACATAGTCATGACACATAACCATCAGCTTGATTACGACATTAGTCATAATATTTTAAAACGTGCTGATTTTGCTTATTTAGGTTTAATTGCCTCTGATGCTAAGTGGCGACGTTTTCAGCAAAGATTTCAACACCGCGATATTGCTAAAAGCTTAATAGATAAAATGAACTGTCCTATTGGCTTAGCACAAGTACAAGGTAAATTGCCGATGGAAGTTGCGGTGTCGGTCGCCGGTGAAATAATACAGCGCTATCAAGCGGCGCAAGTATTAGCTAATCCTAACGCCAATAAACAAAAAAATGCCAAGTCACAAAGCACTAAACAAGGTATCGCTTGGCAAGAACTAAAAGACTTAGTGCCTCAAGCAAAAGCCTGTTAACGCGTGAACGTTGGCAGTATCGTTAATTTTGTTAGTTTACTACTGAGGCTTATATTTTAGGTAAGTACAATAAGATATAAAAATAAGGCTTCTGGGCTTTGCTCGTAAGCAACTAAAATAACGGAATAAAATGCCTTAACAGGATAAATAAAGTAATGATTGAAGATTGGTTCGCACAAAATAAGTTATCTGCTACTGATGCACTATTAGAGCAAAAATTAAAGACTCACTATATCGATTTGGCTAGCGAGCGCCTTGGCGGTGAAACATTGTCGTGTAGTGATGATTTTTTTGCTAAAATGGAAAACTTATTAAAGCCAGGTCGTGGGGTTTTTATTGCCGAAAAATTTACTGAACACGGTAAATGGATGGACGGTTGGGAATCACGCAGAAGTTATGGTCGTAATAATGGCCGAGATTCAGACTGGTGCATCATTCGTTTAGGCATTCGTGGTGTTATCCGCGCCTTTGATATTGATACTAATTACTTTCGTGGTAATGCGCCAGAAAAAGTCTCAGTGGAAGCCTGTGTTAGTGAAATGCAACCAGACAAAGATACCGTTTGGCACACCGTTTTTGAAGCCACTGACATTGAAGCGCATAGCCAAAATCTGTTTGAAATAGCCAATGATACCGTATGGACTCATGTACGTTTACGTATGTTTCCTGATGGCGGAATTGCCCGTTTTCGCGTATATGGTGAAGCTTATGTTAACTGGGACGATTTTGTCGACGGTGAGCTGATTAATTTAGCCTCAATTAGTAATGGTGCTAAAGCCTTATTAGCCAGTGATATGTTTTTTAGCAATAAAAATAATCTCATTATGCCTGGTCGTGGTGTTAACATGGGCGATGGTTGGCAAACTAAGCGTAGTCGCAACCCAGATCCCGATTGGTCAATTATAAAACTTGCTGCTACTGGCAGTGTCAATAAAGTCATCATAGATACTTGTCACTTTAAAGGAAACTTTCCAGACAGCTTTATGCTCGAAGGCTGTATTAGTGATAACGATGATTTTACTGACGATACCGTAAACAGAACTTGGACAACCATTATTCAAAATACTAAATTACATGCTCATCGCGAACATGTGTTTACCAAAGAAATTATTACTGAAAAAAATCAACCTTTTACTCATGTACGTTTAAATATTTATCCTGATGGGGGTATTTCTCGTATGCGAGTGCTAGGTAATCGCCAAGGTTAATTCGCGTCATTTTAGCAAGATTAACCTAACTGCACTGTGTTAACCGCATAGTTACTAAAGCCATTAAAGTCAGTTGCTACTGTTTAGTAGAACTGATGAAAGGAACCAAAATATGATACTAGAAGATTTAAACCAACTACCAGAAAAAGATGCACACCATATGTTTATGCAGTGTTGCACTTCAAGCGCATGGGTTACCAGAATGGTCGAAGCTCGTCCATTTGCAAGTCATGAAGCATTAACACAAGCAGCGGATGAGGCTTGGAAAGGTTTAACAGAACAAGATTACTTTGAAGCATTTGAAGGTCACCCAAAAATTGGTGACGTAAGTAGCTTACGTGCTAAGTATGCCAACACTAAAGAATTAGCAGGTAACGAACAAGGTCTAGTTAAAGAAGCTAATGACGAAGTACTTGAAGTGCTTTCTCAAGGCAACGCTGACTACGAAGAAAAGTTCGGTTTTATCTTCATTATTTGTGCGACAGGAAAAAGTGCCAAAGAAATGTCAGATTTATTACAAGCTCGTTTACCAAATAACAGAGAGCAAGAAATTGTAAATGCTGCTGAAGAACAACGTAAAATCTTTCAACTTCGCATTAATAAAGCCTTAGCTGAAGGTTAATAACAAACTCACTTTATCTATAACTTAAGGAAATAACATGAGCCAAATTACTACTCACATACTTGATACTACCCGTGGTTTACCAGCAACAAATGTACCTATTACTTTGTTTGCTCAAAACGGTGACAGCTGGACAAAAATCAATAGCGGCGTTACTAATGACGACGGTCGTTTACCCGGTTTATTAGCTGATGATGAAAAATTACCTGCTGGCGTTTACCGCATGCATTTTGCAACAGCGGCCTATTTTGAAGCAAATAAAGAAGAAGGTTTTTACCCTTACGTTGATATCGTTTTTGAAATCGATGCAAGTGGTACGCATTACCATATTCCATTATTGTTAACTGCTTACGGTTACTCAACATACCGCGGTAGCTAATAACAATACCGGTATTACTAAAGCAACGCTAGCGTAATACCGGTGTAGTAAATACATTAAGAAAAAGTGTCAAGCCAGTAAAAACTGAATACATAGCAACAGCATAAAGCGTTTACTTACTATTTTCTGTTACTTTACTGGTTTTTATTTGCCTATCAAAAGTAAACCATAAAAATAAATTAGTCATTCCACTAAAAGATTATCAATATAATTATAAAATAAATAAACAACAGGTAATAACTATGTCTACAATAACGTCTATAGCAACTCACAATGTCACAAAAGCATATCGCGGTGAAATACTGCATTTTGTCGCCGATCCAGCTAAAGTCGCTGAAGAAGCAAGCTATCAATATTTTGAGGATGGCCTTTTAGTAATAAAAGATGGTTTGGTTGACGCCGTCGGCAATGCCAGCGATCTATTAGCTTCATTACCCGACACTATTGACGTTAGCCGCTATGAAAATGGCTTAATTATGCCAGGGTTTATTGATACTCATGTGCACTACCCGCAAACTGAAATGATCGCCTCTTATGGTGAGCAATTACTAGAGTGGCTTGAAAACTATACTTTCCCAGAAGAAAAACAATTTGCTGATATTGAACACGGTAAACGCGTTGCCGAGTTTTTCTTAACACAATTATTAGATGCAGGTACAACAACGGCATTGGTTTTCGGTACGGTTCATAAAGAATCTGTCGACGCCTTCTTTACCATTGCCCAACAGAAAAAATTACGCATGATTTGCGGTAAAGTACTGATGAATCAAAATTGCCCTGATGACCTTAAAGATACCACTGAATCTGGCTACGCCGACAGTAAAGCACTGATCGAAAAATGGCATAATACCGACAGATTACAATATGCGGTAACACCACGTTTTGCGCCAACATGCTCAACCGAGCAGTTAAACAAAGCCGGTGAATTATTAAAAGAATACCCTGATGTTTATTTGCATACCCATTTATCAGAAAACAAAAATGAAATAGCTTGGGTAAGTGAATTATTTCCAGACAGTGACGGCTACCTTGATGTTTATGACAAGAGTAGCTTATTAGGCCGACGTAGTGTGTTCGCTCACGGCGTACACTTACACGATCATGAGTGTCAGCGCTTAAGTGACACCAACTCAGCTGTGGCATTTTGCCCAACATCAAATTTATTTTTAGGCAGTGGTTGTTTTAACTTACAACAAGCTGAAGCGTTTGATGTCAATGTTGGTTTAGGTACAGACATTGGCGCGGGTACAAGTTTCTCCATGTTAACCACATTGAATGAAGGCTACAAAACACAACAATTACGTGGTAATAAATTAAGCCCATTTAAATCATTTTACTTAGCCACATTAGGCGGTGCTATTGCGCTAGATTTAGAAGGGACTATTGGTAATTTCGTCAAAGGCGCTGAAGCTGATTTTATTGTACTTGACTATAATGCGACGCCATTAATGGCAAAACGCATAGCTCGTTGTAAGAATTTAACAGAGAAATTATTTGTCTTGAGCATGCTCGGTGATGACCGCCATGTAAAAGCAACCCACATTATGGGTGAAAAAATTTAATAAAAAGCTATTAATTTTGATCATCTTAGGTGATTATATATATCTGAGCCAAATTTAAGCGCACATATCATTGGTGAACACATTATAAAGTGTACCAGTTACGTTCAACAGAAAGTTGCCTTCGCTGAGTTAAGGCAATATCACTTAAGAAATGAATACTTGTATAATACCAAGCGGATTAATTTATTGACCCGCTTAGCACTCTACCTGAGAGTTTAGAACAAGCACATAGTTGATACACTTTTGATACTACAAACTTGTGACTGAACTCCGAAGAGTGAGTTGTAAAAAACTTATAAGCAATGTTATTGATTTTGACAAGGGATGAACCATTCTCTGCAATCAATATCTTCCTCTACGTTTTTATTACTGACTAAGCGATCAATAAGTTAGGCTACTTGCTATAACGGGTATCTGTAACGTCTAACAGAAAGTTGCCCTCATACGTTAAGGCAACATCACTAAGAAAAATGAATATTCAACCCCTATTTAGTTAATTATAAAATTATAAAACGCTTGCTACGAGTAGGCGTACAAAAGGAAGAACTATGGACCCGTATATTACTGAGTGGTTAAACTTAATCATTCGTTTCGCACATTTAATCGTAGGTATCGCTTGGATCGGTGCTTCATTTTATTTTGTTTGGTTAGATAACCATCTTGAAAAACCGCCTGAATGGAAAGAAGAAAAAGGTGTTTCTGGTGACCTTTGGGCTATCCATGGTGGTGGCTTCTACGAAGTAGCAAAATACAAATTAGCACCACCAAAAATGCCACCATTATTACATTGGTTTAAGTGGGAAGCTTACACCACATGGATCACTGGTTTCTTATTATTATCACTTATGTTTTATGTTGGCGCTGAGTCTTACTTAATTGACCCTCGCGTTAAAGATTTAACACAGTGGCAAGCAATTGGCCTTGGGCTAGGTGCTATTATTACTGGTGTAGGTAGTTATGAAATCTTAGTAAGAACTAAGCTTAGAGACCACGGTTTAGTATTAGCGTTTATCTTATTCGCCATTATCACAGCTTTATCTTACGGCTTAACGCAAGTATTTAGTGCTCGTGGTGCTTACATGCATATGGGTGCCATTTTAGGTACTATCATGGCTGGTAACGTGTTTTTTGGTATCATGCCATCACAACGCGCCCTAGTTAAAGCGGTAGAAGAAGGTACTAAGCCTGATGCTAAATATGGCCTTAACGCTAAAGTACGTTCAACGCATAACACTTACATCACGTTACCTGTATTGTTTATTATGATTTCTAATCACTACCCAATTACTTATAACCACAGTGCTAACTGGTTAGTGTTAATGGCAATCATCTTAATTACTGCAACTGTTCGTCAGTACTTTGTTTTACGTCACTTTGGTAAGCAAAAACCTATGGTATTAATCGGTGCTGTTATTGCTACTATCGCTCTTGCTTATGCAATTGCTCCAAAAACGGTTGAAATTACTGCAGAGCAAAAGCAACAAGTTATTACTGATGCACAAGTATTATCAATTATTGAAACGCGTTGTAGCGCTTGTCATGCAGAAGTACCTACTGATGATGTGTTCAAGTCTCCACAAGGTGGCGTTATCTTCACAGACATTGCTTCTATTAAGCAGTGGGCTCCAAGAATTGAAGCGCGTGCAGTCAACTCTAAAGATATGCCGTTTATGAATAAAACAAAGATAACAGATGAAGAACGTTTAACTCTGTCACTTTGGATAAACCAGCAAAAATAGTAAACAGATAAAAATGTAGAGGCTGAGGTGCCCGTATTGCGGGCCCTCACCTCTTAAATAATAAGTAATGACCCCATAGAAAACACTACATTCTCATACTAGCTAGGAACGCTTATATAATTTTTCATACGACAAGCATGTTATTTATAATGAAAATAGCGAACGCTTAAACAATAGCTAACGATGAGAACTGAGCCGACATAGCTGTAAACACATCTTAATAACTGTTCTGCCTCATATCCCCTTTTAAAATAACATGATACATACCACTAGCGCTGAATAGATGACTTTAACTAAGCCAATCTATACACTAGTTATGCAGTCTTCGTAGGTAAAATAGTGCTATAGCTGTACGCTGAACTTGTTGTTAAGATAACTTATAAGGTACCTGTGCAGGTGAAAAAAGAATCAACCGGACAAATTCGTAAAAAGAATGTTGCACTGATTTTGAATGCCGCTAAAACAGAGTTTGTAACTCATGGCTTCAAAGGTGCTTCAATTAAACGTATAGCTGAAAGAGCTGGGATCCCTAGAGCAAATATCCATTACTACTTCGCTGATAAAACAGACCTTTACCAACAATTGCTCAACGAAATTATAGTCAGCTGGAATACTAGTTTTGATACCTTAA
This sequence comes from Colwellia ponticola, assembly GCF_005885605.1. Taxonomy (GTDB): domain Bacteria; phylum Pseudomonadota; class Gammaproteobacteria; order Enterobacterales; family Alteromonadaceae; genus Colwellia; species Colwellia ponticola. The sequence goes on along the minus strand of NZ_SZVP01000006.1, from coordinate 45,937 downwards.
GTATTGATGATGATCCTAAAACAATTCTTACCGCTTATATTCATGAAAAAATTATGCACGCTAAGCATGATCCAGATGGCTCTAAAATTTTTGCTAGTGAAGTTATCCACGGTGCACCCATCCTGAAAGATTATTTACACACCGGTTTTAAGCAATGGTTAGATAAAAAAGTAACCGTCATTGAAACGTGGATAAAACGAGGCCAAATAGATGCCATTGACCCGCATCATTTATTATTCCTGATTTGGAGCTCAACACAGCACTATGCTGATTTCAATTTACAAATTTTAGCCGGCTTTGGTAAAGAAGCGATGAGTGATGATGACTTTGATGAGGTAATAAAGTCACTCACCACTATCATTTTAAAAGGTTGTGGCTTAAGTAAGTAACTCAGCCCCTACTATAACAGCTAAGCGCTAAGCGTTGAGCTGTTATCCTACCTACCATAGTATACGCAACAAGCTCACATTGACCGTAAGTGGTAAATCACTATCACTTGGTCTATAGCGAGCTCAGGTCACGGTATTACGTATCAATGACTGTCAATAGCCCTGTCTCATCAATGGGCAATCACCTGCTATATTAGCTTTAATACCACCTTCACCCTGTAATAATATGCTCCTAGCGAAAGGCTCTATAACGACACTCTTACGATCAATCCGTATAAGGTTACTTAGCCGTCAGCTAGAGGTAAAAATGACTTAATCAAAGGTCGCTTAAATCTACACTGCAAACTAGCATGATGGCAGAGTTATCACGAACACTTAACTTGATGCTAGCGAGTATGTGTAAAGTTATTAAGTACTATATTTGGCAGAACATCAAAGTAAAAAATATTTCATCATATAGAAAAAAACAGCCCGCTTATATTTCATGATGTAAAATAAGCTAAAAAAACCGAGACTAAAAAAGGTTTTTTATTTCACTATATGGAAATACAATCATTAGGATTCCACAAAAAAAGCCTTTTATATTTCACTATGCGAAAAAAAAGACCACTAAAAAGTGATCTTTTTTCATTAATAAAGCTTTTTAGATACGTTTTATTGGTTTAATGCATCTTCTAGTGCCGCTAAACATAAGGCAACATTTTCACTTTGAGCCGTGTGACCCATAAGGCCAATGCGCCATGCTTTACCAGCAAGGTCACCTAAACCAGCACCAATCTCAAGGTTGTAATGCTCTAATAAGTAGCTTCTTACTTTAGCATCGTCTGCGCCTTCAGGGATGTGGATAGTGTTTAGCTGAGGTAAACGCTCATCTTCAGGTACGATGAACTCAATACCTAATTTTTTCAATCCCTTAGCTAAACTTTCATGCTGTGCTCTATGGCGTGCCCAAGCGTTCTCGATCCCCTCTTCTTGAACCATTAATAGCGATTCATGAAGCGCATATAAAGAGTTTACCGGTGCGGTATGATGGTAGCTACGCTTACCAGCGCCGCCCCAGTAAGCCATTACTAATGTTTGGTCTAAGAACCAGCTTTGAATAGGTGTTTTACGATTTTTAGCTACCGCTACCGCTTTATCGCTGAACGATACTGGTGATATACCAGGTACACAAGACATACATTTTTGCGTACCAGAATAAATAGCATCAATGCCCCAGTCATCTACTCTAAGCTCTACACCACCTAAAGATGTTACCGCATCAACGATTGTTAAACAGTCGTTGTCTTGAGCCATTTTACATAATGTTTTAGCGTCTGAGACAGCACCCGTAGATGTTTCAGCGTGTACAAAGGCTAAAAACTTAGCATCTGGGTTAGCATCTAAAGCCGCTTGTACTTTATCAATTTCAACCGCACGACCCCAAGGAGAGTCAACGATGATAGCTTCTGCGCCTAATCTAGTGACGTTTTCTACCATACGGCCACCAAACACACCATTACGACAAACAATCACTTTATCGCCACGCTCTACTAAGTTTACAAAACATGCTTCCATACCTGCAGAACCAGGAGCTGACAACGCAATTGTAAATTCATTTTTAGTTTTAAATGCATATTGTAATAAGCTTTTTACTTCATCCATCATACGTACAAACTCAGGATCAAGATGACCAATCGTTGGTCTAGCTAGAGCAGAAAGAACACGTGCGCTAACTTGTGATGGGCCAGGGCCCATTAAGATTCTTTCTGGTGGATTAAATGATTTAAACGTCATGATTACTTCGCCTTATATTTAAGTGTTAATAATTAGTTGTGTTTACAAAACAACCTGATGTATCTTAGTTAATCTCAAGCTGACACAGGTGTCAAGTTGGGTAAATTTGTAAAAAAAAATAAAAAATTTTAAAATTAAAAAAAATTAAAAAAATAAAATTTTTAAAATCGAGTAAATTAATTTACATTACTAGTAACAACATGAGTTAGGAACAATATGAAATTTTCAACAACACTTACCGCTCTGGCATTAACTGCAGCATTAACTGCTCAAGTAGCTTCTGCAGAGACATGGGGAAATACAGAAGTACAATTACAAGCAGGCGGTGAGTTTGAAACAGCTGCTAATGGCGGCCAATCAACCGGTACTATAACTACTTTTCAATATGCGGGTGGTTGGGAGTACGGTGATAACTTTTTTTTCGTAGATAGTGCGCAATACTCTGGTAAAGATGGCAGAGCCGACAGTGCTGAAATGTATGCTGAGTGGTATTCAAACTTTAGTTTAGGTGCTATTACCGGTAACGATTTATCTTTTGGTCCTGTAAAAGACATTGGGCTAGTAATGGGCGTAAACTACGCACCTGAAGTTGATAGTACCTGGGTACTACCTGGGGTAACTTTCGCTTTAGATTTACCCGGCTTTGCTTTTGCGACATTGAATGTGTCTGCATTTATCCATGCAAATGGTGCTGATTCATCGGTAGCTAATACTTTCAAAGGACCATTTGCTATTGTAGATGAAGACTCTAGTTTTATGGTCGACTTTGCTTGGGCTTATCCCTTTAAGCTGGGGTCAACAAGTTGGAGTATTGAAGGTCACTTAGAATACATCGATGGTCGTACGCAAGTTAGCAACTTTGGTACTACGGAATTAGAATCTTGGATATTATTCCAACCACAAGTTCGCCTAGATGTAGGTGAACTAATTGGTACTGAATCTAACCGTTTATTTGCTGGTATTGAGTATCAATATTTTAAGAATAAACTAGGTGCTAAAGATGTTGATGACAATACCGTGCAATTCTTAGCGGTATGGCGCTTCTAATAACTTATTACATAACTATGTGAAACAAGTAAGCAGTTAAGTCTTAAAGCGTTCAGGTGGGATACTTGTCGGCTTAGCTGCACAGAGCAACAGCTGTTATAAAATAGCAGCAATGACTGATCTAAACGATACGTTACGCTGTATAGATCGAATTAGGCTAACACATAGTACTTGGTTCGTTGTATACAAGACAACTTAGCCATATAATCAATGCGCTTCGCTATTATTGGTAGAATTTGCACTCTTCAACCTAGCATTCACCACAACGAGCAAGCCTACAATGCAGTTCTATGAGTAGTCACTGCATTTTACCGAGTTATCATAAGTATTTTGAAGTAAAAACAATGTAATTTTATTAAGAAAAATTTTGGTCTTCAAGCATTACTCCCCACGAGTGTATTGAGTACCCCCCTTAACATATAACCGTATTTTAATCTTATAACTATATAAAGTAGGTCAACTAATGTCTGATTTTAAACAAGCTGCTCTGGATTATCACGCTTTACCAACTCCAGGTAAAATTTCCATTGCCCTAACCAAACCAGCCGAAACAAGCGCTGATTTATCACTAGCATACAGTCCTGGTGTTGCTGAGCCTTGCCGCGAAATTGCTAAAAACCCTGATGATGTATATAAATATACTGCTAAAGGCAATACCGTTGCTGTTATTTCAAACGGTACTGCTGTACTAGGTTTAGGTAACTTAGGCCCTATGGCATCAAAACCAGTAATGGAAGGTAAAGCTTTATTATTTAAACGTTTTGCTGAAATTAACTCATTCGATATTGAAGTAACGCATAAAACAACTGAAGAGTTTATCAACACTGTTGCTTGTATTGCAGACAGCTTTGGTGGTATTAACTTAGAAGATATTAAGGCACCAGAGTGTTTCATTATTGAAAAAGCGCTTAATGAACGTTGTAGTATTCCAATTTTCCATGATGATCAACACGGTACAGCCATTGTAACTGCTGCAGCAATGATCAACGCTCTTGAAGTCCAAGGTAAAGATATTGCTGATGCAAACATCGTTTGTTTAGGTGCAGGTGCAGCCGCTATCGCATGTATGACACTACTTATAGAGTGTGGTGCTAGCCGTGAACATGTTTACATGCTAGATAGAAAAGGGGTTATCCACACTCGTCGTGATGACTTAACTGAATATAAGCAATTATTTGCTAATAACACAGATAAGCGTACTTTAGATGACGTTATTGCCGGTGCCGATGTATTCTTAGGCTTATCTGGTCCGAACCTATTATCTGCTGAACAGTTAAAGAAAATGGCGCCAAATCCTGTCGTATTTGCTTGTTCTAACCCAGATCCAGAAATACACCCTGATTTAGCACATAGTGTTAGAGATGACTTAATCATGGCGACTGGTCGTTCTGATTATCCTAACCAAGTAAATAACGTATTATGTTTCCCGTTTATTTTCCGTGGTGCTTTAGATGTAAGAGCGCGTAAAATTAACAGCGAAATGAAAATAGCTGCTGTACACGCAATCAGAGAGCTTGCTAAAGAAGAAGTGCCTGCAAGTGTTTTAGAAGCTGGCAGCGAAACACAATTATCATTTGGTAAAGGCTACATCATTCCACGTCCTATGGACCCAAGATTATGTAAAAACGTTGCTCTAGCAGTTGCTAAAGCTGCTGTTGATTCAGGCGTTGCTGTTTTACCTTTACCTGATAACTATATGCAAGATGCTTAGCTAATACTTGACTAACCATTGCGTTATATTTAAAAAGCCGCTATTTATAGCGGCTTTTTAATGACTCTTTTTTATCACTGCGTTTGATAATGACTTCGATAGTTAGTTTATTTATATCGCTCCCCTGCTAAAAAACCACATGCAATAACGAATCATTCGTATCTACTCTATTTAATTCGATAAAATTACTTTATAATCCTTCAAAATATATTGTACAAATCCAGTATGAGTAAGCCTCTACTAAGCAATATTTTCATTCACTGCTTAATACTTAGTTTACTTGTAATTTATACAGCTATATCAAGCGGATTAATTTCCTTATAACACTCCTACTCTTTTTCAGTACAGGCTCGATAAATAATGAATCTACGAAAAACTTTTTTTTGGCTACATTTACTGCTCGGCTGTAGTGCCGCTATTTTTATTTTTTTAATGTCGATCACTGGTGTGGCACTAACCTATGAACGACAATTAATTAAAGCCGCTGAACGTGCTGACTATGCTGCCCCAGTAACAAGTAATACTCAAACTTTACCTCTGTCTGATATTTTAGCTATTGCCAGAGGTTACTCGACAAAACAAAGCGTCGATATTGTTATAGAAAACTATGCGAATGCGCCAATTATCGTAAAAGAGGGAAGAAAAAAAATCGCTTACCTCAACCCTTATACCGGCACTGAAATGACCGTGCCGGGCCAAAGTACAGTCAACTTTTTTGCTAAACTACGTGCTTTTCATCGCTGGTTAACATTGGATGGTAAGTTTAGTGACACAGGTCGCTGGATTAATGGTGTAGCCAATATTTTTTTTCTAGTATTAATATTGTCAGGGCTTTATTTATGGCTACCTAAACGCCTTAAATCAAGAGCATTTAAGCAACAACTAACATTATCAGGAAATTATCCTAACAAAGCGGCTAGAAATTATCAGTGGCATAACGTATTCGGTATTTATATGGCACCCGTGCTGTTTGTCTTAGTGGTGACCGCGATATTCTTCTCTTTTAAATGGCCAGGTAACACCCTTAAAGACTTAGTATCAAACCAATCGATAGCGCTTGTGAAGCCTGTAGAAATTTCAGCAGAGCAAGCACAATTACAACAGCCTATTGAACAACAATTAAGCCAGGTAAAAACCTTATACCCACAATGGCAAAGTATTCAATTTTCATTGGACACTTTACCAGCTGCTTCATTAAATCAAAGTCCTGTTAGCAGTAAAATATATAATGTCGATAATGGCAACGGTGGCGAACCGCAAAAAAAACTTAAGGTTGTGTTAAATACCTTAACAGGTGAATTACTGCAGGAGCAAAACTTTGCACAGCTATCGACTTATAATAAATTACGCAGCTATATCAGGTTCCTGCATACGGGGGAGCTTTTTGGCCCGATTGGACAAGCCATCGCTGGTTTGGCGTCATTATTAGCCTGTTTACTGGTTTATACTGGCGTCATGCTCTCTTGGCGACGATGGAAGAAAAGCCAAAAAGCACGACATAATTAGTACATAAACGCCGCGACAATAAATTATCAACACCCAGTAGAAGAGTTTACTGATAACTCTGCTACTTGGTATTATTTTTAAGTCGCTCACGGTGACTTAATGCTCTGCTAATGATGTCTTAATATTAACAATATTAAGACATCATTATTCAACTTACTACCCAAAGTATCTCTCGCTATTTAATTTATTATGCACCGCATCTAACAAGAAAGACGCTCAATGATAGCTTAAATAGGCTCTTACCGCCGTTAACAAATCATCTACAGTAGTCCTTTTTAAATTGCCCATAGTCCTTGGTATCACAACTACACACAGGATAAAAACATGCGCCTTTGTCTATTGTCATATTGACGATAAAATGCTTTATACTAAACGGACTGCTTTATTTTATAGAGCAAATTTTTTATCGATAATTTAAGTACATAAAACCATAGGTATGAATAATAACCATGAATAGCCATCACGCTCTCAATCATAAAGATATACTTAATAACCTTAATACTGGCATTATTATTCATGGTAAAGAAAGTGAGATAATTTATGCTAATAATACCGCTCTGAAATTAATGACTATGTCATGGTCGACAATGACAGGTCAGACAGTGGCAAGTTATGACTGGTACTTTGTTGATAAGTATAAGAAGCGTTTAGCAAGTAAATATTACCCTGTTGCTGCAGTAATGTCGTCAGGCAAGCCAGTAGAGAATATAGAGCTAGGCGTAGTCCGCGAAGGTAAAGTTGCGTCTTGGATATTATGCAGCGCCTCACCTGAGTTTGATGAACAAGGACTGTTATCACAAATTGTCGTGACGTTGGTCGATATTACCCATAAGCATCAATACGTACCTTTTAAAAAAATCGTTGATTTAGCTAGTGATATCATTGTTGTTACCGAAGCAGAAAATACCAAAGATATTGGTTACAAAATTATTTATGTCAATGAAGCGTTTACTAAGCTTACTGGCTACAGCAGCGACGAAGCTATCGGAAAAACACCTAAAATGCTGCAAGGAGAATTAACCTCTGTTACGACAAGAAAGCGAATAAAGACGGCTTTAGATCAACATCAACCAGTACGCGAGCGTATTTATAACTACTCTAAAACGGGTACAGGTTACTGGTTAGATATGAATATAGTGCCGTTACATAACCCCAGTGGTGAATTATTATATTTTGCGGCAATAGAGCGAGATATAACCAATCAACAGGAAAAAGAGAATAACTTATCCGAGCAAGCATCTATTGATGAACTTACCGGTTTATTCAATAGAAGAGCTTTTACCGAGGCTGCTGATATGGCGATTAGCGCTGCCGTTAGTCAAAAGAGTACCTTAACCGTTGCCATGATTGATGCCGATCATTTTAAAAGTATTAATGACAATTATGGACATGACGTAGGCGATCAAGCGCTATGCCAATTATCAGAAATAATGTGCTCTTGCTTTAGAAAATCTGACTTACTTGGCCGTTTTGGCGGTGAAGAGTTTGCGGTTATTATCACCGGCGGTGACGAGAAAGAAATTCTCAATAAAATGGAACTGTTTAGAACAAAAGTTTCACAAACCCCTATTAACATAACGTCATCTCATCATATTAATTTAACCGTTAGTATTGGTTTAGCGTTTTTAGATACAAGCAATAACAGCTTCACGGGTTTACTCAAATTAGCTGATACCGCACTATATCAAGCAAAAAATAGTGGTAGAAATAGAGTCTCTGTTTATAAGCGTTAAAGGCTATTGAACACATAGCGCTAAAAAAAATGGCTGTTTACCTAAGTAAACAGCCATTTTCATGTTACCGATTAACTTTTATTAAGCGTACTTTATACGTTTAACTTATCAATTAGTTTTATAAGTTAAAGTAAGTGGCTAAACCTTTAGCTTCGGCTAAATCAGCAGCTACTGAAGCAACGGCTAAATCTTGTAGGCCAACACCGGTACCGTCAAACACAGTAATTTCTTCAGCAGAAGTACGACCTGGTTTAGTACCGTTAATGACTTCACCGATAGGCGTGATATCGCTTTCTTTAATTAAACCTTGCGCTACAGCGTGCTGTGTTTCACCAATAGTAATAGATTGCGCTAATTCATCAGTGAAAACTTTGGCAACAGTTAATAACTTAGCATCAACTTCTTGCTTACCTTTAGTGTCAGTTCCCATACAAGCAATATGAGTACCTGGCTTAACCCAGTCTTTCTCGATTAAAGCTTCAAAGGCAGAAGTAATCGTAATAATTACATCAGCTTGTGCACAAAGCTCTTCACGGGTTACCGATTCAAATGGTAAACCTAACTCTTTAGCAACCGCTTCAAGGTTAGGGATATGCTCTGGGTGGAAGTTCCAACAAACGACTTTTTCAAAATCACGTTGCTCAACCGCAGCACGTAATTGGAAAGTAGATTGATGACCTGCACCTACCATACCCAATACTTTTGCATCTTTACGGGCTAAATGCGCAATAGAAACAGCAGAAGAAGCAGCAGTGCGTACTGCTGTTAAATAGTTGCCACCAACTAATGATTTTAATTTACCCGTATCTGGATCAAATAAAATAACGGTTGATTGATGGTTTGTTAAACCTTTTTCAATATTACCAGGCCAGTAACCGCCTGATTTTAGACCAAGTACCATACCGTCACGGTCGAAACCTGATTTAAAGCCGTATAACGCATCCGCATGACCAATGGCTTCACGGATCACAGGAAAATTGTAGGCGGTGTCTTTTGCCATAGCAGAAAATACGTTTTCTACCGCAGTAAAAGCATCGCTTCTACCCATAACTTCTTGACAAACCGTTTCTGAAACAACGGAGACGCCTTTATCTTGTTTTGAATCACTCATAACTTATCTCCTAGAAAATGATAGAGCCCCCGACGAGCGTCGAGGGTTTTATACCCAAACTACGTTAAGCTGCGAGTCTTGCACCTTCAGATAGTTTGGGTATTGCTTACGATGAAAAAGCAGTGCTTAGTATGCTTTACCACGTGCAGATACAGGCCATAACGTTTCAACTTTACCGTTACGAACACCAACATAGTAGTCATGCACGTTACACGTTGGATCACAGTGACCTGGTACAAGTTTTAACTTCTCGTTAATTTTTAATACGCCGTTTGCATCAGCAACGATACCGTGCTCATCTGAACACTTGATGTATTCAACATCGTCACGACCAAATACGTAAGGTAAACCACTATCTACAGATTGTGCTTTAAGACCCGCATCAACAATTGCTTTATCGGCTTTCGTGTGGCTCATTACTGACGTTAAAATGAATAATGAGTTTTCAAAGTCAGTGATTTTCTCACCAGACTCGTCACGAATTGTTTGGTAATCAGCATCCATGAACGCGTAAGAACCACATTGTAATTCGTTAAATACGTTAGAAGCACCTTCAAAGTAGTAAGAACCCGTACCACCACCACCAACGATATCAGATTCGATACCTTCAGCTTTAAGCATTTCAATAGTGCTAGCAACCATTTCAATAGCAATAGCTGTTTTCTCTTTACGGTCTGCGAAGTGTTCCATGTGCTGCATAGCACCTTGGTAAGCTTGAATACCAGCGTATTTTAAGTTTTCAGCAGCTTCTATTGCTTTAGCAATGTCTACAACTGGTTGGCCAGCTTGAACACCACAACGACCCGCACCACAATCAATCTCTACTAAACACTCAAGTTGCGTACCTTCTTTAACTGCAGCAGCAGAAAGATCAGCAACGTTGTCAATGTCATCAACACAAACAATTACACGAGCGCCAAGTTTAGGCATTTTAGCTAAACGTTCAATTTTCTTAGGGTCACGTACTTGGTTAGAAACTAAAACGTCTTTAATGCCACCACGTGCAAAAACTTCAGCTTCAGAAACCTTTTGACAACACACACCACAGCTATCACCAAGTTTTTCTTGAAGAAGAGCGATATCTACTGATTTATGCATTTTGCCATGTACGCGGTGACGAACACCCATATCTTTAGCAATTTTGCCCATTTTAATAATGTTGCGCTCTAAAGCATCTAAATCGACGACTAAACAAGGAGTTTGAATATCTGCTTCGTCCATACCTGGTACTGCTGGAACGTCAAAACCTACTTCTAAATCATTTATTGCTGTCATTTTATTCTCCAAAATCTATATTATTTTAAATTAATATTAATTATCTTAATTTCAATTTTTAATTCGTTTAATTCGTTTAATAACAAAGTATATTAATTAACTCGCTATTAATTTTTCATCCACGGTAGTTTGTCTAAATCAACATTACCACCGGTAATAATTACACCTACACGCTTGCCTTTGAACACCTCTGGGTTATTCAAAATACAAGCTACTGTTACCGCTGAACTTGGTTCGATAACAATTTTCATTGTTTTCCAAACAAGCTTCATTGCATCAACGATCTCTTCTTCAGTACAAGTGAAAATATCTGTTACATGGTTGCTCACAAAATGCCAAGTAAGGTCTTTCAAAGGCACTTTAAGGCCATCTGCTACTGTATCTGGTGCATCATCAGCAATAATGTGACCCGCTTTAAAAGATCGAGCTGCATCGTCAGCATTAAGTGGCTCAGCTGCATAAATTTTAACGTCAGGGGCAATATTAGAAATAGTTAAACACGTACCTGAAATCATACCACCGCCACCAATAGGGGCGATAACTGCATCAAGGTTTTCAACTTGCTCTGCAAGTTCTTTAGAACAAGTTGCTTGACCAGCAATAACACGTGGGTCATTGTATGGATGAACAAAGTCAGCACCCGACTCACCAACAACTTCAGCAAAGACTGCTTCGCGAGAAGTTGTTGAAGGTTCACACTCAACAATTTTACCGCCATAGCCAATAACAGCATCTTTCTTTGCTTGTGGTGCTGTACGCGGCATAACGACCGTAACAGGAATACCACGTTGCCCTGCAGCATAAGATAATGATAATGCGTGGTTACCAGACGAATGGGTAGCTACACCAATTTTTGCTTTTTCTTCGCTTAAACCAAAAACAGCATTACAAGCACCACGAACTTTAAAAGCCGCTGCTTTTTGCAAGTTTTCACATTTAAAAAATAATTCAGCACCGGTCATTTCGTTTAAACGAGTTGAGGTAAGCACTGGTGTTTTATGGATATAAGGTTTAATTCGCTCATGGGCAACAATTACGTCTTCGTAAGTTGGAATGTACATGGTCGATTTAGTTGAATTACTCATATGTTCCTCTTTTAATCTTTTCGTAGTATTAGTCGTAATTACCGCCAGCTTGTCGTATATTTACCAGCTGTACATGTGTTTACCCATTTTATTAGCTACGTTCGCTAACCAAATGCTATTTCTGTATGCTCGTTGCATATTGCAGAATATTTGGTTTGAACCACTTCATTTTCACTTTATGGAATATTAGTCGAACAGGCAAACAAGACAGATTCCATCATATGAAATATTGACTTCCTGTCACAGTATGAAATACTCCACACAGCTGATAAATAACAAATTATAAGCCTGATAAGTAAAAATAAACTTATTAGTTCCACAATATGAAATACTCAAACTCGAATTAATGATGGTTTTTGTCGCTTTTAGTTCTATATTAAAACTGAAAGTTGACACTGTAGTCAAGAAAAGAGATGTTAGATAATTAAACTGAGCAGCAACACTATGACTAAAGTAAAAGCAGAGATTAAAGTTAAACCAGAATCTCGTATTCAAGTAATCGATAGAGCGGCGACATTGCTCGATGCCATCTCACGTTATAGTATGCCTGTTACCTTAAAAGCGCTTAGTGCCGATACTAATTTAGCTCCGTCTACCGCTTTTCGCATATTACACTCACTGATTGATAATCACTTTGTTGATCGAGACAGTACCGGTAAGTATCAATTAAGTGGTCGTCTTATCAGGTTAAGTAATTATCAATATCAAAACGTTGATTTTCGCAAAGTAGCGATACCTTATATGGAAAAGCTGCGTGATAAATTTGGTGAAACTATTAACCTTACCGCTCGAGAAGGTGATGTGGTTATTTACGTAGAAAAAGCTATTCCTAATAGAATGATGCATGTACAGCAAATTATTGGCAGTCGCGCGCCTTTACATGTTACTGGCGTAGGTAAAATGATGTTAGGGATGGAAGGACACCAAGGTATTGTAGGCTATGCACAGCGAACTAACTTGCCCACATATACCCGAAAAACATTCTCCAACATAGAAAGTTTAGAACATGAATGTATGCTCTGTGTTGAGCAAGGTTTTGCTTATGATAACGAAGAAGCTGAGATTGGCGTAGGTTGCATAGGCGTACTTTTATATGACCGTTACGGTGAAGTAGTGGCTGGCTTATCAGTATCAGCGCCTATTGAACGACGCAGAGATGAATGGGTTAAAGATCTTGTTAAGGCAGGAAAATCTATTTCCATTGAACTTGGTTACGTTAAAACTGATGCACCCTTGAAAAAAAATAATTAAGGGAGAACTATATTGACAATAAAGAGACTCACCACGCGTCATAAAAATAAAAACGTTAAGCTATTTAGTTATCTGTAAAAATGTTAAGGCAATAATGCTTTAGCATTGTTGTTTACCTAATTTCTAGGTTTTGGTGAATGCACCCTACTATAAAGCCAATTAATAACATCTCGCCACGACAATATTCCCACGGGCTCATTATCACCATTTACCACAGGTAGACAAGATACCTCAGCATCATGAAAGAGTTTAATCGCTTCATTAAAGGAGCTAAATTGCTTAATGGCTACAAGCTTTTTTGAAACAATTTGGTGTACACGTTTATTCAACATCGCTAAATCTTTACTATTAGCGGTGGGTAATTCTAAATTAGAGTTTGTTGCCTTAAAGTAATCTCGCTCAGAGATAACTGCAACCAACTTATTATTTTTATCGGTTACCATTAAATAGTGAAATTTATGCTCAATAAATAGCTCTCTAACCGCCGATAACCTTTCATCTAAATTAATACAGGTAATATCGTCACTCATGATTTCTTCTATTTTCATATGCTATACCAACATTATTGCTATATACGCTGTTAACTACTCGTGTCTAATAATCTAACATTCCAATTTTCAACCTGATTACTCACTAGCCGTTGTTCAATTTTATCCTGCCAGCTTACTGATAATGCTTTTTGTTGCTTCAACACTAACAACTTTGTGTAATTAAGTGGATCACCAAAAAAGGTTTGGCATACCGCACTAATGCTCATGGCATTATCAACACGGCTAAGTAACACCAAGGGCTCATTAACACTAACCATGCCAGGCTTAATAACACGATATAACCAACCGCAGCGACTCATGTTTTGCATCACTACTGAAAAGGCCTCTATACCCCAGCGCTTATTCAGTTTATAGCAAGGCGAACGAGGCTGACTTACTTCAATAATAGCCTCTCCCCACTGATAACAGTCACCTAAAAAAATATTTTGCTCTGTCATACCTACAGAGCTAAGGTTTTCACCCATGCCAGGCGCTTGCCATTGAGCAACGGTATTGGCGTATTTTTCTTGCCAGTAAGTATAGTGCTCTTTTGGGTATTGATGTAAAGCGCGGTCTAAGCCACCATGATGATACTTATCTGCGCACTCATCTCCTGCTAAGCCTTCATCTGACAAATAAAGGCGAGTACTAATACAATGCTTATCTATTGCTGTTGCCATACCGTAACGCTCGGTTACTTTTGAGCAGTAAATATTGTCAAGAACATAGTTTTTTTGCATCTACTGAGCCTGTGTTATACCAAACTGATTACCTGTTTAACTCTCTAAATATCTATTGTTCTAATTAAAAAATAACTCGGCCAAATTTCTCGTACTTGCGACTCCCATTTAGGGTCAACCCTGCCATTTGATAATTGTAACAGCCAATATTTGGCCCATATTCTGACCACTTTACCTGACTTACTTAATTTTAACGGAGCAAAACAGCGTTTATAACAATGTCCGTTATAGTCAACTATGGCATTATTTTTGGCACGTTTATGTAAAAAGTCTAACGCTGAACTAATGACTTCAACTTCCGTTATAGCTAGAAGCCCTTGTTTTTTTAAACAAGCGAGTATTTCGGCTTTTTGTATACTGGCCTGCATATATTCATCAATATGTGGCGTATAAACCGTACCTGTTAAACCATAAATAGCAGCACGCTCTCTATCGGCAAGTAATTTTAACGGTGCTATTTTTTCATTAATATGCGCTAACTCTTTAATAGAGTGTAGCTGAGGGGGTAATTTAGACAATCGTACACCTTTGATAGATTTTCGTTACATGAAGACACCGTTAACTAGGCGGATCAAGGTTATTGGCAATACAATTATTTAGACGAAACCAACCGGCAATAGAATATCGATCGCGCTTAGCTGGTAACACTTCATGAGGAAACTCTTCACTTAAAAATACCACTATGGTACCAAAGTTAGGAATTACAGTAATTTTATTATAGTTTGAGACGACACTGTCCACTAATTTTTTATCATAAATAACTAATTCACCACCGTCTGATGCAACCCATTGTTGATTAAGATAGACCACAACGGATAACACACGATTTCCCTCCCCCCTAAAGGCATCTTTATGTTTTTTATAAAAGTCTCCTTTCGCGTAATGGGCAAAGTGACTTTCAAACGAAAATAACCCTAAAAACAAACGCCTATTTAAATAAACCTTTAATGCTTCTGTCCAGTTTATCCAAGCGCAACTAGCCTCGTTATCATTGATTATCCAGCTTATTTCATCTGTACGAATAAAGTCGTTAATCATATGGTCTTGTACTCTACCTATGCCAGCACGTTTAAATTTGTCACTAGATAGGTCGATAATATGTTGTGATAACAAATGAGTCAGTTTTATAGGTAACGCATAAGGGCGAATACTGTAGCCCTTATCGATAACATCTTTGGCTATTGACTCAAATAAAGCGCTATCAACGCCAGAATTTTTACTTTGGGCTAAGCTCAACGACAACCTGTCTTAGCAGATAAAACTAACATGTTATTGATAATTTAAGAGAGTGGAATATAAAGTATAGTAGCACTTTGTCACGATGAGTTACTAATAAAAACAGCGGTAACAAAGACGATAGATTATGTAAAATTTGACAAGTGTTTGTAGGCTCTATAGTGCTTTACGATAAGAGGCAGCGTCTATAATAAGGCTTTTAATAGCGGCTAATCGGTAAGGCTTTTGAATTTTATCACTAAAACAGTGATCCATAGCGACATCAAGCTCACCAGTAATTAACACTTTAATGGCATCATTGACTATAGCTTTAGCAACATCAACACCATTGAGTTGTGTTAATCGGTAATCAATAAATATGATGTCTGGGTTAGTCTCATTACAATACGTTATAGCCGATAGTTCGTCAGTAAAAGTGGTAATATTAATATCAGTAGAGTGTAAATACTCTTTGAATATCTGACATAGCAGCTCTTCATCATCAATATAAACAACCTTGATTGGCACTTTATTATCATCCACTTTACTTATTATCTCATCGTAACATTATTGATTAGCCTCTTAATTAAAGAATTAATTAACCAAACTAATCCCCTACTACTCACTACACACTTTTTGGAAAACTAATGGTAAATCGAGTATTGATACTATTATTATCTATCGAGATGGTGGCGTCATGGCTATCTAAGATCCCTTTTACAATAGATAAACCAAGACCTGTACCTTCAGATGCTTTTTTGCTAGTAAAAAAAGGTTCAAAAATAACATGCTGTTTATCTAAAGGAATACCTAAACCTGCATCAGTGACTACAACATTATAATCAGTTGGTGTTTCTATCATGGAAATATCAACCCACTTATCAGGCAGTAATAATACCGCATCTATCGCATTATTAATTAAGTTAACCATGACCTGCTCTATTTCTATCTCATTACACAGGATCTGAACATCTTCAATAAGGTGACATTGCAACCTTATCATTCGTTGTTTTAATTTTGGCTTAGTCAGTACAACCGCCTCTTGAATTAAATCTTGCAGCGAACATACCCTATATTGTCTTTCCTCATCAGTACGAGAATACTTTTTAAGACTTTTAACAATATGACTAATACGATCACAAGACTTCAAAATAATATCAGATTTATTGCAAATATCAGCTGCTGAAGCACTGGTACTGGTTAACTGTAACAGTTCAGCATAACCAGAGATAACGCCTAACGGGTTATTAATTTCATGAGCAATACTCGCTGATAATTCACCTAATGCGGCAAACTTGGCATTAACAATGTTCTTTTGTTTTTCTTTGTTATAATTAATTTCAGTGATTTTACGTTCATGTATATCTTGAATAGTGCCCGATAAAGTGACGATCTTGCCGTCTATGTAATTAGCTTTACCATTAGTATATATCCACTTTATATTACCTTTGGGTGTGCTTGCTTGTAATTCTAAAGCGTACGGTTCTCCGTAGGTTATGGCGCGGTGCACAGCATTTTCAATAATAGGGATGTCTTTATCAATAAATAACTCTAACCCTTGAGTTAATAAAGGTGTTGCGCCATAGAGTTCATCAACTTCTAATATTCTAAGGGTTTCGTCTGTCCATGATAGCACCCCTGTACTAATCTCTAACTCCCAGCCGCCAATTTTTGCTGCTGCACTTGTTTCATTGAGGATCTTAAGCGCCTTTAAGCAATTATAATCACTGTTTACTTTATCAGTGATGTCTTGACGTATAGCAACATAACTAGAAATCTCATTATTATCAAAAATAGGAATTAAAATACTTTGCACAAAGTAATAATCACCATTTTTTTTTCTATTTTTGATGGCGCCTGACCATATTTTTCCTGATGATATTGTTTGCCATAACTCACGAAAAAAAAGACTAGAATGATAACCTGAATTAACCAATTGATGCGTATGACCGAGTAGCTCGGCTGCCGAGTAACCCGATATTTGACAAAACTTATCATTTACCTTAGTGATAACACCGTTCACATCGGTTTCAGCATAAATGGTTTCTTGCTCTAAAGCCTGCTGTAAATGCTGGAGTTTATTACTTACTTTTACTTGCTGGGTAATATCACGCGCAATTAAATAAATAAGCCCAGAATCAGCGTCAACATGCCCAGTCCATGCAAGCGTTAAATAACCATTATTTTTGTGTCGGTAGCTATTTTCAAAGCATAACGAATGCTGTCCGTTACTCAATAGCGCGAATACTTGTAGTGTTTTATCAATATCATTGGGATGAATAAAATCGATCATCGCAGTCGATAATAACTCGACTTCGCTATAACCTAATTTTTCGCTAAATGATGGGTTTACTAATTGAAAATATCCTGCGGTATTAGCGACGCACATCATATCAAGAGATTGGCTGAATAACTTTTCATAAATATGCTTTGGGGTATCAATTGGCATCATTAAAACTTGCTCTATAAAGTAACGCCAACTGGCGTATTTTTTTGCGTTATAAACTGAGTAATAGTCTCTGCTAACAACTCAAAATTTAACGGTTTAGCAAAACAAGTTTCTGCACCTAACTCAACTATTCTACTGGCATTATCACCGGTTAACGCGCCCGTCATAGCAATCACAGTAATATGTGCTGTGGTTGGCGTACTTTTAATACGGTGACAAATAGAAAAGCCATTGATACCTACCATCATTAAATCTAACATAACCAAGTCAGGTTTAAAGGTGTTCAGTAAATCACCAGCATCAAAAGGGTTGTACGCTATTTTCATACGTGCACGAGGAAACAGCGCGGCTAAAAACTGCGCAAGCATATCAGCAAACTCTTTATCATCTTCAATAATTAATATAGCGAAGCTTTCTTTTATATCTGCTTCAGGCAGCGACATTAATGATAAAATATCGTTTTTGTCAAAACGCCTATGACCACCAGGCGTAGTTACAAAAGGTAGCCGACCTATTTGCGCCCAATGACGAATAGTCGTTGGCGCCACATGTAACAGCTTTGCTGCCTCTGCCGGTGTTAAAAGTGATTTTTCACTGATTTTCAATTACACGTCCTTCTTAAAACTAGTCTAAACTAAGCTAAGCTAAGCTATCAATAATATAGCGTTTAATCACAAAGACTACTTAACGTAGATCAACTTAATGTAGATCAACTTAACTTATTTTTTATTGAATTTATATGAATAAATCGCTATATTTAGCGGAATTTGTCGTTTTTGTCGTTTTTTGTAAATGACTAAAAACATTCTTGTAAAGAAAATGTAAATCTTATTCATGTATATTCATGCATATAAAAGGGACCTAATAATGTTAAATAAAAACCACTCGCTTATTAATGAGGAGGTTAACTTTGAACGTGGTGAGGAGTTAATTTCTACTACGAATAAAGCTGGCGTTATTACCTACGCTAATGCAGCATTTTGTCGCATTGCTGGCTTCACCCTCGAAGAACTCGTTGGACAGAACCATAATATTGTCAGACACCCCGATATGCCTGCCGCTGCTTTTAAAGATTTATGGCAAAAAATAAAATCTGGTTTACCTTGGCGTGGTGTAGTTAAAAACCGCTGTAAAGACGGTCGTTATTATTGGGTAGACGCCTTTGTAACACCTATTTTTGAAGCGGGTGAGCTTGTAGGATATCAATCGGTTCGAACACGCTTAGATGATAAAACCAAACAAAATGCCATTACCGCTTATCAAACATTACAAAAAGGTCAATCGTTAACTAAATGGTACGAAAGAGCTATAGTCAAAAATCTAGCGTACTGGTTTGTTAGTATAAGCATACTAGTAAGCGCTCTATACTATCCATACATGATGTTTTTACTGCCTGTATTACCTTTTATTACCTATAAAAATGAAATTATTGATACCCCTAAGTATTTCAAGAAACTTGCTGCTGAATACGACAGTATTTCACGACTCATTTACAGTGGCACTAAAGCACAAGGTATTGCCGATTTTCATTTAAAAATAGCGGAAGGTAAAATAAATACTATTTTAGGGCGTATTACTGACAGCAGTAATGCGCTTAGTTCAGGGGCGCAAAACTTAGCAGTAGCGGCACAACTGGCAAAAGAAGGCGCAGAGAAAGAAACCGCTGAATTACATCAAGTCTCTACGGCTGTTGAAGAAATGGTTGCCACCATCGATGAAGTAGCACAAAGCACAACCTTCACCTCACAAAAAGTCAATCAAGCACATACCGATTGCCAAGTGGCGACAAAAGCTATGCACCTTACGATGGAGACAGTAAACCTATTAGCGCAAGAAGTAGCAGAATCAGCGTCTTCAGCAACAGAGCTCTCCAGCGAAGTAGAAAAAGTGGGCGCTATTATGCATGAAATTCAAGGTATTGCCGATCAAACCAATTTATTAGCCTTAAACGCAGCAATAGAAGCAGCAAGAGCAGGAGAGCATGGTAGAGGCTTTGCCGTAGTAGCGGATGAGGTTCGTGCTTTATCAAGCAGAACTCATGCTGCCACCGAACAAATACAAAGCTCAATATCAGAAATGCAAAATACGCTCACCTCTTGGGTACAAACCATGATCAAAGGTAAAGAGTCTGCTGATAATTGTGTTGAAAGAGCCACTGAAGCGCATAATGTGGTTGATAAAGTCTATGTGTCCATTACCGATATCTCAGATTTAGCGATTCAAATATCAACCGCCTCTGAAGAACAAAGCATGGTGTCTCAAGAAATCAGCCGTAATATTATTAACATCAGTGACGCCTCTCAAAACAACCTTCAACAAGCGCATACGGTAGAAAGTGAAACAACCAACATTAAAAACAGAGCTAACGCTCTTGGCGCCTTAGGGCAAGCCTTTAATGGATAAGTGTTATGACTAGCTATACTAACTTATTAATGTCATTGACCCGAAGCTCTCCTCTAGACTCTGACAATATGCAACAGTTAATCGAAGAAGGACTTTACCTAACGCCTTCTTTATTTTCTGTCGACCGTGCAGCCTTGTGGTTATTAGATAACAATGAAGAAGCTTATCTTTGTAAAGCAGATACTTATAAAGGTATGCTAAACTCTGATCCGTCGAACCGTTTAGCTAAAAAAGCAGATAACGCGCTTTTTCAATGTTTACAAAGTACCACTGAAATTATCATTAATAATCATGTGCCTCAGCAATTGACGGCCACTAATATAGATAAGATATTATCAGTATTTCAAGTCTGTTCTATTTTACTTATTCCTTTACACATTAATGGTAAAAGTAGAGGTTTTATCTTTTTAGGCGACAGCAAAACCAGCATTGATTGGTCACCTGATATACTTATTGCAAGTAGGACGTTAGCGCAACTTTTTACCGGAGCACTATTAGCCATTGAACACAGCGCTGCTGAAACTAAACTTAAACACCAACATCAGTTAATGGCTGAAATAGAAACATTAGCCAAGGTAGGTGGCTGGGACTATGAAATAGCTACTGGAAAAACCTATTGGACCGATGAAACCTATCGTATTTATGGTTTATCACCTAGCGAAGAAGCAAGCGCTGATAGGGCTATTAGCTTTTATAGCCCTGAAGCTCAGTGCACGATAAAAAAACTATTTGACTTAGCCATACACAAATTAGAGCCCTATCAAGTAGAGTTACCTTTTTCTGATGTACGCGGCATAAAAAAATGGGTCAGAACTACTGGTCAAATTAGAACAGATGATCAAGGTATTGCCACTCATATTTATGGTGCCTTTGAAGATATCACTGCACAAAAAAAGCTACTCGACTCTGAAAAATCAACCAGTGAAAATTTAAAAACTATCGTTGATAATTTAAACGACAGCATTGTGACTATCTCAAGTGACGGTATTATTCTGTCTGCTAATAGGGTTGTCAAAAAAACCTTTGGTTATTCAGAAAACGAGCTCATAGGTCAAAATGTGTCGATATTAATGCCTGAGCCTTTTGCTTCTAAACACCAACAATATATGAGCAGTTACCTTAAGACTGGCCAGGCTAAAATTATTGGTATCGGAAGAGAGCTGCCAGCTATGAAAAAAGATGGCACCACCTTCCCTATGGAGCTCTCTATCTCAGAGGTACTGCACGGTAGTGATAAAGTGTTTATTGGTATCGTTCGAGATATAACCGAAAGACAAAAAGCACAACAAGATATTCATCAACTTGCTTACTTTGACGATACTACAGGCGTAATGAATCGTTACTCGTTCGAGCGTGATTTTAAAAAGTGTTTTGAAAAATCATTACGGTTAAATGAAAGTATCACCGCAATGTTAATCAATCTAGATAAGTTTTCTCAAGTTAACTTAATTTATGGTGATGACACTGGTGATGCAATCCTTAAAGCAACCGCCCAAAGACTTAATGAGCGTTTACCTTCTTGGGCTACTATCTATAGAAACAGTGCTGATAGTTTTAATATTATTTTACATGATATTAATCGTGTAGATGAAACATCTCTAATTATCTGTGAAGAGCTAGCATATCAAATTCTTCAAGAAATTAACCAGCCCATTATTGTCAATCACAATAAAATTACTGTTGAAGCAAGTATAGGCATCGTAAATATTCCTGCTAAAGAGATTAACTATATAGACATTAAACCGCTGTTAGAGTTAGCCGTAGTGAATGCTAAAAGGAAAGGGGGTAATAGTTATGTGTTTGCAAATTATAAAGATATTAACTTATTAAAAAGGCAATCAGAACTATCTCTCGCGATGAAGTGTTGTCAGTTCACCAGTGAGCTCAGTATTGTATTACAGCCTCAATATTCAACACAGGGCGATATTGTTGGCTCTGAAGCATTAGTGCGATGGCAGTCACCTTCATTAGGTTTTGTATCTCCTGCTGAATTTATTTCTTTAGCCGAAAAGAGTGGCACTATCATAGCATTAGGTAATTGGATGCTTAATGAGGCTTGTGCTTTGATAGCACAAAAGCGTTTATTATCAAAAAAATCATCGCCTGTGTCTGTCAATATCAGTGCTAAACAAATTGCCCAGCCAAATTTTATAGATAACCTATTGCTGACCCTTGATAAATACCAAATACCTTATTCTGAACTGTTACTTGAACTAACAGAAAGTGCACTTGTCTCTGACTTACAATTGGTTGTCGGGAAAATGGAGTTATTAAAAATAAAAGGTATTCTCTTCTCAATTGATGATTTTGGAACTGGATATTCAAGCTTAAGTTATATCCATCATCTCCCCATAACAGAGTTAAAGGTGGATAAATGCTTTGTTGATGATATAAAAAATGAGTTTGATGAAGTACCTATTATTAATACTATATTGCAAATGGCCAAATCATTAAAATTAAGAGTTGTTGCTGAAGGAGTTGAATCTGAAGCACAGCTCAATTACTTAGCTGCGCATGATTGCGATGTTATCCAAGGTTATTACTTTTCTAAACCACTTTCTTCAAGTCAATGGCTAGCGCTTTGGCAAGATAAGCACTAGCCCGCAACTCACATTAATACCTCCTTATCATAACAAACAGCTTAGATAACTGTTTGTTATTTTACGGTTTAACAGCGTGTTCAATATTATCAACGGCAATAGCTGCTGAGCCTGGTCTACGTGGGTCTGCAGCCCCTAAGAAAACACCGTTATGCTTCATAATACTTTGTAGACTCCCTAACGAACTAGAAACCTTGACCGTGTAGCCTAACGCTATTAAGTTATCCACGGTATCTGCCGGAATATTTCTTTCAACGTACAAGATGTCTGGTTGCCATTGATGATGAACACGCGGTGCGTTGGTCGCCTCAGCAATATTCATGTCAAAATGCAAAACATTCACTAACTGTTGAAATACCGAAGTAATAATTTTACTGCCACCTGGCGTGCCCGTAGCAATATACGGCAGACCATTTTTAAGCACAATTGTTGGTGTCATTGAACTAAGTGGTCGTTTATTTGCCGCAATAGCGTTGGCTTTACCACCAATAAGTCCGTAACTATTAGGGCTGCCAGGCTTTACTGAAAAATCATCCATGGTGTTATTGAGCAAAATACCCGTACCAGGAATAGTAATACCGTTACCGTAATTATGGTTTAAAGTATAAGTACTACTGACCACATTACCGGCGGCATCCATTACCGAAAAATGCGTGGTATCAGGGCTTTCGTATTCACCGGGCTCACCCGGTTTAATCGCACTTGATGGCGTTATTTTAGCTGCTTTAATATTGCTGCTCAATGCTTGAGCATATTGCTTACTGGTTAAGCCTTGGCTTGGTACATTAACAAAAGCTGGATCACCTAAAAAACGGCTTCTGTCAGCAAACGCACGTTTAAATATTTCTGCCTGTAAATGTATCATGGCTGCAGAGCCTTGCTTAATATTGTCTATATTTAGTGTTTCAAGCATGTTTAACATTTGAATAAGGTGAACCCCCCCTGAGCTTGGTGGTGGCATAGTCAAAATCTCATAACCGCGAAACGTGCCTCGTATTGGGCTTACTTCATTCACTTTATAATCGGCTAAATCTTGTGCAGTAATAAGACCGCCACCTTGTTCCATTGCTGCTACCATTTTTTTGGCAATATCACCTTGATAAAAACCAGCCCGACCCTGCTCTCGTAAATAGGTAAAGCTATTGGCAAGGTCTTCTTGAAGCCAAAGCTCTCCGGCTTGATAAGGCTGACAGTTTGCTTTTAAAAATACTCGACAGGTTTCTGAATTATCAGCTAAAAATAGCTGTTCTTTAGTAAAAAATCGTGCCATATCATGGTCAACTATAATGCCCTCTCTGGCAAGTTTCTCTGCAGGCTTAATCACTTCAGACCACGACATTGAACCATAGTTTTTTAGCGCATAGTGCAAGCCCGCTACCGTACCAGGCACCCCTGAAGCGGCGAGTGTTTTCAGTGATTTATTGACTATGGGTTCACCATCTTTATCAAGAAAAACATCTTTGTATGCTAAGGCTGGAGCCGTTTCTCGATAATCAATGGCGACGGTTTTCTTTTTATCAGCTAAGTACACCAACATAAAACCACCGCCCGCTAGATTTCCTGCACGAGGTAAAACCACGGCTAATGCAAAGCCAACCGCTACCGCAGCATCAACAGCATTACCACCTCGCCTAAGAATATTAGCACCTACTTCACTCGCCAAACGCTTTTGACTGACGACCATGCCCTTTCTACCAATAACAGGGTGAGAAACATCATAATAATCAATTAATTGTGCTAGCCGCGGCGGTTCAGGGTTTATCGTTTGTTCAATAGGGGGTGTTGCAAAACTTTTAGCCGTAATTAACGCTAAAACAAAACAGGTACATAGTATTACCGCATCACTTTTTTTCGGTTTGGAAATAACAGGAAAATATATATCGCTATTAGCTTTACGATTTATACGGCTAATAAAATGATTGTGCATAGTGATTTATCGCTCAGTAGGTTAACCTCAAAAGAAACATAGAAATAAACATTTCTATTATAAATAGCCTTGATAGTAAGCACTTTAGGTTTTTCAGAGATCCAAAGCTTAATATATCCTTTAACAACAATGACGTCATTATCATCATACGCGGTGATATTAACCAGCATATCGCCAGGGCGCCAATAATCTGCATTGACTGTTGCCACGCAGCGAATATCGCTAGCGGCTTTGGCGGTATAATCAACCGTCATGCCTTTAGGTATCCAACGCAAGTGTTTAGGAACTGATGCTTCAGCCATGACCCCCATTGCCATTTCTAAGCCATTGCAAATAGCGATGACGTGTACTGTCTTTATATGATTGAAAACCTTTTTTCTTTTTTTGATAAGGCAGGTACATTGATTTGGCACTAAGCTTGATATTTTAGGGTTAATGGTTGCAAAATAAGGGGCAACACGGCTAACCATCATCGAAAAGAGCTTCTTACCAAGCGGATACTTTTCAAGTTTATGGTACAGCGATAATGTTTTATTGGTCTGGTTCATACAATACTTTTAATGGGAGTTAATATTTCTAACTGAACTTCTGCCTGACTAGAGTATCTAGGCTTATCTAAGCCAGCAACTATGAAGAAAGTAAAAAATACGAATGCATCAGCATTAGTATCAGGCGAAAACTCCCAATAACTTACCATTAGCTAAAGCGTTGTACAAATAAACCCACTCTGAGTTTTCGATTATTAATCCCTTTCTATGTATACTCCGTATTGTTAACTATACTTTTTAACAATAGCCAACTTAAGCGAAGTTTTTTAGGATATTATATGAATAAAAACAATCAACTATTTACCTATTTACTCACTGCCTTATTTATTGAAAGCTTACTATTAGGCTATATTTTTAATTCATATTTATCTGGCATAGTTATCGGCTTACCTGCCCTACTCATCCCTATTTATTTTTACAAATCAGCGCCTGATGCTGCTATTACTCGACACGTGTCAGCACTGGCCGCAATGATATTTGCTGCACTGCATATTCATCAAGCAATGGGCTTAATTGAAGTACATTTTGAAATATTTATACTGATGGCGTTTTTAATTATTTACCAAGACTGGCGAATATTTATAACAGCCACCTTAGTTATCGCTATACACCATATTTCTTTCTATTTTTTGCAAGTGAACAATACCGGCGTCTATATTTTTGATGAAAGTCGCTTAGTGTTTACTACAGTAATTATTCACGCGGTTTATGCCATCGTTGAAGCAACGATTGGTGGTTATATAGCAAAATCAATGAAAAAAGAAAGTCAGGCTGGTAAAGAACTTGCTTTAGTCGCAACCGCATTAACTGCTGATGTAAATTCAATTGATTTGAATATAAAAGCAACAACACACAACAATAACACCTTAATTTCATTTAACGAATTATTGGTACTACTATCGACGGTTATTCAAGGTGTTAAAGAGCAAGTGGTAGAGTTGCAGTCTAATTCAGACAACCTTATGACAACCAAAACCGAACTAGAAAACTCAACCATGGAGCGCCAACAAGAAACTGAAATTATCGCCACGTCGGCAGAAGAAATGTCAATAACCGTCGCTTCTATTGCCCAAGAAACCAATCAGTTAAGCGATCAAATGCAAGAGGCTAACACCTACACTAAGTCGACCACTGAAGATATTTATAATATCAATAACAAAAATAAAGAGTTAACCACTGCACTGGAGAAAACCAGCATGCAAGTCGCTGAATTAGCTAGTTCTTCAGAAGCGATATCTCGAGTATTATCTGAAATTAGTGGTATTGCCGAGCAAACCAATCTGTTAGCACTTAATGCGGCAATTGAAGCAGCACGAGCAGGAGAGCAAGGCCGTGGCTTTGCCGTTGTTGCTGACGAAGTGCGAGCACTAGCAACGAGAACCAAAGAGAGTACCGACAAAATTGGCGAAACCCTCTCGCTTTTACAGAGCTATTCTAAATCGACCACAGACTCAATGGCGGACAGCATAAAAATAGTACAGTTAGTTATTGAAAGCGCTGATAAAGCGCAAGAGCAAATAACACAAGCGTCTAACATCGTTGCTCAAGCAAGTGCTGTGTCGATGAATGTAGCCGCGGCGGTAGAACAACAAGCAATAACCACGGAAGGTATTGCTAGAAGTGCGGAGAACTTGAAAAATACGGTGCAAATAGATAGAGATAAAGTTAATGCTTTAGGACAAGAAGCCAACCGTGTCAGTCATGTAGCTAGTGACATGGGACACAACATTGCTCGGTTTAAATAAAGGCAATGGCCTTATCACTAAATTTCAACTGGTGCTATTGGTGGTATGGCTAAGCTTTACTGTGCTTGCTTTTAGTTATTTTATACAAGGTAGGCTAGTTAATTTTGATGCCGATCATAAATTGCGAGATATTGAACATCAGGAGCTTGCTCCACATTTAATATCGTTCATTGAGGCCGCTATACCTAATATCGCTGACGGTGAAAATGACGTGGTTGATCATAGTATCAGTAATACCATTATACATTTTTCACAACCCAATTGTGATTGTCAGCAATACAGTGAAGCGCATATTAAAGATATCAATCAATTAGCCCTTAATCATAATTTTGCGATTAAACGCGTGGTTATGACTAAAGATAATCTCATTCCTGCAACGCCTTCAGTGGCTATTATTGATAATTCAGGTGATGTCATTTACTTTGGTCCTTATGGTCAAGGCATCGCTTGCTCTCAAACGTCAGGTTACGCACAAACCATGCTTAATAATTATGTCCAAGGTTATAGCGCCAATATAGTGATTAAAGAAGCTAAGGGGTGTTATTGCGCAGTATAAGCTTTAGTTAGTAAGCAATTAACATACTTACCTCAATAAAAAAGCGACTACTCGATGAGTAAGTCGCTTTTTTATTTTAGTATCATTTAATTTAGTTTAGATGCTAATCAAATGTACGCCAACGATAGCACTCTAGGTATTAACACTTACTGTAAGTATTAAAGTTATACCTTAAATTGATCAACAATTTGAGATAAGCGCTTTTCTAGCTGTATAAGTTCCTCTGTAGTGTTAGCAAGCTCAACAGCCCTTTGTGAGGAGTCTTCAGCAATATCTGCTATTTGCTGAACGTTTTTACTAATTTCATCGGCAACCGTCGTTTGCTCTTCCGCCGCAGTGGCTATTTGAGTATTCATATCGGTAATAGTACTCACTGAGGTTGTGATTGTGATTAATGATTCACTCGCACTCGCCGCCATTCGGACAGTATCTTCTCCTTGCTTGCGGCTACTCTCCATCACATTGACCGCTTGATTTGCTCCTTGCTGTAATCGCTCTATCATTTTCTGAATTTCTTCCGTACTTTGCTGAGTACGACTTGCTAATGCACGAACTTCATCTGCAACAACAGCAAAACCACGACCTTGCTCGCCGGCACGCGCAGCCTCAATAGCGGCATTTAGAGCCAATAAGTTAGTTTGGTCAGCAATAGCTTTAATAACATTAAGCACATTACCTATCTCAACGGTATCAGTACTCAATTGATTCACAACTTCAGCAGCGCCATTAATACTGTCAAATAAACTGGAAATAGCGGTAATAGTTTCTTCAACAATTCGCTGACCAGTCATCGCTTCTGTATCGGCTTCTTGTGCCGAAGTTGCAGCATTTTCAGCATTGGTGGCAATTTCTTGTGTAGCCGCGGCCATTTCATGAACGGCTGTCGCAGCTAGAGTCGTTTCTTGTCTTTGATTTTCAACATTACTGTTAGTACTTGTAACGACTGTATCCATTTGTTTTGATGAACTACTAAGATCAATTATTCCTGTTTTTATCTCTAAGACTAATTGCTGTATTTTTTCTACAAACAAATTGAACCCTTTTGATACTTGACCCACTTCATCTTCAGAATAGATTGTTAAGCGGCGAGTTAAATCCCCCTCACCTTGACTAATATCATTTAAAGCAAGCGCGGTATCACGCAAAGGTCTGGTGATTCTGGCTGAGGTGTAAAGACTGATGAAAATGACAAGTACAATCAAAAATATTCCTACCGTACCAATGAGGTACATTGCCTTCTTAACACCCGCATCAATTTCCGTACGAATGTTAGCAATTTCATCTTCGATATCATCGATATAAAAACCTGTCCCTACCATCCATTGGAACTTATCAATAGATTTAGCATAACCTAATTTAATCACTTCCATATTTTTAGAGGGCTTTTGCCACATGTATTCAATATAACCGCCACCTGCTTTGGCTTGATCTATTAATCCTTTAATGACCATAACACCATTAGAATCTTTCATGTTATAAAGGTTTTGACCTTCAAGTTTAGGGCTTGCTTGATGAGCAATAGTTTCACCATCATATTTATAAACAAAAATATAACCATCTTTTGATTCTTCAAAAACAATACTACGTAAATAACTAGCGACTTCAGTTTTTTTCTGTTCGTCATTCATGCCGCTGGCTTGCTCAATCAAGCCACTCACTGCCGATAAAGATATATCAACATAATTTTTGAGTGCCGCGCGCTTATCCTTCATCATAGTCTCTTGAGTGTGCTTAATTTGCTCTTCACCCAGCTCTTTAAACTGCATATTTACCAGTAACATAACAACCAACAAAGCCACTATTAATGGCGCTATTGCAAGCATCAATATCCTTTGTTTAATACTTAATGTGTTCATAGTGACCCTTAATTTTTTGTGCATTGTTGTAAAATATGGATACGTGTTAAATCATATTCATAGCAATATCATTAACTTTCTGAATATTTAAACGGGTTAAAAAGCAGACCAATTTATTAATGGACTGACTTTATTGTAGGACAGATAGTAAATTTAGGAATATTATATAATAATTTAATTAATAAAGCTTTGTGCTTAGTAATCACAGCGAAGAAAAAGCACGGTTACGAATTGTATATTATGTTTGGTGGGTTGAGAGCCAGTGGCTTATCGTCGAACTAGTACAACGTAATCTAGGCTGGGCTTTGACAATCATGCTGGCTAGTAGCGCTGGAGCTTATTTGGCACAAACAGCGACTGCTTGGCTAAAGGAGGTGTGGACTTCCCCTAATTTGCTAGAGCTAGAGTATCTTCAAAGCGCAGCGGGAACTGTTCACGAATATCAGTATTTGTGAACGTCCACGTGATGCCAGATCACGAACCGTCAACCAAGGAAGGTAGTTCTCACCATGACCGGCACCTCGTCCTTCTTTAATCCATTTGGCATTTTTAACGTCGTATTGAAGTATTGTTTTGCTGGCATAAAAAAACCACCAAAACATTGCTCATTAATCAAGCATAGTTTAGATGGTTTAAGTAAAAAACTATATTGTATAGTAAAGAACTTTATTGTTCTCCTACAAAAATGTCGGAAGACAATAAAGTTTAGGACTTTTCTTCTTGGTAGTGCTTATTCTTACGCTTTGTAAAAAGATAAAAGTAATAATAAAGTTTGAAACTAAAATAATGTCAGACTCATTACCCCCCCAAAAAAAGACAATAAAGATCGAAACTTTTTAACGGAATTTTCTAGTTTATATTACTTATTGAGGAAAGATACAATATTGATACTGCATTACAGTAAAATTATTGAAGCTTATTATTTTGTTATAAAAGTGTGAATACAATTTATTCAATAACTTAAATTATTTTACATCGTGTTCCTGCCGTGAGCTTGTGCTTTAAACTAAAGGTTTTAATTTTACAATTGTTAAGCTTGATATTATGACTTGTCTACTATACCTTTTTATTTTTATAGTAAAAACATAAAGGTAGTAATATGGAAAACTCCTCTAAACAAAAAGTTTCAACACAACATTCAAACTATGAATTTAAGCCTGATTTTAGTTCCGCGTTAGAAAGAGAAGTTAATAATAAATACCCTGTTCCAAGCACATCTATTGATACAGATATAGCCGACAGTTTTGGTAGTTGGCGTGAGTGGGATTAATTTAAAAATAAACCGGCTTTAAAGCGATAGCTTAAGATCTTAAGCTATCGCGGCAGTTTTAACTAAAATTAGAAAAGCATAATGTATGAAGTAAATAAGGATGTATATTGAATAACCATCAAGGAAGGTTTCAGCTTGAGCAAACATATCTTCTATTAACTCGGAAATGTAACCTTTCTTGCAGTCACTGTATCCGCTCTTCAAACCCTTCTTTTACTGAGATGATAGATATAGATCTAGCCTTTCAAATTATTTCTCAACTATCTTTAATTAGAAAAGAAGCTGTCATACTAATTAGCGGGGGAGAGCCGACACTCCACCCTTCATTCTATGAAATTGTAGAAAAAAGTGCTAAAAGCTTTAGAAAAGTAGTCGTTAATACGAACGGTTTAAGGTTTAGTCAACTCAAAAGAGTTGCTGACTTTGAAAATGTCTCTATTCAAATCTCTTTAGATGGTGATGAAAAAACTCACAATGGTATTAGAGGAGAAGGTACTTTTAAGAAAACTCTTATTAATATTAATAAACTGTTTGATTTAGGTATTAATGTTACGATAGCCTCTACAGTAACACGACATAACCTTCATTCTTTCAATAAACTTGACCATGCTTTATCACAAATAAACTTTTTATACTGGAACGTAAAACGTGTTGTTGGATCTGGTAGGGCTGATGATGGTGATGATGTTATAACTCCAGAATGGAACAAATTTGTTTCGAAAATAAAATACGAATCAACAAATTCTCGGCGCTTAAGAATTGCACCTATGTTTTCCGAAACTGCTATCTACAACTCAGCCAACACATCTAAAGAATCTAAAAACTCAAGCTTGCTGGCACAAAATTGTGGCACAGGTAGATCTAAACTGTACATAAACCCTAATGGTACTGTATACCCGTGTGCTTGTATGGAAGAAAATATTACTGGCGACTTTAAAATAAACACTACGGATGAGATCCTAAATGGATTAAGTACCTTGCCAATAAAACCTAAATTAGAAGCGACTTGCCACACATGCCCAGCTTGGGAGTTATGTCATGGTGGTTGTCCTGGCGCTTCCAGTAGAGCCAGGTTCCCTAACTTGGGAGATCCTAGGTGCTCAAATGCATTAAAAAGTATTATACACTATGAAATTTAAAGAGTTTCTCCTTCAAGAAAGTACTATTGACTTCTTTCAAAATTACTGGGGAAAAGATTTTTTGCATATAGCAAATATCCCTTCAGCCTTGCAAATAAAAACGCCTTCTAATTTATTAACTAAAATATTAGAACAACCTAGACTGAAATATCCTCAAATTAGAGTATTGAGTGGAGGGGGAGCATTAAGCCCTATTTTATATACAAAATCGAGTGAACACGGTTTAGATGAAACGATAGATCCAAAAAAAGTAGCTTACCTAGCTTGTAAACCAAACACTGTCAAAGTGGAAAACCTAGCTTCAATTTTACCAGAGTTCAAACTTTGGGATAACTTACTTTCGACGCTTTTTTCATCTAGGATCACTCTTAACGGGTATTTCTCATTTGGACCCAGCGACGGGATACCTATTCATTTCGATCCTCATCATATATTTGCTGTTCAACTTTACGGGCAAAAAGAATGGTCTCTTGGTGCGGAACAGTCTCAGCTATATCCACATAAGGCTGTCACAATTCTCAACGATTCAGAAGAGTTATCGCCACGTAAGTTAACGCTTAGTGAAAACGAAATATTATATCTACCTCCTGGGCGAACACACTCAGTAAAGACTGAGAAACAATCTATTCATATAGCCATTGGGATACATACACCGCGATGCTTTCACTCTATTTCAGATTTAGTTGATAGAGCAACTATTCGCCACCCAGAGCTTAGATCCGACCAGCCTTTTTCTGTTACTGAGGATAGCTTAACTTTCAAAGAATTAAGCAAAAATGATATTAAAATAATTTGCGATATTTTGCTTTCATCAGTAAACGATGATTAGTTTTTTTGATTTATCGAAAACAGAGTTAACCCCATTTATTAATAAGCTTTGGCGCTCTAGCTCAAGGAATGTTTCTCTGTATATTAGAGGCTCTTCATTACTGCCCATGGAGTCTAATTTAGGTAAGCCTATTGATATTGATTTTTTATTGTTCGCTCATGGCGAAATAAATAAGATAAAATCAATATCAGCTGAGATATCAAGCTATGCAAATGAAGCCTCTCCTTTAACTCCACACCTTGATATTAAAGTTATCAACTGTAGTGTTGAAAGCTCTGAATTATTATTTAATACCTTATTAGTTACAAAAACAGGTAAGTTGTTATATGGAAAAGACTTATCGGTCTCCACCGCGCTGCTTATCGATAAGCAGCGCGATATTATACTTTTTACCCTACTTGAAGCTGAGTCAAAGTTGAATTCAGTCATCCAAACCTCAAATAAAAAAATTCAAAATAAACGTGTCCCCCACCTATCAAAGGCAATATTACGCATTGCGGGCCTATTAAGATTAAAAGAGGGTTCTTATACGCGCTCTCCTCAGGGTTGCGCCGACGTTTTAAATAAAAGGTACCCTAAGATAATAAGGCATGTAGCGCTTATTCTTCACAGTTTTACGCTCCCTTTATTAACTGATGAGTTATTAATATCTTACTCTATCGTACTTAATGAAATTAAACAGGAGGTAGAACTTGCATAACATCTTTGGTGGCGGCACATGCCAAAAAGTGGCGTTACAGTTTGAAGGTCACTTACAAGATTTAATAATTTTTTCAATATGTTCTGATGAACGCTTGCCTGATGGGCTCGAGGAGCACCTGCAAAGTGAAAAAAGACCTCTACACTTATTAATTGTTGGCGACTTCATGGCGCTTCCCCCACCTACAGATGAAAGCCCCGCCTCATATGAAGCCATCAAACTGATACTAACTAACTCTGAAGTGAAGCAGATAAATGTGGGCTGGGTAAACGGTGCAGACATAGGTCCTAACTTATATCAAAACATGAAATGGCATGCTTTTCATTTACCACAAAATATACCTGATGAAAAAAAAGATATATCCCTGATAAATGATATTAACTTTCTATGTAGTGGTGAGAGGGAAGCTTATCTCCATGTATGTAACTTGCTTAATTTTCCTGTTTATGTGAGAGTCAAAAATGATAAAATTGTGACAATTGATCTGACTGATAATCAACTATATCCTAGAGGGCTTACTAACAATTTATCTAATAAACAGATGTTAGAACTGTGGCGTATTGTTTCTCAGCTACGGTATTTAAAAAAAATAAATGCATGTTTTAACGCACTGTCATTTTTGCC
Organism: Colwellia ponticola; assembly: GCF_005885605.1. Classification (GTDB taxonomy): domain Bacteria; phylum Pseudomonadota; class Gammaproteobacteria; order Enterobacterales; family Alteromonadaceae; genus Colwellia; species Colwellia ponticola. The sequence goes on along the minus strand of NZ_SZVP01000006.1, from coordinate 11,922 downwards.
AGATTTTTCATATTTCACTCAGTTAGAGAAACTTGATTTACGGGGAAACCCACACCTAGATTTATATGAATTACATACAGCAAAATCACTTTCAAGTCTTAATATATCAGCATGCTCTTTGTCAGAACTTCCCAGTTCAATTAATTCGCTACCTAACTTAAAATCATTATTAGCCTACAAAAACCATATCACTGATATATCTAATATTAGGTTTCCAAAATCTATTGAGCGTATATCTTTGTATAGAAACCAAATTAGTAATAAGACTTTAGAGTTAGGTCACTGTGATAAGCTTCAGGAAGTAAACTTAGGTGCTAACCCAATTCTGAATATGACTTTAGTTACGTCACCACACTTGCGTACTTTGCAGCTTAGAGCAAGGTATACGAAAAGTTCTATAATCATTGCAGCTAGTGAGAACACTACTTTTTATATCCGTGAAGATTAACCTAAAGTTACGCTGTTTAATCAAAATATATTTATCTCTAAAACTTAGCCCATTGATTGCTTACAATCATGAAAGAGTGTCGACAAAAGCTCGCTATTTTATACGATACTATCGCAATAGTATCAGCTGCTAAGTCCGCTTGATTATTTTAAACTTTTACAATAAATGGTATACCATTAGCAGAAACAACTCCTTCAGGGTCTATGCGCCACTCAGTGATAACGCCTTCTTTAATAGGCTCAATAGCCTCATCATATCTTTCGCTCAAATAATGAAAATTTTGATTTTTAGAGCCTACCCAATTACGGTTTTGCTCAATAATATCAGACTCAAACTCCCCATCGACCACAATATCGACATGCCTTAAGAGCTTATCTATACCATTAAATTTATTCTCTTTTAATTCCTCAAGCTTATACCCTGTGAATAACATGACAGATAAGCCAATACTGTGTGCAAACTGAGCTAATTCCGATAGACCTGGAGCTTGCAGTACCGGCTCCCCTCCTAACAAGGTTATTCCTTCGATACCAAAATGACTTTTGTTTAACTCAATTTGCTTTTTCAGTTGATTAATATCGACCACATTCGCTGGTTCAACTTTTAAAAAATCAGGATTACAACAAGATGGACATCGCTTCAAGCAGCCTTGCACCCAAATAGCAGTACGAGTGCCAGGTCCTTCTACCTCTGTAGAGTTTACTACAGCAGCTAAGTTTAACCACGCCATTAATCCACCTCAAAATCAAAATTTTTACCTGCTTGAACAACTCTGATTGGGCGACCATTAAAACTAGTAGAGTCCGATAGACTTTCAAATAAAAACTCTGCTAATGGGTCAAAAAGAGCAAAAACCATAGCATTTAAAACCCCTCGCCCCCCAGCAGTTTTATCAACTTGCGAGACAATCGTAGTCAGGGCTTTATCTTCATTATCAAAAATGAGATCAGATATCCCCCATTTTTCTTTTAAGCGTATTTTTAGTGGTTCTAATTTTGCCTTCGCGATTGCAACCAGAAAGTCTGAATCCGTCATAAAATTAAAAGGCACTATATTTGCTTCACCAATTCGACCTAATAGTTCAGGGCGTTTTAACTCTTGAACAAAATGCTTTGTGACGTGGATTTTGAACTGTTCGAGCGCTTGCTCGCCAGGTTTGATTTCACTGGCACCGATATTTGAAGTGAACACGATAAATGTGTCAGAAAAATTAACGGTCTCTCCCTTACCATCAGTAAGCCGGCCATCTTCCAGAATTTGCAGAAACTTATCTAAAATTCGTGGGTGTGCTTTTTCAATTTCATCAAACAATAGCAGTGAGAACGGTCTTTTTTTCACAGCATTCGTCAGTTGGCCACCTTCCTCATAACCGACATACCCAGGGGGCGCGCCTACTAGTCGCTGATCGGCATGCTCATGATTAAATTCAGACATATCAAATCGCATACAGGCATCTTCATCGCCAAATAAAAAGCTCGCAAGGGATTTTGCCAATTCAGTTTTGCCGACACCTGTGGGTCCAACAAAAAACAGCGCTCCTTTGGGCATTCTAGATTTTGCCGAATGCTGTAATCCGGATAAACCAGTAAATGCTCTTACTAACACTTTCCTCACTAATTTAATCGCTTCGTCTTGCCCTTTAACTCGCTGTTGTAGCGTACTCTCAACATCTTTCAATTTATCGTAGTTCAATTGCTCCCAAGGCGATTCTTTTTTCCCGTAACGATATAATGATACTAATGCATCTAACGATAAGGCTTCTTGCTGTTGGCGGGAGAGACGAGCGAGTTGGTTAATCTCACGAAGCGTTAAAGAGTCTGTCAAATCAACAAAATCTTCCAATAATCGAGAACCAATGATAGGGCGTTCTTCAAGGTTGAAAGTAGTTGAAAGACCCAGTATTGCTTGTTGGCGTTCAGCGCGGTTTGGCAAAGGAACAACCACTTCACCAAACTGAGGATTGCCTACTGTAAGTTGCGGGGGCAATTTGTTCGCGCCTTCACAGACAAAGACCATTAAACTCTGCACTTTATCTATTTCTGTGTGGGACATCTCATCTGCTGAGTCACGAAGGTTTTGTAATAGTTGGGATAACCAGCCACGCTCTTGCTCTGACAGTGCATTTACTTGCCCAAATAGTAAATTAGACCAATCTATAATAAACGCTACTTTTGGCAAGTTAGCATTTAGCATCACACGCTGTGCTACAGCAAAAAAGTCCTGCGGCGTTAGTTCTGTTTGCCCAGCATCTGCTTGTTGTTTTTCATCCGGAGTCTCATCATCAAAATCATAATCATCTCCCTCTATTAATTCAGATGGTGGGGCTGATGATAACTGTAACTCACTCCAATTTTCTTGTGATATCCCTGAAATTCCTCCCACCCTTGAATAATGAATAACATGCTTAAAACCAAGCTTTTCAAATGTATTGTTTAACACATGCTTGAAAGGTTTCTGCGTCCCCTCTTGGTTGAATACACTATTATTAACATTACCGCTGATAACAATACCTCGGCGTAACTTAGCCTGACGAGAAAGATCTCCGAGCCACTCTGACATATGGGGTTTATTCATATTCATATCCCTATCCTTTTGAATTCATTGTTTGTGATGGAATGGGCTTCATTTGAGCATCCTCATCGTCAGGGTTGCTCCACACGACACGTGAGTCAGACAAATCAACCCCATATACTTCATTGAGCTTAGGAAGCACTTGTTCAATATCCTTCTTACAGGTTTGCCCTTTATAATTATCAAATTCATAGGTGCAACTACCATCTAGGCGTATTTTAAATTTTGCTCTATTTCCTGCGGGCCTACTAGCGGCAATAATAACCTCTCGAACTCCTTCTTTAGTTTCGACCATCTTAGGTTTTTGCACCGTGAAACCAGTGATTTTCAACGTGTTGTAAATGGCTTTTACGGTTTCTTTTCTTATAGCTTCATTTTCGAATATTTCATCAGCTCGATCTGATAGTTGATCTATTTCTTTAAGCTGCTCATTTGCATCTTGAGGATTAACTGAAAGAATTTTATCCGCTTGCGCGGTAAATTTTTTAGATTCTTCACCAGGAAGGCTTGGTGAAACAATTTCAACAATCGCTTGGGCAACGTCACGATTAGTTATGTGTTGTGTTTCCTTTTCTATTAGCGCCCTATGATTCACTGCTTTTTCTAGACCTTTCTTTTTAAGCTTCTGAAACTGGACTAACAAATCTTGAGTTTTTCCAAAAGACTGCTCTGAAAATACCTGTTGCTCAAGTTCTTTAATTTCTTTAAGCATTAAGTTCAGTGATAATTTATCAGACCAATTACGTAGCTCTTCATTCCAAGCACTACTAATTTGTACTTTTCTTTCTTTCTTTGCATTAGCTCTAACTTCAAGCTCATCTCTATGTTGTTGGTATTGTGCTTCTTCAACTTGCACTTTAATACGCCGCGCAACATTGCGTAGAGCATAAATTTCATTGCCTAGTGATTTAGATCGCTCTCTAGCCCTAAACGGATCGCTAGCAAGACCAGCTTCTATTTGCCCAAGCTGAGATAAACAGCTGTCATAACGTTCTTGTACATACTCAGCTAAACCTTGCTGTTGTATACTAGCTAATTCATTGTGGTAACGTTCAATAAATGAATTTGTTGTATTGCGCACCCGCTCCTCGGCAACTCTCTGGCGTTGTTCACGCTCTAATCTGTAGCGCGCATCATGTATCTGACTCATTTCCAGTTCCTTTTCTTCGACTTTTTATTTGACGAGCTAGCAAGGTATTCCTGTGTCGACTTATTTACTATTCCTTCAGCATTGGCCATATTTCTTAAATTTTTATCATCGGTAAGTAGTAACGAACTACACAATCTATAATAAACAGCCACAGAGAGAATATGCATATCTGGCGAGTCTAATGAAGCTCTATCCATTTTTTCTACAAGCTCGATATGAGATGGCTCATAATTTTTCCACTCATTTAGTCGATTAATTGCTGCTCTGGCACGCTTAGCCTTATCAGTCCACCCACCTTCATTCTTATCTTCTTTTAATCCTTCAAGCTCGCGTAGCACAGTTACAGGCATTATAAGCTGATCTGAAGGCTTTATTTTATCTAAGAGAGGTAGGTTATGCATGAGGCAATTGGTGTCAATGACGATAATACGTTTATTGATTTTTTGTGGGTCTTTATAGTGCGCAGCAAAGTGTGCCAGCGCTTTTGCAACCTTATCTTTAAGTATTGCTAAATTAGAGTTATTGAAGATAGAGGAGCAAAGTATCCCATGAAGCACATTAACGTGATCGCAAAGGTTATGTAAGAATTTATAATGTGCAACATTAAGCTTTAACAGATCATAGTTGTTTAAGCTTAATAAGTCCTGGCCTGTTTTATTTTTAAGTGACACATAAATATCGGCTAATTCTGCTAACGTCTTAGAAATAGACAAACTAGAAACGGGATCAGATTTTATAATAGCACGGTCAATCAGCGAAATTGCACACTCAGGCGTTAAGTTATCTAACGGTATTTCTTGATCATTAAACAACTGAGCATAATTAGTCACCTCCTCTTTACTCCTTAAAAGCTTAACTTTACTTTTGAAGCTATGAGGGGGTAAATTATGGACAAGCTTCTTCATTTTTTCATAATATTCGACCACTTTAGGCATATATGAGCTAGGCAAGCGCTCAACGGCCTGTTCGGGGTCGATGACAGCAGAGAAAATGACAATATTAATATCGTCATTTGTAAGTAAAAACTGCTCAAATTCATTTACTTTTTTATCTGACTGAACAAGTAGAGCAAGATCTATTTCCCGAGGTTGTCCACGATATGAAACTTCCGAGAGTCCCGTTTTTAATTCGCTCCCTTCTTTAGACTCACTTATAATTAACGCTTCTACGCCCCCATCAAACTCGAGTGGACACTCGTTGATCGTTAATATTTTATCAACCAGTGATATTTCTTGTGATGGCGCTAAAATAACAGTCGCTACGTCCGTCTTAATCCTATCTACCAAAGAAAATAGGTAGTGGGGTTTTTGTTTAACAATCAGATCGTTTACTTTATCTACGGCTGCTACAGCATGTACCTGTGCCCAATCAATTTTAAAAGGCTGATTATTATAATTTGTAGAAAAGATAGGTGAGACCAAAAACTGCCAAAGATACTCCGCTTCAGCTGCTTCTAGCCACCCTGAGAAATCATTGTCATTAGAAAGGATTGTCATATTCCCATTGTGATTGATATCTATTTTAAAGGTTTTTCGATCACGCAGCTCCCCGCTAAATACAGACTCTATACTTTTAACTCTCTCATTCGGTTTTTTTTGCCAGTCTAGATATATTTTGTCATCGACAAGCGGCTCTACAACAGAAAGCGTGACTCGCATCCCCTCGCTAGGAAGACACTTTACATCCGGATATGAATCTATCTTTATTTGATTTTTACCAATTAACGCTCCTGAGAGGGGGTGGTAATACGTCGTTTCCGTCGTATTTTTACTTTTACTCGGCAACGCATTTTCAGCGAGAAAGTTACGCCCGTCTGTGGTGATTAAAATGTCATTACACTTCAATGCTGCGCCGTCTGATATTGTGTGGGTATCTAAAAATTCGACAGCCTTGAAGTCACTTAAATACCTAAGAGCTTCTACAAAAAAGACAGAATTAACTTTCAACTGCTTCGCTATATTTTCAAGGCTATAAGCACCTAGTTGTTCTGAGTGCTTAGCAAATAACTGTAATATGCTTTTCTCAAATACGGTAGGACGACGTACAGTTTGGTAGGCCACCTTAGAATCTATTTTAAAAACAGGAATATCTATTTTAACATTATGTTCGTAAATCATCTTTGTACTCCTTTACCTACTGATTTGTCCCGAGCAAATTGTTCCGCCATTTCCTGTGCATGAAAAATACGAGCATCGCGATCTAACTGAGCAAAAATTTGACGATAAACCTGCTTCTTCTGTTTCCCTGGCTTATCCATGTTAGGGAGCCATACGTCTCTTGTTTCCAGCATATTCCGCGCGCCAAAAACGATCAGTAAATTTTGTGCTCGCGACATAGCAACATTAATAAACTCATATCGCGCAATGTTAGCCTTAGCTGATCTACGCTTCTCTTTTGGTCCCCCATCGTTACGCACTAAACTCATAAGAATGATTGGCTTTTCTTTGCCTTGGTACCTTATAACGGTGTTAATCTCAACATGGATTGCATTAAATTGAACCTTGCCATTATTTGCTTTTTTAATTTCATCACGAATAACCCGACATTGTGCCGCATAGAAAGAGACAACCCCAACGTCTTGCTTTTTCTTTTGCCTATTACCAAAACCTTGCTTTAGACATTGCTGGTTTATCTCAACGAGCGTTTGAGCAATGAGCGCCGCTTCTAAGCGATTGGTTCTATCTTCACTCTCTTTAAAAGGTTTTCTCTTTAAATCGAGAGAAGTGTCAATCCACAGTACATGGTCATCCGCTGATAGAAGTGTATTATTATGGCTTTGTAATAGAATATTGTGCGATCGATCTTTTTCTTTATTTCCGCATATAAGTTGCCCATCATAAAAATTATTTACAAAACTCATAATTTGCGGATGCATACGGTATTGTTCCGTTAGTCTTTCTTTAATCGATTCATCTGCATTCTCAAAATGCTCTTTAAAAAGTGATGCTGTCACCATCTTTTCGAAACGTTGTAAATTGTCTTTAGTCAGTAGTGTTTCTGTTGCATCGTCTTCAGACTCCTCTACTTTATCAGTAAAGGCTTGCGCATCTTGGCTTTCTTGAAAAACAGGTGGCAATTGACGATGGTCGCCAACCAAGACTGCTCGGCGAGCTCGCATCAAAGGTAACAATAACTCTACAGGTGTTGCTTTAGAGACTTCATCAATTATTACGGTATCAAAGCTTTCCATGCCTGCATCTCTAAGAGTTCTCTCACTTTCATTACACGAAATGGCCACTAAATTACAATTTTCAATAAACGTTTCACTGACATGCTCCCAGTCATATTGCGCTGAATTTTCTCCTGCTAGATTTTCAGCCCAATCAGTTAAGAAGTTTTGCAGTGGTGCTTGTTTTTTATCTTCCTCCATAGCCACGTGCATTTGTTCTTCATATTCTTTTTTGGCTTTTATTAAGCATCCTCTCAAGCTACAGCTCAACCCGTCACTGCGATCAGACACTAATTTAGAAGCACTTGAGTGGAGTGTTTCAAGGCGGTTGCTTTGTGACTCTAATTTTTGATCTATTTGCTCAAGCGAAGCATTTATTTCTTTTAATTCTTTATCAGACGGCTCTTTAATATCTTTATTTTCAATTAACCATTGTTTTAACTGAACCATTACATCGTGTAAGGCTTTTTTAATGTCTTGTTTAAGAAGCTCTAAATTATCAATACGGGATGCTAATAATGTGTGAGTGTAAGAGGCATCGGTGACATTGCAGATATCTCTACCATCATCAAAGCAATTGTAAGTAGCAATATCTAACCCTGTAGCTTGGCTTTTTAGCGTTTTAATCTGTTTTCTGACTTTGCGCCATTGTCCAGCTAACTCCTCAGTATCATCTTCATCCATCAGCTCAGCTAACTCAATTTCACGATTTTTCAGTGATGCTAACTTTTCCTTAACCAAATTATTTTGTAATGCACCTCGTCCAGCATCTCGAAGTCGTAACAAGTCAGTTTGAATAGCTGGAAGCTGACTCGTAACCTTAGACCAAGTAGCGAGTAACGCATTGAGCACTAGTAAACATGAATTTTGATTATCAAGTTGATTAAAATTCAAAAAAGCAGTATCAACTTCAATGTTAAGTTCAGCCATCGTTTGCAATTTTCGAAGCAATTTTTCACTCACATTTGGAAGAAATGAGTCATGTACAAACTCCCACTTTTGGTCTTCAATGTTCATTAAAGAGTTTTTTGTTGACTCCTGTCGTTTAATCAACGCTTCATAATTTGCGATAGCCCCTCTATAGGCTTGCTGCTCATTGCTTAGGCGCTCTTTAATTAATTTTCTTTCCTGACGCAGGGCTTTGTGCTTCTCTTGAGCAGAATTCACATCAGAATCAACATATTCAGCTTCATTAATCCATAATTTCAGTTGCGTGAACTCTTTATCGCGCTTCTTTTTTGGCTCAATCCACTGCTCTGCTACATGTGTTCTTAGGCTTGAATAATAGCGTTCCAATGCTTTATCTTCTGCAAAACCTTTACCTTCATCGGTGATCTTCCCTTTACCACGCGCAAGGCGGATCGCCCTTAATTCAGGACGGTTATGAATACAGCTTAAAGCATTATCGATGGCATCGTGAGATTGGCTGGCAAGTAAAATCGTTTCACCTTTACGCGCCAGCTGAAGAATGGCTTCTGCGATAACGGTAGTTTTACCAGTTCCTGGAGGGCCTTGCACCAAACATAAGTCTGGTGCAGACATCATCTTATTGACTGCGAGCTTCTGAGAGTCGTTTAATTGATCGTTAAACCAAGATTCAATGTTGGCATCATTTTTTGATGTATTTGCTTGAGTAATATCAAACAAATAGCTCGACAAGTATGGGGAATAACAACTCTCATTCTGGCGAAGGTTTCTCACTGTTTGTTCATGTCGTTTGATTAGAGCAAGATCACCTACGGAGGGAAACGAAATAAAACCTTGCTCAGGAATAGCATTAAGTAATGCTTTGACGACTTGGTCAAACTCTGACTCTGTAATAGAAGGCAGCTGTGCTTCTTCAGCTTTATAGTCTGCTTTAATTAATTCAACATGCCTCTGTGCATTATCAATTTTATTCTTCCAATCCTCAGATGGTTCAACGACTAAATAAGCTAAAGTAGGGTCATTAATGCCGCTCTCATTCAAATAATTAATATGAGCAGTATTCTCCTTAATTGCAGTGGCGTCTAATTTATTAATCTTACCTTTAAGCTGCCCAAGCTCTTCACCGCGGGGGATACGGTTAGACTTTTTCTTAGCATCAAGTTCGAAATGCCACTTGTTTTGGGAGATCCCCAACTCGAACGCCTCAAGACTTTTTCTTTTAAATAAATTACTCGCCCGATTAATTGACTGTTCATCTTCACTTACAACAAGAAACGCTAAGTTATTATCCGGAGTGACCGAACATTCCAAATACCTCAGGCCAATCGTTTTACGATCGACTAATTGCCTTTTAAAAGTCAAAAACTCTTGCCAAGCTTCCAACCTCTCAGCAGCCTTTACTGAAATCGCTGGTAGTGATTCTGCCAGCTCCCTTGTTAATATATTATTCGTACAGCGAGGCTCAGGGCGTATTGAACTAGCAGATGTGAGCGTTTCCACCTCATAAGCAGTAGCATTTTCATCATTAAAACTAGTAAAAATATCTTCGGGGATAAACACAGGATTTCTCTGATTCACTCCCCAATAGCCTCTAATGCAGATAGTACTGGTGATTGGTAAATATTCAATAAACTCACCATGGTTAGGTATGCGTATAGCGAGATTAATTCGTTCAGTTGCATCATCTCTTATTGATAAATTAGCTACAAAATAGGGTAGCGGAATATTCTCTATAAAAAAATCATTCAAAAATTTATCTAGTTGATCTTCTGGAACATCACTGTGTTTTTGATACTTTTCTTTTAGCGTGGGGTATTTAAAAAATAAGCGTTTTAATGAATCTTTTAAGCGCTTTTCACTCCGGTTAGATTCGTTACTCCAATACAAAACCCCTTCCATCTTTTTATTCGTTTCAGGAGCTATATTATTATCAAATAAATTCGACGAGTTCTCCTCTTGGTGTCTTTCATTTTCAGATGACATATCATCAAAGTGATTATCCATAACTATCCTTATTTTCCTTTGCACCAATTATTAGATTCCAAGTCTTTCAAATTTTTATAAATATTCGACCAAATTGGAAGTAAACTTCGAACTTAGTGAGCTAATACAATTTTGAGCTGTAAAGCCAGTTAACTAATCACTTGAGTAAGTTTGCTCTATTCATGATTTATATACGACGATGTGTCAAAGCCCAATATAACAAGGCCTTTCCAACTTTACTTTTATGACAGTAATTGTTTTTTCAACTAAAGTGAAGATATCCTCAACAGTATTCGATTACAAATCAAAACGTTAAAACAACTCATTAACCAGCACATTCAGTGCTACAGACAATTTCTGTACTTCAATATCTGTTACTCTCCTGACATTAGCCTCAATTTTAGCTAGAGTACTTCTGCTAATTTGCCAACCGGCAAGATTACACTTAGCCACAAACTGCTCTTGAGTCCAACCTTTAGTCTCACGAATTGTTCTTACGTTCTTTCCAACAATATTCATAACTTTTCTTGCTCTGATATCGGAGCTTGATTGTCACAAATAAAAAGCCTAAAATTGCTCCGCTATCGGAGCACTGCGTTTTATTTCCTCAAGTTGGAGTGTTTTTTTGAAAATTGATGTTTTAGTGGTTCAAATAATTGTTGCGCCCAACTTTGATAACTTCACCACGAGCGAAGTCAGATCATCATATATTACGTTAAAAAATGATGATTCTTTAGATCCTGTTAAGCTCAGAAAAAAACTTTATGCAGAACTTTTAAAACTGGTGAAAAAAAGTTGGCTGAATAAGAAGTCTTCAAATATTAAAGGACTCACCCGTTTTAGTAAAACAGCATTATTTGACGCTAACGAATTAACTAAAAATACGAAGACTGAAGTTGAAGTTAAGCCATTTTCTGGTAGCACTAAACCGCATACGTTGGCAACGAAGTTAAATCACTATAAAGCCGAATTATTATTAAACATTGGTGAAACAGAAGCATATAAAGAAATTTATACTGAATTCCCAGAATTAGTTAATGAAATACAGTCTCAGTACAACGTTGCTAGAGATAACAACACAAAAATATTAGGGAAAATAAGAGCGATTGAAGGCTTAATGAAGCACGATGAATGTGCATAGGTTTAGTGTAATGAAATCAGCTGAGTTTTTGGATAATTTGAACAGCCAATTTAGCGTTTGTGATGCCAATATGGGCAAACTACCGCATCGCACACGTTTAGAGGCAGATGTAGAAACGGGTGAGTCTATTTTGCTAATGCCAAAAGATGTATATGGTGATTATGCTGAGATTGGTGATGTTATTTTGTTTAAGAAAGCATCTAAATGCCGAATTAAGCTAATAAACATGAGCTGTAAAGTGGTATCTCTAACTCGGTTTGCTCGAGAGTATAATTCCATTATCCGCCAGTTAAGTTCTGCTCAACACCCTTTAAATAGAGTTATTTTGAGCTGCCATAGACAACACTATTTACTAAAACTTCCCGCTTAAGTTGTTGAGCTGTATCAGCTAAAAGCAATGAACAATAACGACGAGTTAAAATAGTATTGCTGGGTGCATATTCTCTCCACCTTTGATCACCCAGTGGCATTAACTTTGATCGCTTATTCTCATTAAGCTTTGATCACTAGTATCACGTGTAAATGATCACTTT
>NZ_SZVP01000057.1 GCF_005885605.1 Colwellia ponticola | reverse complement strand
AGCTGATTCTGGATGAATTGCTCTGTATCCTTGACCTGAATTTACATCCCAACCTGCACGAGCTGTAAAATTTAACCATTCTGTTGGATCATATATTAATCCAACATTGGTAACAAAACGGTTGTTGAAATCTTCAGCCAAGTTCTTGTTTACGTCCCAAAATGGGTTGTCAGTTTCAGTATCCAATGCTCCGGAAGTAATTTTCCTTCTTGATCCATCAGTATTCAAATAATTACGTACATCATCATTTTGAGGCCAACCCAATAGTGTTAATAAATACCCATTACTACCAGTTAGTGAACCTGACCCACCTTTGGATGCTTTTTGATTTTCCGATTTTGTAAAACTAAAGGTACCTTCTGATTTAAATTTAGGTGAAATTTTTGCTGTAGCATTTAAGCTAGCGTTTAATCGGTTATATGACGTGTTAGGTGTAACGCCTTCTTGATCTAAATTACTCAACGACAATCTGTAGGAAGTAGTTTCT
>NZ_SZVP01000056.1 GCF_005885605.1 Colwellia ponticola | reverse complement strand
TTTGCAGTAAATGGTGTTGGTCAAGATGGTTATGCAACCTTGACAGAAGATCAAGCCGATGTTGTTCAATATGCATTCAAAGATACCGTGAAAGCAACTTCGACAGGAGCATAAGAGGGCTTAGATGCTCTCTTTTTTATTTTAGGAGGATGAAAAACATTGAAATTAAAAATTAAAGGTAAAGAATATTCGTTTAAATTTGGCACTAAATTTGTACGTGAATTAGACAAAGTGATGCCTTTCATCGATGGAAATATGGAATTCGGAATGGGACTCTCAGCAAAAGTCTTACCGGAATTACGTTCTTATAATGTCAACACGTTGTCACGAGTCTTAGAAATAGCAAATAGAACAGAAGAAGAAACTATTACGTTGGATGAAATGGATGATTACATCGATGAAGTTAAAGACATCGAAAAATTATTTGATGAAGTCCTAAAAGAATTGGCGGAGTCGAACGCGGGAAAGTTAGCGGTCCGAAACCTGAAT
>NZ_SZVP01000055.1 GCF_005885605.1 Colwellia ponticola | reverse complement strand
CTGTGCTGATTGCTTTTGCAAGTACTTGTAGCGGCTGGATAGCCTTTTTGACTTCTTCTCTCACAGCTAAAAACAACTGATATTCTAAATCAACAGATTTTTCTTCTGCTTCGAGGATTTGTGTCTCCAATTCTTTTAGTTCTGGCGTGATGAAACGCTCTGCATTTGCTAAGGTTTGTTTTCGTTCATACTTCTCCAGTTCTGCATTTCCAAGATTTGCTTTTGTGATTTCTATATAATAACCGAAAACGCGGTTAAATCCGATTTTTAAGTTCTTGATTCCTGTTTCTTGACGCTCTTTTGCTTCAAGTTCTGCTAGCCACTTCTTTCCGTTTCTCATAGCAGAACGGTACGTATCGAGCTGCTCATTGAATCCATCTTTGATGATGTTTCCTTCCGTTATTTGTAACGGCGGATCATCTTGGATAGCTTGGTCGATCAATTGGACGAGATGGTCCATCGGTTGCATTTCTGAAAGCAGGCTTTGCCATT
>NZ_SZVP01000054.1 GCF_005885605.1 Colwellia ponticola | reverse complement strand
ATAAACGATTGCAGATTGCAACGTAAATTCTTCTTTCAACACCGAACTAAGTAGCGCATCTTCATTCCCATAATGATCTGAAAACACACACAATTGTCGATAACTTGACTGTTGCTGTGGCTTAGGCAAATCTTTGGGTATGACTTTGACTAGTTTTTCTTCAATCGTCAAATAGAAAACAGGGTTGCATTCATTCAATTGCCTGAGTGTCTCCAGCAATTTTGCCCTCGCTAAAATATGGACCTCTGGTAATACAATCAATTTACTCGCTGTTTGGATAAACTCATGGTAAGGAAGCTGTTCGATCTCCTCGATAGACGACAGCTGACGTGCTGGTTCCAATGAAGGAAGTTCCTCCGATTTTTTATGGAGTGCCTTGACTTTTTGCCTCTCCATTTGTCCGGATAATTCTTCTGCAAATTGGATTTTTTCAATGATACGCTGCTCAAAAGATTCATAAAAATCTGTACTTGCTATCAATTTTCTAGCATATA
>NZ_SZVP01000053.1 GCF_005885605.1 Colwellia ponticola | reverse complement strand
GGTTCTTTTTTCATCCATTTTCAATCCTTCTTTCATTTCTTTTACAGTTTTATAGTACTCCCTCTTATAAATAACGTCAAAAATTATGCTGTTGCAAACTAATAAATCCTATAGTAGCTATTTTCGCTCCGCTTTTATTTTTATTTTTTTCATTCTGTTTCACGTGAAACACAAAGAATGTTCGATTGCCTTGAATCTTTTACCTTTCCCCTATATAATTCTATAAGACTTGTCAAAACTAATAATGATAAAAGTGAGGAAAAAAATTGATTACTGTAAATGATGTGAGTTTGCACTTTTCAGACCGCAAACTATTTGATGATGTGAATATTAAATTTACCCCCGGAAACTGCTATGGCTTGATTGGTGCAAATGGTGCAGGTAAATCAACGTTCCTTAAAGTGTTATCAGGGGATCTGCAGCCTTCCACAGGTTCCGTTACTATGGGACCAGATGAACGGATGGCCGTATTGAAACAGAACCATTACGACTATGAAG
>NZ_SZVP01000052.1 GCF_005885605.1 Colwellia ponticola | reverse complement strand
GGCCAATCAAGGTCAGATAATCCCGAATTCTGGAATCAGTGCTTTGCCTGTTATTGATCACGGAATACATGGGCTTGTTAAATATTGTAGAGAAAACCGTACCATGATATCCATCTGTCATGACAGCCGAAGCATGATACATATAATTCAAAAATTCTACCGGACTTGCATCATTGATAAAATTGCCACGGAAGGATTCTTTTTCCAAATGCATCCAAATATACTTAATTTTCAGTCCGCGCTCTTTTGCAATCTGCTCTGCAATTGCCATGTTCCGCTTGATAGGTTTCTTATCAATGAGATAGCAAAGCAGGTATTTTTCCTTAGCAAGTGGACTGCTCTTATCCACAAATGTTTCCCAATCTTCTCTTGTCAGTAAAAGGACAGGATCAACTGTGTCCACAACACTGTGCCCGCAAATTGCTTCTACTTTTTCTTTCGCGCCCTTTTCTCTCAAACCAACATACGGAAAATCCTTTGCATATTTAGAATATCCACG
>NZ_SZVP01000051.1 GCF_005885605.1 Colwellia ponticola | reverse complement strand
TACGCTGGAAAAATGACCGCACATGGTTTTCGCACGACAGCTAGTTCACTTTTGAATGAGAGCGGCAAATTCCACCCGGATGCGATCGAGCGAGCATTGGCACACCAAGACAGCAATGCGGTGCGTGCCGCATACAATCGAACTCAATACTGGGATGAGCGCGTGAGAATGATGCAGTGGTGGAGCGATCAGCTGGACACTTTAAGATCAACGGTATGCTAAGCGTGCACTGATGTGACCGGTATCTGATTGTTACAGTGGCGACCGAAGCAGCCACAGATATTGATCGCCGCAAGGGAGCCGGCTCCCATCAGATACATGGCTATCCGTTACAGACCTCTTCTTCCACTTCTCTAGGCTCTTCAAAAGAACAGATGGCCGTTCCTCGCCAATCGCACAAATTCTCTGAACCAACCCTCTGACAGTCCTGCCTCACCTGTCTGACATTCACCTCAATTTTACGCGCT
Source organism: Colwellia ponticola (assembly GCF_005885605.1). GTDB lineage: Bacteria > Pseudomonadota > Gammaproteobacteria > Enterobacterales > Alteromonadaceae > Colwellia > Colwellia ponticola. The sequence continues at coordinate 35 of NZ_SZVP01000051.1, read as the reverse complement.
CCCACCTATTGAAGCAGAAGGTCACACCTTCGCTT
>NZ_SZVP01000050.1 GCF_005885605.1 Colwellia ponticola | reverse complement strand
GCGTTATGGAAAGCTTTGGCAGTATCGAATGCTTTGTGCGCAGCGCCGAAGGCGGCAGCTTTGCCGAGGCGGCCCGGCACCTGAGCCTGACCCCGGCGGCGGTCGGCAAAAGCGTCGCCAAGCTGGAGGTGCGCCTCGGCGTGCGGCTGTTCCAGCGCAGCACCCGGCGTCTGGCCCTGACCGAAGCCGGCAAGTTGTTCCTGGCCGAAGTCAGCGGCAGCCTCACCACCATCCAGAATGCCGTGGCTAACCTGGCCAGCGCCGAAGGCCGGCCGGTGGGCACGCTCAAGGTCAGCATGGGCACCGTGTTTGGCAATCGCTACGTGGTGCCGTTGCTGGGGGCGTTCATGGCGCGCTTTCCGGATATCAGCCCGGACTGGCATTTCGATAACCGCCAGGTGGACCTGATCGGCCAGGGCTTCGATGCCGCCATCGGCGGCGGTTTTGAGCTGCCCCAAGGCGTGGTGGCGCGCAAGTTGACGCCGGCGCATCGGGTGCTGGTGGCTTCACCGGCT
>NZ_SZVP01000049.1 GCF_005885605.1 Colwellia ponticola | reverse complement strand
TCCTGGTGTTTGACTTACCAACTGCCGAACAGTTCCTGATGAGTCTTGTTCTTGGGACTGTATAGGTGTGGCACCATCTAATCCCCATTTTTCAAATGTCGCACGGGTACCGCTGCCGTTTGCACGGTTCACAACGTTGATCTTTTGATCTTTCCCGCCAACTTCATTCCAATTAGTGATTTTTCCTGTAAAGATATCAATCAATTCCCGTTTTGTGATATCTTTGACACCTGTATCTTTGTTGACGATTGGTGCCATCCCGACCACTGCTACTTTATGATCCACTAGTTTAGAGGCATCGATCCCGTCTCTTTCTTCTGCAAATACATCAGAGTTTCCGATAGTAACTGCTCCAGCTTCGACTTGGCTCAACCCAGTTCCGCTTCCTCCTCCTTGTACAGAGATTTGATAATTCGGATTTTCTTGTACAAAGCTTTCTTGCGCTGCATCGACCAAAGGCTGTAATGCTGTCGAACCTACCGCAACGATTTTTACTTGTTCATTTGAGTCACTTGAATTATT
>NZ_SZVP01000048.1 GCF_005885605.1 Colwellia ponticola | reverse complement strand
ACATTGCCAAAGAAATGGCGCCAAATCTATCGGCACACCGAGATAATATCTACTTGAACGAAAAATTATTTGCAAGAGTAAAAACACTTTGGGACAAAAAAGAAACATTAGGCTTAAATTTAGAACAAGCTAAAATTTTAGATAATGCGTACAAAGATTTCGTTCGAAGCGGAGCCAATTTATCAAATGCTGATAAAGAAATATTGCGAAAAATAAACGGAGACCTTTCATTAACCAGTTTAAAATACGGTCAGAATATTTTGGCGGAGACCAATTCATACGAGTTGGTTATTGATAATAAAAAAGATTTAGCCGGATTGCCACAAGGATTAATTGATGCTGCCGCAGTTGATGCTAAAGCAAAAGGCAAAGAGGGAAAATGGGTTTTCACGCTTTCTAACTCCAGCGTGATGCCGTTTTTGCAATACAGTTCTAATAGAGAATTGCGCAAGCAAATTTGGAATGCGTACCAAACCAGAGGCAACCATGATGATGCTTTTGATAATAAGAAGAATGCAGTGGATTTA
>NZ_SZVP01000005.1 GCF_005885605.1 Colwellia ponticola | reverse complement strand
TGGCCATTTGAACTTTTGTTTTTCGAGTCGCTTATACCACAAAGCAAACCCCGTTTTATCCCAGTACACTAATTTGAGTTTATCTTTCGCTTTGTTGGAAAACAAAAATAGCGCGCCAGTGTAGGCATCACGTTCAAGCTCGCCTTCAACGATGGCGACCAGACCATCAATCGATTTTCGAAAATCCACCGCATCGCGGTGTAAATAAATACGCTCGGGTTCAACAAACATTTTCATCAGGCAAACTCGCGTAACAATTGGCTGAGGTAAGTTGCAGGTGTTGTGGGTGGCAAGCTGACTTTTACTTTGCCAACGATGAGGGTTATTGGTTGTTGCGGTTTGATAACGTCAGGTTGTTTAGTGATTTTGGCGCGAACAAAATTGTCAGGTAATGCCTTTAGCTTGTTTTTTGCGGCATAAAAAGTTGTTTTTGATAAAGCATTTTGCTGACAATACTCAGTGATAGTTAAATCACTCGATTGTTGCTCTTCTATAATACCACGCCACTGCTCAAGGCTACGTGTTTTTCTCATAGCTATCTCCTAATTGAAATTCAGAAATAGCTTAATCGTTTTGACGAGTTACTTGCAGGTGCACTTGGCTAGACGCTTACGAAAAAATTTGAAAAACAGGTAGATTGAACCCATGCGCCAAGGGTAGTGTGACTAATACCAGACATGCCCATGTGAGAGCGTAGCCGGACATTCTCCACGGCTCATTTGTGCGAAAGCACTAAAAAAACCCGTCGTTAACGCTACGGGTTTTTTGCTTCCTGGGATTTGAAAAATGAACGGATTGCATGGTTAGTTGTCGTATAAGTCGATGCTTGCCTCGACAAAACCGTCACACCCTACTGCGATCGTGCCGATCTAGCAGATGTAAGTTGCTGAAGTAAATTAAGAGTGACGTTATTATATTATACCAATCTCATTAAACAGATGATTTATAATTATTTATAAAACTATTTGGTCCAGCACTAGAGTCTCGATGACATAAAGATAAGACTCTTTTGTATCCTGAATTATGTAGAGATCACGGTATAGCAATTCAATTTTTATAAGAGGTGCTCTAAATACTTGGATGGGGCTTTATTAAAAGATGTACGCTAAAGAGCTTTTAAAGTAGAAATTATTACGGAAGTTATGGCAAAAAATGATAAAAGCTTCTGAACGAAAGCGTGCACTTGCCAAACCAAACACAACAACTTCATCATTAAATAACTATCAAATTAACACCAGTAATGCATTTGATACTTTTGCTAATTATGATGTTTGGACAACAGATCAAAACCTAACTGATTTAGTACACTACTTTCATACAGAAGCCTACTCAAACTTGAGTGCAGGAGGCAGGGTGGCTGATGCCAATGGTGCCCCCGTTATTGGTGAACAGATGGTCGTTGTAACAGCCGTTAATGGTGAGAAGATACATGAAGTAGTTACGACAAATGTTTTCGGAAAATTTTCGGCTTCATTTGACTTACCTCGATGTACTGGCAATACAATCACTAAGCGATTTGACTCTAACTTTGGGACACCTAGGGATGTTTGGGAAGTTGAATATAAACCAGCACAAGTCATCGAAATGTATCCTGCCTCTCAAATTGGTGATAGTAATAAGGATGTTAGAAGTCTGCGTTATATCCACATTTGTGATGAAACCTTTATAGAAACTATTCACCGCTAGCACTTTACTTTTTTAAGTGAGCACCTCGGAGCTCACTTGCTCCTTATTAACTAAAAATAAATAGCTTAATTTAGTAGAAAAGCAGTCGATAACCTGTATAAGCCAAAGCTTATAAATAACGTTCAAAAGGAAGAGAACATGAAATCTATTACGTCAGCATCAACTCCAATACTTACTTCAATGAACTCGCCTACACAGGCACAACAAATTAATAGTATGGAAGTAAGCCCGTCAAAGACACAAAGTACTCCCCGTACCTCTAACGATACGATAGCAAGATCATCACAACAAAATACGGTAACAATTAATGTAGTAACTAAACCAACAGCAGCTGAATTAAAAGAGGGTCTTCTAGACTTAGTCGCTCTTGAAAAGGAACAACAAAAATATGCTGGTGACATGGTCTCTGAAACTCAGCGTATTTTAGCGGAGGTGGCAAAAGAGCAACCCAACCTACTAAACAAAAAATTTGATTTTACTAACACTGGCGATGAAATAGACATCATTGATCATGATTTAACAAAAAGAGAATATAACTACTTAAAAGCCAAACTCAACGCTAGTGATAAATTGGTTGAAGCCACTGATTTTTTAAATATGGACCTAGCTAGAGAGAAAACACAGACATCAAGAAGTAATACAATATACACCAAAGAAGATGTTGTCGGCCGAATTCACGTTAGAGACATTATCGAACAAGCACAGCAGCGTTCGACAGAATTCACTGAGATCCATGATCGAAATTTTGTCATGAAACCTAATGATAATAGAGCACTATACCGTAAAGAAGATCACCTTAATGCTCTCGATATTGTACTAAATACAAGTGTTCGATTTAATGCTAAAGTTTAAGCATGTAAATCTCATCATTGAAATTTAAATAATAGGCTAGCGGTTGTTTAACATTTATTGAACTCTAGAGAGTGTGGCCTAGATTGGTATTAGGGGGGAGGGCCATCCTCTCGTCATTAATCTTACATAGTGTATGTCACTGAAAAATTTATTATCTTGGTTTTCAATTGTTATTATCAAGTGTTTCAATACCATTTAATAAACCGATTAAATCAATTTCCTTACGATCTTTATTAAAGGCATATTCACCATTCAAATTAATATGCTGCCAAGCAACAGGTGATAACCTTGAGATAAGTTCAACTACGTCTTGTTTGCCGTTCCTTTCTTGAATTTGTAAAAATGCCGATAGCAGTGCTGAATTATAATAAATAATGCAGTTTGAAATAAGCCTCGCGCAGTCGTTCCATTGCGATACTTGATAGTCATTTCCCCCACGAAATTTATTACCGTTCACTGACGTTATAGTACGTTTTAATTGATGGTATGCTTCACCTCTATTCAGGGCTTGTTGAACATAGTGACGCAGCGTTGAATTATCAACATACTCCAAAACATAAATTGATTTGATCAATCGGTCATACTCATGAAGGGCTGCCAATGTGCGACTATTACCGTTACTCAACTTTCTAATGATAGTACTTTGTGTGGTAGTCTTTCGGCTCAATGAACACACAATATGCTGAATTTCGTCCCACTCTTCAGTAATGAGCTTATGGTTATTTTGTCATTAAAATACTTAGCTTTAATATAATTATAATCAGCTTCAACATCTGCAAACGTGAAGTTAAATACTATTGGTGCGCGACCTGAAGTAACCTAACAAAAGAATAAAGTATATTCGCGTTTCAACTTGCCTTAACGTATTAACTAATTTTTGAGTCTCTTTATCGAGAGAGAAATAATCTTCTCGCTCAGTACGGCTAAAGTTTGGTAGAGCATAGAGTTCATTAATTTCTGACGATGTAAGTATTTGAATACGTTTTGTTTGTTGATCAGAGATAGTGAAAAGCCTTAGCGTTATTTTTTCATAATCATACCTTAACTAATTGATTAAATAACAACCTTAATGCCGATTTCGAGGGGATGGGCGCAAAACCCCTATTAAGGTATAGAATATCGTAATGGTTCATATACCAAGTATCATATCTTTTTGGTTAACGAAACGTCGTTCTTGAGCATTATTGGATGATGTAGGGCTAGGTGTTAGGTAATTAACACAAGAGCCTTGATAGTATTTACAGGTGGTAATGATCGAAAATAGTGCATCAAGCTCATGTGCACTTACTGGTTGTAGCTAAATTTTTTAATCCACCATTTTTAGATGTTGGTGATTTAATATTGGAATTTTGAAGGCCATAGCAAAAGACATAAAGCTTAATTCTTGTTGTGGTATGAAATTATAACTCTTTAATTTGAATGTATTATTACGAATTACTTATGCTTAGGTAGGATAAATACTATTTTTTTGGTGAATATAAATTATTAGTACAAATATAGTGCATCTATCACCCTAATATCTTGCAAATAAAACCAAGTTAAGTATACTTGCGCAAACTTTTTTAGCATTAAAGCTTTTACTTTAAAATATGTGTTTGGTTATGAAGCATTCGTAATTAAATAGAGAACAAAGTTGATAAGCTTTTAAACGAATTTTTATTAGTATATATGAATAATACTTTGGTGAAAGCAGGGCGAAAAATAGCCCGTACACAAATATTATTCACGACAGCTTTAATGCTATTAACAACACTAGTAATATATTTTATATGGGGTGCACCTCATGCAAAGTCAGCTTTAGTTGGCGGCATAGTGGCAATAGTACCCAATATAATTTTTGCCTATAAAGCATTTAGATATGCAGGGGCACAGTCATCTAGGAAAGTCGTAGAGTCTTTCTATAGTGGCGTAAAATTAAAAATGCTCTATACCGCGCTATTATTTGCGTTGGTTTTTAAATTTTTGGTAATTATACCTTCGGCATTTTTAAGTACATATTGCGTGGTAGTATTTTTTCCACTATTACAGCCGGTGTTTTTTACAAAACGTTAAGCACTACAAAAGAATTATAAACTTTAACTTTGGGATAATAAAATGGCAGAAGAAGTTACTCTCTCAGGCCATATTCAGCATCACTTAACTAATGCAAAAATGTGTACAACCGATAACGGTTTAGCATTTAATAAAGCATGTAGTGACAGTGGCTTCTGGACATGGCATATAGATACCCTAGCTTGGTCAATTGGTTTAGGGGTGTTGTTTTTATGGATCTTCCGTAGAGCAGCAAATAAAGCAACTACGGGTGTACCTGATAAGTTTCAATGTTTTATTGAAATGGTTATTGATTTTGTCGGCGATAATGTTGCCAAAACATTTCAAGGCAAGAGTACATTAATTGCACCATTAGCCCTGACAATATTTGTTTGGGTATTCTTGATGAACTTAATGGATTTAATACCTGTTGACTTCTTACCTGCGTTTGCCGGTTTTGTTGGCGAAAATGTTTTTGGTATGGATTCTCATGATGTATACATGAAAATTGTACCAACAACAGATATTAATCTTACTGCTGCATTAGCTGTAGGTGTCTTCTTGTTGATGATAGCTTACTCAATAAGAATAAAAGGCATAGGCGGTTTTGTTAAAGAACTTACCCTACATCCTTTTAGCACGAAAAATAAACTTGCAATGGTATTCTTAATTCCTTGTAATTTATTACTTGAAACAATTGCATTATTTGCTAAGCCGTTTTCGTTAGCACTGCGTTTATTCGGTAATTTATATGCTGGTGAGTTGATTTTCATCTTAATCGGCGCGGTAGGCTTAATGCAACTTCCGTTGCACTTTGTATGGGCGGTATTCCATATATTAGTAATTACATTGCAAGCATTTGTCTTTATGATGCTGACGATTGTTTACTTAAGTATGGCAAGTTCAGATAATCATTAATTTTTTACTTTAACTTTAACTTTAACTTTAATTTATAATTAAAAACCCTGGAGAAAAAAAATGGAACAACTATTAACAATGCCTGAAGCTATCAAGTTCATCGCTGTTGCTTTACTTATCGGTTTTGGTGCTATTGGTACTGCTATCGGTTTTGGTAACATGGGCGGTAAATTTTTAGAAGCTTGTGCACGTCAACCAGAATTAGCACCATCATTACAAGTTAAAATGTTTATTTTAGCTGGTTTAATCGATGCTGTTGCAATGATCGGTGTTGGTATCGCGATGGTATTATTGTTTGTACTTTAATTCACTCTTTGAACAGCTTACTATTAAGGAGGAGCGGTTGTGAATTTAAACGCCACTCTAATTGGTGAATTAGTAGCATTTATCGTTTTTGTTTGGTTCTGTATGAGATTTGTATGGCCACCATTAAACAATGCTATTGAAGCTCGCCAGAAAATTATCGTAGATGGTTTAGCTGCTTCAGACCGTGCTGAAAAAGACTTGGAATTAGCCCAAGAAAAAGCAACGGCCCAACTAAAAGAAGCGAAAGCGCAAGCTGCTGAAATTATTGATGTAGCAAAAAAGCGTGAAACGCGAATAGTTGAAGAAGCTGCTGTGAAAGCAGAAGCCGAGAAAGTAAGAATCTTAGCTGCTGGCCACACAGAAATCGAAACTGAACGTAACCGTGTAAAAGAAGAATTGCGTAAACAAGTCGCTATTCTGGCTATTGCTGGTGCTGAGAAAATTCTTGAACGTTCAATTGATGCCGCTGCACATAGCGACATTTTAGATAAACTCGTCGCTGAGCTTTAAGGGGAGCGCCATGTCTGAATTGACAAGTATCGCTCGTCCGTATGCCAAAGCTGCGTTTGACTTCGCTGTCGAAGCGAAGGCAATAGATAGCTGGTTAAACCAGCTAACTTTTGCCGCTGAAGTTGCTAAAGATGTAACTGTTAACAGTTATATTTCAGGTGGAGCTTCAGTTGAGCAATCACTAACATTATTTTTAAGTGTTTGTGGTGAGCAAGTAGACAGTCAAGGCCAAAACTTCTTGAAAGTAATGGCACAAAACGAACGTTTGTTGGTGCTTCCATATGTTCTTGAACAATTTATAGCGTTAAAAGCTGATTTTGATAAAGAGATCCATGTGGATGTAACCTCTGCTGTGGAAGTCACTGCAGAGCAAAAAACAACATTAAGCGCCGCGCTTGAAAAACGCTTGGCACGTAAAGTAAAGCTTAATTGTACTGTTGATGTAAGTATCGTTTCCGGTTTAGTTATAAAAGCTGGTGACATGGTAATAGATGGTTCTGTTAAAGGTAAATTGAACCGCTTAGCAACAACACTACAATCTTAGATAAGGAAACAGAGCATGCAACTGAATTCCACTGAAATCGCTGAACTGATCAAAAATAGAATTGAACAGTTTAACGTTGTCAGCGAAGCTCGTAATGAAGGTACTATCGTTTCAGTAACAGATGGTATTATTCGTATAAATGGCCTTGCCGATGTAATGCAAGGTGAAATGATCGAACTTCCTGGTAGCCGTTTTGCTATCGCGTTAAACCTTGACCGAGATTCGGTAGGTGCGGTAGTAATGGGCCCTTACGCTGATTTAGCGGAAGGTCAAAAAGTTAAAGGTACTGGTCGTATTTTAGAAGTACCAGTAGGTCGTGGTTTATTAGGCCGCGTAGTAAACACCTTAGGTGAACCAATTGATGGCAAAGGCCCAGTTGATAACGATGGCTTCTCTCCTGTAGAAGTACTTGCACCAGGTGTTATCGAACGTAAATCAGTAGACCAACCAGTTCAAACTGGTATCAAGTCTATTGACTCTATGATTCCAATTGGTCGTGGCCAACGTGAATTAATCATTGGTGACCGTCAAATCGGTAAATCAGCGATTGCTGTTGACGCTATCATCAACCAAAAGAACACAGGTATTAAGTGTGTTTATGTTGCTATCGGCCAAAAAGCTTCTACTGTAGCGAACCTTGTTCGTAACTTAGAAGAACATGGTGCGTTATCAAATACTATTGTTGTTGTTGCCTCAGCTTCTGAAGCTGCTGCATTACAATATCTAGCACCTTACGCTGGTTGTTCAATGGGTGAATACTTCCGTGACCGCGGTGAAGATGCACTAATCGTATATGATGATTTGTCTAAGCAAGCTGTTGCTTACCGTCAAATTTCATTACTTTTACGTCGTCCGCCAGGTCGTGAAGCCTACCCAGGTGACGTTTTCTATCTTCATAGCCGTTTATTAGAACGTGCCGCTCGTGTAAACGAAGCATACGTTGAAAAATTCACTAACGGTGAAGTTAAAGGTAAAACAGGTTCATTAACTGCCTTACCAATTATTGAAACGCAAGCCGGTGATGTATCTGCTTTCGTACCAACTAACGTAATCTCAATTACCGATGGTCAGATTTTTTTAGAATCTAACTTGTTTAACTCAGGTATTCGTCCTGCAGTTAACGCTGGTATTTCAGTATCTCGTGTTGGTGGTGCTGCACAAACGAAAATCATCAAGAAACTTGGTGGCGGTATTCGTTTAGCACTAGCTCAATATGCTGAATTAGCAGCATTTGCTCAATTTGCCTCAGATTTAGATGACGCGACTCGTGCTCAGTTAGAACATGGTCAACGTGTTACTGAATTAATGAAGCAAAAGCAATATAGCCCATTGTCAATCGCTGAAACAGCAGTGTCATTATTTGCCGCAGAAAAAGGTTATTTAACTGACGTTGAAATCAACAAGATTGTTGACTGTGAAGCTGCATTACATGCCTATGTAAACTCTGAGCATGCTGAGTTGATGGCTACTATCAACGAAAGCGGTGACTACAATAAAGATATCGAAGCGAGTTTGAATAAAGCACTTGAGTTATTCAAGTCAACGCAAACTTGGTAATTAGAGTCTTTAATTAAGTAACCTTTTCGGAGAAGAGTCATGGCCATTGGTAAAGAAATAAAAACCAAGATTGCGAGTGTTAAAAACACTCAAAAGATCACAAGCGCTATGGAAATGGTTGCCGCTAGTAAAATGCGCAAAGCGCAGGATAGCATGGCGGCCTCTCGTCCATATGCGACAAATATACGAAATGTGATCGGTCATATCGCGCTTGGTAACTTAGAATATCGTCATCCTTATTTGGAAGAACGTGAAGAAGTTAAGCGTGTTGGCTACATTGTTGTCTCAAGTGATCGAGGCTTGTGTGGTGGTTTAAATATTAACTTATTTAAACGAGTACTTGCTGATGCTGCTGAAAAGCAAGCATCAGGTGCTAAAGTTGAATTTGGTGTGATTGGCTCAAAAGCCATCTCATTTTTCAATAATATGGGCGCCAAAGTAACTGCACAAGTATCAGGGTTGGGTGATTCCCCTTCACTTACTGACTTAGTTGGTAGTGTTACGGTAATGCTCAACGCTTATGATAACGGTGAAATTGATAAGCTATACGTTGTGTATAACAAATTTGTTAATAGCATGACGCAAGAGCCGACAATTGATCAATTGTTACCTTTACCTAAGTCAGATGATGAATTAATTAGTCATCGTTGGGATTATATTTACGAACCTGATGCTCAAGTATTGTTAGATCAATTACTCGTTCGTTATGTTGAATCTCAAGTATACCAAGGTGTTGTTGAAAATATTGCTTGTGAACAAGCATCTCGTATGGTCTCGATGAAAGCCGCAACCGATAACGCGGGTGATTTAATCGATGACTTACAATTGGTATATAACAAAGCTCGTCAAGCAGCAATTACTCAAGAATTGGGTGAGATTGTTGCTGGTGCAGCTGCGGTAGGGTAAATAGACTAGTTCGGTAACGAAGTAATCTGATAACAATTTTCGTAATTTAACGAGAAGTTAGCTTTAAGCGAAGCTTAGCTAACTTAAATTAAGAGGAATAAACATGAGTACAGGTAAAGTCGTCCAAATAATTGGCGCAGTTGTGGATGTTGAATTTCCACAAGATGCCGTACCTCAGGTATATGACGCATTAAAAATAACCGAAGGTGACCTTGACGGTTTAGTACTTGAAGTTCAACAGCAGCTTGGTGGCGGCGTTGTACGTACTATCGCAATGGGTTCTTCAGACGGTTTACGTCGTGGACTGAATGTAAAAAATACAGGTCAAGGTATTCAAGTACCTGTTGGTGTTGAGACCTTAGGTCGCATCATGAACGTACTTGGTGAGCCAATTGATGAAGCGGGCCCTATTGGCGAAAAAGACCGTTGGTCTATTCACCGTCAAGCACCTGCTTATGCTGAACAATCAATGTCTAATGAATTGTTAGAAACTGGTATCAAAGTAATCGATTTAGTTTGCCCATTCGCTAAGGGTGGTAAAGTAGGTCTTTTCGGTGGTGCTGGTGTTGGTAAAACAGTAAACATGATGGAACTTATCCGTAACATCGCGATCGAGCACAGTGGTTACTCAGTATTTGCTGGTGTTGGTGAGCGTACACGTGAAGGTAACGATTTCTATCACGAAATGAACGACTCTAACGTACTTGATAAAGTATCGTTAGTTTACGGTCAAATGAACGAGCCTCCAGGAAACCGTTTACGTGTTGCCTTTACAGGTTTAACTATGGCTGAAAAATTCCGTGACGAAGGTCGTGACGTATTATTCTTCGTAGATAACATTTACCGTTATACTCTTGCGGGTACTGAAGTATCAGCACTACTTGGTCGTATGCCATCAGCGGTTGGTTATCAACCAACACTTGCTGAAGAAATGGGTATACTACAAGAGCGTATTACTTCAACAAACAAAGGTTCAATCACTTCAATCCAAGCGGTATACGTACCTGCGGATGATTTAACTGACCCTAGCCCAGCAACTACCTTTGCTCACTTAGATGCAACTGTTGTATTAAGCCGTGATATTGCTTCGCAAGGTATTTACCCTGCGATTGACCCACTAGATTCATCTTCACGTCAGTTAGACCCATTAGTGGTTGGTACTGAACATTATGAAACTGCTCGTGGCGTTCAAACAGTATTACAACGCTACAAAGAACTTAAAGATATCATCGCCATATTAGGTATGGATGAGTTATCTGAAGATGATAAACAAGTTGTATTCCGTGCACGTAAAATACAACGTTTCTTATCTCAACCGTTCTTCGTTGCCGAAGTATTTACAGGTTCTCCAGGTAAATACGTTTCATTAAAAGACACCATTGCTGGCTTTAAAGGCATTTTAGCAGGTGACTTTGATGATATGCCTGAACAAGCATTCTACATGGTTGGTTCTATTGAAGAAGCCGTAGAGAAAGCGAGTAAGATGTAATTATCTGTAGGTTGCCTTTAAGGCATCAATGGTTTTTATAAAACTATGATGGGCGAAAGCCCAACCTACAATTAAAGAGGTCGAGTCAAATGTCATTATTAACTGTACATCTGAATGTAGTAAGCGCCGAAGAAAGTTTATTTTCTGGCAGCATTAAATCATTACAGATCACAGGTAGTGAAGGTGAGTTAGGTATTTTACCTGGTCACGCACCTTTACTGACCTCATTAAAACCTGGTATGGCACTTATCACTAAACAAGATGGTAACGAAGAAGTTATCTATCTTTCAGGTGGTATGTTAGAAGTTCAACCAAATAACGTAACTGTGTTAGCTGATGTTGCTACACGTGCTGCGGATTTGGACGAGCAAGCGGCACTTGAAGCTAAGCAACGTGCAGAAGCGAACATTAACGCCCAAGGCTCTGATGTTGATTTTGCTATTGCTGCGGCTGAGCTAGCTCGTGCAGTAGCACAATTACGTGTTATTCAAGTAACTACTAAGCATAACTAATTTAGTTAATTGGTAAGTAGATAAATACCCTCTAGTTTTAGTGACTTCTTATGCTTAAAGTAAGTGTTAAGAAGTAAATACAGATTCTGATTATAAAAACCACTTTTAATACATTAAAGTGGTTTTTTTTTGTCTGTAAATTTAGTTGTTAATATCATGACTATTGATAACTAACGTCGACAATATTCAATATCATTTCACAATTTAATGAGTTGGCCACTAAACAAGTTTTATCTGCTTTGTGTAGTAAACGTTCGGCTATTTCAGTGCTTTCGCTCTCTGCTATCACCAGTTTTACCTCAGTGATAACTTTGGTAAATTTGTTTGTACCATCAACCCGGTCAAGTGTGCCTTGCGAATGGCATTGTATTGACGTCCAATTAAATTTAGAGGCTCTGGCAATAGCTCTAAAAGACAAGACAAAGCAACTTGAAATAGATGCCATAAATAAGTCTTCTGGCGAGTACTTGTCGCCAGGTCCGCCAAATTGTAACGGTGCTGCTACAGGTAAGTCTGATAAGTTATCGATACTTATGGTTAAACTGTCATCGGATTTACCGTTTGCTGTCACATTATATTGGTGAGGTAATGATTGCATTAGTTAATACTCCTGCGTTGGGATAATGATAAGCATAGAGCTGTTATCACAAAGACTCAATAGGCTATTAGTGGTAGGTTTTAATAGTTTAGCTTATCAGCGGCATTAATTGCGGTAAAACTAATGGTTGTTGGCTGAGGGTATTATCAAAGGCTGACCATTGTTTAGTGGCAAGTAAAAACATAGAGCTTTTCCTTGTTGAGTCAGTGTTATGGGCTAAATACCATAAACCATTAATAAAATAACTAGACAGAAGATAATAAGTGAGTAATTTTTTATTTATGAAAGCGGATGGCGCTAGTGTTAGGTAGGTATTTACCAGTTCATTTCTATCAGTGAAAGCAATGTTATTAACTGCCATAAACATCGCTAAGTCGTATTCTAACGGAGCTAAATGTGCACATTCAAAATCGATTAACCAAGCTCTGTGTTTAACACGGTCCAGATCACTAATCTTGATACTATTATTGTGATTATCTTTACTTTGAGGGATGTCATTAATGTGATCATTAGTTATCGCACCGATCAGTATATTAGAGAAGTTAATATCGCCGTGGCAAACTACGCTAGCAGGTTTATATCGCGTTATTTGGTCGTTTATTTCATTCATTAGTACCGTAGTTAGCTTGATTAAAACCAGACTATTTTCAGCGCTAAATGCCAGAGGTTTAGCCAGTAGTGCTGTGATTGTTTTTTTGATATCTAGTAAAGGGATTTCACCGTTTACCGGATATTTTACAGTTGGTTGTAAGCGTGCTAATTGATGTAGCTTTGTCATTAATTTAAGAGCTATTGAAACTTGCTTATCACTTTTTAGTGTAGCGTTGCTTAAACTAAAACCAGTAATAAACTCCGTGATCAACCATTGATTATCATGATGGATCACGCCAGGGCTTAAGGCTTGTTCGGCGCAAATGAGTGCAGCAGATACTTCCGTGTTAGCTGTAGCATCATTGAGTTTCTTTGCTAAAAATATATGCTTTGGTGTGGTTACTTTGATACAAGTTTGACTCATACCATCAGCTAACAACTCAACCGCTACTATGGTGCTGAAGCAAGGTAGCGCTTTAAGAGAGTGATAGTCTGCTTGGCTAATAGTCATCAGGGTGTAAAAACTTAATTAACAGCAGCGTGTTGATTAAAGAGAGATTCTTTATAAACTTTTAACCATTTTTTATAGCCATAACCGGCAACAATAATAAAAACGATAAATAACACGGTAGTAGGGATTAAGCCTTTCTCGATGTACAAATAGATAGAAGCTAAGTCAATAACAATCCAATAAAGCCAGTTTTCTAATACTTTTTGAGCCACGAGGTAAGTAGCAAAGACCGCATACACCGAAGTAAAGGTATCAAAGTAAGGAAAGTGTGCGGGAGTTAAGTTATCAACAAGATAACCTAGACCTAGGGCAACTATTGCTAATGCAGCACAGGCTTTTATATGCCAGTTAAGCTGCCAGCTAACAATAGTGAGCTCACTTTTGTTAGCCTGATTTTCTTGTGGCTTTTTAGACCATTGCCAGTAACCATAAACAGCCATTAACAGATAATAAGCATTTAAGGCGCTATCCATTAATAATAGAACCTCATAAAAAACAACAGTGTAAAGTGCCGTGCTAATAAAGGCCGCTGGCCAGCACCATAGTGAGCCTTTAGCGGCTAAAATCACGTAAGCAATTGACAGCAACATGGCAATGAGCTCAAGCCAAGGTAGCTGTTGAAAATACGCTAAGACACTATTTAAAATTTCAAACATTAACTTTCTGCTTCAACTTGTGAGCGATCACCGTTGATAAATTTACAGACAAAAATAGCGGCATCCGTTGCTTGATGTACCTGCTTCATTTCAGCCATTACATGGCTAACCGCTAAATCATAATCACCGAATACTTGTGTACTCATGCCGTTGGTCACCACTTGCAAGCCATCAACACCGCGTAGTCTTTTTATAAATGCCCAGATTTCAGTTTTATATTGCTCTTCTGCTAGGGGGTATAAGCTCAATTCAATTGATATTTTCATAAGTTACCTTTAAATTATCTTTTTAGTTACCTGTTAAGCATATTGGTAGCAGTACCAATGCTACCAACATTATTAATAGCGATTAAAACTGGTAGTCTAATGTTGCACCAAACATTAATGGCTCAGCAAGCTGAGAATATTGCTTTGGTGTATAACCATCTCGCGGGTCATTACCAAAGTAAAAGCCACGGTTGGCATAATCTTTATTCGCTAGGTTACGACCCCAAACTTTAAGCTGCCAGTTATCTTGCAAATAAGTAATAGAGGCATTTAATAACACCACCGCTTCAGATTTAATATCATCTTCAGGGATTGCTTGGTAGGTATCATTACCTTGATAATCATAATATCGCGTATCTGAGAAGTAAAACTCATCCTTACCATCGGCAGAAAGATTAAATAGCCAGTGATCACTTGGTTGATAGTTTACCCCAATATTAAATTGATAATTTGGCGCATGAGCTTGCTCTGCACCCGTTAAGGAATTGCCATCGGCATCAATAAAATCGTCAAATTCAGTTTGTAGTAAGCCCAGTGATCCGTAGATATTTACTAGGTCATTTAAGTACCAAGCGGCTTCAATTTCAGCGCCATAATTACTGCCTGAGGTGGCGTTGCCTAAATAACTAATAAACTCAGCACTACCATCTTCGCGAACTATGGTATTAGAGCTTTTTACTTGAACATCATCACGATCCATGTAGAAAATAGCAGTGCGAATATAAGCACTGTTATCGAGTAATGATACTTTATAACCCAACTCGTAATTTACTAAATACTCAGGATCAAAAGTGCGTAAATCTTCAGGTAATGTGCCATCAGTATTATGGCCGCCGGCTTTATAGCCACGGTTAACAGAAGCATACCAAAAACTATCATCGCTTTGTTGGTAACTAAGTACTAACTTACCGCCAAGCATAGTGTCAGAAATGTCATCATTAAATAAGCTCGAATTATTATAGTCAGCTTGACGGTTTTCAATACGTAAACCCGATATTAATGACCAACGTTCGGTTAGTTGAGAATCTAACTGTCCATAAGCCGCAATACTCTTGCTGGTATTAGTTGAGGTGAAATCAGCCGAGTTATAAGTATATTGACGTAGTAGATCTTCATCATCTTTTTTAAAGTACACGCCGGCAACCCAAGCAGTACTACCATTAAAAATCTCTTGGCCAGGATTAGAAAGTACGCGTAGCTCAGCTGTGAGCACCTCTTTTTGGCGGTAATAATGATCGGTAGAGCTATATTCCCAATATTCAAAATCAGAAGGAATATTAGGATTAATAGTAGGATCTGATATTCCCACATAAGCCCAATCTTCATCAAAACCATACGCTAAATCAGAATCTGCATTACTTACAATGGCGAGCACAGTGACGCTATCAAAACCTTTATAGGTGAATTTTGCCGAGAAAGCTTTGGTTTCTTGGCTGTCAAAGCCAGGTTCATCAGACAGTGTTTCTCTGTTGTTATCTAATGAAAAAACATCGTAACCATTATCAAAATCAAAATAATAGCCAGCAAGGTCAATGGTTAAATTATTACTTGCCTCAATAGCTAATTTACCACGCACGCTTAATTCATCACGGTTGTTAGTATCGTCACGTTGTAAATAAACGTTCTCGGTAAAGCCATCACTACTATGTTGATTAACCGCTAAGCGGTAGTTTACCGTATCGGTGGCGGGACCAGACAAGGCAACGCCCATATCATAGCTATTGTAATTACCGACACCTAGTTGTAAGGCGCCTTCAAAATTTTCAGTAGGAGCATTAGTGGTAATATTAATCATGCCGGCAATAGCATTAGCGCCAAAACGCGTACCTTGCGGGCCTCTAAATACTTCAGCTTGTTTTACGTCAAACAGTGAAGCAACACTGCCAATACCGGTAAAGTCAACATCATCAATAATCATGCCTACCGATGGGTTTATGGTTTCTTGAAACTGGCTACGCTCACCAATGCCACGAATTTGATAATAACGTGCTCGTTGTGAGCCACTGGCAAAGTTAACATTAGGACTAACGGCAATTAACTCTTCTAGGTGTTTGGCATTACGCTGTTTAATATCAATATCGGTTAACACCGACATAGATACAGGCGCGTTTTGTAGGTTTTGCTGGCGAAAATCACTGTTAACGGTAATGACTTCCAGGTTGTCAGCGCTTGGGGTTATTGGTTCTTCAGCTAAAGCGGTAAAATTAATAGTACTTGCGGTGATAGCTAAATAAATAGCGGATTTGCGGAACGTCATAAAATCTCATTAATTAAAAATAAAAAGTAGAGGCGTGCGCAATGAGGATAGTTTTATAAACGTTAAGATTTCTCTCTAACCATCCCTATGCCAGAAAATGTATTATATTCTCTGCCCAGGTTCAAAGGGTATATATCTCAGCGACTCTCATTTAAAAATTTAAATAACAGCGCACCCCTTGGTCTCAGATTATTCTAGCAAATAATTTAACTATAATCTTTGTATTGTTGACTAGCTTAGGTATATTAATCAGTTCACATGGTGGTGGTTTTTTCAAAAGTACTCTTGAGCGGTTTTCTTAGCTTGAAGGTATATAATAATAGTAGTGAGAGTTTATGTTTCCCAATTGGCAATTAGCGCTATTGAGTTTGGTCTATATTGGCTTGTTATTTTTAATTGCTTTTTTG
Organism: Colwellia ponticola; assembly: GCF_005885605.1. Classification (GTDB taxonomy): domain Bacteria; phylum Pseudomonadota; class Gammaproteobacteria; order Enterobacterales; family Alteromonadaceae; genus Colwellia; species Colwellia ponticola. The sequence goes on along the minus strand of NZ_SZVP01000005.1, from coordinate 208,933 downwards.
GGTGACCGATACCGACATCAGTTAGCGAAAAAAGGTCAAAGCATTATTTATGCACTTACCTTAGGTGTTTACTGTACCTCGTGGAGTTTTTTAGGCACAACAGGGCAGGCATCAAGCAATTTATTGTCTCACCTCCCTATTTACTTAGGCCCTATCTTACTGTTTGTTTTTGCTTGGCCGTTTATTCAGCGCATTATTCGCGTGAGCTTAAAGCTGCACTTAACCTCCATTGCCGACTTGCTGGCGGCAAGGTTTGGCAAGTCGCATAACCTCGCCATAATGGTTACTATTGTGGCGTTAGTTGGCACCATGCCTTATATCGCTTTGCAACTTAAAGCCATGGTTTACTCTTTTCAACAACTGCAAATGGATCAAAGCTTAACCAGTTGGCATATTGGCTTAGTGGTTAGCTTAGTCTTGGCGGTGTTTACTGTTTTATTTGGTATCAGGCACATTGATGTTACTGAGCGTCATCCTGGCGTTATGTTAGCTATTGCTTTTGAATCTTTAGTGAAACTCTTTGCGTTTTTGGCCGTAGGTCTTTTTGTTTGTTTCGTTTTATATGATTCACCTGCTGACATTTGGCAGCAAGCCAATGCCACTGAGTTGTTAGAGCAACAATTAACTACTGATAATGTTACCTCAATGTTTGCCATGTTAGTGATTGTTATGGCGGCTTTCTTATCGTTACCAAGACAATTTCAAGTGATGATTGTTGAGCTTAAAGACCAAAAAGATACTTGGTTAAGTCGTCGTGTTTTTCCGTTATACCTACTTGTTTTTGCCTTTTTTGCTGCACCACTAGGTTTAGCCGGCCAAATGCTATTGGGTAATACAGTACCTTCAGACACCTATGTGCTTTTTCTTCCGGATGTTACCCAACAAACCTGGTTAACGCTGTTTGCCTTTTTAGGGGCGGTATCTGCAGCAAGCTCTATGGTGATTATTTCGGCTATTGCATTAAGCACTATGTTAAGCAATGAAATTGTTTTTCCGTTACTTTATCGTCGCCAAAAAGTAGCACAAACCGATTATGATAATTTTCGTCGACGTTTATTAAATATTAGAAAATTCTTAGCGTTGTTTGTTATTTTACTTGGCTATGGTGTTTTTATTATGGCTTCTCCTGATACATTGTCTTCATTAGGTGAAGTGGCTTTTGGCGCTTTTGCACAACTAACCCCCGCATTAATTGCCGCTTTTTATTGGCGTCGAGCGACTTTAATGGGCGTTTACGCAGGGATTTTAGTTGGCTTTATTCTATGGCTTACTCTTAACTTCTTACCGCAATTTGGTTTATATGCTTCACCTTTTGCAGAAGGCTTTTTACCGGTTACCAGTACAGCAACCTTATTTAGTTTAGGTGCTAACGTTATTGTGATGTGGGCTCTGTCTCAAATTAGTCGGCAAAGCGTACAAGAGCGCGTGCAAGCATCATTATTTTTAGAGTGGCAGTCACCTAAACTTTTAAAAGTAGAGAAAAAAAGGCAGCTTGATGTGCGAGAGTTAGAGCTGTTAGCATCACGATTTGTTGGCTTGGAAAAAGCCAGTGCCAATTTTAATAAATTTTTAGCGACTCATGATAAAAAATCGTTGAGTAATGTTATTTATAATCAAAAATTAATCCAACACACCGAAAATACCTTAGCAACGGTTATGGGGTCTTCTTCTGCGAGGTTAGTGTTGTCTTCTGCGTTAGATGGTCGAGATATTGCCCTTGATGAGCTCGCCGTATTGGTAGAAGAAGCATCGAATCAACGACAAGTGTTTTCACAAAATTTACTGCAAAGTGCTATTGAAAATGCCAGTGAGGGTATTTCTATTGTTGATGACCAATTACAGCTAGTGGCCTGGAATAAAAAATATTTAGATCTATTTGAATATCCATCTGAGCTGGTCTATGTGGGCAGCCCAATAGCGACGTTAATTCGTTATAACGTACAAAGAGGGTTATGTGGCTCCGGTGATATAGAGTCACAGGTAGAGCGTCGCTTAGATTTTTTACGTAAAGGTAGTCCGCACAGCTCAGAGCGACAACAACCTAATGGTCAAACTATTCGCATTGAGGGTAATCCATTACCTGGCGGTGGTTTTGTTATGTTATTTTCAGATATTACCGCCTATCGACAAGCCGAGCAGGTACTTAAAGAGGCTAACCTTGATCTGGAAACGCGAGTCTATGAGCGTACCTTAACCTTAGCTAAAACCAATGAAGCGCTGGCGAAAGCACATGAAAAGGCTGAACAAGCTCACTTGAAAAAAAGTCAGTATTTAAAAGCGTGTAGTCATGATTTAATGCAGCCACTGGAAGCGGCAAGACTCTTTACCTCAGCATTATCTGAGCAAAGTACTTTAACGACGGTTCAACAAAGGCAAGTTTCCAATATTGATCGCTCTTTAAAAGCCGCTAATGACTTATTAGCTGATTTAGCTGAAATTGCGCGCTTAGAAAGTGGCAACATTAGTGTCAATATTCAAGTTTTTTCATTGAATGATCTGTTTGAGGATTTAGCGCAAGAGTTTGCCGCCTTAGCCGTTGAGCAGTCGGTAGAGTTCCGTTTAGTCGCGAGTAAAGTGTGGGTTAAGTCAGACCGTAATTTACTTCGCCGTATTATTCAAAACCTTGTTGGTAATGCTTTTAGGTATGCTAGCCCAGGTAAGGTGCTGTTAGGAGCGCGAGTCTTCAATAAACAAGTCATTATACAAATTTTAGATAATGGCCCAGGTATTCCCGTTGAAAAACAGGTGATGGTGTTTGAACAGTTTATTCAACTTAATACCCCTAATAATCATGCGGGTAGAGGGCTAGGGTTAGGACTTAATATCACGCAAAGTTTGGCGCAGTTACTCGGTCACACACTGAGCTTACAATCAAAAGCGATGCAAGGCTGTAAGTTTTCTGTACAAGTAGAGCAAGCAGAAGCTTTGGTGCAAAAAAATATAGTCAGTAATTCAGGCTTTGTTGTGGCGTTAAAAGACATTACCGTTTTATGTATTGATAACGACCCTGATGTACTGAGTGGCATGGTTGAACTACTATCGGCATGGCAATGTAATATTCTTGCAGCGGATTCTAGAGAAACAGCGCTAGAAGAGTTTGCTAATCATGGAAATGAAATTGACATATTATTGGTTGATTATCAATTGGGTTACCGAAAAGATAGTCAAGCGGATGAGCCACAAGGTCAACAAGTTGATGGCTTAACGTTAATTAAAGACTTACGCAGCCAGTGTCATCATTCATTGCCGGCAATATTAATCACAGCGACTACAGAGCCTGGCATTGAAGATAAAGCCAAAAGCTATGATGTTGGTTACATGCGTAAACTTGTTAAACCTGCTGCTTTACGTGCCATGATGAGTGCCGCGTTGGCCAAAAAGCTACAAACTGATTATGTTGGTTATAGCTAGTTTTATAAGCTAATACACTTAATCGCAAAAGGTATAATTATTTACCTTTATCAAAGATAATAAAAATTTATACTATAGGTCTAACTAGATGAAGTACGCACCATGAACAAATTATTACTGTTTACTAAGAGAATTTTTTTAGGCTTATTGGCAACGCTGCTTAGTGTTACCTCTTTAACCGCTGTCGCTGATACATCGAAAAGCGTTAATTTTAATGAGGTGCTCATTAATACGCCCTATAACATCACCCAAGAAATTATTGTTGCAGATATTTTACCCAATGAAGGTAAAGAATTAATTACTTTTTCTGTCGATAAGCAGGGGAATCGTTGGTTAATTATTTATCAGCTAGATAGCACTGCTAGTGAATATGTTATCGCAGAACAGACCATCATACCTAAGGCCTTTTATCGCTTTGATTTAAGTGTTCTAGTTGATAAAAAAATAAGACAAAAGCAGCGTTTATATTTTCTATCAGCTAACTCTTTAGCCGTCTATCAGCAAAATAAATTCAAGTCTTTGGTCAAGGTTAAATCGTTATATATTCAAGAACAAGCGAGCTTTCTTAGCCGAGGAAACTTTATTCAAAACCTCAATAATGACGATTTTGATGATGTCGTTATTGCCGACTTTGATAAAACTCATGTTCTTATTGGCTTAGGAATGAATAGTTTCGCGCGGCACATACTACCGATAAAGCCCAATGTACGCGTTTTACCTACGGGCGTTACTTACACTGAGACTACCTTATATTTTAGCGATGCTAACATTGATAAAAAAATTGATATTGTGTTGGTAGGTGATGGCGAAATGATTATTTACCCACAATACGGTAACAGTCTGTTTGCTCGTAAAGCAATACCTGTTGCAATTAACAAGACGATTAGTGGTACTGAATGGTGGAATAAGCGTGCTGAAAATGGTGAACAATTAGATCAAAGTAACCTTGAATATAGAAAGCTTGAACAGTTACGTGATGTCAATAATGACGGTCTTATTGATATGGTGGTGCGTTATACTAAAACGTCAGGTGTACTGAACCGTGTTAATGACTATGAAATCTTTCTAGGTAAACAAAGCGAAGGGAACTTAATTTATTCGCCCCAAGCAGACAGTGTTATTCAGGCTGAAGGTACGTTAACGGGGTTAACGTTTGTTGATATTGATGGTGATAACAGGCTTGAGGTGTTACTAGCGGGCTTTGATATAGGCTTATCACAGATTATCAGTGCATTAATTACCGGTAGTATTGCTCAAGATGTTTATGTATTTAATATGGATGGACAAGATAAATTTTCCAGCAAGCCAGCGATCAAAAAAGATGTAGAGCTGACCTTTAGTTTAAGCTCAGGACAAAGTGGCAGTGCGGTGGTGGAGTTAGCCGATATCAATGGTGATGGCTTACAAGATTTAGTGTTATCAGATGATGATGAATTGAAAATATACTTAGGCCAGAGAGCAGATGAAAACAATAAAACCTTTCAAAAAAGCAGTGTTAGCTATAGTACAAAACTACCTAAAGATGGCAACTTAGTGAAGGTTGATGATTTAAATAGCGATGGTAAAGACGATCTATTAATGAAATTTTCTGCTCTTGATGGTAAAGATAAAGCCAAGCAAATTAAAATACTATTTGCTCTGTGATACTGATTGAATTGACGCCTTATATGATCCAAGGATGCATAACCTAATGCAACAAGCTATTTGTGGTTACCATCAAGATGAAGAGGAACATTGGGTTGCAGAGTTAACCTGTGGTCATTTTCAGCATGTGCGCCATATTCCACCCTTTATTAATAGACCTTGGGTAATCTCATCAAGTGGTCGTCAAGATATGTTAGGACACCAGCTATCATGTAAAAAATGTGATGAGGGTGTCCCCCAAGATAAATAGACTAGCGCTATTAACTCATTAAGCTAATAGCGCCACCAAACCGTCAGTAATGCCAAATATTTTATAAAGTATGGGCCTTTGACCACATGGCATCAGCGGCTTGATATTGTTTTTCTTTACTATGCGCTTGCGCTAACGCTTGTAAGTCTTGGCGATCATATTGTCGACCAGTATCCTTATCTTCTAGCTTTATTAAGCTGCCAAAGGCTTTTTCTGCCATAGAATATTGTTGACTCTTCAACGCTAAATGACCTAAACAACTCAGCCACTTCGCACTATGGATGTTTTTATGAAGCTGTTGTTGCGCGATGGCAATTAACTCATCGGCGCGCTTAATAGGTAAGTTACGTACCTGTTTTAAAAACTCAGTGCTGGGCGATTTTTTAAATAACGGGCTGAGTAACTTATTGAGCGGTTCATGAAGATCGTTTTCTGCTAATACTTGGCAATAAGCTAGTATCACTGTGTCGCGCTGCTTAATTTTACGACCTAAGCTCTGCCAGTTGTGCTGTAATGCCTCGTTGTTTTTATCGTTAATACTTTCATTAAAACTACCGTAATAGGCTATTCGCTCCCATGCTTGTATTCTCTCTTCGGTAATTGTTTTTTCTTTACGCGCCCAAACTAAGTACTGTATAGCTTTGTTAAAGCGCTTTTCAACTAAACATAAGTCAATTTCAAGCGCTAATAAGCGCGCGTCATGACCAATTTGTTTGTGATTTTCATCAATTAACGCTCGTGCTTTAGTATCAGCTTCGGGCTTTTTTTGGTTCATAAGCAGTTTAATGTTCACAATAACACCTTCTAAACCAAGGTCTTTTAGTTTAAGGGTTTCTTGTTCAAGTAGCTCTAGGTAGTGATTAGTATTACTGTTTAAATTTAATTTAGCGGATGCTGAGGCAGCAAGTAGGTAAGCACTTTGTTTTCTTTTTGAGGGAATCGCGCTTTTAGCGAATAATGCTTCTGCTTGGCTATAATCTTCTAACATGTAAGCCGCAAGTCCTTTATTAAAATTGGCAATGCCACGGCGCTGTCCGGCAAAGGCAAGCTTATTCCAGGTACCAAAGCTGATATTTACGCCACCACGTAATAATTTAAGACTAATTACAAGTGCAATGAATAACAGCGTTAACATGATACTGGCAGATAATACGGTTAATTCAATGGTGGTGTTACCCATGGCAATAAGAATGTAGCCCTTTTCATCTATTAGCAAGGGACTTACTGCCATGACACTAAAGAAAATGAGTAAAGCAATAATGATGCGGATCATAATGAACCTCCGCTTGCTTCTTCATTATAGTTAGCTTCGGTCTTATCAGTTTGAGCGTTGTTATGAGGCGCCGATTTTTGTTCAACAGTCTCTTTTATCGTTTGCTTTGTGTCTTGTAGCAAGCGCTTGATAGCGGCTAATGAGCGTAAATCACTCGGGTAGTCATAATGAATAGTTTGCTGCTTAAGTTGTTCTATTGATTGATAGAATTTTTTGTTTACTGGTAAACTCATATCAAAGAACTCAGTTAGCCATTGCTGTATATCTACTAGGGTTTGTTGATAAACCTCTGCTTTTTGCTCGCTCGCAGCCCATTGTACTAACTGTACTTTTAAGCTTAAATTTTGTTTTAAGTGTTGCTGCTGTTCAGGCGCCATTAAAGGCTCAACCATACCAGTTCTTCTGCGCACGGTGATAAAGTCGTTGAGAAACTTATGCCACGTTTTAGCTAAGTTGGCTTGCCAGTCATTGATATCGTCAGAGAGAGTTAAATCCTCCTTCTGGGGGTCTAGGCTTTCAGCTAAATTAACGCCAGCAAGTGTTAAATTTTCTACTTGTTTGTTAAGTGCCATTAACGTCAAAATAGCGTCTTGGCTTTGTAGTGTTGGCATTAATGCAAGGTTTTCAATGTCTTCATTGATTAATGCTCGTACGGGTAAAAACTTTGGTTGGTTTAATTCTTTAAGGCGATCATCAGCATCACGCAGTAAACCTATGGCTGCGGTAGTGTCACGCTCTAACCACATAGTACGCGCGGCAATACGTACTAAATATTCAGCTTCATGTATAAGCCAATCACTTGGCTGGCGTTGATTGACTTGTTCGGTTAAATGACTAACCTGAGTCTTTAATTGCTCAAGTTGAGTCTTACTGTCAATATAGGCTTGCTTGGCATTTTGTTGCGATAGCTGTGTTGCTTGATATTGTTGTTGCAGTTGTTGACTAAACTCTGTCGCTAAATTGTTTTTTAACTCAATTTGGCTCTGTTTTATCGCTTGCTGGTTTTGCTGATTTAAGGTTAGCAATTGTGTATTTGTTTGTTGCTGTTGCCAAATATAATGACCAGCAGAAGCGGCAATACTTAATAAGGCAATAACGAGTGCAGCCGTCGCGGTTTTGTTTGATGGATTAGCGGATACCTTATTTGTGGCCGATTTCGTTGCTGGGTTGGCAGCTACTTTTGCTGTGCTAGCTTTTGCAGCAGCTGACTTTTTAGCTTCAGAGCTTTTATTCTCAGTAGTGGATGCTTTATGAACAGGTTCGCTTACCTTAGCGTTACTCGCAGATGATAAGTTGGCAGTGTCTTTTTTCTCGGTGCCGCTATTATCCGATAGTTTATTTTTAGAGTCTTCATTATCCGACATAATTCTATATTCCATGGTTAGTTACGCTTACAAACAAGAAAGATCTCGCAAGGTGTTACAGAGTATTTGTGATCTAGCGCTACGAGTATTAATTACCCGTGTTAAGCCTAAATTTTTGGCATTTTCTTCAATACGGTCACTGACCACTATCCACAAACACTGTGTTTGCCAATAGTTATCAGTAGTACTGGCTAGGTATTTTGTTAAGGCAATTAATATATCGTTACTGGTAACGACAATACAGTTAATTTGTTGTGCTCGCCATTGCTTAGCGATATTTATTGCTAATGTTCGCCATACACGTTGGTAACTTTCAAGGTAGTGCACCTTAGCACTACGTTGCCTTAAAGCTTCAGCAATATGCTCTCGACCACCATTACCACGAAAGATAACAACCTGCTTACCTTTAACATTAGCTAATTGTGGCAGTTTAAGTAAACCTTCACTGTGTTCTTGTTCTGATGGCGGCGAAAACACGGTGTTAATACCTAGCGCCAGTAATGCTTCTTTGGTGGCTTTACCAACGGCAAAAACAAGGTGTGGTAAATGGTTAGTGAGCGGGTAGCTAGCGTGAGCAAACTCAACGGCTGCGACACTAACAAAAATAACAATGTCAGCATGCATTAAGGTTGTGGCTATATCACCAGTGCTGGCGTTGCTTTGATAATCGAATAGAATTTGGCTGGTATTGGCTATACCTTGTTGATCAAGTAACAAGGCCAGTTGTTGAGCTTTAGCTTTAGGTCTAGTGATTAAGACCTTGAGTGGTTTACTCGGCATAAGTAAAGTCGACTCAGGAGTAGGCGCCTCAAGTGGTGTCACTTGAGGCGTTGTATTAACAGTTTTAGTTGTTTTCAGCATTATTTTCTGAGTAAACTTGTTGTAAAATTTTAGCAGCGCCTCGGTTAAGTAACTCTTGTGCAAGCTTATGTCCTAATGCTTCACACTCTTCAACCGGACCCGTTATTTCACTTTCAATAATTTCGCTACCATCAATAGCGCCCACTAAGCCACGTAAGTAAATATCTTTGCCGTCAGCAGAAATTACTGCGTAACTACCAATAGGTACCTGACATCCCCCTTCAAGTGCTTTATTCATAGCACGCTCACCAAGCACACGAATACGAGTTGCTTTACATTCTAATGGCGCTAATAAGGCAGCAATTTTTGGATCATTAACTCGAGCCTCAATACCAACAGCGCCTTGGCCATTAGCAGGAAGAATTTCTTCTGGCTCGATATATTGGGCAATACGGTCACTCATTTCTAAACGGATAAGACCTGCAGCCGCTAAAATAATGGCGTCGTATTCGCCTTCGTCTAGTTTTCTTAAACGAGTATTCACATTACCGCGTAAATCACGAATATCTAGATCTGGACGGCTAGCTTTTAATTGACATTGACGACGTAGACTTGAGGTACCCACAATAGCACCTTGGGGTAATTCGCTTAATGACTTAATAGTATTTGAAACGAAAGCATCGCGTGGATCTTCACGTGGGCAAATAACTTCTAAGCCTAAACCTTCAGGAAAATCGACAGGAATATCTTTCATTGAATGCACAGCAATATCAGCACGGCCTTCCATTATGGCTACTTCTAGCTCTTTAACAAATAAACCTTTGCCGCCTACTTTAGCTAAAGGCGTGTCTAACATAACATCACCTTTTGTCGACATTGGCACTAATTCTACGTTAATGCCCTCATGAAAATGTTCAAGTCTTTCTTTAACATACTCTGCTTGCCATAATGCTAGGGCGCTTTTACGCGTGGCAATTCGTATTGTCGTGTTATTCATTACATTAAATCCTATTACTGTGCACAAAGCGTTAATTCAGTTTCAGCTTGCGTGCTTACTGCATTTGATAAAAACTGCCAAAACTCTTCCCCACTGCGTTTATCTGTCCAGTGGTCGTTGTTAAGTACAAAATGATGTCCGTTGAATTTTGTTGCTACCCATATTTCATGTAAGGGTGCTTGCTTATTTATTATCACTTTACTGCCGTTTTTAAACGTTAACGTTAATAACCCGCCTACGCCTTCATAATCTATATCGACACCACAGTCTTCAATCGCCTCTTCTATAGCGAGAAGCAGTGCTTCGGCAATTAAGTTATATTGGCTATCATTCATTGCTTATCCTTTAAATATCATGAGTTTTTAAGTGAATATAATACCTAGTTTACTAATTATCTAAATACGGCTACTGGTTAAAACAACACGTTATTATATTATTTATTCTGCATAAACAGAGTAACGAGTCATTCAAATAAAGGCGTTGTATTTGCTGTTTTCTCTACGTATAAAGTAGACCACCTAATTAATGAAATGGGTATAATTGTTGATAGGCATGTGAGTATAATAGCAATCAGACAAAATAAATATAGATACAGCGCGGTTAAGTTAAGCTAAAAAGCTTGATTTAAACGACTTTCATGGTAAAAAAGCATCATGCGTAGCAATAGAGATCATTACTTATATCAAAAGCTATCTAAAAAGCTAGATCATAAATTAAACGTAAAATCATTTTTACTGATTTTTATCAGTATTATGTTTTTATCTGCTTGTGGTATTAAAGGTAATTTATACCAAACGCCAGCGCAAGTAGTTAACCCAAAAGATAAAGCGCCTTCGCAAGTTGAACAAGGCCAACAAAAAAATATTGATACCAGCGAAGCGACGCAAGAAAAAGCGATAGAAACACTGGCACCATCACAAAATCAGCGCGCTGTTTCGCAGCCAACAGAGCTAACAACACAAGCTACTAGCCAGTCAACAGCGCAAGTAAACGAGTAATCATAATGCTAGTCAATTTTTCTAAAATGCATGGTTTAGGTAATGACTTTTTAGTGCTTGATAATGTCACTCAAAATGTTTTTTTATCACCAGAGCAAATCACTAAATTCGCCAATAGAAATTTCGGTGTCGGCTTTGATCAGTTATTAGTTGTTGAGCCACCTTACGATCCCGATTTAGACTTTCATTACCGTATTTATAATGCAGATGGTAGTGAAGTTGGGCAGTGTGGTAATGGCGCTCGCTGTTTTGCCAAGTTTGTTCGTATGAAAGGCTTGTGCAATAAACATAAAATTAAAGTGTCAACCAGCACAGGAAAAATGAATTTACATATAGAGCGCGATGGTAATATTTCCGTCACTATGCCGGTGCCACAATTTGAACCGAGTAAAATACCTTTTATTGCGCAAAAAGCAGAGGGGACGTATATTTTACGTAGTGAAAATGAAACCGTGCTATGTGGCGTGGTCTCAATGGGTAATCCGCACTGCGTGGTGACGGTAGATAATGTCGTTGAAGCCGATGTTGAATCACTTGGACGAGAATTATCTATTCATGAACGTTTTCCGGAGGATGCTAATGTCGGTTTTATGGAAATTGTTAGTGCTAATTATATTAAGTTAAGAGTATATGAGCGCGGCGCTGCAGAAACCTTGGCTTGTGGTAGTGGCGCTTGTGCTGCTGTTGTGGTTGGTTATATGCAAAAGAAATTAGCTAAGCAAGTCACGGTAGAGCTACCCGGTGGTAAATTACGAATATTTTGGCAAGGACCAGGACACCCTGTAAAAATGTCTGGACCAGCAACACATGTATTTGATGGTCAAATATCTATGTAACCAACTTATACCAATCTCACAAACTATGTGATCATTTCTACTGGTTAAAACAACCAACTACTGCGTTATTTATTTTATAATTAGAACAACTAGTTATTAAAATAAACGCCTTGTATTTGGCTATTTTTCCTGCGTATAAAGTAGGTCACCTAATTAATGAAACTGGTATTAGTCTTTATAAATAGCCATATGCAATAAAAAGAAGCTAACATATGAATGATGTACAACAAGGTATTAATAGCGAAGATATTCCGTTAACGGATGAGTTAGTGGTGAGCTATTTACAAGACAACCCAGAATTTTTTAATCGTAACAATAGTTTAATGACCAGCCTACGTCTTAAAGATGAACGACGTGGCACGGTATCTTTAGTAGAGCGTCAGCAGCAGCAACTTCGTCATAAGGTACAGAGCTTAGAAGACGAAATTACCCAATTAATGTCAGTGGCCAATCATAATGAACAATTATTTGTCTTGTACAGTGACTTATATTTGCGTTTACTTGACTGTACCTCTGCAGAAGAGTTACTTGATTGCTTACACCAAGCAACCACTGAGCTACTTTCTTTATCATCGTTTAAATTGTGGTTAACACCGGCCGATAATAGAGATATTGCTCATCACTGTTTATCTCATAATGATTGTGCTGGCGTTATGCAAAATCGTTTAGCGGATGATGAATATTACTTTGGTCGTTTACAAGAAAGCGAACAAACCCTTATTTTTTCTCAGCCATGCTTAGGCTCGGTTGTGTTGATTAAATTAACGCACGAAGCGCAAGTGGTAGGTTTTTTGGCGATTAGCAGTCAAGACGCGCATCATTTTGATCCACGTATGGATACACTATTACTTAACCAATTCAAGCGTTTGGTTGCTAAGTTATTACACCAGCAACTCGCACGTTAACGGGTAACCGTGTTAATAAGCACGTTTGTTATTTTCAGGACTTTATATTATGCAAATTTATCGCCGCTTAACGCAAGTTAAGGCTATCAGCTTTGATTTAGATGACACCTTATATAATAATCGACCCGTGATGCAGGCGATTGAAAAAAAGATGATCAGTTATTTTACTGACAAATTTGCAACGTTACTGCCACAACTGTCATCGCAGCATCGCTTTAATCGACATTTCTGGGCACCTTATCGTCAACAAGCCATTGATACTTACCAGGGAATTACTCACGATGTTGTCAGACTGCGTTTTGAAACCTACCGCTTAGGATTCTTGCAACATAACCTTTCTACAAGCACTGCTATGGCAGAGGCACAAGCGGGGTTAAACTATTTTATCAGCTTACGTAGTGACTTTAACGTACCGCAAATAAGTCATGAGCTATTAGCTAATTTAAGTAAAGCCTTTCCGTTAGTGGCGATCAGTAACGGTAATGTTGATACCAAAGCTTTAGGTATCGATCATTATTTTCAACATATTTACCATGCCGGCTTTCAACCTAGCGAACAACATGAAGAAGGTGAGTACTTACTTAGACAAAAGCCTGCTGCCGATATGTTTACCTTAGTGTGTGAGCAATTAGCTATACCAACTAGGCAACTATTGCATGTCGGTGACTGTGGCTTTGCTGATATTCATGGTGCGCTAAATGCGGGTTGTCAAACCGCTTGGTTACCGCAATACGGCGTTGGTAAAAAGCTACAACAAATACCGCATATTGAATTAGCACAAGTTAATGATTTGGACGCGTTACTGCTGAAAAACGGGTAAAATTAGCTATAGGCAGTTTTTCAATAGATAGAATAAGCAGGGATAATAGAAAAGTTTATCCACATAAAAAAGCACCTAGCTGATTAAGCTTAGGTGCTTTTTATTTTTAGGCTGTAGTTATCGGCTTGCATCAATACGTTACACCTATTTGACTAATACCAATTGGATATAACGTATTGAGTAGTGCTTTATTTATTAAAACGACGAGCACCAAAACTAATAAGAGCTAAACCCAAAATAGCTAAGGTTGACGGTTCTGGTACCGCTATAGTATTCGTATCATAAGCAATATTACCACTAGTGAAGGCATGTGGTCCGGCATTACAACAGTTAACGCCTGAAGATAAATCAAAAGAGATTGAAACAAAACCATCAGCAATGATATTAGCCCAGTCAGCTTGGGCAATGGTGGCAACTCCAGTCATATTGATGTAATTATTATGATTGCCAATATATCTATCATTAGCAAAATCAAAGACATCATTAGTTGTATTATTATCAAAAACCACACCTAGAGAATAACCATCAATTGAAATAGCAACACTTTCACTCGTTGAATCGAAGTCTCCAGAGATATTTAACGTAAAAATAGCATCTGAGATCGTGTTAGTGTCGGCTAACAAATTGGTGTAGCTTATTATTCCACCATCTACTGACGTTGATTGTTGATCTAAAGTAATTAGTCCGGCGTTAGCTATATTGAAAAATGAAGTTACTGCGAACAGTAAACTGGTAATCGTTGTGCTAAATAATTTCAAGATGTATTCCTAGGATGTTTAATAGTGATTATAGAAGATATAGCTAATTCTATGCCAATATGTATAAGCTATTCTTTTTCAGTGGCTTATGTTTTTTTTTTGCAATTGATAAAGGGAGTTGTAAAATTTATAGACACTGTGACTAGCTATTTTGATTGAACTCTACCCATCACTAGTTTGGCACTGTAAAAATAAACAGCCAAGCCCAGCAGCTAATGATAAATAGTGATATACTTTTGCTTTTATTTAGCACCACTATTTGTCTACTCTAGCTAATACTACTCACTAAAGGCTTTAACCCTATGGACGTTTCTGAACTACTCGACTCTCTTAATGATAAACAGCGTGACGTTGTTGCTGCACCGAAACAAAATATGCTTATTTTGGCTGGTGCGGGTAGTGGTAAAACGCGAGTATTAGTGCAACGTATTGCTTGGTTAATGCAAGTTGAAGGTGTTTCATCGCACAGTATTTTAGCGGTTACTTTTACTAACAAAGCTGCAGCAGAGATGCGTGCTCGGGTAGAGCAAGTAACCAATGGCAATACCCATGGCATGTGGATAGGTACTTTTCATGGTTTAGCACATCGTTTGTTGAGAATGCACTTCCAAGAAGCTAATTTACCGCAAAGTTTTCAAGTACTCGATAGTGATGATCAGCTGCGTTTGATTAAACGGATTGTGCGTTCATTAGAGCTAGATGAAAAAAAATGGCCGGCTAAGCAATTTGTTTGGTATATCAATGGTAAAAAAGATGAAGGTTTGCGCCCTCAACATATTGATGCCCAGTTTGACCCCAGTGAAGAGCTGTTTGTTAAAGTCTATAAAGCTTATCAAGAAACCTGTGATCGTGCGGGCCTGGTTGACTTTGCCGAATTACTCTTACGCGCTCATGAACTATGGTTAAAAAATCCTGCCTTATTAGCGCATTATCAGCAACGCTTTGCCCATATCTTAGTTGATGAATTTCAAGATACTAACGCCATTCAATATGCGTGGTTAACTATGCTAGGTAAAGCGCGTAGCAAGGTAATGATTGTTGGTGATGATGACCAATCGATTTATGGCTGGCGCGGTGCAAAAATTGAAAATATTGAACGTTTTCTCAAAGAATATGACGATGCCCAAACTATCCGCTTAGAGCAAAATTATCGCTCAACCGCTAATATCTTAAAGTCAGCGAATCAGCTTATTGGTAACAATACTAATCGTATGGGTAAAGAGTTATGGACTGAGGGTGAGGCGGGCGACAAGATATCAATTTATACGGCGTTTAATGAAATTGATGAAGCGCGCTTTATTGCCGGTCGAATTAAGCAGTGGCGTGATGATGGCGGAAAACTTGACGAAGTAGCGATATTATATCGCTCAAATGCGCAATCACGTTTACTCGAAGAAGCCTTATTGCAGGGGCAATTACCGTACCGTATTTATGGAGGTCAACGCTTCTTCGAGCGACAAGAAATTAAAGACGCGCTTGCTTACATGCGCCTTATTAATAATCGAGATGATGATGCCGCGTTTGAGCGTATTATTAATACGCCTACGCGTGGTATTGGCAATCAAACCTTATCCTTAGTGAGGGATGCCGCCCGAGGTAAAGCAGTCACACTTTGGCAGGCTTGTCAGCAAATGATACAAGCAGAAGAGCTAAAGGGCAGAGGCGCTAAAACCATTACCGCATTTATGCAACTGATTGAACAACTAGAAGATGATACCAACCACTTAGATTTAGATCAGCAAGCAAACTTTATTATTAATAATAGTGGTTTAAAAGCCATGTACCAAGCTGAAAAAGGTGAACGTGCCGCTCAGCGTATAGAAAACTTAAATGAACTGGTTACCGCTTGTCAAACCTTTGAAAGTGATCCTGAGTTAGTAGAAGAGCAAACACCACTCACGGCATTTTTAACCCATGCAGCGTTAGAATCCGGTGAATCACAAGCAGATGAGTTTGAAGCCGCGGTGCAGTTAATGACCATGCACTCAGCTAAAGGCTTAGAGTTTCCGTTAGTCTTTATTGCTGGTCTTGAAGAAGGTATGTTTCCGTCGCAGCAATCAGTAGAAGAAATTGGTCGCTTAGAAGAGGAGCGTCGTTTGTGTTATGTAGGTATGACCAGAGCCATGGTGAAGTTATATTTATGCCACGCTGAAAGTCGTCGTTTATACGGGCAAGAGAAGTTTCATAAAGCCAGTCGATTTTTACGTGAATTACCGGAAGATTGCGTAGAAGAAATTCGTATGCAATCGCAAATAAAACGCCCGAGTAAAGTCGGTAAATTCTCAAATACTTTTACACTTGAAACCTTTGAAAATACAGGGTTTAAGCTGGGGCAGCAGGTTAAACATGCTAAGTTTGGTGAAGGGGTAGTGCTTAACTATGAAGGTAGTGGTGCTCAATCACGTATTCAAGTGAATTTTGCTGATGTGGGTAGTAAGTGGCTGGTGGTGGAATACGCTAACTTGCAAGCACTGTAATATCTTGCAATATAGCTAGCTAATATTTAGCTTATACTGGTGACTTAGGCGATTAAAAAAAATAACCACATAGTTTATTAATATTATAAGGTGTTGTCATGTCTCAACGATTATTAGTAGTAGAAGACAGTAAACCAATCGCGACAGTTATTAGGCAAATAGCTCGGTCGTTAAAATTTGATGTGGTTATTGCCACTAATTTAGCCGAAGTAGAGCATCTTTTATCATCTGATACTGACTTTTTTGCCGCAACTATTGATTATGCCTTGCCAGATGCTTTAGATGGTGAAGCTATTGCTTGTGTGCTGTCTTATGGTATTCCTAGTATTGTTATGACAGGAAAAATGGATGATGAAACGCGCCAAAAAATATTGTCGCAACCGGTAATTGATTATATCCCTAAAGAAAACAGCCAAGCCTTTTTGTATTTAAAGCGTGTTTTACATTGGCAGTTAACTAACCATCAAAATACTATTTTAGTGGTTGATGACTCATCGGCAGCGCGAAATCATGTAGTTGAGTTATTAAAACGCCGTAATTTTAATGTGGTTACCGCTAATAATGGACTACAAGCGTTAGATAAGCTTGCTCAGCACAAGAATATAAAAATGGTGATCACAGATTTAGAGATGCCAGAGATGGGCGGCATTGAACTAACCAATGAGATCCGTCGTACTTATACTCGTGAACAATTGTCGGTAATCGGTATTTCTGGGGCTAGTAATGGTATTCACTCAGCGCGTTTTATAAAAAATGGCGCAGATGATTTCTTACGCAAACCTTTTTGTCCGGAAGAATTTTATTGCCGCATTATGCAAAATATTGAAAATTTAAATAATATTACCAAAATTCAGCATGCTGCTAATACCGATTACCTTACTGACCTTGCTAACCGGCGCTCTTTTTTCAGAGCTGCTGAACAGCGTATTAAAGAGTATGTTAGTAAAACAGTGCCTTATGCCTTAGCCATGATAGATATAGATTTATTTAAGCAAGTTAATGATAACTTCGGTCATGAAGCTGGTGATCAGGTATTGAAAGTGGTGGCGCTTTACATGCGTAAACATTTTAGTAGCGGCTTAACTGCACGTTTAGGTGGAGAAGAGTTCGCGGTGTTATTGTGTGGTTTAGATACCGATAATTTGTATAATAAAATAGATGACTTTAGGCGTGATATTGCTGTATCTACTATCCCCATTGGTGAGAACACAATCTCAATAACGTTAAGTATTGGCGTGGTTTTTGATAGCCAAGAGTCACTTCCAATGCAAATAAATCAAGCAGATAATGCCTTGTACTTAGCTAAAGAAAATGGCCGTAATCAAGTGGTCGTTTCCGGTAGTGAACTTGAAGATTAGCAAGCTAACAGCCAACTAAACTAAAAAGCGCTCAACTCGAGCGCTTTTTAGTTTTTAAAAATCAATAATGACTAATTAAGCGCGTTTTTTAAAGGAGTCTAGACTGTACAGTGCCAATGCTGCCCAAATGAAAATAAAGGTAATGAGTTCGGCGCTCTTCATGGTTTCTTGATAATAAAAGGTCGCTAATAAAAACATAATACTTGGTCCCAAGTATTGAAAAAAACCTAATGTTGATAAGGTTAAGCGCTTTGCTGCTGCGGTAAAAAACAGCAAGGGTGCGGTAGTGACTATACCCGCCATGATCAAAGTAAAGTTTAAGCTGTTGGTGTTTAAGGCCATATTACTGGTGCTGCTTTCAACAAAGAACAGCCAATAAGCAAGTGCGATAGGCAGCATGATTAATGATTCTATAAATAGTCCAATAAAGGCATTAACAGGTAATCTTTTTCTTAGTAGGCCATAAATTGCAAAAGTACTGGCTAACACCAGTGAAATTATGGGTAAAGTACCTAAAGCTACCAATTGTATTAACACGCCAAAAAAGGCTAAACCAACTGCGATTAATTGGTTGCGACGTAAACGTTCACTAAAAAATAGCATACCGAGTATGACATTGAATAATGGATTAATGTAATAGCCCAAACTGGCATCAAGTAAATGGTTATTATTGACAGCCCAAATAAATAAAAACCAATTCATTGCCAAAATACTCGCAGATAAAGCGAGTTGTAATACGATTTTAGGTTGAGCCACTACTGTCATTAACAGCCGCCACTTTTTCATGGCAATAATCATAATTAACAAAAACACCGTTGACCAAATCACTCGGTGCATTAATATTTCACCGGGCTCAATATAGGTGATTAATTTAAAGTATATAGGGGCAAAGCCCCATAGCAAATAAGCACAGAGCGCACTTATCGCGCCATTGCGGTGACTATTTTCTTCAAGCTGATTAGTGGCTGCAGTACTCATTTTTTGGTGGTCAACTTTAGTGGTAATGAAAGAGCGTCGATAATAGCATGACATGAGTAAGTTCAGTATTTTTCAAATCGATTAGTCATAGTGAATATTGTAAAGTTACTCATACTAAAATAATCAGCCCTTAACGTTAAAAATATATTTTTCTATACTAGGTTTTAACCATGCCGCTGAGGTAAAATAATAACATTACCCCTAAGAAAAGTAGTCGAGACCTTCTTGAGCACCTTAGTAGACCCTAATCAAAATAATATCGCCGTGAGCACTGATATAAACTCGACATTAAGCCCTGCGCTAAGTCCGGTACTAAGCCCGGTAATAAGCTCGGAGGTCAGTACAGCAGTGGATACAGATAATAGTGCGTTGTTGCTTGATACACTAAAGCATCATTTTGGTTATGAAAGTTTTCGTGAGGGGCAAGCTAAAATTATTAATAGCTTGTTGCAAGGACAAGACTCGTTAGTGCTAATGCCCACCGGGGGCGGTAAGTCGCTGTGTTATCAACTGCCAGCGGTATTATTACCGGGCGTAACCGTGGTTGTCTCGCCTTTAATTGCCTTGATGAAAGATCAAGTCGATGGTTTAACTCGACAAGGTATCTCTGCGGCTTTTATTAATTCTACTCTTGAGCAAAGTGAGATTAATGATATTTTTTCTCGCTTAGGGCGCGGTGAAATTAAGTTACTGTATGTTGCGCCAGAGCGACTGACTAATTATTATTTTTTACAAGGTTTAAGTCAGTTACCGCTTAGCTTATTTGCTATTGATGAAGCGCATTGTATTTCTCAATGGGGTCATGATTTCAGACCAGCCTATACTAAACTACAATGTTTAAAACAAAACTTCCCGACAGTACCTGTTATGGCATTAACCGCTACTGCTGATGTCACTACTCGTAAAGATATTTTGAACCAACTAGCGCTGCCAAACCCGTATATCCATCTTGATAGCTTTGACCGACCTAATATTCGCTTTACCTTAGCACCTAAATATAATGGCGAAAAACAGTTATTGGGTTATATCAGAAAAAAGGGTGAAGATAGCGGCATTATTTATTGTAATAGCCGTTGGCAAGTAGAAAAATTGGCAAAGTATTTAGCGGCTAGTGGTATTAATTGTGCGGCTTATCATGCTGGTTTAGAAAATGAAATCCGTTCCATAGTACAAGAAGGCTTTACCAAAGATAATATTCAAATAGTGGTAGCGACTGTCGCTTTTGGCTTAGGTATTAATAAACCTAATGTGCGTTATGTTATCCACTTTGAGCCACCGCGTACTTTAGAATCTTATTATCAAGAAATTGGGCGCGCCGGCCGTGATGGACTAAGTGCGGAAGCGTTGTTTTTGGTTGATGACAAAGATGTGAGCCGTATAAAAAAACGTATTAGTGAAGGTGATAACCCACAGCGAGTGAATGTTGAAATGCAACGTTTTGCTGCTATGGATGCCTTTATTGATGCACAAACCTGTCGTCGACAAGTGGTATTGAATTATTTTGCTGAATATACCCAAAAAGGCTGCGGCAACTGCGATATTTGCTTAGATCCGCCCAGTCAATTTGATGGCACCGTTGAAGCGCAAAAAGTATTGTCTTGTGTCTACCGTGTAGAGCAACAGGGTAATATTAATCATGTGATTGCGGTTTTACGTGGTGAACACACCGATAAAATAAAACAATTAGCGCACGACAAAGTCTCTACCTTTGGTATTGGTAAAGGTAAAACGAGCGGTTACTGGTTCTCAATTATTGCTCAGTTAATACATTTAGGCTATTTGCAGCAAGATATCGAACAACAATCTATTTTATGTTTAACACAAGCATCGGGCGTGGTATTAAAAGGCCACGAGCCATTAATGTTAGCAACGCCACGCTTACAAAAAGCTAGCTACTGGCAAGAGAAAGCGCCGCAAAAAAGTTATGACCGAGTGCTATTTGCCAAACTGCGAGAGCTACGTAAAGCCATTGCTGATGGTGAAGATATAGCGCCTTTTATTGTCTTTAACGATGCTACCTTGTCTGAGTTGGCGCGGGTACAACCCAAAACCTCACGTGAAATGCTCAGTATTAGTGGTATTGGTGCAGTGAAGTTATCGCGTTATGGTCAACCCTTTTTAGCATTAATCAAAGCACACCAGTAAAGTATGTCTAAGTAGAATATTAACAGATAAAAATGCCGATTAACGCTTAACGTTAATCGGCATTTTTGTAAACCTTACCCGTTAAAAAAGTAACCGCTTTAGTTTGTTCTAGTTATTTAGATGAAGCGCTAGGTAAGACAGTAAAGCCCATGTTAAATAAGGTGAAGGCATAAATATCAGCATACTGTTCAATGGTTTTAGAAACTGGCGTACCAGCACCATGACCGGCATTGGTTTCGATCCTAATCAGCGTGGGTGCCGTGCCGGCTTGTTTGGCCTGTAATTCCGCGGCAAACTTAAATGAATGAGCCGGTACCACCCGATCATCATGATCGCCCGTAGTCACCATAGTGGCCGGATAGCTAACACCTGCTTTAACATTGTGTACTGGTGAGTAAGCTTTTAAGTAAGTGAACATCTCTTCACTTTGCTCAGCAGTGCCGTAGTCGTAAGCCCAACCAGCACCAGCGGTAAAGGTATGGTATCTAAGCATATCTAATACGCCCACTGCAGGTAGCGCTACTTGCATTAAATCAGGACGTTGCGTCATTACTGCACCGACTAATAAACCACCATTAGAGCCGCCCTGTATGGCTAAATAGTCACTCGAGGTATAGTTTTGCTTAATTAAATATTCACCAGCGGCAATAAAGTCATCAAAAACATTTTGCTTTTGTAATTGTGTACCGGCTTTATGCCACTCTTTACCGTATTCACCACCACCCCGTAAATTAGCAACCGCATAAATACCGCCTTGCTCTAACCACACCGCACGAGCAACACTAAACGATGGCGTTAAGCTAATATTGAAACCACCGTAACCGTATAAAATAGTGGGGTTTTTACCATTAAGCTCAAGACCTTTTTTATAGGTAATGATCATAGGTACTTTGGTACCATCTTTTGAAGGGTAAAATACTTGCTGTGACTCGTAAGTGTCGCTATCAAATTTAGCGCCTGATTTAAGGTAAACATCACTATTACCTTTATCTATGTTGTAGCGGTAGATAGTGCCTGGCGTTTTGTAGTTACTGAATGAGTAATATAAAGTACTTTCATTTTTATGACCTGCTAACGCTGAAGCACTCCCCGCGCCAGGTAAGCTAATTTCTCGTACTTGATTACCTTGATAATCAAATTGGTACACTTTTGAAATAGCATCAACCATGTACTCGGTAAAAAAGTATCCGCCGCCAGTTGATGCGCTTAATACATAGTCTGTTTCAGTAATAAAGTCGGTCCAGTTTTTACTTTCAGGTGCGCTAGCATCTACGGTAACAATTTTCTTATTTGGCGCGTTTAAGTTAGTCACTAAAAATAATTTGTCGCCTTCATTTTCAATCACATAAGTATCAGCAGCAAAATCATCAGTAATAGTAACTAATGGGCTATTTGGTTTGGTTAAATTTTTAAGGTAAAGATCGTTACCTGAGGTAGAAATAGCACCTGATATAAGTAAGAAGCGGTTATCTTCAGTAACACTGCCACTTACATAACGACGTTTTTGCTCTGCGGTGTTACCAAAAATGATTTTATCGTCTTTTTGTGGCTGACCTAATACATGGTAATACAGTTTATGCTGGTCAGTTTTAGCAGAGAGCTCACTACCTGTTGGCTTATCGTAACTTGAGTAATAAAAACCTTCATTTTTAAACCAAGAAATATCGGAGAATTTCACATCAATTAGCGGTGTCTCTAATACTTTTTTTGTTTCTACATCAATAATAATGATTTTACGCCAGTCACTACCGCCTTCTGAGATGGCATAAGCGGCAATAGAACCATCTTTTGAGAAGCTTAACTGCCCCAGTGAGGTAGTGCCATCTTCACTAAAGCTATTTGGATCTAAAAAGACTTCAGCCTTACCATCGTCTTTTTGACGATAAACCACATACTGGTTTTGTAAACCGTCATTTTTGTAGAAATAGGTATAGTCACCTTCTTTAAAAGGTGCGCCAACTTTCTCGTAGTTCCATAGCTCAGCTAAGCGAGATTTCAGTTGTCCACGATAGGGGATTTGTGACAAATAATCAAAAGTCACTTTATTTTCTTCGGCAACCCAAGCGCCGGTTTCTTCACTGCGATCATCTTCTAACCAACGGTAGGGATCAGCGACGTCAGTGCCAAAATAGTTATCAACCACGTCACCTTTTTTTGTTATCGGATAGCTCATTTTTAGTACTTCTTTTTGAGTTGTATTAAGGGTATTACCTGTTTGTTTAACACTGTTACCAGTACAAGCGACTAATACGCTGGTCACTAAAACACTGGTTAGTAAAAGGTTATGTTTCTTCATTAGATTTGAATCTCTATTTTGACGTGAGTCTTCTACAAGGATAACGCAGTGTAGCAGAAGAGAACTATACCAATTCTATTAAATTTATTCCCAACTCAGAGCTGTATTAGCGAGCTTAGAACAAGCAAAATTTGTTAACTATAGTTATTCTATATTTCATTAATTTTGTGCTGTTATCAGTTTGCTAATAAGCTCCCAAGGGCGAGTTTAAAAGGCTTACATGCAGCGTTATTAATTTTGACAAGGGAGTAACCATTCTCTTCAATCAAAGCCTTGCCTCTAAGCCTTTTAATTCTCGCTGAGTGGGAAATAACTTAATAGACTTGGTATTAAGCAAAACTACGGCTTGCCTCATTGAGGAATAAGACAAGCGGCAGTATTTTGTTACAAGGTGTAATGACTTATGTCTTAGCTATTGATTAACGGTTTTCTAAGCGATTAAAATCAAGTAAGCCAGCGTCATTTGGTTGGTTCTTTTTATACCAAGCGTGTAATTCATCGGCAAATGCCCAAAAATCGGGGTTCGTTCTGCGTATGGCAAATTTATCTTTAAGTGCATGGTAATCTTGTTCAGTTTCTATAGATATTACCTGCTCAACAAACTCAGCAAGGTGTGCTTGCTCTACCTTAAAGAAGGCGTTGGGGTAAGTACCCACCACACCACGTAAAACCGCTATATTATCTTCTGCAGGTATGCGTCTATCTGCTTCAGAAAACAAATGCGCCACATTGCTGTGTGCTGAGTTAGTAATTAAACTATAAACGTGTTTTTTAGAGCCATTAGTCACCATGACATAAGAGACTTGTGGTAAGAAGCTTACTTTTGTACCTTGTAGGGTGCCTATATGCTTAATGAGTTCGTCTGCTTTGCTTTGAGATACTTCTGGCAAGTTAAGCTGGCTTACCTGACTATTATCGGTATATTTAGCCACTTGCTCAAATAACTCTGCTTGTGGATTATCAGTAAGGTAAGTGATACCTGTTTCAGGTAATTGATAAAAATCATCCGAAAAAATATAGTCTTTAATATCATCACTGGTATTTCTATACCAATACTCATGTACAGTTTTACGCTGTGCTTTAGGTAATAAGCTAATAAAGTTACTTTCTGCTTCCATACGCAAGAAATCCATGTACAAACGTGTTTTTAACTGATGACCGACATTGCCATAAACATCAAAGCCTGCCACTAACAGATAATGAATTCGTTCTAGTAAAGGGTAGCTAATTAACCAAGCCGTTTTAGGCGCTGGGCCAACAAAACCTGGTAAAACCGAGGCACTATCAAAGTGTCTTAATACGGTTAAACTCGCGTTAGGGTTACCGTTACCCGACCAAATTAAATCCAAATTGAGTTCACTTGGTTGCAAGTTTAGATCTTTTAGATAGGCTAGTTTATTTTTTACATATTGTTGCTGGCGCTTAGCATATTGACGCCAGTAAAGTAATGATATCGCTTTATCACTGGTGGCTGCGGGTAATTGTAAAAGGTCGGCGTTAGCATTAAGAAACGCATCATCTGGATTGTTATCAGGACTAAGGAAAAACACCCAAAAATTATCATCAATCACATTAAGGGCAATTTGTCCTCGACAAACAGGGCCTTTGATAAAATTCATAATTGAAAACTGTGCTTGATCTAGCAAAAATTGATAGCGCGATTGGCTAGGAATCGCCTGAAATGTTTTAAAAGGGTTTGACGCATTAATCAGTTGGTAATCAGGTAGTGTTGCTACTTTATAATCGGGCTGATAAAAAAGTTCAGTGATGCGTGCTAACTTTTCTTCACCAAACGGGTAGGGCATATGGCGTTTAGCAATAATGGTTTCGTTGTGTTTAATTAACCGATAGAAAACCTGTGGGTTATTCACCTCGGGTTGTTGAGCCGCATCTTTATAGGGCGAGTCGAATGGACGACGGGTATTAATAACAACGGCTTTTTTACCATTAGGAGTGCTTGAACGTACTAATTTAAAGTAGCTAGTGCGCTCGTCAGTAAAATATAAATTGGCTAGGTACAAGTGTTCAAATAAATAACGAGCAATTAACTGCTCTTTAGCGGACCTACCATTAAGTAAAATTTCCCAACGGTTAATCATTAGTTGCTCTTGGGCATTCGCAGATTCCGCTTCAGGCATAATGGCACCACTAGCTAGCCACTGGCTTAATTGCTTATGTTCAGTTGTTGATAACGCGGGTAATGCGTAAGGCATGCCGCCTAGTGGAAAGTCATGTTTATATTGCTCAAACTCTTCTATGGTTGGGCATTGTTGGTTGCGGTCGAGCGAGATATCAAAGCTGTCATTCAGTATTGTTTCATTAGGCAAAGGATGCTGCTGCTTTAATGCCAACATTTGATAAAATAGGCTTGCTTGAGTATTACCTAGTGCGGATTGTTGACGCTCATTGAAAACAGGAAAAAAGCCTTGTTGGCGCTGTGGTTGTAAGGTGTCACGGTTTAGTTCAGTTAATGCACTAAGGCTGTCACTAATATTGGCAGTAACTAAGCGCTCACCATTATAAACCATGGCTTTATTGGCTCCACGCTCAAGGCCGGCGCGATTTTCCATTTTTAGTTGACAGGGCGCATCGTAACAACCATGACAAACTACACAACGGTTTTCAATGATTGGTTGGATATTTTTATTGAAATTAATAGCTTGAGCTTGGGTTGCTTTAGGTTGTGCTAGCCTATTATCAACATGACTAGTGCCATAAAGCCTATCAAACTCCATTACACCCAAGGTGGCACAGCCAGAAAGAAATAGAACAAAAAATAGCCATTTAAACTTGCGCATGGAAAGCCTTAGCTTGCAAAAATGTGTGCGTAGGGCATTGAGTTTAAGCTATATGCAGGAATACTGTAAAGAGATATGACTTTGCAGCACTCTCTCTGCGCCTTAATAGCGGTTGCGTAATTTAGGCACGTCAGTATGGTATTGCACAAATTCTACTTCGTAACCGTCAGCATCAAGAAAATAAATATTTTCTCTATATTTATCAGGTACACCTGGTTTATGAATAGCAAAACCAGCAGCAGTTATACGCGCTATAGTGCCTTTTAAATCACTGGTAACGTAAGCAAAGTGAGCTAAACCTACTTGGTGACCGGTTAAGTCTCTATTCTCGCCGACGCCATTATCAGCAAAAGCGATATATTGATAGTCATCACCAAAATGTAGCCAGTTTCTTGGTTTGCCTGACCATTCACCTTTGTCGCCACCACGCACTTGCCAATGAGGAAAAGCGGCGCGATAAAAAGTTAAACTTTTGTCGATGTCTTTGACCACTAAATTAACATGCTCTAGCGTAATCATTATTGCTCTCCTTTAATCTTTAAAACCAACATAGTGAAAAGTATAGTAAATAGTAGAGTAATCACTCGTGTTAAGCTCCTATTTTTTCAGCTGTACTTTATCGCATATTTTATACAGTACGACTTTATTGTTACCGCTTTAATGCCTAGCTATAAAGAGTGGTTATCATTTAATCGTTCGGTTAAGCAGCTTACTTGCTCAGTTAAGTAAGCCACTTGTTGCTCTAATTCAGTGACTCGAACCGCCAGTTGACTATCCTTGTTTACGTTAACGGTATTCGTTAATTCATCAGGATTTTGAGCGTAGTTTTCTTCAGTAAAATCTGACAATAAATGTACATAACGGCAATCACGCTTACCTGGTTGACGTGCTAATTTTTTTACCAGCGTTTGACCGTTTAAATTTTGTAATTGGGTTAAAGTGCTTTCAACTTCATTAACATCAGTAAAGTCAGCTAAGCGATGAGTACGGGTTCTTAACTCTCCAGGAGTCTGTGGTCCTCTAAGTAACAGCACACAAATTACTGCTTTTTGTTGGGGCGAAAACTGTAAATCACCAAACTCTGTATTACAAAAACGATGAAAGTATTTATTAACACGGCTTGATGCTTTGTGATCTACCATTAATTGATTCATTTGCACCAACTCATCAACCGCATCTTGCACCTCAGCATCTGATAAGGTCATTACCGGTTCACGGTTACTCTTTTGGTTACAGCCCGTGGTAATAGCGTTTAACGACAGTGGGTATTGCTCTGGCGTGGTGGTTTCTTTTTCGAGCATTACACCGATAAGGCGGCATTGCAGTGTAGATAGTATGACCATAGTGAAAGCATCCGGATAAAAAATCGATAGTAGAGTTATACCAAGCAATACAGCTATTTACTATATTTACCATGCTAGCTATTTAATTCTTATAAGAAATATGATCTAGTTATTGGTTGTTTTGTAGGAAAGAGTGACTTTAAAAGGGGATGAGATAATTGTAAGGTAAATGAATCTTTATAAACTATTTTACTCATCTTATTGGCTAGTATTTTTGTTAACTAAGACTGCAAGAGTCGTATAAATGAACAAAAAATAAAGCCCCGGTTAACGAGGCTTTACAGGCGGTGTAGGACAGGTGAAAACTTGTGGGTTAGCTATTCTATATTCGAGGTCTGAATACGCACTGTGAAAACAATATATTTATTATACATGGAGTTAATGGTTGTTTTTCATATGAAAATCAAATTATGTCACCAAAATTGTAACCATAAAAGTAAGTTCAAAAATGCTAAATATTTGCTTTTAATAGATTAAGACAATGGGAGGTATCTAAATCATTCTAACTTATGCCTCGAGAATCACTTACTCGAACATAACCATCGAAAGTTAGTGATATATCGTTATTTCATAAAGATAACACTAGCTTCAGTTTTTAGTATTTCTTTCAAATATTTTATTAATAATTACTGACGTTATCTCAAAGCTTAATGTTGAGGTTGGGCTTAAAAATGTTGAACCATGAGCAAGTGCATTCCGTAAAGCAGGCGTAGTTTCTAATAAAACACTTAAATAATCATAATCGTATTCAACACCTTCATAATCTATTTCAGAAGGATTCCATTGATAACTATCAAGATTATCCTCTTTCATTTTTTGAAAAATAAATTCATCATATTTATCTTCTGCCGCTCTTTCTTTTCCTATCTGCCAAACACTAAAATCTTCATTTTTTATTAATTCATGATCCATAATAAAAACCAAATTAAATTTAAGCCCCCTTGAAAATTTAGGATTTCCTTTAGGAATACCTTTATTTTTAAGCTTTCTATACAGATCTAATCTTTTTTCTCCAATACATTCTCGAATAGCATGCTCTAGAACGACAAAAAGCTGATGTTTAACGATAGGAAAAAACCTATAGACATAGTAAGAATGTAGGAATAGATTTTTTACAGTATCAAACTGAATCCTCAATTTTTCAGGGACATGCCCTTCTAAAGCGAACTCCTCAATAGAAGAACGAAACTTTACAATTGCTTTATCGCCAAAATGTTCATTTCTAATATCTGGCAGCATTATATTTTCTAGCGCTCTAAACTCCTCAGCTGGTAATTTTACTTTATCCAATTAAGCACCTACCTTTTTAAATTTTATAAAGTCATAAAGACTATGAATTGGAAGTGGATATCGATAATAACGACAAGCAAGAAAAACTATTGGCTCTAAGCCTTTTTTAACAACTGATAGCTCACTAAATGATTTTGAGTTATCACATTCGGTCATAACATGGTCGAGAACCTTATCAAAAGCCATTTCAAAACCTGTAGTAGCACACCCATGGTTTTCTATATTATTATAAAAATATGTTTCAGAATCTTGTGCTGGGTACCAATACTGTAAAGTGCAGTGCCTGAGTTCCTCTTCTGCAAAATTTGATAGTTCATTACTTGTAATCTCATTCTCATATAAAGCTGAAAATACCGCTAATATGGGGTAGAGAATACTCCCCTTAGTAACACTATGCTTATACGAGCTACTTTTTTGTTCTCGGTGATCTAATAGCTTTCTAAAATGGCTAACCGTAGACGGGTACATTCCATCTGTTTTATATGAAAATATACTCCGTTTAGCTATTTCATCTAACCAACTAATGGAGAATTCATCATTTTCAGAGTCCTGTATCAATAAATACATAGCTAAAGATATATCAATTGCTTGTTCATCTAAGTATGGAGATAACAATAAAGGGTTATTCTTTATCAGTAATTTTATCGAATGAATAATTGATTTTAGCTTGCCTTCTAAATTATTTACCTGAGCATCATCAATCGGTGGTTTTCCTGTATTTAATTTTTGCAGATCCAACAAAGTCCAGATACCGCACATTGATAAACGACTCATAAAATCAAACAACTTTAAATTAATATCAATTGAGCTAGGTGAATTAATTGCGTTAGAAATGGCATGTTTCTTATCAGCATGAGCTATTAAACATTTTTCCGTATACTCACACGTTATTGCGTGATAAGTCGATAACAATTTATCAAAGGATTTTCGTGCATTTGTACTTCTTGAATCTCTAATTAAATCCCAACAATTTAAAATACAAAACTCTGCGGATAGGTATGAGGATTCAACATTATTACCATCTCTCCCCCATGAAAAAAGCACCCATAAACAAATATTTATTCGGTTAATTACCCTATAAATATTCTTTTTATCTTTGGTATCCGTCTTTATAATTTTCCTTACTAACCTAACAAAGTGTTTGTGGGACTCTTCAGGTTCATCAAGTAATGCTATAGACTTTCTTAACATCGACTGCCAATCTTTTGGCAATAATTCTTCTTTCAAAAAATATTGTAAAATTAACTCTGATAATTTATCACCATTCCACTCTTCAAATTTTAAACTTTCTGTCTCATGCTGCTGCTCAAAACCTGTAACCTCTTGCCTTATCGTTGTTTGCACATCCCCACCAAAACACAAGCAGATAACAATAGGTTTATCCGCATGTTCTTTAGGCAAACGGTGAGGAATATAAGAATTAAGGATACTGTGAATAGAAGGTAGTAAATCCTGACTAGAACCACCACACCAGCTTTGTCTTGTTAAATTTCTTTCTTTAATAGAAAAAAGGTAAACTTTTTCAATTCCGCCATCAATTTTTCCGACAGCCGCAACATCGACACCATACTCATTTGCACCACGAATAGGACGAGCATAAACATTGAGTCCCATTTGACTTAATAAATCAGGCACTAAAACATCCAGTTCATCACGTTCATTTAAAGAGGCTAAATACTGTTTAAGAATTAACTTCATGTTTAAAAGCCTCCATTCTGAAAAAACGGAGCATATAATCGAGACTTTCAGGATCTAGAGTATTTAACCTCGGGAGTTCAGTCGAATATGAGTGCTTAGTCATTTTCATTTCAGAGCGTTTAAGTTGGTTACTACCGTCATGTATATAAACGGCACTGCTATTACCATATAAAATAGTCTGTTGTGTGAATAAGTCAGATAACGCACTAGGTTGGGCAGCTTCATAAGCTTCTTCCATCAATTGTTGAGAATGTTCCCAATATTGTTCTCGGTTTTGTTGAGAGCATAATATTTCATTAATTCCCCATACCCCCTCCATACCGTTAAAATAATCATCTAGCTGCTTAACAACATGCTGAACCGAGTTCTTTATAGCTAATGAGCTATTTGATTCTATTCTTTCTAAATATCGACGTAATTCACCTGAGTAGCTAATTAGTAGCGGCTCAAACAATAACTGATTTAATTCTTCACGCTTTTCGGTTGATACTGTATCAATAATAGATAGGATGAAGCTTGCGGCTATAATAGGGCGTGTAAATAACCAACCAACAGCTTTTCTAGCTAAAAAAATAGGGGTTTCATTAAGCTTATTTATCTGCTCAACATCAACTTTTATCTCGATGTCCTTAATACTCACATCATTTAATAAATCATGGACAGCGCAGCATAAATTAGAACTCCCTGATAGAAACCATTTGGTAATAAGATGGTTTAAGTAGCTTTTATTACCTTTAAATAATTCACTATTAAAATAACCGAATTCTGTGACGCAAATACCTTTATTAATTAAACATTCTAGTAAGTCCTCTATGCTTACATATTCGTTGCGATTCAGTAAGTTTCTCAACAAGCGTCCAATATTGCTTAATGCAGCAACATGTTTAGATGTTACATTTTTTAAGCAGCTAATGAACTTTAGTTTAATCGAATTAGGAACGTACTTCTGATCAAAGCCGGCAACATTTGATACTGCATAAAGCACCTCAGATTTAGGCTCTTTAAGTATTAAGTCCAGAGATTTTGCTATCCTAATCCATAATGTATCGTCTTTTTCACCTAAGTTTATCAACGCATGGAACAAACTACTTATAGCTAAATCATCGGTTTCTTCATTAGCTTTTTTTTCTAACAAAGAAATAACAGTTTTGGCTTTGATATTTAGGTTGAACTGTATACGTGAAATAGCAAAATAAGCTTGTTTACGAACATCTGCGGAATCCATGATTATAAGTGTCTTTAGCTGCTCAAAGCTCCACTCGACATCTGATAAGCTGCCAGATATAAGACTAGCAGACATAAATTCGATAAACTTTTCTTTCTCATGTAAAGAAAATGTGAAAGCCTCTTTACAACGTTCGCTATCCTTCTCACAAAACTTAGTAAATCCTGTAATTAAATTACCGATGCCTAGATTTTCACCTCCCTTATCTTTTAGCAGCAGAATACATTCCATTACATCAAGAACTGAAGCCTCCAGATTAGGTAATAATGCTCTATAAACGTCAAATATAATCCAAAAATCATGTTGATTGTTTGAACCTATAGCTTTGAATAACTCATTTATATTTAATAATGACTCAGAATTTAGTTGATGAAGAGCCTCGATAAGATACTTCTCCGTTTTTCTCTCATCTAAATACAGTTCTATTACTACTTTAAAAAAGCATTCATTTTTTAATGCATTTATTAATTCCGTTTTTACATTAATAAGTGACATACAGGGGGCCATATAATTTAATCCGTTTAACTATATCTTTGGGCTTGCAAAAGAATAACAAGCTATCATTAAGAGTGACTTACTTTCAGCATAACTCTTTAGTATTTCATGAAATGTTCTAATAAAAACAGCTGCACATAGAGAGAATTTTTGGGAGGTCGTTTGACTTATTGTCGCCGTATTACTATTCATCAAAATGATTAATTGTGCTGTTTTTTTTATAATTTAGTTAGCAATAATACCGTTGTGTTATCTTCTAAGTCATTATTCGATAGTGATTCCATATATTCTT
Organism: Colwellia ponticola; assembly: GCF_005885605.1. Classification (GTDB taxonomy): domain Bacteria; phylum Pseudomonadota; class Gammaproteobacteria; order Enterobacterales; family Alteromonadaceae; genus Colwellia; species Colwellia ponticola. Next base: position 176,481 of record NZ_SZVP01000005.1, on the reverse strand, counting down.
TCAATGAGTCACTAGAAAATTTAAAAATTTGTGAATCATTTTTGAACTGACTCCAAAAACCATCAGAACACATTAATATTGTATTACCGCTAGTAAATTTTGAATAATAAGTTACGTCAATTTCAACATCTTTATTTGAAGTACAAAGTGTTCTTGTTAGGTATCTTCTATAACCATTTTGGTTAATAGTGTCACCATTACATTTACCTTGTTCCACTAGCTCTTGCGCTTTAGAATTATCAATAGTTCTTATTCCAAATGGAAAAGCTAGTCTAAATATATACAAGGGTTAGTGTAGATTTTTTGGCTAAAAAAATTTAGACAAACAATTAACCAATAATTCATGAGCTTGTTTTCTTTCTTCAAAATAATCATATTGATCATATGTAGCTATAATTTTTGGCAGTTTATGATTAAGGCACCTTTCCGCCACATGTGGTGCAACACCAAGACTAGATAAGTGACTTCGACATGTTCTTCTCAAATCATGGATTGTAAAATAGTCTAATAATAATTTGTTCTTTTTGAAAAGAGAAGATAATGCAGCATTTAGTGTATCAGGTGAAATATATGGGTTTCTCTTACTTGCACGGCGGTTAGGAAATAAGTAGTCAGAACCACAAGCCAGTACTTTCAATCCTTGAAGAATCTTAATCAGATCTAATGGAAGAGGGTATTCGATACTTGACCCATTTTTGCTTCGCTCTTTTGGTAAACTCCAAATTCCTTTGTCAAAGTCAAATTCACTCCAAGGAGCAGCAAGCAACTCTCCTTTTCGAACCCCTAGACACCACAATAATATGCAAGCAAGATAGTTTTGCCTTACAAAACTATCCTTATTCTCACGCATTGTTTTGAATACTGTTTCAATTTCTTCAATAGTTAAAAATCGGTCTCTTGATTTTTCAATTCCTCCAGCATCTTTTGAATTAAACGCTAGCGCAGGATTCACTTGGGTTAATCCTAGCTTTATTGCGTGATTAAATAGTTGTTTACAATAAATCAATGCATCATTTGAAATGGTGGGCCTACCACTTTCATTGATTGTTTTTATAACAGTCCTGATGTCCATCGGGTTTACTTCATGGATTGGTAGCTCACCAATAACTGGGGCTATGTCTTTTTTGTAAACTCTTTTAGGTATGCTAGGAAATTTGAGCCTTTCCTCACAGAATTTTAACCAGTCGGCTGCTAAATCATCTACAGTCTTAAAGTCAGAGAGAGTTGTTCGCTTATTTTGAAACTTAGGGTCCATTCCTTCTTTAACTAGCACTTTATAATTAGCAGCAATAGATTTTGCTTTAACCAAAGGAACTGCGGTAGGTTCTTCACCCAAGTTACCAATTGTTAACTCTTTCCTTTTCCCATTGATTTTATACCTAAACGTCCAGCTAGCTGTTTTACTATTTGAAATTCTCAAATATAAATTATCGTCAACCCTGAACCTACCTGCTTCTGACTTCTTGATTAATGATTTAATTTGTTGGACATTCATAATGGTGACACATAATTGTAAAACATAAATAAACCATACATTATGTCACCACTATTGTGAAACACAGAGAAATCACCAAAGAGCAGCAGAAAAAAAGACCTCTAAAATCAGCGGCCTAGTCAAAATAGAAACAGCAATAAACACTCAGGTACTCTATTCTATATTCGCGATCTGTTCACGCATTTGTTCGATTAATACTTTTAATTCAACCGCGCTGGCGGTGATGTCGGTGTTAATTGATTTAGAGCCTAATGTGTTGGCTTCACGGTTAAATTCTTGCATCATAAAGTCTAAACGACGACCTTGTGCGCCACCTTTTTGCAATATTTTTTTGGTTTCGCTAACGTGGCTATTTAAACGATCTAACTCTTCGGCAACATCCATTTTTTGTGCTAATAAAACTAATTCTTGCTCAACACGACCTGAGTCTAGATCAATGTTGGCATCGGTAAATTTATCAATAATGCGGTTACGCTGCCATTCAATCACTTCTGGCATAAAGGCTTGTACTTTATCGGCTTCGGCGCTAATTGCGTCAAGGCGTTGTTCTATCATGACTTTAAGGTTTTCACCTTCGCTAGCACGCGCGGCGATAAAGTCTGTTAAGGCGGTGTCGAATGCGGCTAATAATTCACTTTGAATAGCACTCATATCACTTTCAGGGGCTTCCATCACGCCTGGCCAGCGCATTACTTCTAGTGGATTCACTTGGCTGTTTAAGGTTTGGTCGTTAACCCAGTTGGCATGTTGAATGAGCTGTAAAGCAAGCTTTTCGTTAAGTGCCAACTCAGATTTAGCCGCAGGGTTGGCATTAAAACGTAAGTTACATTCAACTTTACCGCGATTTAATTGTTTACGAAAACGCTCACGTAATACCGGCTCTATACCACGAAACTGTTCAGGTAAACGAAAGTAAGTTTCTAAGAAGCGTTGGTTAACCGAGCGAATTTCCCAAACGGCATTACCCCAGTCGCCTTTTATTTCAATGCGAGAGAAAGCAGTCATACTATAGATCATTGGAATTACCTGAGTTTATCGAGAATTAATGGCGCTAATTATGCCTGTTTCTGTATCTGCTGCCAATGGGCAGTTATTTTATCCGCCACTCGAAAAGCGTTAGCGTAAATAGTAAAAGTGTAAGGTACGCTACCGCCTGTCGGCATAAATGAACCATCGGTAACATACAAGTTGTCAACTTCATGTGCTTGGCAGTCTTTATTGAGTACGGAAGTTCTAGCATCATTACCAAAGCGACAACCACCGGCCATTAAATTAGTAGATGGATAGCCACTGACCGAAGATGATATGTTTTTTGCCCCTAACGCTTCGAGTAGCTTTTCAGCTTTTTTCGATAAATACTCGCCTACTTCCAAGTCGTGGTTATGATAGCCAATACGTACTTTGGCAACCGGATCGCCCCATTGGTCGGTTATTTCCTTATCTAAACTAACAAAGCAATCGTCAGTGGGTAGCCAGTCGTTAAACACTTCAAAACGTAGGGTTTTATAGCTGGTAAATTCTGTTCTTAAACTTTGCTTTAATGCTTCGCCCCACAGTAATTGTTCATCACCGCTTTTATTAACACCCCACTGTGTGCCTCGTGATCGAGCAATGGGATTTTGGTGAAACAAAAAGTCGATGGTGCCGCCCTTAGCTTGGCCTTTTTCATTAGCGCCACTAAAGGCTTTATCAGCAATTTGATACCAGTCTTGCAAGGCACGGTTTATAAAGGGGCCGACTTGTTGTAGCTCTTTAACTTGTTGTTTTGATAAATCGGCGTAATTGAAATCACCTTGACCAATACCGCCGCCACTAAAGAGTAGGTTTTTTCCTACCTGACCATTATTATTAGCTAAACCTTGGGGGAATTTTTCACCGGTAGAGGCGAGTAATAAACGCGATGTTTCGACCGCTTGGCAAGCGATCACATAAATTTTGGCGCTTACTGATTTTTTTCGCCCTATTTTATCGTAATAGTGCACGCCAGTAATGTTGCCGTTTTGGTCATTGGCAATCTTGTAGACTTTAGCATTGGCTTTTATGGTGCAATTACCTGATGCCACCGCATGATTTAAAAGCGCTGCTCGACCACTACCTTTAGCACCTGTTGAGCAACCGTAGCTGCTACAGTAGCCTGAATATTCACAGCTGCGTCTACCCATAGCTGGTTCAGATAAAATAGCTCTAGGAACAGGGGTAGCATGATAGCCAATTTTTTTTGCGGCTCTATCTATCCAAGCTGACATTGGCAATTCAGCAACAGGCGGGTAGGGAAAATTCGTTGAACGAGGCTCTTGATGGGGGTGTGCAACTACTCGACCCGATACACCCACTTCACGTTCTACTTTGGCGTAATAGGGCTCAAGCTCATCGTAGCTAATGGGCCAATCTTCAATATTGGCACCTTTTATCTCGCCAAATTCAGACTTTAAACGAAAATCTATCGGTTTTAAGCGATGAAAATAACCGCTCATAAAGTTTGATGAACCACCAACAACATTACCGTTCCACCAGCTCCAACCAGAATCACTGGTTTTTTCACCTTGCCAGAAAGGTTTATTATGTTCATCAAGGTACTCTTCTTCAATAACGTGTTGTTCATCGGTTAATTTTGGATTATAAGCATCATGAATACTGATGGTTAACTCATCTTTAAAAAATTCTTTTTCGGTTAACCAAGGGCCTTTTTCAAGCACTAATACTTTTGCGCCTGCTTGGGCCAATTGATAGGCAATAGGAGAGGCGCCAGCACCACTACCGACGATACAAATGTCATAACTCATGCTTTTCTTGTTCCTTGAGGTGATGCCTTAGCGCGTGAAGCAAGGCGATTATCGTCAGATGCTATGCGCTTATGAGGGGCGATTTTTTGTGCGCTAGTAGAATGTACTTGATTAAGAAAACTAATACGGGCTCTGCTGGGTAATTCGAAGTAGCGTTGTCCTTTTTCAGGTAAAGGAAAGCCAGGTTGATGTGCTAACCATTGCCAACCAATACCATTAGGGTTACCACCATAACTGGCAGGGGCAAGCATGGCTTGGAAAATATAACCGAGTAAAGTATTTAACCAGTTTTGTCCTGCGCTTGAGCGACTAATGCCCTGCAGTAATTGTTCTTTATCGGCAATGCTCAATTGAGCAAAATTAGCAGATTTTTCACTATTGGCATAACCGTTTAACCAACCAACCCCCTTGAGGATAAATTCTTTTTCATATTGATCGGTCGGTTGTACCGTCATTACTTGGTATAAATAATAAGTTGCTTGTATATCGCGGGCGCTTGGACCTGTTGCTGAATGAGGCAATAAGTGATTGAGGGTGGCGTCCAGTGTTAACCAAGGATCTGTTTTCACTAGGCTATGAAGTAATTCATTGAGCGAAGTTTGTCTGTCAACGCTAACACCTACATCTAAACCGAATGCTGGTAAAGTGGTTAATACGCCCATACCGGCTGCTGATTTAAGAAAACGACGGCGGTTTTGCTGGTTTTGCTGGTTTTGTTTTTTTTGTTTGTTAATAAACTCAGGTGTTTGATAATTCTTATCAAAAAAAGATGAACATTTATTGGCATTCATCACTGAACTGCTCCGTTTTTTGTGGTCGCAGTAAGTTGTGCTTGAACGGCAGTAGCACTAACTGACCAATTGCTTAAAAAGCTCAACCATTGGGTTGTTGAGTAATCACTACCCTCTAATAATTCCGCGGTGTCTTTCGATAAAATCATTTTACCTTGCGCGGTTGATACATACATATGCGGATAGCCTAATACTGGCGGTAGTGATTGCATAAAATCATTATTTTCATTGCGGTCACTTACGTTAACTTTCAATACGACATATTGGCTATGTAGTGCTTGATACACTTCGGGATTTTTCACTAGAAAGTTATCCATTTTTTCGCACCAATTACACCAGTTACCGCCTATCTCAATAAGCACCTGTCGATTGGTTGCTTGTGCTAGCGCTAGTGCAGCCAAAGCATCAGCAAAAGGATCGCGTTGGTCATCATACACTTTACTGTAAGTGGGTAAGTTTGGTGCTACTGCCATAGATGAAGTGTTTGCTATAGCGACACTACTAAACAGTATGTTTAAACAGATGACTAATGAGCTAAAAATTTTCATAATACGCTCTAATAATATTTATGATTAAGACAACTAACATGACCTTGCTTTACCTAACTTTATTTCAAAAATCTCTTTTGTACTCATATTACTTCAAAATATAGCATTTAATCTCTGTGTGAAGACACGCATCTTGAAGTGACTTAGTTATAAGCACTATAATAGCGCAATTAATTTTTCAGTCTCACTCTAAAGATAAAGGAACACACATGCGTCCAAGCGGTAGAACATTGGGGCAAATTCGCCCGGTAACTATTACCCGTCAGTTTACCACTCATGCCGAAGGCTCGGTACTTATTGAATTTGGTGAAACTAAAGTCATTTGTACTGCGACCGTTGAAGTCGGTGTGCCACGTTTCTTAAAAGGTAAAGGCAAGGGCTGGGTTACGGCTGAATATGGCATGTTACCGCGTTCTACGCATACGCGTATGCGTCGTGAAGCAGCTACAGGTAAGCAAAGCGGGCGTACTTTAGAAATTTCTCGTTTGATTGCTCGTGCCTTACGCGCTGCGGTTGATTTAAAAGCCTTAGGTGAAAATACTATTTCAGTTGACTGTGATGTAATCCAGGCTGACGGTGGTACGCGTACTGCGGCTATTACTGGTGCGTGTGTTGCCCTTGTTGATGCGCTTAATTATATGCGCGCTAAAGACATTATTAAAACCAATCCACTTAAGCACATGATTGCTGCGGTATCGGTTGGTATTTATAAAGGCGAAGCCGTTGCTGATTTAGATTATATAGAAGATTCAGCAGCGGACACTGACATGAATGTAGTCATGACAGATACCGGTAAGTTAATTGAAGTACAAGGGACTGCTGAAGAAGAGCCGTTTAGCTTTGAAGAAATGCAAGCAATGCTTAGCTTAGCTAAACACGGTATTAATGAACTATTCGACATACAAAAAGCTGCATTAAGCTAAACGCACAGGAAATAACAATGAAAGATTATCAACGCGAATTTATTGAATTTGCAATTGAGAAACAAGTATTACGCTTTGGTGAGTTCACGCTAAAATCTGGCCGTGTTAGCCCTTACTTTTTTAACGCCGGTATGTTTAAAACAGGTGGTGATTTAGCCCGTTTAGGTCGTTTTTATGCGGCAACATTAATGGATGCAAAAATTGATTTTGATTTAGTTTTTGGTCCAGCTTACAAAGGTATTCCTATTGCGACTACCACGACGGTTGCGTTATACGATCATCATAATATTGATGTACCGTATTGCTTTAATCGTAAAGAAGCTAAACAACACGGTGAAGGTGGTTCATTAGTGGGCGCGGCACTTGCAGGTAAAATCATGTTAGTTGATGATGTTATCACCGCTGGTACGGCTATTCGTGAATCAATGGAGATTATTAAAGCCCAAGGTGCACAGCTTTCAGGTGTATTAATTGCGCTTGATCGTCAAGAAAAAGGCCAAGGAGAACTGTCTGCAATTCAAGAAGTTGAACGTGATTTCGGCACACAAGTTGCTGCGATTGTTACCTTAGGTGATGTGGTTACCTATCTTGAAGAGCAAGTCGCTAATAAGCCAGAATTAACTGATAACTTAGCAAACATTAAACAATATCGTCTAACGTACGGTATTTAATGGCTAACGATTGTTAGTGAAAAAAGTATAGTCATGTGAAAATCACTAACGCCTTTGTAGTTAATGCTTCAAAGGCGTTATTTTTTTGTGTACTATTTTGGAGAAATATTCTTGGCAACATTAGCTATTATTACTCTATTAGTACGGTGATTAGTTCGTCAATTAATTCGCTAATTAGTTTAGCCGTTACCTAACATAATTAAACAGCACAATTAAGCAACACTCACAGGGAATGGTTATGTTCAATGCTAAGAGGTACAAGTTCTTATTCTGGCTAGTAAGTACTTTGTCATATACTCAGGTGGCTGTGGCACAGGAAAATTGCCTGACTATTCAAGAGGATTATGTCTCGCTTATTGAATCGGGTAAGTATCGATTTGTTAATGAACTAGCCGATACAGAGCAAGATGAGCAGTTCACCGGTATTCATTTTAAAAGCCTATCAAGCTATCAACAATATCTTAGCCAGGCTTATCAGCAAATAATTCAGAAAAACCCTAGAGCAAGTATGCCTTGTCCGCTTGTTACTGAGACCTACCAGCAGTTAGCAAAAAAGAATCATTGGTCAACAACGCCGCAAATAAGCCAGTTGCTCGCACCGTTTGAGCTAGCCCAAAATAATAATGATAAAGCTATTTTGCTTATTCACGGATTAACAGATTCACCGTTTTCTTTTCATGATCTAAGCCAGTTTTTTTACCAACAGGGTTTTACCGTACGTACCTTGTTATTACCCGGGCATGGGACGGCGCCATCAGCGTTATTAAATACGAATTATGAAGAGTGGCAGCAGGCGGCAACCTTTGCCATAGAGCAAACCTTAGCGGATTATAGCGAAGTTTATCTTGGCGGTTTATCTACCGGTGGCGCACTTATTTTTGATTATTTAATGCAAAAAGAGCAGGTTGATACAAAGATTAAAGGCTTATTTATGTGGTCTCCGGCGTCAAAAGCGAAAAATAGTTTAGCTTGGTTAGCTAAATACATTGATGCTATTCCTTTTGTTGATTGGCTTGATATCGATGCCGATATAGATTTTGCTAAATATGAATCATTCCCCTATCACGCCGCGGCGCAGGTTAATTCGATCATGAGTCTCGTTGTTGATGAAGGCGCTAGTGCAAGTCGACAGTTACATGAAATACCACTCTTTGTTGTTGTTAGTGAACACGATCAAACCATAGACACCAAACATACTTTACAGTTAGTTCAACAGTGGCAATTAGCTTCTGCTAAAACGCAGATGAAAAAAAGCGTGTTAATTTATTATGGTGATAACAATCAGTTGCCTTCGAAGTTAGCAGATGTGATGACGGTAATCGTGCCAGAGTGCTCGCCAAAAAGCTTATGCAGTGATGTGTTAGATGTCTCTCATATTGCCACCACTAATTCGCCTGATAACCCCCATTATGGTGTTAATGGGCAATATAGAAATTGTGGTCACTATGTAAAAGATACCGCCCGCTATCAAGCCTGTAAAAATAATAAACAGACTATTAAGGGAGAGACTACCGCCATTAATCTTGCGCATAAGCGAGCAATGCAAAGACTAACCTACAACCCTTACTATGCTGAAATGCTTACTGAAATGACGGCATTTTTGCAGGCCACGCAATCATCAATGAGCGAATAACTAACTAAATAATAGTTTGTTGATAACTGCTCATTAAGGTTTGCCAGTTTTGCTCGGTAAAATAAAACTGCGGTTGTTTAGTTAACTCTTTTAAAAATGAGCGCTGTAAACGCGCCATGTTTTCTTGCTTCCACTGAGTCTTTACCGGATTAGTACGTAATTCACAGCGATCAAAATCAATTAAAAACACCTGCGCTTTATTATCCAGTAAAATATTATGGCTATTTAAATCATGATGATAAATACCATGGTGATGAAAGCGTTTAATGGTCGCACCAATACGTTGCCAAATATCATCTGCTAAAGGCTGCTTAGATAACACAGCCACCAAATCTTGAGCGTGTTGAATACGACTAGAAAGCAAGTCAGCTTTATAACATAAGCCTTGTTGAGTAACACGGTAAGCAATAGGCTCAGGAGCGGGTAGTTGCAGTGTTTTCATATGACGTAATAAAGCAAACTCAACGGCTGCACGGGTTTTTTCTACGCCAGTAAACCAGTAAGAATCCTTATTAATTTTACCGATTAAACCACCGCGATAATAATGACGCAACACCCAATCGTGTTGGATGTTTTTATGGTCTTTATAGGCGACAAACCAGGTAGTGCCGCGACCTTGGGCGGAACCGGTAACAGCATTGTGTTGTTGCCAATAGCTTGGGCTCAACATTGCCGCACTAAAATCGCTGATCAGGCTTTGATTGAAAAAGCAGGTAACGTTACCTTGTTTAAGCTTAGAAAAATTCTCGTTGGTTGTTGCTTGCGTCACTCGCGGCCTCTTAATTTTGGGATGGTAGTGTCAATACTAACTTTACGGGTAATGTCAGGGTTAATATTTATCTCAGGGTTGATATTTATCGTCGCCAACAGCTTTATTACTTGCGCTAAAGTTTTGTCACTAGCACCTTGATTCGCCAACACCACTTTAAGAGCATTTTCACCTAAGGCTTTTTGCTCAGCGGGTTGTTGTAATAAGTGTTTCACTTTACCGATAAGTTGCTCTACAAGTTGACTGGCAAGCTCAGGACTAGCCTTATGAGTGGCAGTATCATTAACTACCGAATTATAGGTTAGCTCAATAACGGCTTGCTCTTGCCTTAACTGCTGCATTATTTCGTTAAAGTTACTCATGTTAGGACCAACAATAATCGGTTTGTTAAATAAAGCCGGCTCTAATGGATTGTGACCTCCTACTGCACTAAAACTTCCCCCCATGGTGACGATATTACTGAGATCAAAAGCCGCCATAAGTTCGCCAAGGCTATCAAGTAACCACACTTGTTCATTGTTAATAACGGTACTTTCACTGCGCTTTGCTAATGTAAAACCTTGCTTAGTACAAAGACTAGCGACTTGCTCAAACCGCTCTGGGTGTCTTGGCACTATCACTAATAATAGCTGTGGGTAGTCTAGCAATAATTGCTTAAAGGCAGCTAAGGCAATAGCTTCATCGCCCTCATGGGTACTGGCAATTAGCCAAATGGTTCTTTTGGTTTGATTTTTATTGGCAAAAAGTAATTTGGCTAACTCCGCTTTTTTAGTGGTCACTTGCTGATTAATACTCATATCAAACTTTACATTACCAGTATTTAGACAGCGACTTGCCTCTGCACCTAGTTGTAGAAAATGCGTTAAGTTTTCTTCACTTTGAGTGAGTATTTTATCAAAGCGATTTAAACAGGGTTCAATAAGTCGGTTTACTTTTTGATAACTCGTTAAAGATTTCTTCGATAAGCGACCATTAATTAATAATAATTTAACTGAGCGCTTACTACATTGAGCAATTAAGTTAGGCCATAATTCGGTTTCCATAAAAATCATCATGGTAGGTTTAAGGCGCTGCAGAAATAAGGCAGTGCAGGGCAGTATGTCTAGCGGCAAATAACCGTGTTGAACACGGTCACCAAAACATTTCGATATTTGTGCCGAGCCGGTTGGAGTAAATGAGGTAATAGTGATGGGCAAATGAGGGTAAGTAACCAATAACTTCTCGATAAAACTTTGTAAGGCAATAACTTCACCAACACTGGCAGCGTGCACAACAATACCGCCTTGTTGGTAAGGTTTTGGGAAAAACCCCAAACGCTCTGATAAGCGCTGACGATAAGCGGTGTTATTCTTAGAACGCACCAGTAAAAAAGCCAATAATAACGGTGATAACAGCAAGAGTATAATGCGGTAAATTAGCAGGGAAATCATATAGGAGAATATTGCTCAATGGTCAGTTTATCGGTAGATTATATCAAAGGACTTGCAAATAAGCCTTAGCAATTATGGCTGTACGAAGTATGCCTTAAACATTAATTCCTTTGAGTAACCGCGTATTGTGTTCATTAAGCATAAAATAGGAAGCTTTTAGTTACACCAAGCACTCTAAAGCAATATCTCCGTGTTTTTGCTAACGGTGTTTTAGCGCTAATATTGAGTATAATGCGGCTTAACCATTCATTACTTTCGCTGTTGAGGTATCTCATGTCAGTAAATTTTTATTCCCATATTCAAACACAAATAGACCAAGTTAAAACTGAGGGCTTGTACAAAGCTGAGCGTATTATTACTACCGCTCAACAAGCTCAAATATCGGTTGCTAGCGGTGAACAGGTCGTTAATTTTTGTGCGAATAACTATTTAGGCTTAGCCAATCACCCCGAGTTAATAGCGGCGGCAAAAACAGGTTTAGATGAACACGGTTTTGGTATGGCGTCGGTACGTTTTATTTGTGGTACGCAAGATATCCATAAAGAATTAGAACAAGGTATTAGCGAGTTTTTAGGCATGGAAGATACCATTTTATACTCGTCATGCTTTGATGCTAATGCAGGGTTATTTGAAACCTTATTAGGGGCAGAAGATGCCATTATTAGTGATGCCTTAAATCATGCTTCTATTATTGATGGGGTACGTTTATGTAAAGCCAAGCGCTTTCGTTATGCCAACAATGATATGGCCGCTTTAGAGCAAAGCTTAATTGAAGCGGATGCTGCAGGCGCACGTTTTAAGTTAATTGCTACTGATGGCGTGTTCTCAATGGATGGTGTTATTGCTAACTTAAAAGGCGTCTGTGATTTAGCGGATAAATACAATGCTATGGTGATGGTTGATGATTCACATGCCGTAGGCTTTGTTGGCGAACAAGGTCGTGGCAGCCATGAATATTGTGATGTTATCGGGCGTGTAGATATTATTACCGGTACCTTGGGTAAAGCGATGGGCGGTGCGTCAGGCGGTTTTACCTCAGCTAAAAAAGAAGTGATAGAATGGTTACGTCAACGCTCTCGCCCTTACTTATTTTCTAATTCACTCGCCCCTGCGATTGTTAATGCTTCATTAACGGTACTTGAATTACTAGCGCAAGGTGACGATTTACGCAAAACCCTCAAAGATAACGCGGCTTATTTCCGTAAAAATATGACGGCGGCAGGTTTTACCTGTGCGGGTGCTGATCACGCTATTATACCGGTGATGTTAGGCGATGCTAAAGTGGCTAGTGCCATGGCTGAGCAATTATTAGCTGAAGGTATTTACGTCATTGGCTTTTCTTTTCCTGTGGTGCCTAAAGGGCAGGCGCGTATTCGCACCCAAATTTCTGCTGCGCACAGTAAAGCACAATTAGACCATGCTATTGCAGCCTTTACCCGTATCGGTAAGTCAATGGCAGTTATTTAAATTATTCGCTTGGTGTGTCGACAAAACGTTATATTAACAATGAAAAACAACAAAGATAGAGAAAAAAATGAAGTCTTTAGCTAAATTAAAAGCAGAAACAGGCATCTGGTTAACAAGTACTGAAAAACCAACTCCGGGTCATAATGATCTGCTGATAAAAATTAAAAAAACCGCTATTTGTGGTACCGATATTCATATTTATAACTGGGATGAATGGGCACAAAAAACTATTCCAGTGCCTATGGTTGTTGGTCATGAATACGCTGGCGAAGTCGTGGGCATGGGTCAAGAAGTTAAAGGTTTTAGTTTAGGTGACCGAGTCTCAGGTGAAGGCCATATCACGTGCGGTCATTGCCGTAATTGTCGAGGTGGTCGCACGCACTTATGTCGAAATACCGTGGGCGTTGGTGTTAATCGTGCGGGCTCATTTGCAGAATATTTGGTGATCCCCGCGTATAATGCTTTTAAATTACCTGATGAAATATCAGATGATTTAGCGGCTATTTTTGATCCTTTTGGTAATGCTGTTCATACCGCACTATCCTTTGATTTAGTCGGGGAAGATGTCTTAATTACTGGCGCTGGCCCTATCGGTATTATGGCAGCGGCGGTTGCAAAACACGTGGGTGCACGCCATGTAGTAATTACAGACGTGAATGAATACCGTCTTGATCTCGCCAGAAAAATGGGCGCAACACGCGCTGTTGATGTGAGTAAAGAAAGTTTAGTTGATGTGATGAATGATTTAGGTATGACTGAAGGCTTTGATGTTGGCTTAGAAATGTCAGGTGTACCAATGGCCTTTACTAGTATGTTAGATAACATGAATAATGGTGGTAAAATTGCCATGCTAGGGATTCCTGGTAGCGATATGGCCATTGATTGGAGCCAAGTTATTTTTAAAGGGTTAACCATCAAAGGCATTTATGGCCGTGAAATGTTTGAAACCTGGTATAAAATGGCGAGTTTAATCCAGTCGGGCTTAGATCTTAGTCCGATAATTACCCATCATTATAATGTTGATGATTTTCAACAAGGTTTTGATGTGATGCGCTCTGGTCAATCGGGCAAGGTCATTTTAGATTGGACGTAAATTCGTTATACTCACTTTTGATAAGCGCTACCATTAATAATGTAGCGCGATGAAAAATATAATCATTCATGGTATTACCAATAAACAGATCATTAAATAAGGATTACACAGTGTCAGATAATAGTTTTAAGCATATGTCGGTCAGCGAGTTACAAAACGTGATGGCAGATACGTCTCCCGTTGTGGTCGATATTCGTGATACCAACTCTTTTGCTAGTGGTCATATTGCCGGCTCGATTAATTTAACCAACGAATCGTTAGGGGATTTTTTACGTGAAGCGGATATGGACGCTCCCGTGGTTGTTTGTTGTTACCACGGGATTTCGAGTCAACAAGCGGCAGCGTTTCTTATCAGTCAAGATTTTACCGAGGTGTACTCACTTGACGGTGGCTTTACTCAGTGGCAAACACAATTTCCTGACCAGATAGAGCGATAGTGACTCATGACTACTGAGTCTGCTAATAATACTGATGCTTTACAGCCGTTAGTACACCTTAAAGATCGTAATATTGCGCTATTGTTCAGTAATTATTTACACTCTTTGGGGATTCAATCTCAGCTTAAATCAAGTCAAGATGAAGGGCATGTGATTTATTGCCCTGAAGACAAGTTAGCACAAGCTAAAGTAGAGTTTGATGTCTTTATTGCTAACCCCTATGCGGATAAATATCAAAAAGCAGCCTGGGATATCGGTGAAACCGTTAGCTTAAATACTGATGATTATACCTTGGTGAAAAGCTTTAAAGAAAGTTTTTTAGCGCATGCGGGTATTGTAACGCTAGTGACTTTCACCTTGTGCTGGATAGTTTTTATTGGCAGTGAGTTAGGTTGGTCGCGAGACATTTTTAACGCATTACAGTTTTATCCTCAACTCTCAATGGACGCCTTCTTAGCAGAGCCGTTGCGCTTAATTGGCCCAGCATTCTTTCACTTTTCTTTGTTGCATATTGTTTTTAATACCATGTGGTGGTGGCAGTTAGGTGGCAGTATTGAACAATCGCTAGGTAAAACAACACTCATTAACCTATTACTGATTTCAGCTATTGTGTCTAATCTTGGCCAATATTTAGTTTCTGGGGCAAATTTTGGTGGTTTATCAGGTGTTGTTTACGCGTTGGTAGGCTTTGTTTGGTGGTTTGGTTATTTAGCACCAGAGCGAGGTTTATCGCTTGCCAAGCCGATAGTGGCTTTTTTGCTGTTCTGGCTGGTGCTAGGTTTTGTTGATTTACTACCGGTTAATGTTGCTAACACTGCCCATTTACTCGGTTTATTATCAGGGTGTTTTTTAGCGTTATTTACCGTGAAAGTCATTGGCGTAAAGACTAAATAATATCAGCGTCATTAATTAGCTGCTCTGCTTTATATACACTAGCCATACTTATAAAAGTTAGTGAGATTGATATAAAGCGCTTAGTTTTCTAGCCATTGGGTAAAAAGTAATTTTTTGATCAGTGGCTTGCCAGTTTCTTGAATTAATAACTCTTTTACTTGCTCTTCGCATTGCAACTGAATCTCTGCTCGACCCTTTATTGACTTTACTTTAGCCTCGGTTTGATTACCGATAATGTTGATAATTGCGTCGCGTAATAATGGCGCATGATGCTCAACAATCGCTAAATTATCGCCTTTAACCATTAATTCTACTGTTAGGCGTACATAGCCCATTTTCTTTTGTACCGCGACATAGTTAGTAACAATGTCAGGCTGAAAACCATAATAAGCGTAATCACTAGCGTGTGCTTTAGAAATACCAGTACTTAGGCTAACTAAAAATGAAAAAACCAATAAGTATTTATACATAAAAATAATAGTCGATGTAGATAATTTAACTTACCCTATCATACCCTGATTTTAGTTTTTTCATGACTATTTTTATAAATAATAACGGTGTTAAGTAATTTTTACTTGTTCTAAGAGCACTAATATCGCACTGAGTAGCGAATAAATTTAATAGAATTGGTATTATAGCGACGACTTTTTAATGAAATAGATTGATGAAGTAGATTGATGACACAGCAACAAGTGAATTGCTCTTTTAATTTTCCAGTTACCTTTCCTATTACCTTAGCGGGACAATGGCAATCTCCTAGCGATGAGTGCTTATCTTTGCTATCCGAGCAATTACAAAATTGGTTACTTGATGAAGGCTCTTTAACGGCGCGGTTAAAAAACCGGTGTCAAAGCTTCCAGGTTAAAGTGATTGGTGAGCAACAACAACGCTGCTCAGCAGCTGAAGCGGGGCATTTTATTAAGGTGGGTGAGGCGGTATTGGTGCGCGAAGTTATTTTATATTGTGATAATATTCCGCAAGTTTTTGCTCGAAGTTTATTGCCATTAGCAAGCTTAACCGGTAAAGAGCAAGTACTTGCTCATTTAGGTGAACAGCCGTTAGGGCAAGTGCTATTTAATAACCCATCATTACAACGTTTAGCATTAGAACTATCAACTTTTACCAACGATTCTAACGTGGCAAAGTTAGCCAATACCTTAACGGCGCAGCGTACTCATGATGATTGTTTGGTAAAAGCATCAACAATAGATGAAACCGTACTATGGGGTCGACGTTCTGTGTTTATGTTAGACAATAAACCCTTGATGGTCGCCGAAGTTTTTTTACCTGACGCCTTTGCTTATCAATAGGCGCGCAATAAATACAATAACATGAAACGAAACACTTCAATGCTGAAAAAACTACAACAAAAATGGTTAGCGATCACGTTAATTACTCGAATGAATAAGCCCATTGGCACCTATTTATTGTTATGGCCAACGTATTGGGCTTTATGGATTGCCAGTGACGGCTGGCCAAGTTTTCATTTGTTATTGGTATTTAGTTTAGGTGTTTTTGTTATGCGCAGTGCAGGCTGTGTGATAAATGATTATGCAGACAGAAAAATAGATGGCAAGGTTGAGCGGACTAAAAATAGGCCACTCGTTAATGGCATGATGAGCCCGTTTGAAGCGATTAACTTATTTGGTGTATTAATTGGTATAGCACTGGGTCTGGTGTTAACACTGAGTTGGCCAACCATTTACCTTGCTACGGTGGCGTTATTTTTAGCGGCGCTTTACCCGTTTATGAAGCGCTATACTCAGTTACCACAAGTGTTTTTAGGTGCTGCTTTTAGCTGGGGGATGATCATGGCCTTCGCTGAAGCACAAGGTGAAATTCCGCTTATTGCTTGGTTACTGTTTGCAGCTAACCTATGTTGGACTGTGGCTTACGATACTATGTATGCCATGGTAGATAGAGATGATGATCTTAAAATAGGAGTTAAGTCTACCGCCATTTTATTTGGTGATAATGATAAGCGCATTATTGGTTTTTTACAGTTAATAACCTTGGCTTTATTGTGGACTGTAGGTGAGATATTAGCATTTGGTTGGCCGTATCAGCTGTGCGTTATTGGCGCCGCGGGCTTGTTTAGCTATCAACAACTGTTAATTGTCAATCGAGAGCGTAACGCTTGTTTCCAAGCGTTTTTACATAACCATTGGGTTGGTTTACTTATTTTTGTTGGCATAACCATTGAGTATTTATAATAGCTCATTGATAAATAAAGAGTTTAGCGAGCGATACTTTGTAATACTTCAATATCTACTAAGTTAACCACGGTGGCTTTTAGCTCAATCATACTGTCGCTAGTAACCAGCAACCCCTCCTCGTTCATGTCAATATAACCTTCATCACGAGTAGTCGAAATTAACGTTGCTTGAGCGCGTTTATCGATAAACTCTGGCGCATTAATGTTGTTTAGTACCGAAAGGCGCTTAGCAATAGCGACCACTTTTTCTTCTAATTCACGCTTACTAATGGGTGCTAAACGAGTTATTAGTGAAGTAATAATGGCTAGGCGCTGTAAGCTTTCATCAATACATTCCGCCATGGCATGTACTTGACTCAGTAACGCTACATCGTTAGTCAGGGACCAAAAGCCTGCGTCACTTTGTTTAGCAATATGCATGTCTTTTAATACGTTAAGTATCTGTAAGGTTTGCTCAGCAATTTGCTCGCTATCTTGGTAGAGGTATAAATCTTCTTTTAATAGCGCGGTTAAACACTGTACTTTTTCTACTAAGTTGTCCTGCTTTATTTTACTGTGTTTATCCAGTAAGCGACAAACCATCGCAGGGACAACATAAGTGTGTAAAATATTATTACGATAATAGCGCATTTCTAAATTAGCGGTTTCTGACAGAGACACTAAGCTACCAAAACTATCTTCGGTAATGGTGACTTTATTCAGTGAAATTACATGGCTAATTAGCTCAGCAGCGCTTTCTTGTGGAATAGTTAGTTGTTCACTAAACGGAGCTTGGCGCTGTATAGTTAAAAAGAAATTGAGTTGTGTTGCTAACTCACGTTTAGACAAGGCTTTGTTTTTACTGGCTTGTAAAATTAAGGCAATTAACGCAACACCATTTAAAGCAGCACTTTTATTAATGTTTTCCATGACTTGTCCAGCCAGTATATTTACTGTCGGCGTTAACCAAGTCGGCTTTTGTGGATCAATAGGGTCAATCGCGTCTTTCCAGTCAGGCACTTGGTTATTTAAAAACTCATTAATGTTCATTGGCTCACCAAAATTTACATAACCATTACCATAGTTACGTAAGCTTTTAATGGCTTTTAATACTCCAAAAACTGACTCACTTTTTTTCTCACTACCACTGAGTTCTTTGTGGTAAGTGCCTACTTCCATTACGTGTTCATAGCCTAAATACACTGGTACTAAGGTGAGGGGTCTATCAATACCGCGTAATAAACTTTGAATGGTCATGGCTAACATGCCAGTTTTAGGTGACAACACTCTACCTGTTCGGCTACGACCACCTTCAGTGTAATATTTAACGCCATAGCCACGCTCAAATAAAAGTCCTAAATATTCACGGAAAATAGTTGAATATAAACGGTTACCACCAAAACTACGACGAATAAAAAACGCGCCGCCTTTTCTAAACACAGTACCTGCCGGCCAGAAGTTTAGGTTAATACCCGCAGCAATACGCGGCATTACTAAGCCTTCTTGTATAATGACATAGGAAAGTAGCAGGTAATCCATGTGGCTACGGTGGCAAGGCACATAAATAATTTCATGACCATCTTGCGCTAATTTACGTAATACTTTGGCATTACTGACGTTAATGGTGTTGTATAAACGCTTCCATAACCAGTGCAAAATTATCTCACCAAAGCGCAGCCAAGAAACACTATAGTCACCGGCAATCTCATTCATCATACGCAGCGCTTGTTTTTTTATTTCAGCTTCAGAGACTTTTTTACTTTTGGCTTCGTCACTGATAATGCGCTTAATCGATGGGTTAGCAAATAAGGCGTTAAACATCTGCTTGCGGTGCATCAGTCTAGGGCCTTTAGCCGCAATTGTTTGACGATGAAAGTGAAAGCGAGCTACGCGTAAAAACTTATGGGCGGCAGCTTCATCACTGCCATGATTATCAATAATATTGCGAAAAGAAAAAGCTTCGCTAAAGCGAACTAAGGTATCTCGACCTAAGAACAAGACAATAAATAATTTACGTAACCAATGAGGAGATTCTTGATCAGCGAGTAGCGAACTCATTTTGAGATCTTTTCGCGCTTTAGTGGGCATCTTTCCCCAAATTAAATGCACAGGAATTAATTTGGCATCAAGGTTTTTATCAATAACATGTTCATTAAGTATTGCTAAACCTTGTGCTGTTGCTTTGGTGTTACTGGCCTTGCGCCATGAAAAAAGCGGTGTAGGTTTAGCTAAACAAAGCGTGCGGTTAAATGTTTTACCGTTAATGCTCACTTGTCCAAGCGGGTCAGGCAAATTTTGTTTTTTACAGACACCTTGTAGTGCCAATAAATCAGACGCGGATTGATGTCGAACAATATAAAAAATTGGCTGAGTTGGCTGTTCAATAAGACTTTTACTGTCGGTAATAATTTTACAACGAACAAGTAACTTAAGGGGAAACGTTAACAATAAGTAAAAAAAAGAATGTAAGGCCAACATGTTTATTGCTCGGATTAGTCAGAAATGGGTATAAAAAACAGATTTTAACATCATTAATTAAAATTGTCTTGGTTTGTAGGTGAAGCCATTGCACACTAACATCAGTAGGTTATATTCGTTTGTTTCAGGAGTTCACATTGAAGAAAATTGCTGTATTTGTTGATGTACAAAACATTTATTACACCACAAGAGATGCTTTTGCTAAGCAATTTAATTATCGTTTATTATGGCAAGAATTGATGGCGCAAGGCGATATTGTTATCGCTAATGCGTACGCTATTCAACGGAGTGATGACCAGCAGCATAAATTTCAAAAAGCGCTAAAACATATTGGCTTTGAAGTGAAGCTTAAGCCTTATATACAGCGCAGAGACGGCTCAGCTAAAGGTGATTGGGATGTTGGTATTACGATTGATGTAATGGAGGCAGCCGCTGGCGTTGATACGGTTATATTGCTGTCAGGTGATGGTGACTTTGACTTACTGTTACGTAAAATACGCGAAAAATATGGTGTGACTACTGAGGTATATAGTGTTGACAGCTTAACGGCACAATCGTTAGTAGAGGCGGCAGATGTCCATCATAAAATAGAGCAAAGTTTATTATTGTAATTTTTCGATTACGTTAGCATAGCCTTATCGCGACAATGAGAGCCGTCATAACGCAGCTTTTATTTTATTTTTGGCTTTATGTTTTTTAATTAAATAGCCAGTCAGCATAAGCGCAATAACAAAGAGTACTGCACTAGCGATCAGTTCATTTTGTGCGCCTAAGCGTATACCGCTGCCCGCCAGTGAAAAAATAGTCATTTGCGGTATAAAACCAACAAACGAGCCACTGACATAAGCAGGCATTGATACCTTGCTAACACCGGCAATAATGTTAGTAATAAAGTTACTGCCTAGCGGCAATATTCTAATAACAATAGCTTTTAAGAAGGTTCGTTCACCCAGAAAATCAGATAATTTGGCCAACTGATTAGGGTATTTTCGGCTTATGCTATTGCTTAAGAGATAACGAGCCACGCTAAAAGTAATTAAACAGCCGAGTGTTGCCGCTAAGGTCGCAATAATGACGCCAATTAAAGCCCCTAAATTGATACCTGCCACTAACGCGGCAATTTGCCTTGGCAAACCTAGGCTGGTTGCCACAGTTAAAAACATAAATAACAATAAGGTATTTAAAAAAATAGAGCTGCCTTCTTGC
The DNA here is from genome assembly GCF_005885605.1 of Colwellia ponticola. Taxonomy (GTDB): domain Bacteria; phylum Pseudomonadota; class Gammaproteobacteria; order Enterobacterales; family Alteromonadaceae; genus Colwellia; species Colwellia ponticola. Next base: position 155,669 of record NZ_SZVP01000005.1, on the reverse strand, counting down.
TGCCAATTTAGTTTGTCAACTAGGTTGATTGTCCACTGGCTTATGTTAAAACTATCATTATTTTCCGTTAGTGTTGTTGTGTACGTGCTTGCTAGTGAAGAGGGAAGTACAGGGCTTTGTATTAACCACTGATAAAAGCCTAGAGCAATAAGGGTTACTATAATTAAACTTGCCAGGATTTTTAGGGTACTTGCGCGCGAGGCAATGAGCAAAACTTTAGCAAACATGAATTAATCCGATTAGCAGCTTGATGTATTGGTTCTGTATAGCATTACGGCAAAGTACAACAAGGTACATTACAACAAGTCATAACAAAGCGATAAGCCTAATGAAAATGGTATAGCTTGGCTTTTGCTTGCTCAAATTCATCAGCGGTTAAAAAGCCTTGCTGGCGTAGTTTAACTAATTTCTCTAAAGCGTTCACTAATTCTGTTTCTATTTTAACGGCTTCTATTGCCGCGCTATCATAATGATTCGCTGAGATTTCCTTATCCTTTGGCTTTTCTGCGGGGGCTGCGCTAGTGGTTTGCTTAGGTTTTATGGCAGGCAAAATTCTTTCAGGCCTGCTATGTGACACTTGAGCATGTAAGGGTCTATTATCATGTACTTTATGTTCATTTAGGTGAGTGTTGGTCACTTGAATTTTAGGCATTAAAGGGCGTTCTTGCGTACTATCCTCGTTGATTGCCTTAGCAATAAGCCAGCACCAGTCAATGATGTCATCAACAACGGTAAAGTAATTCTTTTTGGTTATCCTATCGTTACCTTTGCGTAAATATAAACAAATAACCGACCTGTTTTTCTCTTCGCAGGTGATCGACAAGCTAATGCGGCGCACTTTATCGTCGACCATTTTAGCCACTTGTTCGCGATGAAATATCTCGCGTAATGCTTGCTCTTTGTCGGTATTGAAGCCATGCCCTGAGGTGGTGTTAATCGTTGCTACGGCTAAATCGCCCAATAAAACTTGGCATTGTTTAACCTCGGTGAGCATCATTGTTTTTTCTATATCACGTTGATGGCGTTTAAAGAGATTTAACGTTAACCCATCTTCTGTAAGTGACAGGTTAGAGAACTCTCGACGCACTAAAGATTTTGCCGAGGTGCGCTTAATATTAACGCGGTAAATAATATATAAGCCAACCCCACCCACTATAATAATGAGTAAAGTAGCGATAATCCCTAAACCGCTTTGTTCGTTTTCTTGGTTATTTCCTTGGGGAGTAAGCAGTGTTTTATCTTCAAATAATTGATATATAGCGCCGCTTTCTTCATTAAAAAGCAATACTTCATCACGATTATCATGGTAGAGCGTTAAGCGCTTAGTTTGCAATGTTGGTTGCGTTAATTGCCATTCTATTGAGGGGGTAACTAGAGGTTGTTGCGCTTGTTCGTTGCTTTTTGATAGTGGGTCAGGTGTCATTTCATTAGGCAATGAGTTGAGTTGCCACTGTTGTTGTTTGTTTTGCGACAACCATAGCAACTTATTACGTAAGCTGAGCGCATTTCTCCCTTGATATATGACTAAGCCTGAAGTGGCTTGCTCTCCTTTAAATAAAAAATTTTGCGGTGATTTATTTCGCCAGTCATCACCGCCATTACTATAAGATAACCAATGTGTTGGTGGTTTTTTAACGTTATATTCATGAGATATTAGCAGGCGAGGGGCGTGTTTATCTGGCCAAATAAATTGATTAATTTGACCAGCACCAAATAAATACAAAGTTTTATTAATGTCATCATTAGCGTAATAAGGGTTGTTATGAGAAACGGTATAGTTTTGCCCAGCATTTTTTTCTGGATGGATACGTAAAATTGCGCCTGAATAGAGTGGGTACTCTTTGAGGGATAAGCTTTGTGGTAGTGATATATAAAGCTGAGCATAATCGTCATGCCATGATTTACTATGCGGATTAAATTTTAACTGCTTGATACCGCTTGCTAAGGTTGGTATCGCAATTCTCAGTACTTCGCGTTGACTTGACTGATCAACTGTCTTGGCTAAATCTAATTGCCATTCGGTAATAACCGCATCAAAAGGAAGCGCTAAACTAACCGTGGTGTCGAGTAGTCGCTTGGTTTTTTCATTACTAGTGGCTTTTTCAATATGAGCAGTATAAAAAGTGGCAAAACCTATTTGACCGCGTAAAGAAAAGTTAGGGTGTAAAGTAAAAGCGTTTAACTCAACAATAGGATTGTTAACCGAAAGCGCTGTTAAATCGAGGAGTGGTGAGAGGTTTTCAGGGGTATCTTGGCCTAACTGATAAATTTGACCTTGTTTATTGGCTAAAAAATAATGCTTACTATTGCCAGGTTGCTCTAACGGCAACAACCACTGGTTATTGTGTTGTTCAACCGGTGGTACCTGCGCTATTTTTTGTAAAAAATATTGACTGTCTTCATTGGCACCATGCGCACCACTTACCCAAAGTAGTGATAGCAGAAGAATACTAAAGAGTCTGTTTTTTGCGGTTAGCATAGCGTTGGTTTTTCCATAGTTCAGCATTCTTCTTGCAAGTTGTTACGTACTTTTTATAGTATTTTATGCCTTTTTAAAAACACGGATATTATTAACTTCAATAAACTGCTCTTTGTTAGCGCTACTGGCGTAGCTGAGTTTTCCTTCTAACATAAGCTCGTCACCCATATCACCATTTTCAGCTAAATACAGTGCTTGTTTGCCCCAAGCATGAATAGCACGAGAGACTGAAATTATTTGCCACATTTGCTTGTCGGTATTGTAGACATGCTGATTAATAACAATAGTAGCTTGGCAAATGTTTTTATTATGCTCGGTTAACATTAGTTTGGGTGTTGACGTTAACTGGGCACTACAATTAATTTGATTAATCGCTTGGGTATAGCCCTTAGTAAACTTTTGGACAAAATTAGCATGAACAATACTGGGGTGATTCTCACTTTTATCAGAGGGCTTAATATTGCTTAAATAACCATGTAGTAAAACAATATCGCCCTTATTCGCATGTAATAACGCTTGCTCGACTAGCTCACCCTCTACTTTTATAGGATGATAACTAGTCCACTCTTTGTACTTATTGGTGTTTTTATCTAACCACTTGCTCGAGGTGGCTACTACAATCTCAGTCACCGCCGTTGCTGGGTTGGCACGGTAGCGTATGTCCGGGGTTGCGACTAAATTACCTAATAAGGTGACTGCACATAACTGTGGACTTGGGGTATTTAAGTGTTTTTGAACAACATCTGATAAAGGCAACTTTTCTTCCTGCAACGTTTAAATGTTTATAAATAATTCAATTGTTTGCTATTTTTCGCACCATATTTTAATACTAATAATATACAGTCGTTAACAAATTGTTTCAAAGTTTATTCATTGTATTGTTATATCAATTATATTTACTTTATTACTCACTAATACGACCATTTAGTATGCAAAAGCACTAAAAGTTGCTTTATAAGCAATTAACTATTCATTTAAGTGGTTAGTCAAAGACAAAGAGCGGCATGGCTTTTATAATGAAGATAATATTTTAGAGTCGAATTAAAAAGTCTTGTCTTTTTATATCAGTTTCATTCATTAGATGGTCTACTTTATATGCAGGTAAAACAGCCAGCTATTTAGTTGGTTATTTTAACCCGTAGAAATGATCACAAAATGCGTGAGGTTGATATTAAACAAGCATATAGGAAGCTAATGAGTCCCTTGTCTACCAATAAAAGAACTACCAATGACATAGCTAGCAACGAAACACTTGCCAATGAACAACCAAGTACTATAGCGCTTGGTTACCTAGATAGTGTTGATAGTGATTACGCTAAACGACTTGCCAAAAAATGGCGATTTACTTATCTCGGTGATGTTGCAGCCGCTAATAAACATCCGCAACTGCAGTTTATACTGCAAATGCATCATCATGCGTTAGAGCTTTGTAAGGTAGATGAACCGAAACTGGGCGCGATTAAAGTCGACTTTGTTGAAGGCGCGGTCGCTCATCGTCGTAAATTTGGTGGAGGTAGAGGTCAAGATATTGCCAAAGCAGTTGGCTTAAAACACGGCTTTACTCCCCATGTGTTAGACGCTACCGCAGGGCTTGGCAGAGATGCTTTTGTCTTAGCGAGCCTTGGTTGTAAGTTAACATTATTAGAACGTATGCCTGTAGTGGCAGCGTTATTAGATGACGGTATTGAGCGCGCTAAGCTAAATCATGAGGTTGCCAATATTGCCAATAATATGAAGTTAATTCATGGTTCATCTATTGATCAAATGGACTTAGCGGATGCGCCAGACGTTGTGTATTTAGATCCCATGTATCCGCACCGCGAAAAATCAGCAGCGGTTAAAAAAGAAATGCGTATTTTTCAATCCTTGGTCGGAGAAGATCTTGATGCCGACAGTCTACTTGAACCCGCATTAGCGTTAGCGAAATACCGCGTGGTGGTTAAACGACCTAGTTATGCACCACCGTTAGCCAATAAAAAACCGTCGATGAGTATCAATATGAAGAAAAATCGCTTTGATGTGTATGTAAAGTTAGCGATCCCCAAAAATACTGCATAGATAACGGTGACATAAATTCGTCATATAGATGTAACCTAATTGTCACATGAATAAGTGAGTATGGTCTTTATTTACAATTAAAGGCTGTTATTGCCATGCGTGTTTCTAGTTTTTCTCGTCTTTCTGTTATGGCTATCAGTGTTTTTGCCCTCACCTTTATGGCGACTATGTATCACGTAGGTGAATCTTTAAATAAGAGCAGGACACAATATAAAGGCTACCAAGCACTTTATTCGCTAACCACAGTTAAGTTTAATAGAACCATCGCGGCGTATTTGCAAACCGGTGATGCAACGCTGTTAAACGAAGCAGAAAAGCAACTTGCCGCGATTGTAAAGCAAACCGCTGGCTTGAATATTCAACATTTGTCTAAGCAGATAGACTTACAAGCAAAAGCACTGGCCAATAATATTGACACTAAATTTCGGGCTATGGGTAAGCTCAGTGGTGATCCCTTAGTGCTGTTGCGTTATGGTGAACAAGAGATGTTAGCGCTTACTAATATACTGGCGGGGTATGTGCAAAAAACATCGGTGCTATCGTTAACAGAGCAATTTAACTATCTTACTCAGATACAAGTCATAGGAAGGCTACTTGCTGATTTAGTCAACGCCAGAGAAGTTGTTTTTATCCAAGAAAACCCTAATATTGAATCGATAACGCCACTGCTAAACGAGTTACAACGTTTAGGCAACGCTCTGTCAAAGCAACCCGCCTTAGCTATTTATGCCCCAAGCGATGAAGACTTATTTGATGATAGCGAAGATTTATTCGCTAACAGTGATGAAAAAGAAGATCTCAGCCTTGAAGTGATTACTGAATTACAGTCACTCATTAATCGTTATCAACGAGAATTAGATACTACCCTTACTCAGCAACAACAGCGAAAAGTTGGCTTGGCATTATTGTCTAAGCAAGTAGGAAGTATTGAGCAATCGATTATGCAAGGTGAAGCGGATATTTCACAGCAACAAGAGCAAAAAAATAAACAGCTTTATATGATTGTTATTGGCTTGTTAATCTTTTTAGTTGTTTTTCTATTAGTCAGTTACGCTTTACAACGTACTGTTATCCTTAAACCTTTGCGCAACTTACGTGATAGTTTTGTGCAGCTAATGGAGCAAGGAGAAGTAGCTATCATTACCAACATTGATAACCGTACTGAATTTGGTGAAATATCTACGAGTTTTAATCATATGGTTAATAAGCTTGCCCAAGATGATAAAGATAAAGCACAGCAACTTGATTTAGTGGCGAAAGCGCTGACAACGATGGAAAGCCAGGTCAAGCGTATTTACCGCTCATCACACACTACCGGTGAACATGTGCAAGGGGCTAGAAAAATAATGGAAGCTTTAGGTGAGGCAACCGAAACCGTTAATACACTTTCTGGGCAGGTAGTTAATAATGCTCAGGCCACTAAAGAAGCCATGGAAATTAGTCAGGGCTATGTTTTACAAGTATTGGCGGCGAGTGAGTCCACTAATTTAGCGGCAAAAGAAAGTAAGGGAGCCATTACCTCGCTCTTTCACTCGGTTGAATCGGTTACTTCTATTGTTGATGTTATTAGCGCTATTGCAGACCAAACTAATTTATTGGCACTTAATGCCGCCATTGAAGCCGCAAGGGCTGGTGAACATGGCAGGGGTTTTTCAGTGGTTGCTGATGAAGTTCGTCAACTTGCCGGTAAAACGCAGGCATCACTAAAACAAATTTCAGCGCGTTTAAGTCAATTACAAAGCGCGAGTAATTCTATTGAAAACATCATCAACGATATTGAAAAAGCATCACAAAATCAACGTATCATTGCCGATGAATTACAAGAAACGGCATTAACCGTATCTGGACAAGCAGAAGTGTCAGCAACGGTTGCACAAGATACGCTTGAACAAATTACCCGTCAACGCAGCCACTTTATTGCTTTTGAGCAAGCTATGGCTAATGTTGATAAAGAAGTGACAGATTCACAGCAATTAACCAATATTATTTCTATAGATGTCAGTAACCAAGTTAACGATATCGGGCTGACATTGAGTAAGGCGTCTTAACCGGTAAACAAAAGCCATTAATGCCCGTAGGCGAGCGACAACAATTAAAACGTCGACAAAATTTAGTTGCTACGCTCAGGGTGTTATGACTCAGAGGCTAATTTTCAAGAGTAACCTTCCAGAATCCGCAAAGATAATGCCAAGCTTCTTCAACCGTATCAACGAGTGTAAATAACTGCAGATCTGCGGCTTTAATAGCACCTTGTTCAACCAAAAAGTCAAAGTCGATTAACCGTTGCCAATATTCTTTACCAATTAAAACCACTGGAATAGCAGCCATTTTTTTTGTTTGAATTAATGTTAGGGTATCAAAAAGCTCGTCTAATGTGCCAAATCCCCCGGGGAATACTACTAAACCTCTAGCTCGTTTTAAAAAGTGCATTTTGCGTAGCGCAAAGTAATTAAATTGAAAGCATAGCTCGGGTGTAATATAAGGGTTTGGCTTTTGCTCAAAGGGCAGCTTAATATTTAAGCCAATACTTTTACCACCAGCTTCAGCAGCACCTCTGTTCGCTGCCTCCATAACACCAGGACCACCCCCGGTTACCACAACAAACTCTTGACCATCAAACGTTAAAGATAGCTCAGTAATTTTTCCCGCTAATAATCTAGCATCTTCATAATAATGACTATTGCTTAAAATATTGTCGGCTATTGAGCGTTGTTGAACTAATTCAGCATCATCAGGTGATTCTTTTAAGTTTTCTTCAGCTTGGGTTAACATCGCTTGCGCTTTTTCTAGCTCTGGAAACCGCGCTCCACCAAAAATAACGACAGTTGAAAGAATATGTTGTTCTTGCTGAATTAAATCAGCTTTTAGCCACTCAAGCTGCAATCGAATAGCTTTTAGGTCGTCACGCAATAACAAGGCATCATCATCATAGGCTAACTTATATGAATCTCTTGCTACTGATGAGGTTTCGCTCCCTTTGGCAGCATCAACGCAGCGTTCAGGAGTTTTATTTTTTAAAGGGCTTTTTTTCATTTATCATTAGGTCCTATCTTATTTTAAGCAAAACTAACGAGTTTTAGCTTATGCTTTTAAACTTATAACAACGCGGGCGTATTGTTAACCTCATCGCTATCAATAGGCTCACTGTCGGCTGTATTTATTTCAGGGTTTGATAAGTGAGTATCAATAATAAGTTGTTGTAAATACTTACGCGCCTTTAATAACAGCAGTGTCATTTCTAATAAATCCGCCAAGGCATCAAGGTTTACTAACATCACTTCAAAATTCAAACGTCCTTCAGCAGCTTCTTTTAATATCATGACTTTCATTATGTCATGTCTTCTCTGCACAAATACTTGAGCCTCTGCGCGGTCATAGTTAGTTTCTGCCGCTAAGGTTTGTAAAAGGTCTTGTTGAAAAAGAGCAAATTCACTATGAACTGTTTCATTAGCAAGTATTAACGATTGCATATGTTTTTCATCAAAAACAATGGCACATTTAATACCGCTAAATAGGTACTGATTAATACGTAAAAGAGTCGCTAGCTGATTAGTGGTTTCTGCTGAGGTTTCATTACGCTCCAATGAGCCAATAAACTGCGAGACCAATAATAACAATGGCTTTACTTGTTTCGCCTCATCATTTGACACTGGGTATTGCAATTGTATTAACTGTTTTACTAATATTCTTACACGTTGCTCAATACTGTCTAGTTCCATGACGACAGCATTAACCGCTAATACCGGTGTAGCTACTAGCGTTTTATCAAGAAATTTTGGTAGTGAGGACGCTTGATCTCGAGAAATAAAGCGTTTTTCCAGAAAAGTGGCCATTACTTTATTGAGTGGAAATATCAACATAACACCCAGAACATTAAAAATAGTATGGAACAAAGCTAAAGTAATGGCAGGATCAGCGGCCATGGCTAAGTGATTACTCAGCGCGTCAATAATGATAAGCATCAAAGGCATTAGTAATAAAGCGACTATGGCGGTGCCTAAATTAAATAACACTTGAGCCAGTGCGACTCTTTTCGCATTAGCCGTCGCACCAATTGAGGCTAAAAGCGCCGTCGATGTGGTGCCAACATTTGCACCAATGACCATGGCTGCTGCGGTATTAATATCTATAAGAGAGCTGGCTGCTGCGGTAATGGTTAAGGCAATAGCGGCACTAGATGATTGCGTTAATACCGTCATAGCGATACCAACAAACAGAAAAATAACAATGGCTTCTACGCCATTAACACTGATTTGTGTTATATCGAAGGTAGTGACTAAACCTTCAAAGGTGTCTTTTAATACATCAATACCGAGAAAAAACAAACCAAAACCAACCAGAGCGATACCAAAGGCCGCTAATCTTCTAGCGTTTTTTATTAACTGTAATGCCATGCCTATACCAATTAAAGGTAAAGCAAAGGCTTGAACATCTAATTTAAAACCAATAAAGGCAACCAACCAACCGGTAATTGTGGTACCAATATTTGCACCATAAATAATTCCCAAGGTTTGACGCATGGTAAGTAAACCCGCATTAACAAAGCCAATGGATGCTACGGTAACCGCACTTGACGATTGCACTAAGGCGGTCATGGTAAAGCCAGAAACAATACCTTTAAAAGGAGTGTCAGTACTGTTTGATAATACCTTTCTTAACGAACTCCCAGCCGAGCGCTGTAAACCATCAGTCATCATTTTTATTGCTAATAAAAATAAGCCCAGACCACCTAATAATGACCCTAGCGAAGCAATAATATCGCCCATGACACCTTCCTTTTATTACGGTTAATTTTATCTTGAACTCATTTTAGTGGCTCAATTACGTGATGAATGACGTAATACTAATCTCATTAATTATCTGATCATTGCTACTGGATAAAATAGGTCGCTTAATTAACGACACTAATGTAAAGATATTATCACGACATTTTTGTGCATTGTGCTTTACAATATTCTAAGATAAACAATAAAGCTACCTTATCCTATTAACCACAAAGTAACGGAAATATTATGATTGCACTAAATGAAACTATGCCTGTAGGCGAGCTACAACAATTAACAAATGGTGAATTAATCACTCACAATACACAAGAGCTGTTTGCCAATAAAAAGGTGGTGTTATTTGCTGTACCTGGCGCGTTTACGCCAACCTGTTCGGCAGCACATTTACCCGGTTATGTGGTTTCAGCGGATGAATTAAAAGCTAAAGGTGTTGATGCCATTATCTGTTTATCTGTTAACGATGCTTTTGTGATGAATGCTTGGGGCGAGTCACAAAACGCAGAAAATATTATGATGTTGGCCGATGGTGACGGTAGTTATACTGAATCCTTAGGTCTAACCATGGATACCGCAGCCTTTGGTGGTGTGCGTTCACAGCGTTACGCAATGATTATTGATAACGGTAAAGTAACCAGCCTAAATGTAGAGCAAGCTAAATCGTTTGAGGTAAGTAAAGCAGAAGTGATTCTTGAGCAACTGTAAGCGACTTTGACGATTATATTATTGATACCTTAATAAGTATTTAACCATTTATTGATACTAAAAGTAATCAACATAAGAACACGAATAAGAATAATGCACCTTATTAACCAATTGGTTAATAAGGTTTTTTTATTTATAAAAGTGAACTTGATACGATTTATTACTTGAATCAATACGGATAAAAAGGCAAGATCATCGTAATTAAAATATTTAAGGTAAAATGATGTTAAAAGCTGAAATGATCACAAAGTTAAATCAACAACTCAATTTAGAGTTTTACTCTTCAAACTTATACTTACAAATGAGTGCTTGGTGTGAAGAAAAAGGTTTTGCTGGTGCGGCTCAATTTTTACGTAAGCACGCCAATGAAGAAATTCAGCACATGAATCGTTTATTTACCTACGTTAGTGAAACGGGTGCTTTACCTATTATTGGTGCTATTGATGCACCACCACATGAATTCTCCTCATTAGGTCAGTTATTTGAACTTACTTATGAGCATGAGTGCTTAATCACTGAACGTATTAACTCACTCGCTCATGAAGCTTTTACTAATCAAGACTACTCAACCTTTAACTTCTTACAATGGTATGTTGCTGAGCAACACGAAGAAGAAACGTTATTTAAAGGTATTTTAGATAAAATTAATTTAGTCGGTAATGACGGTCATGCATTATTCTTTGTTGATAAAGATTTAGCTGAATTAGCCAAAGCTGGTAACACTAGCATAATGACTGAAGCATAATCATAAAGGTTATTATTTGGCTAGGTAACTAAACACAGTGCTACCAAGTAATAATAAAATAATTAACGAAAAGGGCTTTATAGCCCTTTTTTTGTGCGCGCTATTACCATAAGCAGTATAATACCTGCAAAATTTTCAATGTTCTCTTCGTAGGACGCTTCTGATAAGTTTTCTTATTAGCAATTTATAGTTAAGGTATTGGCGTGATCACAACAGACGTATTAATAATAGGTGCCGGCGCAGCAGGTTTAATGTGCGCGGCACAAGCAGGCTATCGCGGTAAAAGAGTTGTCGTGGTTGATATGGGCAAAAAGCCTGCTCGCAAAATATTAATCAGTGGTGGTGGCCGTTCAAACTTTACCAATGAGAACGCCACGCCTGAAAACTACCTGTGCCAAAACCCCCATTTCGTTAAATCAGCGTTAAGTCGTTATAGCTCACAAGATTTTATTGATTTAGTTGATCGCCATGGCCTTAAATACCATCATAAAACCCTTGGACAATTATTTTGTGATGACAGTGCCCAAGATTTAGTTGATATATTGATGACCGAATGTGAGTGGGCTGGAGTACAAATCAACTTACGTACTGAAGTACTGTCAGTTAAACCAACAAATAGTGACCATGAGCAAGGCTATATTGTGACAACCAGCGATAAAAGCTACCAATGTAAATCATTAGTGGTTGCCTCAGGTGGCTTAACCATGCCAAAACTAGGTGCAACACCTATTGGTTATAAAATTGCAGAACAATTTGGTTTAAACGTACTGGAAACTCTTGCGGCACTTGTGCCTTTTACCTTACACGAGCATGATAAACAACGCTTTGATGGCTTATCTGGCATTAGCTTACCTACCGAAGTCACCAGCGAAGATGGCACCCGTTTTAAAGAAAATATTTTATTTACCCACCGAGGCTTGTCAGGCCCCGCGATATTGCAAATATCGTCTTTTTGGCGTGCCGGGCAGGCGGTAACGATTAACCTATTACCAGAAATAAACCTTAATGAAACCTTAGTTCAGTGGCAACATGAGCAAGGACAAAAATCAGTAAAAAACTTACTTTCTACCTTATTACCTAAGCGGTTTGTTGATGTGTTAGTAAAAGATGGCGTTATCGCCGACAAACCAATAAAACAACTGAATCACCCCGAAATTTCTGCACTAAGTGACTACTTACATACATGGCAGATCAAGCCTAATGGAACCGAAGGATACAGAACGGCTGAAGTCACTTTGGGTGGCGTTAATACTGACGAATTATCATCAAAAACCTTTGAAAGTAAAAAGCAGCCAGGGTTGTTTTTTATTGGTGAAGTAATTGACGTTACCGGTTGGCTCGGCGGTTACAATTTTCAATTTTGCTGGGCAAGTGGTTATGCCTGTGGGCAAGCGGTTTGATTGTATTCTGCTATTTAAAATTGAGACAATTCATCAGGAAATTTAAAGCTATAGAGGGAGCTGACCTTAGCTTTTGTATATTCTTAACCATACTCAGAAGAATATTAGCTAGGACTTTCTAGTCGTCTGTGAGGGGGTTTCAGTAAATCACGGACGTTGACTTATTATGAGTAGCTCGATAAGTAATAAAGTGTACCTGACCCCATTTAATATGCAGTCTAATAACAATAACAATAACAATAACAATAACAATAACAATAGTAATAGCAAAGTATAGTCAAATTGCTTATCCCCGTTACTCAGCAGGAACTTGAAATCATCAAAATAATAGATATGCCAACATGCTCTGCAAAGGCACACTCCGTCAATAATTCAGCCAAAATACCATCGTAAACCATCATTCAATAACCACAATAGAGTTAACAGAAGAAAGATGAGAAGGTGAGTTATAGCCCTGTAGATTTCATTAATTACAATGTACGTCAGCCAATGAATATTGCATGGAAGCTTAATCCCTTCATACCCGTATATTTGTTACTTAACACAACTAAGTTGACAAAAAGGTAAAGACTTCCAATGTTCTCCATTTAAAAAAACCATATAAAACATATATATTGATCTAAATCGTAAGAGTATACTGTAAATTAAGGCATATTTAGAACGCTCTCTTATATAAGGAAATATGAATGCTTTGGCCCGATAATGAAACTGATTTAGATTTATTAAATTACCAGTCTATAAGTTCTGCAATTACTAAATTATTAGAAGATTCAAAAAAACTTCCCATTTCTGTTGGCGTTCATGGAGATTGGGGAGCTGGAAAATCTAGTATTCTTTCAATGTTAGAAAAACAATACGCACATGATGAGTCAACGGCATGTATCCGTTTTAATGGTTGGTTATTCCAAGGATTAGAAGATGCTCAATCAGCTTTAATGCAACAGATAATATCTGAGTTAATTAAACAGCGATCCGGCATAAGGGGGTTTAAACAGAAAGCTGAAAAATTTTATAAAAGAATAGATTGGTTGAAAACTGCAAAGACTGTAACGAATTGGGGAGCAACCGCATTTACTGGAATGCCAACCCCTGAAACACTGCACGATTTAAAAGCTGGTTTTGAAAAACTGACAAGTTCTATAACAGAGATTAGTGCTGAAGATGCTAAAGCTAAAGTTAAAGAACTTTCTAAATGCATTAACGAGCCTAAAAAAGAAAGAGTAGTTAAGGAAATCACTGAATTCAGAAAAGAGTATAAAAAATTAATAGAGGCAGCAAAGATAGAGCGATTAGTTATATTAGTAGACGATTTAGATCGTTGTCTTCCTGAAACAGCCATATCAACCCTAGAAGCTATGAAGTTATTTCTTTTCATGCCCAATACAGCCTTTGTTATAGCTGCTGATGAGACAATGATTGAGTATTCAGTTCGTCGCCATTTTCCCAAATTGAATGAAGAGATTGGAGGGAGGGCATATACAAGAAATTATTTAGAGAAATTGATTCAAGTTCCCTTCAGAATTCCGGCATTAAGTGAGAAAGAGACAGGAACATATTTGCAGCTATTAATAGCTCAAAGTCTTTTTGGAGCAGAATCTGATGAATTTAAGTGCGTCCACGATAAAGCTAAGGAAATTTTAAGAACTCCTTGGAAAGGGAGTTTGTTAGAAACATCTGATATTCAAGAGGCTATTGGTAGAGACTTAATCGAGACAGAAAAAGAAAAACTGTTAATGGTTTCTACTCTTTCAACTGTTCTAACTATAGGTACGAAAGGTAATCCTCGTCAAATTAAGCGCTTTTTGAATGCTTTCATTACACGAATGCTAGTAGCTGAAGGTGCCGGTTATGCTGATGCAATCAACGAATCTACACTTATAAAAATCATGCTCTTAGAGCAATTTAATGAATCTGCATATAATTTATTGAGAGATGATTGTTTTAGAAATAATGATGGAATTTCCGAAGCTTTAAATCGAATGGAAGAGATGGTTGATCAGCCGCCTACTTCAGATACAAGTACTCAAGATACCACTGCTAATCTTTTTGATTTAGAAAAAGATAAATGGCTTAAAGAGTGGGTTTCGATGGAACCGGCGTTAAGCAAGTGTGATTTAACTCCTTATTTATATTTAACAAGAGAAAGAGTTAGGTTTATTACTAGTAGTGGTCGAAATGAAAATGTCGCTAGATGCTTACCACTATTGCTTGGAGATAAACTCAAAGTGACTTCAGCCACTTCATTAGTTAAAAAGCTAAATAATGATGAATCTAAGTCGTTGATGGATATATTAATTACCAAGATAACAACCACCTGTAATACCTCTGATGCAGAAGGCTATTTTGGTGCTTGGGAACTTTGTAAACATTTCAGAGAATTACAACTCCCCCTATTAAAGACTATTGAAAATTTACCGACAAATAAAATAGGCCCTTGGGTTACTACAGGTGCAGGGGGCATTGATTTGACGGATGAAGCAGAAACAATGCGAGTTGCTCTACTAACCAAGTGGAGTAAATTGGAAGGAAAATCACTTTTAGCATCCGCTTCTAAGACAGCTCTAAAATCAAATAAAAGGAATTAAAATGGGTACCTCCACTACTAATATAGGACCGAACTCTAAAAACCCCCTTATCCCATCATGGTTGGATAGTGAAGGAGAATCATTACCTCAAAATGGAAATGCTGGTGAAAGTGGCAACCAACAAGATGATGTTACCCAAGAGAACCCTAAATCACCTATACAGCCGCAACAAGGGCAAAGATTTAGATATCCCAGAGCCAAGATAAATGAATACCTAAGAACAGGTAACAGTAACTCGATGAAAAAAGGAGTCAGTAATTATGTAAAAGGCTCTGGAGGTTCAAAAGCCGCCCTTAAAAGGATGGGAAACGCTCCTGTTGCCGCAGGAAACTTGGCTTCATTCTTAAACGGCGTATCTCATAATGGTTTAGATGTTGTAGCACAAGAATACTCCATTCAGTTAAGAGGAGATGAAACTGCCGATGAATTATTACTCAGAGTTTCAGATCAAATATGTGGTGAAACTTCAGGAGACTTACCTGACAGTGTAATTCGAAATGCTTACACTGATACAATTTCAGAAATGCTGACAACTCTGGGGATAACGGACCTGGAAAACACGACTTCCGAACAAATTCAAGCTAGTTTGGGGTGCTTTGTTGGGAAAAGCGTGAGCTACAGAATAATTAACGATATATGCAATAACTTAGTAGCACACAAAGCAACACCTGAAAAATTAAGCGAAACTATCAGTGAGCTTTCTGGGTACATAGAAGGGAGAGCATATGATGCCGTTAATGACATAAATGCAAATGGTTTTGATTTAACTGATCAAAAGCTTATTGAATGTATGGAAAATATATATACGGATGTATTTGAAATATTAGCATCAGTGGAGGATGAATAATGAAAAGATGTTCTGTTTTTGGCGTTTGTAATGAAAAAGAAAAAAGCTTGTTATCTTCAGATAATAATATAAATATTTATGTCAAATTACCCAGTGAGCACATTAAAACACCCAATGGAATAGGTGCTTTTGTAAAAAGAACAGCTGTTTTTATGAATAAGCCAAACTTGATCGCTGCTGAATTTTTAAATTTGGCAAGTCTTATTTATGCGGCAGATACTCGTGTGAGCCGATATGGAAATTCGGAAGATGGTTGGACACGTGAATTTGACATTACAATGCCAGTTAATCAAACAACTGTTTGGGTGAAGCAAAAAAATGAATTACAAAGAATCTTAGGATTCTTAACTGGAGACAAATGGAATATTAAATTTCGCCAGCGACCCGATGATAACTTATTGAAAATAGTGGCACCAACAGAATCAAAAGTAGACTTTGATTTTGTCTCTTTGCTTTCTGGAGGCTTAGATAGCCTTATAGGCGCTATTGATTTGTTAGAAGAAGAAAAGAAAACAATCTTTGTTGGCCATTATTCTAGTGATGGAACACAAAATTACCAAAAAGATGTTGAGAAAACACTATTAGAGAGCTATCAGTCAAACTTTATTGGCTTTGCTAAAGGGAATATAACATTCGACATCAATAGTGTAGCAATTAATGATCAAGAGGAGAATACTGAAAATAGTCAGCGTTCAAGATCATTTCTATTTTTAGCAATGGCAAACTATATAGCAGCCTCTAATGACAAAAAAGTTGAACTAATAGTACCTGAAAATGGCTTTATAGCATTAAACATTCCCCTTGACCCTCTAAGGATTGGCGCTCATAGCACAAGAACTGTTCACCCTCATTTTTTGAGGAGCATGAATGAGGTTTTTAAGAATTTCCATTTTCAAGTAGTACTTAATAATCCATATAGGCATATGACAAAGGGTGAGATGGTTTTAAAGTGCCAAGAAGAGTCCGTTCTTAAAAAAGTTGCGGGAAAAACATTATCTTGTGCATCTCCGACTAAAATGAGATTTGATCAAGGTGGGCTAAAAGCTAAGCGGTTAGGTGGTATAGGAGGAAAAGGAAATTGTGGCTATTGCTATCCATGTTTAATTAGAAAAGCCGCTTTTAATAGAGCATCAATAAAAGATGAGACCTCCTATGTTGCAATAAATGACTTTTCTCAAGCTAAGATTAAAGCTGGCAAAGAAGGCAAAGGTTATGCCGAATCGCGTGATATAATGTCCGTAAAATATGCTGGATTCAGACTTTCTGAAGGAAAAATCAAACCTCAAATTGAAATACATAAATCAGGTTCTTTAACTGGGTTAGAGTCTGAATGGAAAGATATTTCAGGAATGTATGAGCGTGGTTTAAAAGAAGTTTATGAATTAGTAAAAAATGTAAAAATTGAATTGGCAAGATAGTATGAATGATAAAAACATTAAGTTAATTGATTTTCATTGCCACTTAGATTTGTGTCCGGAATTTACAAGCGCTTTTAATGAAATAGAACAGAGCATAGGAGTTGTTGCGGTTACTACAACTCCTTTAGCTTGGCCTGTAAATAGACAAAAGGCACAAGAATCATCAAATATAGTCGCTGCATTAGGCTTTCACCCTCAATTAGTGAAGTCTCACAAAGCAGACTTTGGAGTATTTGAGAAATATATTGATCAAACTAGCGTCATAGGGGAAGTAGGTTTAGATAATTCAAAAAATTTCAAAGATAGTATTAATGAACAAGAAGAGATATTTGAAACAATTCTTGGTTTTTGTAAATCACGTCCAGGTAAAATCTTATCTATTCATAGCCTAAAAGCAGAATCTAAAGTTATCGGAAAGTTAAGAGATTTTAGCTCTCAAGCAACATGTACACCAGTTATGCATTGGTTTACTGGCTCCATGACTCAGGCAAAGCACCTTTTAGATTTAGGTGCATATTTTTCTTTTAATCACAAAATGCTTAAATCCAATAAAGGTAAAGAATTAATAAGTTATTTACCTAAAGATCGGTTGCTGACGGAGACAGACTTTCCGTTTACAACAAATACATCTTCAATTTCAGCAATTTATGAATCTTTAACAAGTACTATCACCAGTTCATCTTATTTACTCAAAATATCAGAATATGATACTAGAAGAGTAATTTTAAATAATGCATCTAAACTGTTAAGTTTTGTTTAAGAAGGTATCATAGATTGTAGTAGCTCAGACCTGATCTTACACATCAACTTGATAAGTCGATGTGTAGTGGTCAACTAATTTTGGCCATTTTTTTGTAGCTTAATTGTCTTTTTTTCTTCTTAAGTTTCTGCTTTTTCATGCATCGAAATCATGGTGACAGCGTTCACAGACGCTTTAAAGTATTTATCTTTAACGGTAAGGTAAGCTGGGTCAGCGAAGAACTTTTCCATGGTGTCTTTACTAGGAAAGTCGATGGTAAACAAGCGGTTTATCGGTTTTGTTGTTTTAGCTTTTAACACCTTACTGACGATAAAGTCGTAACCAAAGCTACCACCAAAAGTGTGTAAAATGGGTAGCATATTGTCACGATATTGCTGATATAAGTCATCATCAACTACTTCTAATGCCATAATTCTTTCAAAAGTCATAAATACTCCACCTTCACCTAATAAACCAAATTTATAAAACTCACTGTATTAAAAACAGCCTAACAATACTCAACAATATTTAACAAAATAATAGCCTTTACACTAAAAAATCCACAGTAAGCTAGTGGCTTATACTGTCATAATAGTTGGCGTAAAGGCTAGTCAAAGCATTAATACTTTACTTTATTGCTTTACTAATAGGCGAATATCATTGCCCGTAGGAGACTCATGTAGCCTCAGGTTAAATGCTGGCAGTATTGCGATGATATGGTCAAAAATGTCAGATTGAATGTCTTCATACTCCGCCCAGTTTGTCGTATTAGAAAAGGCGTACAGCTCTATAGGTAAACCATTGTTGTTAGGTTCTAATTGCCTAACAATTAAGGTCATTTGTTGATGAATTTTAGGGTGCTGCTTTAAAAATGCGACAAGGTAGTGCCTAAATGTACCCACATTGGTTAGGCGTCGTGTGTTGATCATCACTGACATATCGGCTTTTTTGGTTTTATTTTCTTGTGCGACTACCGAGCGTTTTGCTGCTAAGTAATCACTTAATAAGTGGACTTTTTCTAGCTCTTCAATTTCTTGTTCAGTTAAAAAGCAAACACTGCTCATTTCTATATGAATACTACGTTTAATTCTGCGACCGCCAGACTCAGACATGCCTCGCCAGTTTTTAAAGGAGTCAGAAATAAGGGCATAAGTAGGGATGGTGGTAATAGTTTTATCCCAATTTTTTACTTTTACCGTGGTTAAGGCAATATCAATAACGTCACCATCAGCGCCATACTTAGGCATTTCAAGCCAGTCACCCACGGCAAGCATATTATTTGCTGATAACTGTATACCAGCGACAAGCCCTAAAATAGGGTCTTTGAACACTAATAGGAGTACTGCGGATAAGGCCCCTAAACCACTTAATAAAATAAGCGGTGATTTATCCATTAGCAGTGACACCGCCAAAATACCGGTAAGTACACTGGCAATCAGCTTAACGGTTTGTAGTAAACCCCTTAACGGAAAATGTGCTGGCTTAGATCGTTTGTCTGACAGGGCTTGAAATATGTCTAGTAAGGTAAATAAAGACAGTAATAAAAATAGAATTATCCATTGGTCGGTAATAACTTTAATCAAGTATAAAAATGTTACGCCTTGTGCTAACCACAAGTTAGCCTGAATAATAACCACTGCGCCTTGTAGTGCAAATGACAGGTTCTTCGCTAGTTTCAGTACTAAACTGACGATGACATCATTATCGGTAAGATCGCGTTTACCAATTAACCGGTCTTTAATTAAATGCTTGGTTAAAATTCTTAACCCTAGGTGTAAGGCAATAGAAAAAATCACTATCCAGCATAAAAAAAGTGCGTCATACCATAAAAAAACACTGCCAGGCAGGTATTCACCAAACCATCCAAGTAAAAATTCTCTTAGCTGTGTTCTTACTTCTGTCATAACTCATTGTTCCTTACTCGGTGTATTAACGTTGTGATGCTTTATGTTGTGTGCAAACGGCACTTTTGGGCATTGTTAACGGCCTTATTTATCTTATTAATGGTGTTTTATGTAATGTGAACTACTTCACATAATAAATGAGTCCCAATGGTATGATACTGTAATTTAATGGAATTGATACAAGATTAACTTTCATTTATTTAATAGAATATTAACTCTATTTACCCTTTACAGATAAAAGAAAATTGATACTATAGCCAGCATTTATCTGTCCTAGGAAAAGTTATGTTTAATGCTTTAAAAATTACCGCAATAACGTTTAGTTTATTGCTTGCTCCGCTTTTTGCTCACGCTGAACCATTACAAGATCAAGCCAAAGCCATTTTTGGTACTTTACCTACTATGATGCCAGGGGCTGAAAATGATAGCCCAGCTATGATCGCCTTAGGTAAAAAGCTTTATATGGATAAACGATTATCGGTAAACGATAGTCAGTCTTGTAACAGCTGTCACAATGTTGTTGATGCAGGGCCTGGCGTTGATAATACGCAATTCTCTCCTGGTGCTGTTGCGGGTAAATTTGGTGGCCGAAATGCCCCTACGGTATGGAATGCAGGTTTTCAATTGGCGCAATTTTGGGATGGTCGTGCAGTTGATCTTAAAGATCAAGCAAAAGGCCCTATATTAAACCCAGCAGAAATGGCAATGCCGTCAGAGCAAGCGGTAGTTGATAAAATTTCAGCCATTACTGAATACCAACAAGCTTTTGAACAAGCTTTTGATGCTAATAATGCTATTACTTACGATAATTTAGCGCATGCTATTGCCGCTTTTGAACGCACACTTATTAGTAAAGATCGCTTTGATCAGTACATGTTAGGTGACAAAACCGCGCTTAATGAGCAAGAAAAAAATGGCCTGAAAGCATTTATTAATGCCGGTTGTACGGCTTGTCATAGTGGCCCAACGTTAGGTGGTACTTTCTATCAAAAACTGGGTTTAGTAAAACCTTATACAAACCAAGCTGATCAAGGCCGTTTTGATGTTACTAAAAACCCGGGTGACAAAATGTTTTTTAAAGTACCAATGTTAAGGGATGTGGCGAGAACAGCGCCTTATTACCACGATGGTAGTGTTAAGACATTAACTGAAGCGGTACAGCTTATGTCATCATTACAATTAGGGCGTGATTTAGATGCGCAAACGACTGCTGATATTGTTGCTTTTTTAACGTCTACCAATCACGACCGCTCGTTATAAATAATATTGCGATCGGGTAAATTAATACCTTATAAGGCTTAGTAATAGATGATTAAGCCTTATAAAAGTGATGACTGAGTAACTGGTTTATATTTACTGTATTTCAGCTACAGATGATTATTGACATGATTTATCTAACCTGTTGTAGTCAGCTATGTCTCTAACGTCACTATCATGATAAAAAAGGAATGAATATGCTTAGTTATGCAACTATCGGTGTAACCGATTTAGAAAAATCAGAAACCTTTTATAATGAACTACTAGCCCCCATGGGTGCTAAAACATTAATAAAAATGGATCGTATTCTATTTATTGGTAAAAGCATGAAAGAACCTATGCTTGCCCTTTGTATTCCCTTTAACGAAGAAGCCCCTCACTGTGGTAACGGTAATATGTTGGCTATTGCTCCAGGTTCAAAAGAGCAGTGTGAGGAAATGTATCATAAGGCAATAGCCTTGGGTGCAACATGCGATGGCGAACCAGGACAACGCATTCCAGATGTTTTTTATGGCGCATATTTCCGTGATTTTGATGGTAATAAAATCGCTTTTAATCACTTCGGTTAACACCTTTCATTCGAGCATAGCCTATCGCTATGCTCGAATATCTCACCATCATTAACGCCGCAGCTAAGCCTTTACCTTTTATTAAGCACTTTCCCTCTGGGAACTTCTCAATGCGCACTAACCTTAAATAGAGGTATGTTGAGCCATTTCAATAACAATACTGTAGCGTTAATACTGCCGTGTTGCTTGAGTTTTTTTTGTACTTGTTGTGTTCATAAAGTAAACATGTGTTTTGTGTTTTTTGTTTATATACTGTTAGGCTTCATACAGAAAAATATTTATGGGGTTGGTTGATGGATGAATTTATGCAAGCAGCAATTGATGAAGCCAAAAGAGGCTTAGCCGAAGGTGGCATACCTATTGGCTCGGTATTAGTGCATAAGGGAAAAATTATTGGCCGTGGTCACAACAGGAGAGTGCAAACAGGCAGCCCTACCTTGCATGGCGAAATGGATGCGTTGGAAAATGCTGGTCGTCAACCTGCCAGTGTTTATCGACAAAGCGTAATTTATACTACCTTGTCACCCTGTGCTATGTGTACCGGGGCAATATTGCTGTATGGCATTCCTAAGGTAGTTATTGGTGAAAACCAGAGCTTTATGGGTGAAGAGGCGCTGTTAAAATCTAAAGGGGTTGAAATTGAAATGATCAACTCGGATGTCTGCAAAAAAATGATGAATAATTTTATTATGGCAAAGCCGACTTTATGGAATGAGGATATAGGTCAATGAGGCTATATGGCTTACTTGCCGGTTTTTTGTTATCTACCAACACCTTAGCTGGCGAGGTAGTGAAGGTGGGTATTTATGATTTTCCACCTTATGTTTTCATGGCTAATAAAGCGATTGGTATTACTGAAAAAATGATAACGGCCATGAACACGTTTCAAAATAAGTATGAGTTTGTTGCCGTACCTACTACCGCTAGGCGTCGGTATAAGGACTTTGAAAATAATAAATTTGATATGCTGATGTTTGAAAGTATCAAATGG
Organism: Colwellia ponticola; assembly: GCF_005885605.1. Lineage (GTDB taxonomy): Bacteria > Pseudomonadota > Gammaproteobacteria > Enterobacterales > Alteromonadaceae > Colwellia > Colwellia ponticola. The sequence continues at coordinate 133,191 of NZ_SZVP01000005.1, read as the reverse complement.
GGCTGGCAGGACTTTCCGGTGATCGCTTCACAAGTTTTTATTACCGGTGCCGAGGTTTATGTAAGTAAAGCAGAACCAGGAAGAGGGCAAGAGTATTTCTCTAGTTTTACCAATAAAACCTTAATTGGTGTTTTTGGCTATAACTATCTATTCGCTAGCTTTCATAGCGAGCCAGACTTTCTAACCAAGCACATTAATTTTGTTTATACCAACAGTCAGCAACAAAGTCTTCAGTTGATACTTAATAACCGCGGTGATATTGCTATTTTATCAAAGGAGTATGTAAAGTATTACTTTGAGCGCGCTCCTCATGCGAAAACGCAGTTACTTATTTCTGATAAAATTGACCAAATTTATCAACACACTATTTTAGTGCGTAAGCATACGACTCCCTCGATTGAATATATTAATACGTTGCTTAAACAGATGGAACGAAAGGGCACGTTAAAGTCTTTGTGGCAAGAATATGGTCTTGAACATAAGCGTTAAATCTTGATGATAGACTTTATGATCACTCGCTAACAAATCAAGTTAACAAGGTGCATCGAGCCTATGTTAGGCTGCACATTTTTTTCCTTAACGTTTTATGTCAATAAACTTAACAAAAGCTCCCGTTGAGCTGACATCAACCAGCCTAATACCGCGGTATTCACAACAACAGTGAACCAAAAAACAACACGGAACTCTGTTTTTTTAGACTTATGGCGAAGCAATTGTTGTGCTATCGCTGCACCAGGCCAGCCACCCAGTAATGCTAGTAAGTGTAAGGTACTTTCTTGTGTGCGCCATTGACCTCGTTGTGCTTTAGACTTATCAAATGCGTAGGCAAAAAACGTAATAATACTCAAGCCTAAGTAAATAAATACTATTTTTTGAGGTAAGTAATGCAAAAAATAGCTAACGGTGAGTACGACAAAAAACAACACCGGTAAATATATTGAGAGCTTAGCTATTGGTGGTGTTACCTGTTTTTTATGTTTATTACGGACTTTTTCGCCGGCAAATGTTGCCTGATCTGCACAATATCTCCCTTGATTATCTTTTACCACTGAAAAACTCACTATGTCATTGATTTTGGGTGAGCGATTTCGGTTGGTTAGCGCATTTTTATGAATGAAGATTTTATCACCCCCCCCATTAGGGGTAATAAACCCAAACGCTTTGTCGGCATGCCAGTTAATTATTTTTCCTGTCAATCTCATGTGAACTTCCTTGTGTTAATTGCTATGACAATGATGACCTTATTCAATAAGGTTTTGTAAGGTGTAAAACGCAGCACTCTCTTTGTCTTCCTTGGCGCAAATACTGAGTAAATCTTCAATAAAATGCTTTAAGGCGCGCTGCTCTATTTGCTGTATTTTGTGTTGTTGCGCCGCTGTTAGCATTTGATAGCGTGTCGCAGCACCAAAATCACCAAAAATGATATTGCCTTGTTTATCAAATAAGGTGTTATGAGCGTATAAATCACCGTGACATACTTGCTTGCTATGTAAGTGGGTAAAGACGTCTTGCATTTGTTTTACTATATTACTGATCAAGGTTATGGGTAAGCTGAAATCTTGCGCAAAGGTATCTCGGGTGCAGCTGTTAAAGCAAGGTGGTAAGCCAAGATTTTGATAAGGCTCAGGAATAAGACTCATGATCAATGCTAGATAACCTTCTTCATTAACCTGTGCTAATGATTGCACTAAATTAGGGTGATACCCTACTTGTAAGCACGCCTGTAACTCATCTTGTGGGTAACCATCACTGGTGACTTCACCCTTAAAAACTTTAACCGCGATAGCCTCGGGAAATTGTGTTTGTGGTGTATTCCAATGTGCTTTTGAAATAACCCCTGACGCGCCTTGACCGAGTACTTCCTTTAAGGTGTAACTTGTTGATGGAAGTTGCGGTACTGAGCTGGTATCGCTGTTATTGTCGTTAGTACACTTCACCTGGCTAAACGGGTTACCCGCAAAAGCAAACCACGCCAATTTGGGCAAGTTTAATAATTGTTCAGGACATTGGCTTAGTTGATTAGCTGAGATACGCACCAATTCAAGATTATGGGCTTGTGCTAATGTTGTTGGTAACTGTGTTAACTGATTACCCGCCAAGGCTAGTTTTTGCAATCGTGGTCGCTCTCCTAAACTATTAGGCAAGGTTTCAATTAAATTATCCGTTAATATTAACCAACGTAATTGTGCAGGTAGCGACTCTTGGGCTACTTGTGTTATTTGATTAGATTTAAAGCCAACCATTTCTAACTTAGGCAGTTTTCCTAATACTTCTGGTAAATGCGTAAAGTTATTTTGCGAGGCAAAAATTATTTTTAATTTACTCAGTTGCGCCAACTCATCAGGTAACGACGATAGTGCATTATGGGATAAATCAAGCACCTCTAAAGTGTCAGCGAGGGTTAAAATTTCTAAGGGAAATGTGCTGAGGTTTTCAGATAATTTAAGCTGGCTGATGCCGGCAAGCTCACCAGAGCGAAGTTGAGAAAGGGTTTGCACAATAAAACGTCCGTTTATAATGGTTAAAAACGGCGTTAGTGTACTAGAAAACTAGGGTTAAATCAGGGCTAAGTTAATGTTAAGTCAGAGGGGCGTGAGAACACTATGTCGCTTAATTTTTGGGCTGATATTTAGGATGTAACTTTAAATAATCACACCACACACTAAAGTTAGTATGATTAAAACGCTTGTCTGTGGCGGTATACCATTTTGAATAGCCCATGCCTTGTAAACGAAATAATATTTTATAGCCGTCAATCGCTACATGACAAATTAAATTTTCCGTAGTGGCATTACTGACTTGTATTTCTGCAAAGCCATTAATATTGCGTTGATGCTTTACGTCTATCCTAGGCATAGCTGATACGCTGGTTGTTAGTAATAAAAACAGCAAAAAACATACAATTTTAACTAACATCACTACTTTTAGCCTGTTAATGAAATAATATTGAGTTTAGCATTGAAAGCTCATTAAGTGTCTCCATTACTTATAATAGCGTTATAATTTATCTTAGTTATAACAATCCAATAACAATATTATAAAATGTGCTCTGATAGAGGCATTAACAAGAGATGATAAATCATGGCTAATTTTGTAGCAATTAAAGCAGACAAACATCATAACCTTAAACTTGCTAGTAAGCGTGACCTTGCACATGTTGCTGAGCAGCACATTGTTCCTGTTACTGCTGCTGAATATGCACAAGCATCAGCCAGCTTTCCAGTGGTATTGGTGAAAAACCCTGAATCACCACGTTACCGTAGTGTTGTTATGTTAGGTTTAGAAGCGGGTGAAAACTTATTTTATAACGATAGTAAATGGACCGGTTTGTCATTACCACAAAGTGTTGGCATGGCACCGTTCGCCTTAGGTTTAGATCCAGATAAAGAAAACACTTTAACGGCTTGTGTTGATGTTGAGAGCAACTTAGTTGGTGAAGATAAAGAGTTAGCGTTATTTGAAGCTGAAGGTAAAGAATCAGAATTATTGATTAATGTACAAAACTCTTTAGGTCGTTTATATGAAAATGAAAAAATGACCGAGAGCTTCATTAAAGAATTAGAAGAAAATGATTTACTACAAGAGCTTGAGCTGAATGTTAATTTAACGAGTGGTGAGAAGAAAAAACTCACGGGTGTTTTTACTATCAATGAAGATAAAGTCAAAGCACTAGCAGAAGACAAAGTAATCGATTTCCATAAACGCGGCTTGTTTGTACCCATTTATGCCATGTTAGGTTCTTTAGGCCAAGTTAACCGTTTAGTACAATTACGTAACCTTACCGGTAAAAATGATATTGCAGGTATTCAAATTGCGCCATTAGTGAAAGCCGATGCGGAAACAGCAACGGCAGAAAGCTAATTTTTTAGTCTGACAAAGTCTAAGCGTTACGGGTAAAATAATAAGAGGAGCTTTGGCTCCTTTTTTGTTTTTAAGTGAGTGCTTTATTGGTCACATTATCGTGTTGTTGTCGCGATATCATAGATATTAATGAGTAGAGCCTTTATTACCCATTACCCATTGTTCAATGGCAGCAAAAACAAGATAAATATTATAAAACTAAGTTTATTCTAATTTTGAGTAGGCTTGGGTATAATCGAGTTAATTATTTCTACTGAGTATATACCTACGTGGCTATACACCTTCCTTTTGCCAAGTTAAGTCATTGGCAGCAAATTGCTTTTTCGGCTGCTTTACTTGAACGCATGCTACCTAATTATCAAATGTTTAGTGAAGCGGTTGATTTTGGCGACGCTAAAGTATTGCGCAATCAACTTGATATCATTTGGCAATGGCTAGCTAATCGCAACACGGTCAAAATTAATATTGATGCACAATTAATTAAATTAGAGCCACAAACGCCTGATCCTGAAGCCTTCGATTCTTTCGGTGTATTTCCTGCACTTGATGCTTGTATGGCATTAACTGCGTTATGGCAGCTTATGCAAAGTAAACCGCAGAAGAAAAATAAAACATCAGTAGTCGAAGTTGACGATATTAGTAGCATTAGTCGCCTTTCATATAATAGCGTTAGCTACTATGTTGAGTTGTTGTTACTTGATGAAGCTGATACAGACAATCAAGACGTTAATGCCGCAGAACTAGCGATTACCCAAACGCAAATAAATGCCCATCCTTTAGTGCAGTGGGAAAGTGATACTCAACATGAGTTGTTCGATTTTCTAAAATTTGCCGCCGAAGATAAACGCAGTTGTGAATTAGCAAAGAAAATGAGCTTATCGGAAGGTTTATCTAGTTTAGGTATAGAAATCATATAATAACGACTTTGTTATTTTGAGCCTATAGGTTGTTAGTGCTTGCTTAAATAACCTCAAACCAAACTCAAAAATAAGCGTATAAAGAAAAATATCTCTTAATTTAGGAAATGCATATGCAGTTATTCAGTAGTGCCTTGCTCGCCGTTATTTTATTTACCTTAACTTTTTCAGTACAAGCAAACAGTGTTGCTGATAAAAATAGCCGAATAGAGCGCACCATTACTCAAGCCATGAATACGTTTCAAGTGCCGGGAGTTGCGGTTGCCATTATCAAAGATAATGAGCTAGTAATGAGTAAGGGTTTTGGCGTTATTGAACAAGGTAAGCCCGCAAAAGTTACGGCGGATACTTTATTTGGTATTGCGTCAAATACTAAAGCGATGACCGCTGCTTTATTAGCTAACCTAGTGGATGAAGGAAAGTTAACTTGGCAAACTAAAGTCATTGATATTATTCCTGAATTTCAAATGCCTAGCGCCTATGTTACTCGCGAGTTTACTATTACCGATTTACTGGCGCATAACTCTGGTTTAGGTCTAGGTGCTGGCGATTTGATGATTTGGCCGCATACCACCTTAACGACAGCCGATATCATTAAAGGGTTAAAATATTTACCACAAGTCTCAAGTTTTCGTAGTGAGTTTGCTTACGATAATTTAATGTATATTATTGCTGGCGAAGTGATTGCTCGCGTTACTGGCCAGACTTGGAATGAGGTTATTCAAGCGCGTATATTTACACCTCTTGGCATGAATAACACCCGAGCAACGTTCTCCTTAATTGAAAAAAACAATACTAATGTAGCCAGAGCACATGTCCCTCTTAACGGTAAATTAAATGTGGTTGGTGGCAACTTTTTAGAGAAGTTTTCATCAGCAGGCGCGGTTGCCTCAAGTGTTAATGATATGAGTCTTTGGTTGCAAGCACAGCTAAATAAAGGCGCATATGGCGCTAAATTAAGTGCACAGTCACCTCGTCTATTTTCAGCTGAGCAAAGCGATAAAATGTGGCGAGCGCAAACCCTGTTGTCTGTTTCTGATAGCGCGACGGAGCAAGATAAAACCCATTTTTCAGCGTATGGTTTAGGTTGGTTTATGAAAGATTATCATGGTGTGAAGTTAATTCATCACAGCGGTGGTATCTTGGGTATGGTATCAAAAGTAGTATTAGTACCAGAAGAAGATTTAGCCATGGTTATTCTCACTAATCAGCAATCGGGCTATGCTTTTAATGCGATATACCAACAAATATTAAACGAGTACTTAGATTTACCTGACAAAGATTGGACCGCTCATTACCATCAAAAACAACAGCAAAGCATAGCTAAAGAGCAAAAACGCTTAGCGAAAGCCGCTCAATCAGTGAATAAAAATTCAGCGCACTCATTAATATTGCGAGATTATGCCCAGACTTATGTTGATAACTGGTATGGTGAAATTACTATTAGTTTTAAAAATAATCAGCTGCATATGCAGTTTGGCAATACGCCAGAGCTAGTAGGCACGTTAGAGCATTACCAGCACAATACTTTTATTGTTCGCTGGCAAGACCGAACACTTGAAGCGGATGCCTTTGTTAATTTTAATCTTAATGAAGAGGGGGGTATTAGTTACGCCACCATGAAAGCCGTATCACGAGCAACTGACTTTAGTTTTGATTTTCATGACCTAAGGCTAGTACCGAAAAAATAACGCTAGCGCTAAAAAAGGAATGTTGAAAGGCATTCCTTTTTTGTTCTTAGTTTTACTTTTAGTGATGCGGTAGGCAAAAGTAGAACAACTAATTTAAAAATTGTGTTTTTGCTTGGCGCTTACCAATGACATTATTAATATCTAAATGACTATTATCATCGGTTTTTTTTAGCTCGATCCCTTCATGATTTAATAACCATAATTTACGTTCAATACCGCCAGCATAGCCAGTTAATGAGCCATTAGCGCCAATAACACGATGACAAGGCACAATGAGCGTAATTGGGTTTCTACCATTTGCGCCACCCACGGCTTGTGAAGCTTTGGGTTTATCTAACTGCTTAGCGATATCACCATAAGACTTTATCGCGCCAAAAGGAATTTGTGTTAAACACGCCCAAACAGCTTGCTGAAATGGCGTACCTTTTGGCACTAGCGGCACAGTAAAAACTTGGCGTTGACCAGCAAAGTACTCGGTTAATTGCTGTTTACACAGCGCGGTAATGTGGTTAGTTTTTTGTTTACTCTGTTTATCATTTACCCTATCGCCACAGAAAATAGCTTGGTAGATCCCTTGCTCAGTTGCCATAAATTCAAATAAACCTAAGGGCGTATCGAGGTAATCAATAAACATGGTACTTGCTCCAGAGGCTAATCTATAGCGAGGTAAAGTGGGGTGCTCAAATGCTCAAAAAACATGGCAACCTTATAATCAACGTTAGCAGAAAAAATAGTACTACGATTGATACTGATAAAGGCGATAAACAACTTGCCCTGCTAACTTCTCTTTGATTAGTTGCCAGTTGCTCGGTATTACTTGTGTGCTTTGTGCTTCCATTTCGACATAAATAAGTGCTTGATCGGCTAAGCCAACGTTATTTAATAGCTGCGCGGCTTGTTCTACTAATTGCTTTCTAAAAGGCGGATCGAGAAAAACTAAATCAAATGGTTGCTGAGCATTTTGGGGTAGTGTTGGCGTTAGACAGCCTTCTTTTAAAAAAGTCAGAGCATCACTATTAATTACTGCTAGGTTGTTAACATTGAGCAAGTCTTTATTCGCCAACAATTGCTTGGCAGCAGCTCTATTTAATTCAACTAAAGTGACATGGCCAGCGCCACGTGACAACGCTTCAAAGCCTAAACTGCCTGAGCCAGCAAAACAGTCTAAACAGTTAGCTTGACCAATATAAGGCATCAACCAGTTAAAAACGGTTTCTTTAACTCTATCCGTTGTAGGACGTAACCCTTCAGCCATTAATACCGGTAATTTTCTTCCTTTATATTTACCCGCAATAATACGGATTTTACCGGCAGGCGTACCTTGGCCACTTCTAGGAAGAATTTTTTTACTGAGTTGTTTCTTTGCTTGCTTCATATCACTGACAATGTTGCTATTAGGTGTTAATATGACGGCAATTTTATCCTTGTTTGGTCTTTATACCAAGTAGATTGTCGTATTATTCATCCTCTTGGTGTTACAGCAAACATATCCATACTGCAATATTTAGGTAGCTAAACGTGTCGAAGAAAAAAGGTATGTTGTCTTGGTTAGGTTTTGGCAAAAAATCAAAAAAACCAAGCACTGAAGAAAATAACGATGAGGTTCAGTCTACGACTGAGCATGAGCATGAGCAAGCGATCACAACTGATGCCGTTGAGCCTATTGATAATAAAGCCATTGAGTCAACTGATGGTGGTGTTGTTGAACCTGTAACGGCAAAAGAAACCGAACAAGTACCTGAAAATACGACAGAACAGGTTACTGAAAAGCCAGTTGCAGAAGCAGTTGAAGTTTCAGTTACCCCAGCTGTAGTAGAGCCAGAGACAGAAGTAACCGCAGTGCGAGAAGCACCAACGGTTAATGCTGAGGTGATTATTGATACAAAAAATATCGATGAAAAAATTACTCAAGAACAAAGCGTCGACGAAGCTATTAAGGTTATTGATACGAATCTGACAAACGATGTCGCTAACGACGTACTACCTGAAGCAAAACTATTAGCTGAAATGGAGGCTGCTGAGCAAGTTGATACTACTGCAGAACCAGAACCAGAACCAGAACCAGAACCAAAAACAGAACAGCCAGTTGAAGTTAAAGAAACTAAGCTTGGTTTTTTTGCGCGTTTAAAACAAGGTTTAAGTAAAACTAGGCAAAACTTAGGTGATGGCTTAGTTGATTTGTTTCGTGGCAAACAAATCAATGATGATTTGTTTGAAGAACTAGAAACACATTTGCTGCTAGCTGATGTTGGTGTTGAAACCACCATGAAAATAATCGACTCCTTGACGCAAAGTGCGAGTCGAAAACAGTTAAAAGATGCGTCTGCCTTGTATGATTTACTTAAAATAGAGTTGAAAAAAGTTATTAAAGAAGTGAGTCAGCCGTTAGTTATTCCTCAAAGCGACGGGCCTTTTGTTATCCTTATGGTGGGTGTTAATGGTGTGGGTAAAACCACCACCATTGGTAAGCTTGCTAAGCAATTTCAAGCAGACGGTAAATCGGTAATGCTTGCCGCGGGCGACACTTTTAGAGCAGCGGCGGTTGAGCAATTACAAGTATGGGGTGAACGTAATGACATTCCGGTTATTGCTCAGCATACTGGCGCTGATAGTGCGTCGGTTATTTTTGATGCGATTAATGCGGCAAAAGCGCGTAAAGTGGATGTTATTATTGCTGATACAGCAGGGCGTTTACAAAATAAAGCTCACTTAATGGAAGAGTTAAAAAAAGTTGTTCGAGTAATGAAAAAACTCGATGTTAACGCCCCTCATGAGGTGATGTTAACGCTTGATGCGGGCACTGGGCAAAATGCATTAAGCCAAACTAAATTATTTAACGAAGCTGTTGGTCTAACAGGCTTAACTATTACTAAGCTTGATGGTACGGCTAAAGGTGGTGTTATTTTTGCGGTTGCTGATAAATACAGTATTCCTATTCGTTATTTAGGCGTTGGCGAAGGTATTGATGATTTAAGACCTTTTAATGGAGATGATTTTATTGATGCACTTTTTAGTAAGTCATAGAGGTATCACTACTGTTGCGTGTTAAATTAACCTTCTTACTCGTGTAATATATAAAGATAATATGATTAATTTTAATAAGGTAAATAAAACCTATCCAGGTGGCTTTCTGGCCTTAAAACAAGTCAGTTTTAACTTAGAAAGCGGTGAAATGGCATTTTTAACCGGTCATTCAGGTGCAGGTAAAAGTACCTTGTTAAAGTTAATTTCTTTAATGGAAAAACCTAGTTCAGGTAGCATTCAAGTGAATCATACCGAACTTGCTGATATTAAATACAAGCAAATACCCTACGTACGCCGGGGTATTGGTATGATATTTCAAAGTCACAACTTACTTAAAGACCGTACTGTTTTTGATAATGTTGCTTTACCATTAATTATTGAAGGGGTTAGTCACAGTGAAATTAAAAAGCGGGTGGCAACGGCTTTAGACAAAGTACACTTAACGAGTAAGTCCAAGTGCTACCCACATATGTTGTCAGGTGGTGAGCAACAGCGCGTTGGTATCGCTCGCGCTATTGTGAATAAACCACCGATTCTGCTTGCCGATGAGCCTACCGGTAATTTAGACCCTAAATTATCATTAGATATTATTAGCTTATTTGAAGAGTTTAATGCCGCTGGTGTTACCGTACTTATTGCTACTCATGATCTTGGTTTAATTGCACGGATGAAATACCGCACCTTGACCCTTAAAGAGGGCACTATGATCAACGATGGTATTGTTGATGGTTTACAGGCACAGGGGACAAGGCATGAGCAACATTCATAGTAGTGGTTTAAAATCACGTTCAAGTTTTTTGGCTCGGTTGCTAACCTTACCTATTCGGCATGTACAACAAGCCGTGGGTAGCTTAGGTAACTTATGGCGCACACCTTTTACGACGGTAATGACCATTTTTGTTTTAGGTATCAGCTTGGCATTACCGGCAACATTACACCTTTTTGTTAAAAATGCACAACAGGTCAGTGAACAATGGGACAGTGCTTCACAAATCACCTTATTTTTAAAACTTTCAACCAGTGAAAAAAGCGCTCAAAATTTAGTGCAGCGCGTTAGTCTTTATAATGAGGTGGCTGACGTTCGTTATATTTCTGCTAAGCAAGCATTAAAAGAATTTAAAGTCTTATCAGGTTTTGGCCAGTCGCTTGAATATTTAGATGAAAACCCATTGCCAGCAACCTTACTTGTGACCCCAACACAAAGAGCGAGCCAAGCAGAGGCGGCGAACGCCTTATTAGCAAAGCTAAGTAAAGAGCGTGAAGTTGAGCAAGGTAAGCTCGACCTAGAATGGTTAACACGATTAGAAGCCATGGCGCGTTTAATTGAAGATATTGTACTTGGTGTTGCTTTATTATTATGTTTATCTGTGGTGTTAATTGTTGGTAATACCATTCGCTTAGCTATTTTAAATGAAAAAGATGCTATTGCCATTATGAAGCTGGTAGGCGCAACAGATAGCTTTATTCAGCGACCTTTTTTGTATTCTGGTATTTGGTACGGTATTTTTGGCGGCATACTCTCTTGTATTGCTGTAACACTGCTAGCTTGGTACTTGGGTTATGCTATTAGTGATTTAACTGAGCTTTACCAAAGTAATTTTCAGTTGGAGGGCTTATCAATCCGTGAAGCCTTGATGTTAATTAGCTTTGCCATTGTGCTTGCTTTAACGGGCAGTTATATTTCAGTAAGGCAACATATCAAAGCGATAGAGCCTAATGCTGATTGATAAATAGCCCTTATTTGCCTCTATTTATTGTTAATTATTTTAGATACTTACAAATAGTCACATTAAATTCATCAAAAAATCGCAAGTTCGCCTTGTCTAGGGCTCTCTATTAAGCTAATGTTTGTGCCGCTGACATCGTCAACTGTGTCGATATGTGTTATAATATCGACCGATTGAAGTATGCTACTGTTAAGCAGACTAAGTAGTCGCTAAGTAAATTTTCACAGCTAAGTAAATTTTTCCAATGCCGTACCCACGCAAATTACTTAGACCAATTATTTAGAAATTATTCTGAAAAGCATTGTAATAAATACTTTTAAAAGAATGCTTTTACCAGTGAACAATAAGCAAATAGAAAACAAAGAATTGAGGAGTTTTTATGAGCCATGCAATGCAACTTACCTTACCACAAAGTGGTAGTATTGAAGCATACACGCGATCCGCCTATAGCATTCCTATGCTAACCGCAGAAAAAGAACATAATTTGGCTACTCGTCTCTATAACGAAAACGATTTATCAGCGGCACAAGAATTGATTATGTCGCATTTACGGTTTGTTATTCATATTGCCAAAGGCTATTCAGGCTATGGTTTACCTCATGCCGATTTAGTACAAGAGGGCAACGTTGGCTTAATGAAGGCAGTAAAACGCTTCAATCCAGAAGTTGGCGTACGCTTAGTGTCGTTTGCTGTACACTGGATTAAAGCAGAAATTCACGAATATGTGCTTAAAAACTGGCGTATAGTGAAAGTGGCTACCACAAAAGCACAACGAAAATTATTCTTCAACTTACGAAAAAATAAAAAACGTTTAGGTTGGTTTAGTAACGAAGAAGTAAATACCGTTGCTGAAAACCTTGGGGTAACGACTAAAGATGTGATGGAAATGGAATCTCGTATGAGCAGCTATGACCAAACGTTTGAGCTATCTAAAGATGACGATGATAATATTGGTGCTAGTAATTTCGCACCTGCGCAATATCTTGAAGATAATCAATCTGATTTAGCCGTTGAAGTTGAAAATGATAATTGGGATAACCATGCCAATGAACGTTTATCTACTGCATTAGTCGCACTGGATGAGCGTAGTCAAGATATTATAAAAACACGTTGGTTAACCGAAGATAAAACCACCTTGCAAGAGCTTGCTAATAAATATCAAATATCGGCAGAACGTGTCAGACAGTTAGAAAAAAATGCCTTATCTAAATTAAAAAATACCATGGTATTTGACTAGTTAAAAAATAGTTTTTAGCGGCAATAAGAAAAATCCGATATTGAACAAATATCGGATTTTTTTTATGGTAAATTATCGATATTTTATCGTTTGTGTTGCTTTTTTGTTCTTTTTTATTAATGAGTTAATGATGAGTCTGTGTTATCTAGTGTTTTTTTATGACTTGTTGAGCGAAAAAAACGTTCCGATAAAATAAATATTGTTTTAGCTCATCATTTACCGCTTTTACTCGTTTCCCTGTATTATTTAGGTATATAATACTTTTATACCAAGCATGCGTTAACACAGTGATTAGCCATGTGAGCATCAAAGCATAGGAGTGAATTTATTATGGGTGGCATTGGCATTTGGCAACTAGTCATTATCGCAGTGATTATCGTGTTATTATTTGGCACTAAAAAGTTACGTAACTTAGGTGGTGATTTAGGTTCAGCAGTAAAAGGTTTTAAAAGCGCTATAGGTGAAGAAAAAGATAAAAAAGATAGTGCAGACACAACGGCAGATACTTTGGCACATAACGAAAAAGCTAGCGAAGATGTGAGTAAAAACACAGCCGATAAATCTAAATCTAAAGATACCGATCAGGCTTAATGTATGTTTGATATTGGCTTTTGGGAATTAATTGTTATTGCAATTATGGGTTTAGTTATTTTAGGTCCAGAGCGCTTACCCATTGCAATTCGCACGCTTCGTGGCTGGATATCTGGCGCACGAAAATTCAGTGATACTGTTAAATCCGAGTTGACGGAAGAATTACGTATACATGAATTGCATGCTAACCTAAAAAAAGCCGAAGAAAATAATTTAAAAAACTTAAGCCCTGAAGTGGCAGAATCGTTAAAGTCACTACAAGCGGCAGCAGACTCAGTTAATGAGCCTTTTAAGAAAGTTGATAAAGAACCTTCAGATTCAATGATTTCATCTTCATTAGCATCGGCTCCGCAGACCATGGCTGAGTCAAATAAAGCGCACAAAGAAATCAATAACGAAACTCATAGCGAAACTTCGAATAAAGTGAACAACGACCTCGAGAGTAACGTGTCGCAGAAAATATCAAATACCGATGCCTCAACTATGTGGGACGAAGTAATAGATAATGCAGAAAATACCGTAAAACCAGCTAATCAAGAAAGTGATAAACCTCAACCATGAGTAATACTCCGGTACAAAATGCGAGCCTTTTCGACCACCTGTTAGAATTACGTAATAGACTATTACGGTCAGTTTTAGGGGTGTTAATTGTCTTTTGCTGTTTAGTGTATTTTGCACAAGATATTTACCAATATGTAGCACAGCCACTGCTATCTGTTATGCCTCAAGGCTCTCAAATGATAGCAACAGATGTTGCTTCTCCTTTCTTTGCGCCGTTTAAACTAACCTTAGTGTTGTCATTATTTATCGCCATGCCATTTGTTTTATATCAAATATGGTCTTTTGTGGCTCCGGGTTTATACAGTAATGAAAAACGTTTAATCGCGCCTTTAATGCTGGGTTCTACCTTGTTATTTTATGCGGGAATTGCTTTTGCCTATTTTCTTGTTTTTCCTGTGGTTTTTGCCTTCTTTACTTCGGTTGCACCTGAAGGTGTGGTTATTGCAACAGATATAAGTAGTTATCTCGATTTTATTTTAAAACTATTTTTTGCCTTTGGCGTAGCCTTTGAGATTCCTATTGCGATCATTTTAATGTGCTGGACTGGTATAACAACACCTGATAGCTTAAGAGAAAAACGTGCTTATGTGGTTGTTGGTGCATTTGTTATTGGTATGTTATTAACACCACCCGATATCATTTCACAAACAATGCTTGCAGTACCTATGCTACTTTTATTTGAAGTAGGTATTTTGATCGCTTCGATTTATCATAAAGCAGACAAAGCCTATGACGAAAGCGACTCGAGTGATGTAAAGGAGCATTAAGATGAACCATACCGTAAAAAAAGCCGTAAAAATAAGCGTAAAAAAAATAACGCAACTAACTTGTTATGCCTTCGTCACCCATTTATTTATTGCACCAATTGTATCGGCTAAAGAAACTCAGCTTGCCACTAAAATATTAACCTGCAGTGAAATAACAGATAACCAATCAAGGCTAGGTTGTTTTGATGCACTTACGAGCAACAATAACCTAGTGGTCGATACTGCTAAGCCTTTGGTAATAGATAAAACGATGTTACAAGCAGAGCAACAAGTTGATGACTTTGCTAAAGAACATGTTAAAAAAACCACCAAAGAACTAGAGAAAGAAATCGATTCTATTACGCTAACTGTGAGTAAGCTTAGTAAAACAGTACGCGGACAATGGAAAATTACTTTTGAAAATGGTCAACAATGGCAGCAAAAAGATAGTGGTACTTTATCGCTCCAACAAGGTGATGAAGTCACGCTGACTAAAGGAGCGTTTAGCTCCGTATTTTTACAAAAAGAAAATATTAATAGACGCATTAAGGTAAAAAGACTTAAATAGGACAAGATTACCTTGACTGAAAGTACTCTCATTGATGTTGGCGTGAATTTAACCAGCCAACGGTTTGATAAAGATCGCGAGGCGGTACTTTGTCGCGCGCAAAATTCAGCACTTAGTGCTTTACTCATCACAGGTACTAGTGTCGAAGAAAGCCAGAAAGCATTATTATTGTGTGAGCAGTATCAAGCCAACTTCCCTGGTTTTTTATATAGCACAGCAGGTGTTCACCCTCATGATGCTGACCATGTCAGTAGCGATTATATAGAGCAACTTAAGCAATTAGCTCAACATGATTACGTTAAAGCGATAGGTGAGTGTGGTTTAGACTTTAACCGAAATTTTTCAACCCCCGCTCAACAACAAAGAGTCTTTAGCGAACAAGTTGCTTTAGCCGCTGAACTCAATATGCCATTATTTTTACACCAGCGTGATGCCTTTAATCCTTGGTTTGCTACGCTAAAACCCTATCTAGATAAAATACCGGCTATGGTGGCACACTGTTTTACCGGCTCAAAGGATGAACTTAGCCAGTGTATAGCCGCTGATATGTATATCGGTATAACAGGTTGGTTATGTGATGAGCGCAGAGGGCAGGCATTGCGTGATATTGTTAGTTTAATTCCATTAAACCGATTATTGATTGAGACTGACGCGCCTTATTTAACTCCACGAACGATTCGACCTAAACCCAAAAGTAGCCGTAATGAACCGAGTTATTTACCTTTTATCGTCAAAGAAATTGCCAGTATAACTGGCGTTGACCCAACAGAAATAGCTTGGCAAACGAGTAGTAATGCCGCTAAGGTGTTTAATTTTTCTTCAAATAATGAAGCCCTATAAATGAAGTCACTGCTTAGGCAAATAAGTGTAGGCTTAGCATCTTTAATGGCGGCATATTCGCCTGCAAGCATGGCTATGACTGAGAAAAATTATGAGTATTTATATTTTGGCATAGGCTTTGTGTTTGGTAGCTTAGTGGCCTTATTAATATGTGTGTACCTCAAACGACATTACTATAAGAAGTATCAAAGAAAAGTATTATTACTTAAATCAGCACAAAATAAAGAAAAAATAGTAGAACAAGCAATGAACACCTTAGCTAAAAAGCAGCAAGAGAATCAGGACTTGTTAGAAGAAAGAGTACAAGAGCGAACCTTAGAGCTCAATATAGCCTTACAAGAATTAGCCAGTGCTAATCAAGAGCTAGAACGAAAAAATGTGTTAGATGCATTGACAGGTTTACATAACCGTCGCTATTACGACCAGAAGATATTGGCTGAATATCGTCGTAGTCGCCGTAACCTTACCCCCTTGAGCTTAGTATTAATTGATATTGACCATTTTAAATCGGTTAATGATAGTCACGGTCACTTAGCGGGTGATCATTGTTTAGTTTGGGTTGCTAAACAAATAAAGCAAAGTTTAAAACGCAGTGCTGATAAAGCATTTCGTTATGGTGGTGAAGAGTTTTGTTTAATTTTACCTGATACTGATGCTCAAGGTGCTTTTCAGATTGCCGAGCAGTTACGTTTACTTATCAGTCAACAACCTTGTCAGCTTGACGTTGCTGATATTAGACTAACCATTAGTTGTGGTACCTGTACTTATCAACAAGAAGCTGATGTTAGTCCAGAACAAATTTTTGCTGGTGCCGATAAAGCTTTATATGAGGCCAAACATAACGGCCGAAATAGAACCCAACAATATACTTTTATTAAAAAGTAGTTTCACGAATCATATCTTCATAGAATAATTTAGGAATTCTTATGTCCCATAATAGTAACGCGGCTTTTGGCCAATATCCTGCTCGTCGTATGCGTCGTATGCGCGTTGATGATCATACTCGCCGTTTAATGGCTGAATCACAGTTAACCGTTAATGATCTTATTTACCCTGTTTTTGTGCTTGAAGGTGAAAATCAGCGTGAAGCGATTGCGTCAATGCCAGGGGTTGAACGTAAAAGTATTGATTTACTACTTGAGGAAGCACAAGAGTTGGTTGACTTAAAAATACCAGCGATTGCCTTATTCCCAGTGACCCCAAGTGATAAAAAATCATTAATGGCTGAAGAAGCGTACAATCCTGATGGCTTGGCGCAACGTGCCGTACGCGCGCTTAAAGCTAATTTTCCTCAGCTTGCCGTGATAACCGATGTCGCACTTGATCCATTTACCACCCATGGTCAAGATGGCATTTTAAGTGAAAGTGATGACAATAAAGCCGGTAAAACCGGTTATGTAGTCAATGAAGTCACTAAAGATATTTTAGTTAAACAAGCGTTATCGCATGCACAAGCAGGTGCTGATATTGTCGCACCTTCAGATATGATGGACGGACGTGTTGGTGCAATCAGAGAAGCTTTAGAAGAAAATGGCTTTGTGAATACTAAAATTCTAGCCTATTCAGCTAAGTATGCTTCTAATTACTATGGCCCATTTCGTGATGCCGTTGGCTCTTCAGCTAACATTAAAGGTGGTAATAAACATACCTATCAAATGGACCCAGCTAATAGTAATGAAGCCATGCATGAAGTTGCTCAAGATATCGCTGAAGGTGCGGATATGGTGATGGTAAAGCCTGGTATGCCATACCTTGATATAGTGCGTCGTGTTAAAGATACCTTTCAAGTACCTACTTATGCTTATCAAGTGAGTGGTGAATATGCTATGCATATGGCAGCCATTCAAAATGGTTGGTTAGCAGAGAAGCCTTGTGTTATGGAAGGTCTACTTGCCTTTAAACGCGCGGGAGCTGATGGTATTTTAACGTACTTTGCTAAGCAAGTAGCGCAGTGGTTAAAAGAAGACGCTTAAGTCAGTTACTAGCTCTATAGCATTGATATGCCCTAGCATAAAAAGCGCGATTTTATCGCGTTTTTTTTTCAGTTGTTTATTAAATTACCAAACTGAACAACAAATACCGAGGGGGGGGAGATGACTGCTCAATTAAGTATTATATTACTCAACGTGACTATTCTTTTTCTTGCTTATACTTGGTTATATCCCCAAGTAGCAGGAAAAAATTTACAAAAAGTAGCACTACTCGACTGCGTAGTTTCAGCGGTAGCACTGCTTATTGTCGCTAGTAAATATTGGGGGCTTGCAATAGCATTTGATTTTTTAAGTTATGAGCTAAACTGGTTTTGGTTTACCTTACTCAGTTATAGTCTTATTGAGATACCTATAGCTATTTGGTATTTCAGAGCGTTATGGCGTAAAGATGATAGCGAGAGTTAATCTTACTACGTTGAGTAGGGAAGCTAATGAAGGGTTGAGTAGGGAAGCTAATGAAGGTTAACAGTATTAGATAATTTTAGCGTTAGGGGCTAATTCAAACAGTAATCCTTCTCGCAGTGCACCACTAGAAAGACGTAATTCTTTAATATTTAAGCATTCAAATAAAGCAATTAAAATACATAAACCACCGGCTAATACGGCTTTTCGATCAGTTCTTAATCCGTCGATATCTATATTATCTATTGTTTTACAGCGGAGAAGCCGCTCTCTAATGTCATACAGAAAACTTAATGTGATTATTGCAGGTTGCTGACGGTGACTGAGTATTTCTATGATGGCCTGCATCGTACCAGAGCTACCGGTAGCCGATTGCCAACCCAGAGCAATGAACTCTGCTTTAACAGCGTCAATAACGGCAGTGGCATGCGCAACGCCTTGACTAAAGCTTTCTTTTGTTAATAGGCCTTTAGCAAAATACTGAGTAATTAAGCTAACACAACCCATATTCAAACTGACTACTTTTTTTGCGCTACAACCTACACCAACAATCATTTCGGTACTGGCACCACCAATATCAAGTACTAATTGTTTAGTATTCGTGGGTAGTTGATTGGCTGCTCTGGCCGTATGTACTGCCCCAGCATAAATTGTTTTTGCTTCTTGCTCTCCGCTCAGTAACTTTATCTGTTTAGGTAAAATATCTTTGGCGGCATCAAAAAAAAGTTGATTATTATTAGCAATACGTAGTGCTGCGGTAGCGACAATCAGAATATTAGTAACCGGAATAGTATGTAGATATAAAGCAAATTTTTTCAGGCAATTAAGACCACGTGTTATAGCTTCATCGGTCAGAAAATTATGCTCATCTAACCCTGCAGCTAAACGAATTTTTTGTTTAACTTTATTAACGATTTTTATTGATTTACCCGTTGGTGAGTCTACCACTTGGGTAATTAGTAGGTGAAAACTATTAGAGCCTAAATCTACCACCGCATAATGACTATCATCATACTGTGGTATTGCCTTGGGTTTAGCTTTAGCTTGATTTTGGCTCGTTAAGTTACTCAATCGACTCTATCCCAGATAATTAGTGAATTAACTACGATTACCGCTATGGTTATTACTACCACGGTTGTTCGGTCTTGTATTTGAGCGACCACCTTGTCTATTACTCGTTGTTCTAGGGCGACGTTGGCGAGGTTTAGGTTTAGGTAAGTCAGTTAATAACGCATCACTATCGTATTTTGTTACCGGTAGTTCATGTTCTATATAGCTTTCAATGGCCGGCAAGTTAAATACATATTGCTCACACGCTAAACTAATGGAATGCCCTGATTCACCAGCACGACCTGTACGACCAATGCGGTGCACATAATCTTCGCAGTCATCAGGTAAGTCATAGTTAAAGACATGCGTTACACTCGGAATATGTAAACCACGCGCGGCTACATCGGTTGCTACTAAAATATCGAGTGTGCCGTCAGTAAATTGTTCTAATACTTTAAGACGTTTTTTCTGTGGTACATCACCAGTTAATAAGCCAACACGAATATTATCAGCACTTAAATGGTCAAAAACTTTTTCACAAACATGCTTGGTATTAGCAAATACGATGGCTTTTTCTGGCCAATCTTCTTCAATTAACGTTTGTAATAAGGTCATTTTATCTTCATTAGAAGGGTAAAATAATTCTTCACTAATGCGGCTATTGGTTTTTTGTCCAGCGGCAACTTCGACACTGGTTGGATCATTCATGTGATCAAAGGCGAGCTCTTTAACACGGAATGATAAGGTTGCTGAGAACAACATACTTAAACGTTCAGTAGCAGGAGGCATTTTATCAAACATATAACGAATATCTTTGATAAAGCCTAAATCAAACATTCTATCTGCTTCGTCAAGTACAATGACTTCGATTTTACTTAGGTTGTAGATGCCTTGTTTCATGTAATCAAGTAAACGACCACAAGTGCCAATAAGAATATCGACACCTTTTTCAAGTTCTAGGCGTTGACTTTCATAACCTTCGCCCCCATATACAACTCCAAGACGTAATCCGGTACTTTTTGCCATTTCAGTAGCGTCACGATGAATTTGTATTGCTAATTCACGTGTCGGCGCCATGATTAAGGCACGCGGTTGATTATGCGTAGGTGCTTCTTTTTGAAGCAAATGATGGAAAGTGGCAGCTAAAAAGGCAATAGTCTTACCTTCACCTGTTTGCGCTTCGCCAGCAATATCAGTGCCTTGCAAAAGAACAGGTAAAGACTTTTCCTGAATAGATGTACAATAGTCGAAGCCCATGGCTTCTAGTCCGGTAACAACTTGCGGAGCAAGATTTAGGTCAGCGAATTTAGTTTCTGTTAAGTGTGTTTTTTTCATGGCGCTAGCTTAACAGTTTTGTTAGCAAAATGGTTGCTTAATAAATAATTAATTCATACAAACTGCGTAATTAATATTAATGTTACATAAAACAGTATTGGAAAAGCAGTTAATCACGGTATAATTACCATAAAGGCGCTTTAGCCATAACAAACGGAGAATATAATGAACGATAAAATTGTTCAGCTAACTGATGATAGTTTTGAAGCCGATGTCTTAAAAGCATCAGGTTTAGTCTTAGTTGATTTTTGGGCTGAATGGTGTGGTCCATGTAAGATGATTGCTCCAGTACTTGATGATATTGCCACTGAATACGATGGTAAAGTGACTGTAGGTAAATTAAACATAGACGATAACTCTGTTACACCGCCTAAGTACGGTGTTCGTGGTATCCCTACTTTATTGCTTTTTAAAGATGGTGAGATTGCTGACACGAAAGTGGGCGCACTATCGAAAACTCAATTAAAAGAATTTTTAGATAAAAATTTATAAATTGAATAGGTAAAAAGCCTAGTAACTGATAATCATGTTAGTGGGCTTTTTAATTTTTAGTGTAAAATTTCTTCTTACATTTTCATTCTACCTTTACCTAAACAAATTTTAGTGCTAAATTTACCCCCTAAGTACAAAATAACATCGCTTTACCATCTCTATCCTTACTTATTTAAAACAAAAACATAACTATATTGAATACACACTAGTGTCGGCAATCGCCCAAGGCACATTACTTAAAATACTTTAAGAAACCCCCTATGAACCTTACCGAACTAAAAGAAAAATCCATTAATGAATTGGTTGCGCTTGCCGCAACAATGAAGCTTGAAAACCTTGCTAGAACTCGTAAACAAGACATAATTTTTGCTATTTTAAAATCCCATGCTGAAAGTGATAATGATATTTTCGGCGGCGGTGTGTTAGAGATTCTACAAGATGGCTTTGGTTTCTTACGCTCAGCAGACTCTTCATATTTAGCAGGCCCAGATGATATTTATGTATCGCCAAGCCAAATTCGCCGCTTTAGTATGCGTACGGGTGATACCATTCAAGGTAAAATTCGCTCACCGAAAAAAGGCGAACGTTACTTTGCCTTATTAAAAGTGACAGAAGTTAACTTTGATCGACCTGAAAATACCCGTAACAAAATATTATTCGAAAACTTAACACCTATTCATCCAACCGATCGCTTCTCTCTAGCACGTGGTAATGGTTCAACCGAAGATATTACCGCACGTATTTTAGATTTAGCTTCACCCATTGGTAAGGGACAACGTGGTTTAATTGTTGCCCCACCTAAAGCGGGTAAAACATTACTACTACAAAATATCGCGCAGAGTATTGCTCACAATAATCCTGAAGCCGAATTAATGGTATTATTGATTGATGAACGTCCAGAAGAAGTAACTGAAATGCAACGTCTTGTAAAAGGCGAAGTTATAGCTTCAACATTTGATGAGCCAGCTAGTCGACATGTACAAGTCGCTGAAATGGTTATTGAAAAAGCTAAACGTTTAGTTGAACACAAAAAAGATGTCGTTATCCTACTTGATTCTATTACCCGTTTAGCGCGTGCGTACAACACGGTAATTCCTTCGTCAGGTAAAATCTTAACTGGTGGTGTTGATGCTAACGCTTTACATCGTCCAAAACGTTTCTTTGGTGCGGCACGTAATATTGAAGAAGGTGGTAGTTTAACCATTATCGCGACCGCATTAGTGGAAACTGGTTCTAAAATGGATGAAGTTATTTACGAAGAATTCAAAGGTACAGGTAATATGGAATTACACCTGTCACGTAAAATTTCTGAGAAACGCGTCTTCCCAGCCATTAACATTAACCGTAGTGGTACTCGTCGTGAAGAGCTTATTACTAAGCCTGATGAATTACAAAAAATGTGGATTTTACGTAAAATTGTCCATGAAATGGATGAAATAGGTGCCATTGAATTCTTAATCGACAAACTTGCTATGACTAAAACCAATGATGAGTTTTTTGATTCAATGAAGCGTAAATAATACTCATTGGTTATAATCCAAAGCCTAGCTAAGTACGTATAGAACATTTAAGTACGTAGATAATATTATATCGACAGACTGTTTTACCGATACTTTGCATACGCCAAAGATTAGGGTCAAAGATTAAGTTCAACAAGTCCTAAACAAAGCCAGTCACTTCGACTGGCTTTTTAATTAGAGTAGAGTCTAAATAGAGCATTATGAAATACAGTGATTTAAGAGATTTTATTATTCAGCTTGAAAAAATAGGCCAGTTAAAGCGCATTAAACAACCTATTTCAACCCATTTAACTATGACTGAAATTAGCGACCGAACGCTAAGAGCCAAAGGTCCTGCATTACTGTTTGAAAATGCAGTTAATGAGCAGGGTGAGCGATACCCGATGCCAGTGCTAACTAACCTTTTTGGTACGCCAGATAGGGTTGCTTTAGCAATGGGACAAGAAAATGTTAGTGCGTTACGCGACGTTGGTAAATTACTCGCTATGTTAAAAGAGCCTGAACCACCAAAAGGCTTTCGTGATGCTATTGGTAAAATACCTGTGTATAAACAAGTATTGAATATGCCGGTAAAAGTGATTAAAAAACCATTATGTCAACAAGTCGTGTTATCTGGTGATGAAGTAGACTTAACTAAATTACCAATACAAAAGTGTTGGCCAGGCGATGTAGCACCATTAATTACCTGGGGCTTAACCGTTACGCGCGGCCCACATAAAGAGCGTCAAAACTTGGGTATCTATCGCCAACAAGTCTTAAGTAAAAACAAAGTGATTATGCGCTGGCTATCGCATCGTGGTGGCGCACTTGATTTTCAAGAGTTTAAAAAAGAAAACCCTGGTGAAAAATACCCTGTTTGCGTTGCTTTAGGTGCTGATCCCGCGACTATTTTAGGGGCGGTAACACCTGTGCCAGATACGCTCTCTGAATATGCCTTTGCTGGCTTATTACGTGGTGCGAAAACTGAAGTCGCTAAATCAATCAGTAATAATTTAGAAGTGCCGGCGACAGCCGAAATTATTTTGGAAGGCTATTTAGACCCTGTTGAGACCGCACCTGAAGGGCCTTATGGTGATCATACCGGTTATTATAACGAGGTAGATAACTTTCCAGTCATGACGGTAACGCATATTACTATGCGTAAAGATGCTATTTACCATAGTACTTATACGGGTAGACCGCCAGATGAGCCCGCTATTTTAGGTGTGGCGCTTAATGAAGTGTTTGTGCCTATTTTACAAAAACAATTCCCTGAAATTCAAGATTTCTACTTACCACCAGAAGGTTGCTCATACCGTCTTGCTGTTGTGACCATTAAAAAGCAATATGCAGGTCATGCTAAGCGCGTAATGATGGGTGTGTGGTCGTTTTTACGCCAATTTATGTATACTAAATTTGTGATAGTATGTGACGATGATATCAATGCTAGAAACTGGGAAGATGTTATTTGGGCCATGACCACGCGAATGGATCCGAGTCGAGATACAGTTCTAATTGATAATACCCCAATCGATTATCTTGATTTTGCTTCACCTGTTTCTGGTTTAGGTTCTAAAATGGGCTTAGACGCTACTAATAAATGGCCAGGTGAAACAAATCGAGAATGGGGCGAACCTATCGAAATGACACAAGAAATAAAAAATCAAGTAGATGAACTTTGGGACGACTTAGCTATTATGTAGCGGGTTTACATATACATAGCTCGTTTAAATAAAAATTACCAATAACGTAAAAGGTTAAAGAATGAAGACAGTTAGTTGTCAAATACAGTCGTTATCATCATTAACGACTCATGTTTATAAAGTATTATTAAAACCGAATGAAAAAGTTGATTTTATTGCTGGCCAATATGTAAACGTTGTTATGAGTGATAAAGATAAGCGCCCGTTCTCAATTGCTAGTTCACCTAATAGTGACCTGATTGAGTTACAAATAGGAGCTTTTGCTGCTGATAGTTATCCTATGCAGGTTATAGAATGCATTAAAGCTAGCCAAGCAAGTGGCGAAGCAGTCACGATTGAGATACCTTTAGGCAATGCCCAATTACGTACCGAGAGTGAGCGACCATTATTATTACTTGCTGGCGGTACTGGTTTCTCATATATCAAATCAATGTTTGAGTATTTAGCTGAACAAAAATCACAGCGTCAAGTTGTTGTTTATTGGGGGTTGCGTGAAGAAAGTGCCGTTTATGAGCTAGAAAAAACGATGGCGACTATTGCACAACTGCCTCATGGTAAATTTATTCCCGTTGTTGAACATATGACTGAAGCGTCAGCAAAGTCATGGCAAGGTAAAACTGGGTTAGTACACCAAGCCGCTATGGAAGATATTGCTAACTTTGCCTCTTACGATATTTACTTAGCAGGACGCTTTGATATGGTCGGTGCTATTCGTGGTGACTTTGTTAAGCATGGTGCGTTATTAGAGCATATGTATGCAGACGCTTTTGCCTTTATTTAATTGTTAAAAGCTAGGCTAATAGAAACAATAAAGCACGTCATCGACGTGCTTTATTGTTTCTAGAAATATCACTTGATAAAGCAAGTGATAAAAAGCGATAAAAAGCGATAAAAAGCGAGTGCGGGCTATTGTAGGCCACACTTAATTGGCTTGAAAGTCAGCTTCAGTTAAATGTAACTGCGCGATGGCAATGACCGCTTGAGTGCGATTACGTACATCAAGTTTTCTAAAAATAGCGGTCGCGTGCGCTTTAATGGTTGCCTCAGAGACATTTAAGTCGTAGGCAATTTGTTTATTGAGCATGCCCTGAGCGAACATCATTAATATACGATATTGTTGTTGGGTTAAACTTGCTACGCGCTCAGCGATGTCTTGACCATTATTATCTATGTGTTTTTGTTCAAAAGAGCTAGGAAGCCAAATATTCCCTGATAATACCGCTACAATAGCAGAGTAAATATCATCCACAGGTGTCGACTTTGGCACAAAACCAGCAGCGCCGTAGGACATCGCTTTGCCAATAGTATCGTGATCTTCATATGCTGATACGATAACAACGGGAATTTGTGGGAAATGAGTACGCACATGAATTAAGGTATTAAAACCATGGGCACCTGGAATATTTAAATCGAGTAATAGCAAATCACTATCATTATGCTTAGAGAGCTGTAGTTCGAGCTCTTCAATAGTTTGTGCTTCTACCCAAGTTGTATAAGTTAGCTTAGCTTTTAATGTCCCTAGTAAAGCTTGTCTAAACAAGGGATGATCGTCAGCTATTATTATTTTTTCTGGCTGAATCATTAGCAAGTATCCTAAAAAGTAGTTCATTCATTCTAACGGAAAAAAAATTAATAACAAAGGTTAGTTATGAATAGTCGACATTGATCGTTAAAGCTATGAATTGTAAGAATGCTTATTAATACTTGTTTTTTTGGGGGGGAATGAATACACACTGCAAAGTGCGGTGTTTTATCTTTAGGTTATTGAGATCAGACAATAGCTTGTTGTGACATGATAGAGGTAAACCAGCAATATAAACGATAACTTAAGTAATTATTTTATGTTGCTCGCTAGTCGCTAGCTTACTCTCTTGGGTATTGTGAGTTACATGGTTACTTTTTAGGGATGTTAGCCAACACAGCCACTAATAATTGCCAATATTGGTTAACAGACGCTATTTCTATTTTTTCATCTGGTGAGTGTGGAAACTTAATTGTTGGTCCAATAGAGACCATATCCCAATGTGGATAAGCCGTTTTAAACAAACCACACTCTAAACCTGCGTGAATTACCATAACGGCTGGTACTTTATTAAAGAGAGTTTGATAAGTATCTCGTACAGTCTTCATAATGGCAGAGTCGGTGTTAGGTTTCCAACCAGGATAAGCACCCGAGAAAATAACGTCAGCGCCCGCTAATTCAAACACAGACTGTACCGTGCGTTGGGTCTCTAAACGCCCATCATCATGTAGGCTACGTATCAATACCATAGCATTAAATTTACTACCACGAGTATTCATAACACCAAGGTTTAGTGATGTTTCAACTATACCGTCAATATCATCACTCATACGTACAACACCATTAGGGCATCCATTTAGCGCACGTAAAATAGCAGCTTGTGTCGCTTTACTCCAACATTGCTCAAAATCTTCTGGTGAAATGAGCAGCATATCAATATCAGTTTCGATACTGGCTAAGTTCGCTTTAATGGTTGCTAAGTAATCAGCTAATGCCACTTTTAAGGGGGCAACCTTGTCTTTGGCAATAACAAAACTAGCGTTGGCTTCTCTAGGGATGGCGTTACGTAAACTACCACCGTTGAGCTCTGTTAGACTAATATCATAGTCAATGCTGGCATTTAATAAAAAACGGACTAATAGTTTGTTCGCATTGGCACGGCCAGTATGTATATCAACACCAGAGTGCCCCCCCTTTAGACCAGAAATAGACAAGTTAAATGCTTGATAATCGCTAGGAACTTTTTCAAAAGCTAGCGAGAAGTTGGCATTACCATCAATGCCACCAGCACAGCCCATGTACACTTCACCTTCTTGCTCTGAGTCAGTATTAATTAATATATCACCTTCAAGCCAACCAGTTGCTAAGCCAAACGCGCCGGTCATACCTGCCTCTTCATCAATGGTTATCAGCACTTCTAAAGGGCCATGAGGAATATCATCACTGGCTAAAACGGCTAAAGCTGACGCTAAACCAACACCATTGTCTGCACCTAAGGTGGTGCCCTGTGCGGTTACCCAATCACCTGATTCTATAACATAAGGTTTAATTGGATCGGTAAGGAAATCATGGTCAGTATCGCTGTTTTTTTGTGGCACCATATCCATATGAGCTTGTAAAATTGTGCCTTTAAGGTCTTCCATACCGACGGTTGCTGGCTTTTTAATAATTAAGTTACCAACAGCGTCTTCTTTAATAGTTAAACCAAGCTCTTTAGCCCAGTTTTGTATCCATAATGATATTTTTTGTTCATGCTTAGATGGATGTGGAATACTGCAAATTTTTTCAAATAATTGCCATAAATGACTAGGTGAAAGTTGTGAGAGAGAGCTCATTTTTTGCCTCGAAAAATATAAGACGACTCATTTCAGTCGTTGAAGATTACTGCTTAGCGTTTAGCGCTAAATGATGACAGTATTGCTTTGTTTTTTAATCTGTTTGCCAAAAAAGAGTTATTACTTATCGGCCATTAAAAATTGCCATTGTTCATTAAAATCGCTACTCGGCTTTTTAGTATAGCCAGATCTAACATATTGACTCATTTTTCCTTCAGCAAATGACACCAGTAGATTAGCTAAAGCCGCTTCATTAATAGAAAATGTTTTACCTTCACGTAGTTTTCGTTCTCTTAATACTTGTTTGAATTGTGATTCTAGCTTTTCAAAGAACTGATGAACTCTGCCGCGTAAACGTTCATTTTCACCCATGAGAGCATCACCAGCTAATATACGACACATACCAGGATTGCGTTCAGAAAACACTAAAAGTACATGCAAAATATGATGGCAACGAACTAGCGCTTCTTTATGATCGGTAAGAATTAAATTGATGCGTGAAAAAATAGATTCTTCGATAAAGTCGATTAATCCTTCAAACATGCGTGCTTTTGAAGGGAAATGACGATATAAAGCCGCTTCGGAAAAACCAACTTCAGCGGCTAATTTTGCGGTAGTTATTCGCTGCCCAGGACAGTTTTGTAACATTAACGCTAAGGATTCTAATATTTGGTGTTTACGGTTTGGCTTTGGACTTTTACTTTGTGTGGCAACCATATAAAAAATTCTCTATTGTTAGTATTATTCTGTCCATTAAGTTAATCAATCTACTTGTGCTTAATGTCATTTTTTGTTGTTTTTAGCGAGGTAATATTGATTAATTAATGACACTAACTGCTTGGCAACAATTTGTTTATTAGCTAGCGGAATATCAATTTTATCAATCGTACTGTAAAGCGTTAAAGCATTATCATCACTATTAAAGCCCTGTCCTGCTATAGCAACATCATTAGCAGCAATTAAATCTAAATTTTTTCGCATTAATTTACCTCGAGCATAATGCTCAACATTTTGCGTTTCTGCGGCAAAACCCACGGTAAAAGGCTTATTAGCTAGCTTTGCTACATCAGCAACAATATCAGGATTCTTAATCAACGAAATTTGCATTTGCTCATTATCTTTTTTTATTTTTTCATCGGCAATATTAGCAACACGATAGTCTGCTACTGCTGCGCAGGCAACAAAGGTGGTTGCTTGTTTAACATTGGCCAATACCTGCTGATGCATTTGCTCGGCACTCGTCACTTGAATGAGGCGGCAGCCTACAGGAGCAGCTATATTTACTGGTCCAGACACCAAGGTTACTTGAGCGCCAGCACGTAATGCTGCATGGGCAATGGCATAACCCATTTTACCTGAACTATGGTTAGAAATATAACGAACAGGGTCTATTGCCTCGCGCGTTGGTCCTGCGGTAATTACCCAGTGTTGGTTGTGTAAGTACTTTTCGGCAAAAAAATCGCTCGTTAATGCGGCTAATTCATTTGCTTCTAACATACGTCCTAAACCAACATCTCCGCAAGCCTGCTCACCGGCACCAGGACCCCATACATAAAGCGATCGCTGCGTTAATGTATCGATATTAGCTTGAGTCGCTTTAGCGTGCCACATTTGCTGATTCATCGCTGGAGCAATGGCTACGGGAGCACTAGTAGCTAAGCATAATGTTGATAGTAAATCGTTGGCCATACCCGCGGCAATGCGAGCAATAATATCTGCTGTAGCAGGGGCTATAATAATTAAATCGGCCCATTTAGCTAGTTCAATATGCCCCATAGCAAGCTCGGCTTGACTATCTAGTAAGCTATCAGATACATGATTACCCGATACCGCTTGCAGCGTTAAGGGAGTAATAAACGCTTTCGCGCCATCCGTCATAACCACACGTACCTCTGCGCCATAATCTTTGAGTCGACGCACTAATTCTGGTGTTTTGTAGGCAGCAATACCGCCGCTAATACCGAGTACTATTTTTTTGTCCTGAAGAATCCGCATAACCTGCTAATCTTAAAGTAAGCAATATGTCCGCTAAGATAACATTGATTGTGATTATTTTAAAATAAGAGTTTAGAAATAAGCGTTGCTAAATAGACGTGATCTTCTGCTTATAATTAACATTAAAAGGTAAAGCAAGGATGCAGTTATGTTAAAAGGGTCAAGATTGAGTAAATCCTCGGCGAAAGTTAACACTATAAAGCCAAATACTTTAAAAGATTGGCCTGAATCAGAAAGGCCACGAGAGAAGCTAGTAAATTCAGGAGCGTTAAGTCTAAGTGATGCCGAGCTGTTAGCTATATTTTTACGTACTGGTGTCAAGGGTTGTAATGTGGTCGATTTGGCGCGACAGTTATTAAGTAGTTTTGGCAGCTTGGCGGCAATATTTTCAGCAAGTCAGCAAGATTTTTGTGCTAGACGAGGTCTTGGTACGGCAAAATATGTACAGTTACAGGCGTGTTTAGAAATGTCTAAACGTTATTTAGCTGAAAGTCTTCAAGAGACAGATTGTTCGTTAACTTCCTCTCAAGCAACACGAGATTATTTGTTAAGTGAATTACGCTTAGAAACACGTGAAATATTTGCTGTACTTTTTCTAGATAATCAACATCATGTATTAACCTTTGAACGCTTATTCTTTGGTACACTTAATGCGGCAGCTGTTTACCCTAGAGTCGTGGTAGAGCAAGCGTTAAAGCATCATGCGGCAGCGGTAATACTCACCCACAATCATCCATCGGGTATTGCTGAAGCAAGTCTTGCTGATAAACAAATCACCGAACGATTAATTCAAGCGCTACAGTTAATTGATATACGCGTGTTAGATCATATTATTGTGGCAGGTAATCAATGCTATTCTTTTGCAGAGCACAACGAACTTTACTGATTTTGTTGCCAATGATGCTATTTATAAGCTAATGAAAATTCAAATAAAGTTGTGTTTTTTAGTCTTTTTTTTAGTATTTTCCCATTTAGACTAGTATTAATTAATCAGTTTCTCTATAATATGCCACCTTTTTCAGGATCCCGAGACGACGGTCTTGGGGAAAATATAGCTCGAGCTGAAATTAATATTGGAGTACTCAAATGTCTAAAATTTGCCAAGTAACAGGCAAGGTGCCAATGGTTGGTAACAACCGTTCTCACGCAAGAAACGCGACTCGTCGTCGTTTTTTACCTAACCTTCAATCTCACCGTTTTTGGGTTGAGAGCGAAAATCGTTTCGTTAAATTACGTTTAACTCCGAAAGGAATGCGTATTATCGATAAAAAAGGTATTGATGTAGTATTAGCTGACATCCGTGCCCGTGGCGAAAAAGTTTAATCACTTTATTCTAAGGAAATTATTATGCGCGATAAAATTCGTTTAGTTTCTAGTGCTGGTACTGGTCATTTTTATACTACAGATAAGAATAAAAAGACTATGCCTGAAAAAATGGAAATCAAAAAATTTGATCCAACCATTCGCAAGCACGTAATCTATAAAGAAGCTAAAATTAAGTAATTAATTTTGTTTCGACTAAAAACCCGGTTCTTACCGGGTTTTTTTATGCCCGTTAAACAGTCCACAGAGACGATCTCTATAAAAGGTAGTTAGAGGCTATTTTATATAAAATTGGGTATGATATATTTATCAGCTTTATCAGCTTTATCAGCTTTATCAGCTTTATCAGCTTTATCAGCTTTATCAGCTTATTGGAAAGAGTATGAAATTATCTCGAACAGGTTGGAACAATGTCATCATCTTTTCGGTGATGACTATTATTTTATTAATTAATGCGACTAACGATAAGCTTTTTCCTGATGAGGAAAATAATAAAGCTGAGCGATTAATTCTCCCGCAACATAGCGTTATTTTAACCTTGGACATTGAACTATCAGATACGCAACATGTTTTGGTAGAGCGTGCTGGTCGTGGCTGGCAGGTAACCACGAAAGGTATCATACTGGACAAAACTGAGCAGCAAATTGAGCAAATGATATTTTCTTGGCAGCAAAGTCAGGGCTTAGTGCAAGCGGCCGACATGGTAATTGATAATGCCCAAGGTATTACCGTAACTATTGTCTTGGCTAGTGAGTTACACGCAAGAACCTTGATATTATATCCCCTTAATGATCAGCTATTAATTTATCAGCAACAAGACAATATATGGCTGGCATTACCCGCTACATTAGCGCAACAATTACTCCCTATTAACTTGTAATGACAACGGTTCTCACCCTCAGCTATAAGAAGACATTATGCCAGAATTACCCGAAGTAGAAGTATGTCGCTTAGGTATAAGCCCCCATATTATTAATCAACAAGTAAGCAACGTTATTATTCGCAATCATCGCTTACGATGGCCTATTCCTGATGAAGTTAGCTCAGTGATAGGTTTACCAGTACTGAACGTTGAACGACGTGCTAAGTATCTGCTATTACGTTTTTCAACGGGTACAGTCTTAATGCATTTAGGTATGTCTGGTACGGTAAGAGTTATTGAGCAGGACACCGTTATTGCTAAGCATGATCACTTTGATTTGGTTTTTGCACATGGCAAGACCTTACGCTTAAATGATCCTAGGCGTTTTGGTGCTGTGTTATGGTTAGCTAATGATGAAGATGAACTGGGCTTATTAAGCAAATTAGGTCCAGAGCCACTTAGTGACGAGTTTGCTGAGGGCTATTTGTTTGAAAAAGCGCGTAACAGAAAAGTGCCTATTAAAACTTTTCTTATGAATAATCATGTTGTGGTTGGCGTGGGGAATATATATGCGAATGAGGCATTATTTCAGGCAGGTATTTTACCGACAAGCAAAGCAGGTGACGTTGATGAAAAACGCATGAATAGTTTAACTCATATTATCAAAAGCGTGCTAAGTGCAGCTATTGCACAAGGGGGCACGACCCTTAAAGACTTTACTCAGGCAGATGGTCGGCCAGGCTACTTTGCCCAATCATTGATGGTCTATGGTCGGGCAGGGCAAGCCTGTATGGTTTGTAAGACTAAATTAGAGGAAATTAGGCAATCTAATCGTAGCTCTGTCTTTTGTCCTACTTGCCAATACGATTAATCTAGTTTTTATTGCTCTAGTGCTGCTTTTACCACTGGATGGACAAATTGACTGACATCACCTTGGTGCAAAGCGACCTCTTTCACTAAGGTAGATGAAATAAATGAATTGCCTTCAGAGGGAGTTAAAAACACACTTTCAAGCTCTGAATATAAGCGACGATTCATATTGGCGAGTTGAAATTCATACTCAAAGTCAGATACTGCGCGTAAACCACGAATAAGCACTTTAGCTTGGTGTTGCTTAGCAAAATCAACAAGTAAGCCGCTAAAGCCAACAACGGTGACGTTGGTTAAATGCTGGGTAACCTGTTCAATCATAGCAACACGCTGTGCTAAATCAAAGCGAGGTTGTTTACTCGGGCTTGAAGCAACGCCGATAATAACTTCGCTGAATAACTTACTGGCGCGAACAATTAAGTCGCTATGGCCATTAGTAACCGGATCAAAAGTGCCTGGATAGATAGCTTTTATCATGATGATATGTTGTGTTTTTTATCGATTGTTACTGGTCATTGTAATGTCATCGGTAAGCGAGTGACAAGCACTTTTAATGTTAGTGGTAAGCCATCGATCATTAGTAATATTGATCATAAATCATTAATAAAAGAAAAATGTTAAAGTATTTACTCAAAACCCTTTATATCTACTGAATTTTGATAGTATGATTGAGTTAGTTTTAATCAAATAAGATAAGAAGTAATTGCATGAAAACTAGAGATAAAATAATCCAAGCCAGTATTGAATTATTTAATGCGCAAGGAGAGCGTAATGTTACTACTAACCATATAGCGGCTCACTTAACCATTAGTCCTGGTAATCTGTATTATCATTTTCGTAATAAAGAAGACATTATTTTATCTATTTACGAAGAATACGCTCGTAGCTTGTTATTAGATACTTTGCCTAAGGTTTCTGCACAAATAAAGCCGCTTGATTCATTGATTCTTTACATGGATTCGGTTTTTCAGACCACGATGAGGTTTCGCTTTTTCTATAGCAATTTACCCGTGTTATTAGATAAAAACCCTGCCTTACGAGAAAAGTATGTTGAGGTACAGCAATCTATTTCAGAGCGTGTTAGCCAGCTATTAATTTCACTTAAAAAAGCCGACTTTATTGATTTTAATGATGATGAATTGGCTGATATTGTCAGTATTCTACGTCTTATTAATACTTTTTGGGTAAGCTTTCATCAAACTCAGACTATGGTTAATGAAATTAATGATTCGGTATTTTACCAAGGCGTACTTAAAATATTAGTTATTTTGCGACCATACACTAAAGCACATGCTATTAGTGAGCTTAATCAAGCCCGTGATGTGTATTTACAACGATGTCAAAAAGAGAGAGAGATAAGTTAAGCTGTTATCTCAAATTGAAAGTTATCAGGTTTTTCGTAACCTTGACTGATATTGAAGTAAAAATTCTCAATGCGGTTCGCACGTTGTAGAACTTCACTAGATTGTACTGTATTCACCGCTAAAGAATTTAGCTGCTCAGTAGATGAACTAGGTGCAATAGCATCTTGTGCGTAAAAGGTTCGATTAATTAACGCATCAAATTCATCGCTGCTATTACGACTGTTATTAGTATAAAAGTTCGAACTGGCTTTGCTCTCTGGGCTACTACTGGCATTAGCACTATGTGCTTGTGATAACTTCTCGTTTTTCAGGGCTAATAGCTCTGATTGTGCCGCGAGAATTTTTTGTGCTGCGCTAGCCGCTACTCTAGTATCTTGTGTTGAGGGATTTGCTGGCGCTAATGCCGCGGCATACACTTTTTGCATCTTAACTATGGTTGCTTGAGGATCGCCAGCTACGCTGCTTAAATCTACGGCTACTTCACCACCGACTGCATATTTTTTGCCATCTGGACCTATTTCAAAAGTATAAGAAGGAGAGCCTGTAGTAGCACCACCTGTGCTAGCATGAGCTAATTCGTGTGCTTTTACTTCTTTGTCTCTTTGCTGTAACTGGCTAATAATCTTTTCATCAACCTGTACTTGCTCGCTGTTTTGGTCAGATTGACCATTTTTAACAGCGTTTACTTTAGGGTTATCTTGTTCTTCTTGTCCCTTCTCTGTGTTTTGTTCTTGTTGACCGCTTTGTTGTTCATTTTGATGGTTATCTTGCTCAGTAATAACGCTTGCTGCATGCTCGGCTTGTTTTCTTAGGCTAGTAAAATCAAGTTGTTCATTGCTTTGTGCGGGTGTTCTAGCACGTTCTTTATCTGAAGCGACACCTTTATCTGCAGCTGATGGGTTGGTACCAATAACCTTGGTGATAATTTCTCGTTGATTATTCTCACGACGCAAACCATCCGTAGGCTGATTGACCACCGTTGCTAAAGGTAAACTTGTGGTGTGCGGAGTAATATTCATAAGTAAAATTATTTACCAATTGTTACTCGATTAAAATGGACAAATTAAGCGGTGACATCGAGTAAAGTGCCAAGAGCGTCATCGGCACTTTTAATGACTTCTGTCGAAGATTTTGCTTGGTATTCAGCCACTTTTAAATTCACAATCTCTTGATTTAAATCAGGTAATTGTGACGGTTTAGCTGAACTACTTAGCTCAGTGCTTATTTCGGTGCTTACTTCACCTTGGTTACCAGGGGCCTTTTGTACGTCAGTATTTAATGTTGTATTCGTAGCAATATCAGCTGCAGCCTTGTTAGCAGTTGCACTTGCATTTTGTAAGCCCTGTAAACCTGAATTGAATGCTGATGGTATTTCCACGGGCAATCTCCTAATAATAATAACTTTGCAATGGTTAATTATTGACCTAAATAGTCAAAAAGTAAAGGTGAAGTTATATATACTGT
Source organism: Colwellia ponticola (assembly GCF_005885605.1). Lineage (GTDB taxonomy): Bacteria > Pseudomonadota > Gammaproteobacteria > Enterobacterales > Alteromonadaceae > Colwellia > Colwellia ponticola. Next base: position 97,721 of record NZ_SZVP01000005.1, on the reverse strand, counting down.
ATCGTTAAATGGATGCTAGCCAGTCGCTCAACACCTGATGAAATTCATCGAGATGGGAGATAAATGGTGCGTGTGAAGCAGACTCAAACAAATACTCATCACTGTCAGGTGCTAAGTGGCGAATTTTTTCAATAACTGTTTTAGGTATTAAGCTATCGTTAAGGCCGTATAAACGCAAAAAAGGTTGCTTGATATCAGTTAGTTGCCGGCGAAGATCACACTGACTTAATAATTTTAGTGAATGAGCTAAAACTTTTTGATCAGGGAGAGGGTGCGCCATAACTAGCTGACTGATTAATTTCAAATCTTGTCGAATATGTGGGCTACCCATCGCTTGTATTTTCAAAAAGCCACTGATTGTTTTTTCAGTATCATTAGCTAATTGTTTATGAAAATTATCTAATACCTGTGCTTTTATACCCGGCCAATGATTAACTTGTTGTTCGACAAAATAAGGACTGCTGGCCACCGTAATTAATGCTAAAACTTTTTCAGGGTATTTGAGTGACATTTCTGTGGCAATTAATCCACCTAAAGACCAACCAAGATAAATAGCAGGTTGGTCAATAACCTGTTCAATATGTTGGCAAATATTAGTTAAAGAGTATGGTGTTATATCAAGGTCACTATTGAGGCCAAAACCAGGAAGATCAATTGTTATTAGTTGGTAGTGACTGTCTTTATTGTCATTGAACAGCGCAAGTAGTGGTTGCCAAACACCTGAATTTAGCCCCCAACCATGAATAAGTACAATAGGAATGATAGGTTTTTTAAGTGAGTTGAGAGGAGAAAATGTGGAAAGTGTTAAATTTTTTGCCATGCTTATCAGAGCGCCTTAGGTACTTAGAGAATGAAAGAATAAAATATCAGTTTATAACATATTGAACAGTAGCAGAAGGGAAGTGATATGCTATGGAAGCTAGACTTAACTAAGTTTAAAAGCTATTACCTTAATGGCCTTAAGCACATTAGTTGTTGTGATTTATGCGGTGCAAAAATTAATAACACCGACTTACTTGGTTATCAGCTCTCACAGGCGCTATTGTGTCAACACTGCATTAATGATTTACCTTATTTTGATCAAAACGTCGTTGCGGGAAATCTACTGAATTGGCCTGCTATTTATCATGCTTTACCTAAAATTCATTTTGAGCGACTATTTGCTGTATCACCCTACATTTACCCTTTTAATCATTGGCTAGCTCAAATGAAATATTTAGGTCGTTTTGAGTTAGCGGGTTTATTTAGTACTTTGCTCTGCGCTCAATGGCAAAAAATGTTACAAACTAATATTATTGAACCTGTCGATTTAGTATTGTCAGTACCTTTACATATTAAAAAATGGCAAATACGAGGTTATAATCAAGCACACCTCATCGCAAAAGATTTTGCTGAGCAATTATCATTACCCTATGAGGCTAACCTTGTTATCCGAGTGAAAAATAATGATAGTCAGATGGGTAAAACAGGTCATCAACGACGAAAGAACTTAGCGAATGCCTTTGCTTTACAATACTCATTAGCGAGTAATGTTAAGCATATATTGCTTGTTGATGATGTGGTTACCACGGGTAGTACTGCCAGTGAAATCAGTAAATTATTAAAGCAAGCTGGCGTTGAAACAGTTACCTTAGTTACGGTTTGTCTGACATTACCTAAATAGAGAGCTACTTAATCCATAGATCACTTGTGGCTAAAAACGTCAAGGCTAGAACAAAAGCATAGAAATCATTGGCACATAACTAGATAGCAGCGTAAAATGGTTATACTTGACTAAAGTAGTCGGGTATTTTTTAACTAGATACCTTAAACTAGAGACTTCTATCGTGAATCAAAGAGACTTTAACATGGCGTTAAAGTCATGTTATTGTAAAGCGATAACCGTTTCAAAGAGCAAAGAGAGCAAAAAACAATGATCACTATTTCAGAAAACGCTCAAAAGCATTTTATTAATTTACTTTCACAACAAGCTGAAGGTACTCATATTCGTGTTTTTGTTGTAAACCCTGGTACAGCGAAAGCTGAATGTGGCGTATCATATTGTCCACCTGATGCGGTTGAGGCTGATGATATTAAACTTCCTTTTGATGGTTTTTCAGCGATGGTAGATGCTGATAGTAAAAGTTTTTTAGAAGATGCTGAAATTGATTTTACCACTGACAAAATGGGATCGCAGTTAACGTTAAAAGCTCCTAATGCTAAATTACGTAAAGTGGCTGATGATGCGCCTTTGTTTGAACGAGTACATTACTTTTTACAAGCAGAAGTAAACCCTCAGTTAGCGGGTCATGGTGGTGAATGTACTTTAGTAGAAATTACCGACGATGGCTATGCAGTACTACAATTTGGCGGCGGCTGTAATGGTTGTGCACAAATTGACGTTACCGTAAAAGATGGTATTGAAAAGCAATTAATTGAGTTAATGGCAGGTGAAATTAAAGGCGTTAAAGATGCTACCGAACATGAGCGCGGCGAACACTCTTATTACTAAAGTGTAACGGTGAAAGTTCAAACCTCGCTAATTAGCTATGATTAAATTATTAGAAAAACTAGGCCAAAACCCACAGCACAGTTTAAGACTGTTTTTACGTGGGCTTGGCCTTTTTATTATTGGTTTGTTCTTTATTGCTTTGGGCTATTTTTATCATCACCTTTGGCAAATAATTGGTATTATGACACTGATATTAGCATGCTTATTAGCCGCGTATGGTTATGCAGGCATATTTGCGAATCGCTGGCTAAATATACTCTATCGCACCCAATCGACAAGCAAACGCTCAAGTAAATAATAGATAATACCTAATGACACTTATCATCCAGTTAATAAAACAATATTGGCTTAGCATGACGGTTATTTTACTTGCTGCTATTGCCACTTTATCTTTATGGCCTGTTGCTCACTTGCCGCAAGTACCCGGCACTGATAAAACCCACCACTTTATTGCTTATGGCGCGTTAATGTTACCTGTAGCATTAGCAAAGCCTAAATATTGGTTATGGATAGCTTTAGGCTTTGCTGGCTTTAGTGGTGCGATTGAGTTAATTCAACCTTATGTTAATCGCTATGGCGAATGGCTTGATATGGCTGCCAATGTTGTCGGTTTGGCTTGTGGCATTATACTCGCGCAGCTTATTAACTACTGTAGCTCATGTAACGTTAAGTATTAGCACCTCTTATTTAAAAGCGATGTTAAACATTTCGCTGGTCAAAGTTAAGCATAAGTACTTTCTGCTTGATAGTAATGAAAATGCCACGCTAAACTTATCCCTCTCACCAGCATAAATGCCGAATAAGCAGCCCATAAACTGTGATTACCCATATCTTGTAATAAATACCATACGGGAAAAAAACAGCCGAAAGTTGCTACTATCATACTATTTCGCATGACCTTAGCCTGCATTAAACCAATATAAACACCATCATATAAAAAGCACCAACAGGAAACTAGCGGTAGTAATACCATCCACGCGATATACTGTTGAGCGAAGTCTATAACGCTAGGAATGTCTGAAATTATCGTTAAGAAAAAAGAACCAAAAACGGCAAATAACAACGCATAAAAACAAGCAAAGATAAAACTCCAAAACAGTGATATATTTACCGTTCGTTTCAGCTCTTTAAGGTTTTTTTCCCCATGAGCTTTACCCACCATAGCTTCAGTTGCATTGGCAATACCATCTAAACTAAAAGAAATTAGTAGTAGAAAATTCATCAAAATAGCATTAGCGGCGACGACAGTATCACCTAGCCGTGCACCTTGAAAAGTGATAAACAACAAGCAAGCTTGTAAACATAATGTACGGATCAAAATATCACGATTGAGCTGGAAGTAATTGCGTAATACTTGCTTATTTAATAATAGTCGGTTGAATTGTTGCTTATCTAAGAGTAATTTTTTCAACGCGTTTTTATAGTATTTTGCAATAAAAACTATACCTAATGACATACCCGAGTATTCTGCGAGTAAGCTTGCTAAAGCCACGCCTTGTACTTGCCAATTAAAAACATAAACAAACACCAAGTCTAAAAAAACGTTGACTAAGTTGGTGGCAATGAGTACCCACATCACCGTTTTTCCCTGTTGATTACCGATGAGCCAACCCAGAATTACCAAGTTTGCTAGTGATGCAGGGACTCCCCAAATACGAATTTGTGCATATTGATAGGCATACCATTGTACTTTTTCTGAGCCACCGGCAACCGTTAGTGCAATATCAAGAAAAGGACTTTGCAGTAAAATGAGTAATAGTCCAATAATAAAGGCGAGAAAAACGCCACGCAGTAATACGAGCAAATTTTTGGATAAATCGCCGAGTCCTAGTGTTTGCGCACTTAAACCCGTTGTCGACATTCGTAAGAAGCCACAAAGTGACACGACTAGGGTAATGAGCATAGCGCCAATGGTACTGCCGCCTAAGAAATAAGCATGCTCGAGATGCCCTATTACAGCCGTATCGACTAGCCCGAGTAGGGGAACGGTGATATTTGACAAAACCATGGGTAAAGCTAAGTAAAATAAGCGTTTGTGTTGTTCGAAAGAGCTAGTCTTTATCAAAAAAATATCCTAAAGTTCCAATAGAAAAGATATCATTATACCTATTTCATTACATTTTAAGGATATATACCATGAAACATATGTGGCGGAGACTACTTTCAGTTTCATTATTATTGAGCGTTACGCTTAGTAGTCATGCAGCCGTTATTTTACAATACCACCACGTTAGCGAAAGTACGCCAGCAAGTACGAGTATTTCGCCAAAACAATTTGAAGTACATTTACAATATCTCAAAGATAATAACTTTACAGTAGTACCTTTATCTGAACTCATTGACGGTATTAAAAAGCAACAACCATTACCGGATAAAAGTGTCGCTATTACTTTTGATGATGCTTACATCAATGTGTTAACAAACGCTAAGCCCATTTTAGATAAATTTTCTTTTCCGTATACCATTTATGTCAATCCCGGTATTATTAATCGTAACGATAGTAAAGAGAAATCACAATATTTGTCATGGGCACAACTAAAATCAATGGCAGATGAAGGCGTTATTATTGCTAACCATGGTTACGAACATGATTCAATGGTACGTATTAGTGAAGGACTAACGCAAGCACAATGGTTAAGTAAACAAACAGAATTATTATTAAAAGCTGAAGCCATTATTAAAGAGAAGACAGGGCAAAGCTGGCGATATTATGCTTACCCTTATGGCGAATATGATTTAGCCGTACAAGCATGGGCTAAAGCGAATAACTTTGTTGCTTTTTCTCAGCAATCAGGTGCAATTGATTTATCAACTGATTTAACCAGTGTACCTAGGTTTCCAGCTTCTAAGCCTTATGACAAACTGTCTAGCTTACGTGATAAGTTAAACTCGTTAGCATTTCATATTAGTTTTACTGGTGACAATGCGGAAACAGTATTTAAATATAAAGAAGCCAAAAGCATTATATTTGATGTTGATACTAGTGACTTTTATAAATCAGCGTTAAGTTGTTATATCTCTAGTTTAGGCAAACAAAAAATCACTTGGCATGATGATAAAAGCTTTAGCATCACGTTTAGTGATGACCTTCCTGTTGGTCGAGTGCGTGCTAATTGCACTGCGGCAAGTATTAGTAAGCCAGGACGTTACTACTGGTATTCTAAACCTTGGTTTATCTTAAAAGAAGATGGTAGTTGGTATCACTTATAAAAGCTAAATAGTTGCCTTTTGGTGTACTTATAGTACTTATACCAATTATTGGTAGAGCGCGACTATTTTTTTATAGTCGCTTAATAAATTATCACTATTAATTGTTGGTACTTCGCCTATCGCTTGCTCAGGCCTAAAAATGGCAGCAACTTTGCCAGCAGGATTGATTAATACTAATGAAGCACTGTGATCAACCCAGTATTTTTCCTCTCCTGTAACTACATTTTTACTCGATTCTGCATTTGTAATGGCGTACATCAACCCTAAATTTCTAGCAAAAGGAAAAAGCACATCGTGCTCTGCGCGCAGTGCTTTAAAGTTAGGATTAAAGTAGTTAATGTATTTTTTTAGTTTTTCACTACTGTCTCTTTTCGGGTCAACTGATATTAATAGCACTTGGCTATTCTTGGCAATAGTGGTGAGATCTTGATAAATAAAATTAAGGTTTTGTAGCGTTGTTGGGCAAACATCGGGGCATGAAGTATAACCAAAAAAAACAAGTGACCATTTGTCGAGCAACTGGTTATTATTAAAAGGCTGCCCTAGCTCATCCGTTAAGGTAAAAGCGGGCAGTGGTCGTGCTTGCTTATAATGTAAGGCATATTCAGGCGTAGAAAGTTGTTTGGTTTGGGTTATAAGATGAAAACCAACCGCACCTGCGGTGATTGAAATTAAGGCAATAATGCCATAGATTTTTTTATTCATTGAAGTCCTTCTTTAACATTGTTATTTAGCAGCCATTTGGCTTTAATGGGTGAGCGACACTAATAAATTTATAATTATTAACCTATTGGTAGCCAGTAGTGGTCGAGTAATAAAATAATAAAAAGTAACATAAGGTGCACAATTGAAAACTTAAATGTTGCCATCGCGGTATCTGTTTTTGCATGAAATTTAAGCTGAAAAGCATAAGCAAAAAAAATCACATTTAAACTACAAGCACCAATTAAGTATAACCAATTGCTCATCCCCACTAAATAAGGCAGTAAACAAACCAAAAACAGTAAGACTGTATATAGCAGTATCTGCGTTTTAGTGAAGCTTACGCCATGGGTTACCGGTAGCATAGGAATATTTACTTTAGCGTAATCATCTTTACGATGTATCGCTAGCGCCCAAAAATGAGGTGGTGTCCAAGTAAAAATAATAAGCACTAACAACAAGGCGTTAGGTGTAATTTCATTGGTCATTGCGGTCCAACCTAATAACGGTGGTATGGCACCCGCTAAGCCACCAATAGTAATATTTTGCGGTGTGGCACGCTTTAAATACATAGTATAAACAAAGCTATAACCTACCAAGCCCGCTAAGGTCAAAAATGCAGTAAGTGGGTTAACTAAGCTATATAAAATAACAAAACCCAAACAAGCCATCGTTGTGGCAAAAATAATGGCATTAGTAACACTAAGCCTTCCTTCAGGTAAAGGTCTGTTATGAGTTCTGCCCATCACAGTGTCAATTTTCTCGTCAACAATATGATTAATCGCGGCGGCGGCAGAAGACAATAAACCAATACCAAGCATGGCAGGTATGAGTAATTGCCATGGTAATCCCCCGGGTACAGACAGACTCATACCTACTAATGCGGTTAGCACCAATAGAGCGACAACTTTAGGCTTGGTGATATCGTAATAAGCACGCCAATTGGTGAAAACAGGCTTGATAGCAAAGGGCTGGTGTTCAGTATTCATTGCAGGTGATATTACTGTTATCGTTTTATGAATAACTTTACTCATAATGCCTCCTTAGAATTATTTTTTAATTTATACGTTAACGCTATTAGACTTAGCATTAAACAAGCAGCGACAATATTGTGGGCAACGGCTACTTTTAGCGGTAACGAAAACCAAACATTACTCACCCCCAAACTAATTTGAATAATTAATAACACTAATAACGTCATGGCGGCAGTTTTTATCGAATAGTTCCTTGCTTTGATAAAGACCATAATGGCCAACCACGCGAGAAATGTACTCGTAATAATAGCGCCTAAACGATGACTGACATGAATAGTTACGCGTTCATTATGTGCTAGATGACCAAATTCATAGCTTTCTTTACTGGGAGGAATTAAGTCAAATGACTGCTCAAACGTTAAATTAGCTAACCAATCCCCCTGACAAATAGGTAACTCTACACAACTCATTGCCGCATAATTTGAAGACGTCCAACCGCCCAGAGCAATTTGTACCGTTAAAATGCTAATGCCTAATAACGCATAACGACGGTATTTTTTTAACTGAGAATCCACTAAGTTTGCTCCTTTAGCGTGAACTCCTTTCGCTTTAATGCGCAAATATAATAAGAATAGTAAGCAAAGTGTGGTAAAACCACCCAGTAAGTGCGCCATAACCACTATCGGCATTAATTTAAGAGTGACTGTCCACATGCCAAGTGCAGCTTGAAAAACAACCACCAATAAAATAAAAAGTGGCAGCAAGATGGGGTAGTTAATTTTAGTATTTTTTGAAAAACGTAATTTAATTGAAAATAATACGATAGCAGCAATAAGTAAACCAAGGCTGCCAGCGAAATAGCGATGAATCATTTCATTCCATGCCTTACTTGGTTCAACAGGGCTTTGTGGAAAGGCTTGTTTGGCGGTGGCAATTTGCTCACTGGTTTGAGGAACATCAATCAAGCCGTAGCAGGTTGGCCAGTCAGGGCAACCTAAGCCAGCATGAGTTAAGCGGGTATAAGCGCCCAAGCCAATAACCACAATAGCCAATAACAGGCTGAACAGTACTAAATGTTGTAGTGTCTGTACTTCTTTACTGTGCTTTGCCATCAAGTTAACCCACCTTAGAATATTTTAATAACTTTTTCATATCCGCGATGATTGCCTTACTAAAATCGACTTGTTGCACTATTTCTTCTGGTAGTTGATATCTTAAAATAATATTACCTAAAGGGTCCGCAATAAGTACTTGTGGCGCTTGTAGTAGTTTATTCATTTGCGGCGTTACCGGTACTATCTGCCACTGACTTTTAGCCAGTTGTTTATATTGTTGAGTAGAAAAAATATTATTATTAAGTAATAAGGCCGAAACCCTTGGCATATCTTTTCCGAGCGCGACATAACTGTTATGTACGGTTTCAATGTTATGTAAACACAACTCAGGGCATACGTCAGGGAGTTTATAAATAATAAGCCATTGTTGAGTAAAAGCTGACTGATTAATACCTAACTCCTCCACGGTGAGTTTTTGTGATAATAATTTACCTTGATTCGTGACGCCAAGTTTTAACCACTGATTATCTAAAGCGAGTTTAGCTAAGAGTAGCGGCAGTACAAACACCGTAATTAACAACAATAAACTACCACGACTGCTATGATTTGCGTTGTTCGTATTAAAGGAAGTCATTAATTTAGTCATAGGTGAAAGCCTTATTTTTCTTTTTATTATGGTCAGTGTTATTGGTAATCTTTTTCTGTGTTTTTATCCGAAAAACAATCATCAATATTAGCCAAGCGATAGCTAAAGCAGCCCATTGAAAAGCATAGCCTAAGTGTTTTTCAGCAGGCATCACCATTGGCTGCCAATTTTTTACATAACCGATATCTTCCTTTGCATTTACATAGATAACAAAAGGCAATAGCGGCTTATTTATTGAGGTTGAGATCAGGGTAGAAAATTTATCTACTTCAATTTGTTGTACACGTAAAGGCCAGCTTGGCTGAGTAAAGTTTTGTGCTTGTAACATAATGCCTTGTTCAATAATACGCACATTCCCTTGAAAACTAGTTTGACCATATAAAGGGGTAATGTCAGGGAGCACACTGCGATCTTTTGAACCTTGCACCCAACCTAAATTAACTAATACCGCATAATTGGCAGTTTCTACCACTTGTAATACTCGATAGCCTAAAGCACCTTTTTCAACTTGGTTATCGAGTAAAAAGAGGTAGTCGCGATTAAAGATCCCTTTAATAATCACAGGAAAATCATTAATACTTTCTTGCGCGTTAAGCAGTACCTCTTTAGATGATTTAGATAGTTGATATGGTTTAGCAAGCTCGACAATTTTACTTAACGTGAATGGCGACTCAGCATTAAGCTGTACCATACGAATAGCTCGCTGCTGCTTTTCTACTCCACGGTTATACTGCCAGATAGACAGCTTCACTAAACAAATAAAAACGATAAGCGTTAGCCCTACCCAAAGGGCATTGTTGAGCAATGATGTTGGTTTTTTTGTGTTCGGCTGTTGAATATATTTCAAAAAATAACACCTTATAAAATATAGACAAAAACAAACAGTATTACCCATACCACATCAACAAAATGCCAGTACCAACTTGCCGCTTGGAAAGCAAAATGTTTTTCAGGGGTGAAATGACCTTGTAATATTCTAAACCACATTACTATCAACATAATGCAGCCTAAAGTAACGTGCATGCCGTGAAAGCCCGTTAATAAATAAAAAGTATTTCCGTAAACGCCACTATCGAGAAATAGACGCATTTCTTCAGAATAGCCGTGTGCATACTCCAGTACTTGAAAAAAGATAAAAGCTAAACCAAGCACTATAGTTAAACCAAGCCAGGTTTTAAGTGCACTGCGGTTATTTTTTATTAGTGCACTATGAGCAAAGTGAGCGGTAATAGAAGAGGTTAATAATAAAATCGTATTCAGTAGTGGTAAGCCAAACCATCCCATGGCTGAGGTTGTTGTGCCTCCAGGTGTAGTGAGTAAAGGCCAATGGGCAACAAAGTCAGGCCAAAGTACCGCGCCGGTAGCGGCGTTGTTACCTGCCCCACCCAGCCAAGGCACCGAAAACACCCGTAAATACAGTAAAGCACCAAAAAAAGCGGCAAAAAACATGACTTCAGAAAAGATAAACCAGCTCATCCCTTGGCGAAATGATTCTCCCATTTGTGCTGAGTACTTACCTGCTAAAGACTCTCTAATAACATCACTAAACCAACCGATTAGCATGTAAATAACCAGCGCAATACCAGCTAGTAGTAAATAACCGCCATATCCACTTTGTTCCTTGGCTAAATCGGTTACATAGTTAGCCGCACCAATAGCAATAAAAAATAGCGCCACCGCACCAACAATTGGCCAATGGCTTTGACTGGGTACGTAATAATTTTCGTATTCTTTATTAGTCATTGTTTAGCCCTTTTTTTAGTGGAATCCTATGACGATTTTTCGCTTATGTCATATAAAGTGTAGGATAACGTTAAGGTATTGATATCAGAGGGTAGCTCTATATCTACATAAAATTGTAAACCCATTTCGACATCACTTCCTGCTGTTAGCGGTTGCTGGGTAAAGCAAAAGCATTCAATTTTATGAAAGTAATTAGCCGCTAAACCTGGCGATACTGAAGGTACTGCTTGTCCGGTAATGTCATAAGAGGCATTGTTTTTTGCATAAAAAGAGACGACTTTCATCTCACCTGGATGGACATTTATCTCATTAATTACCGGTTCAAATTGCCACGGTATTCCTTTTGCATTACGGGTAATAAATTGTACTTTTACGGTGCGTGAGCTATCGATACCTGTGGTGTTATAACTTGCGGCGGTATTACTCGTTTTGCCATTTAAACCGGTAATATCACAAAATACATCGTATAAAGGCACGAGTAAAAAACCAAAGCCAAACATTGCTAGCACCACAAGCAGTAATTTTTTTACTGTGGTGTTGTTATTTGCCAGAGTATTATTTTTATTGCTCTTAGCGCTGTTAGTATCACTAGACATATAAATTAATTCTCGTGTTGTTTATCAATATCTTGTTGTGATGGTGGTGCACTAAAAGTATGGTAGGGAGCAGGACTTGCTACTGTCCATTCTAACCCTACGGCCCCATCCCAAGGTTTTGCTAGTGCTTTTTCACCACCGCGAATACATTTTATAACTACCGCCAGAAAGATAAGTTGTGACAAACCAAAAGCAAAGCCACCAATACTTACCCACTTATTAAAATCAGCAAACTGTAATGCATAATCAGGTATTCTGCGCGGCATGCCTGCTAATCCTAAAAAGTGCATTGGGAAAAACAATAAGTTTACTGAGATTAAAGAACACCAAAAGTGCCACTTACTTAGCGTGTCGTTGTACATATGGCCAGTCCATTTAGGTAGCCAGAAATAAGCGCCAGCGTAAAGAGAGAATAACGAGCCAGTAACCAAGACATAATGAAAGTGAGCGACAACAAAGTAGGTGTCGTGATATTGAAAATCAACGGGTGTCATTGCCAGCATTAATCCTGAAAAACCGCCAATGGTAAATAAAATTACAAAGGCAATGGAAAATAGCATAGGTGTTTCAAAGCTAAGCGAACCGCGCCACATGGTTGCTACCCAGTTAAAAATTTTAACGCCAGTAGGCACGGCAATTAGCATAGTGCAGTACATAAAAAATAATTCACCAAATAGCGGCATGCCGGTGGTGAACATATGATGTGCCCAAACAAGAAACGACAGTAAGGCTATGGATGACGTTGCGTAAACCATGGAACTATAGCCAAAAAGTTTCTTGCGAGAAAATGCCGGAATAGTAGTAGAGATAATGCCAAATGCAGGCAAAATCATAATATATACTTCAGGATGGCCAAAGAACCAAAAAATATGTTGGAACATAACAGGATCGCCACCACCAGCGGCATCAAAGAAGCTAGTACCAAAATACGTGTCGGTTAGTATCATGGTTACTACGCCCGCGAGAACAGGCATAACGACAATTAATAAATATGCGGTAATAAAAAAAGTCCAGACGAACAATGGCATCTTCATATAAGTCATGCCAGGCGCACGCATATTCATGATGGTAACAACAATATTAATGGCGCCCATAATTGAAGAGATCCCCATAATATGAACGGCAAAACCAAAGAAAGCAGTACTACCATTTGAGTAAGTTGTTGATAAGGGCGCGTAGAAAGTCCAACCGAAGTTAGGTGCACCACTTTCCATAAAAAAAGAACCGAGCAAAATAGCAAAGGCAAAGGGTAGGATCCAAAAGCTCCAGTTATTCATCCGTGGTAGCGCCATGTCTGGCGCCCCTAGCATCATTGGTAGCATCCAATTAGCAAAGCCGGTAAAGGCTGGCATAATAGCGCCAAAGACCATGACTAAACCGTGTACTGTCGTTAATTGGTTAAAAAAATCAGGCTCTACTAGTTGTAGACCAGGTTGAAATAACTCAGCGCGGATCACCATAGCTAAAGCGCCACCCGTTAGCAGCATAATAAAAGCAAACCATAAATATAAGGTACCAATATCTTTATGGTTAGTGGTATATAGCCAGCGTTTTATGCCGGTCATTTTGTGATCATGGTTCCCGCTGTTGTCGCCTTGGTTTACCGCAACCTCTATATCAGCAGTACTGGTATTGTTTAGGGTATCTGTTGTCATTATTGTTCTCCACTCACGGCTTTTACATCAGCGCTTTGCACTAAATCACCGGTATTATTGCCCCAAGCATTTCGTTCATAGGTAACGACAGCGGCTATTTCTTTTAATGTTAGTTGTTTACCATAGGCTTGCATGCCAGTACCTGCTTTACCGTTAATAACTATGTCGATGTGATCTTTGATAGTGCCTGTAGCAATAGCGCTGCCTTTTAATGCTGGGAAGGCTGGTGGTAAACCTAACCCTGTTATTTGATGACAAGCAGAGCAGTAAGCTGTGTAGGTTGTTTCGCCTAATTGCATTAGCTCTTCTTTGGACATTGAACTACTTAACGAGGCTTGCTCTGCATTGGCTGCTTGGGCGATACGCTGCTGCTGTTCAGTTAACCAAATGTCATAATCTTCTGGTGATTTAACTTCAACGACAATGGGCATAAAGCCATGATCTTTGCCGCATAATTCAGCACACTGACCACGGTAGGTGCCTGGCTCATCGACTCGAGTCCAAGCTTCATTAATAAATCCGGGGTTAGCATCTTGTTTAATAGCAAAAGCAGGTACCCACCAAGAGTGGATAACGTCATCAGAGGTGATTAAAAACCTGACTTTTTTATTAGTAGGGATAACAAGGGGTTTGTCGACTTCGAGTAGATAATTTTCATCTTTAACAACGCTTGTTTGTTGTTGGTTTTGATATTGTTCGCGAGGTGTTGAGAGCACCGAATAATATTCGATATCTTGATCAAAATATTTGTAATGCCACTTCCATTGTGAACCAGTGATTTGAATGGTGACATCAGAATTTTCATTATCCTCCATGGCGATAAGCGTTTTTGTTGCTGGGATAGCCATGGCAATTAACAGCACAATGGGAATAGCTGTCCATAAGATTTCTACTTTAGTGCTTTCATGAAAGTCAGCGGGTTTTGCTCCTTTAGATTTTCGATGAAAGATGATTGACCAAAACATAATGCCAAAAACCAATATGCCAATAACAGTACAAATATAGAGTACTAACATATGCAAGTCATATACGTCTCTGCTAACCGCGGTTACTCCTTTTGTTAAATTTAGCTGTGTATCTGCCCAAGCTACATTAGTAACGACACTTACCAACATTAGCAAAATTAGCTTATGTTTTCCCACACGGTATCTCCTCGTTTTAATGATAGAGAGCAGATGCGCAGCAATGCCTTTCATAAGCCATTGAGCTAAATATCTGCTGTTATTTTTCTAATGACAACGGTTACTAATAAATGAAATTGATGTTCATCATAATTTGATAAAGTAGAACCGTGCATTATTAGCGCATCAACGATATTTTATTCTTTTTATATGTTTGCTTTTTATGTGTTGTTGTTAATAGAGTTAAGCCTAAAATAGATCTAAGTCAAATTTTGTATAGTTAAGTACTACCAATAGGACTAAGTTACTCAATAAGTTAATTCGTTTGATATCACCAAATAACTTTTTTAATTTAATGGGGGGAGGAGCGTTAAATATAGTGAGAGTGTTATTAAGAAAGGGGTTTAGTTATTTTTATGGGGGGTGTAAAAGCGTGGTAACTTGGGGGGGGGGTATAATGCTCATGGTATGAATTGATAAAAAAGAAATGCCGTAATAACGCTAAGGTCATTACGGTGAATAATGGTCTTATGTGGTGATAACTACATCCAGCGACCGCTGCGAATAATACCGACGGCAATACCTTCAATAGTAAATTCTTGGTTAGCTAGGTCAACTTTAATAGGCTCGAAATCTTCATTTTCGGCATGTAAATAAACAATATTACCTTCACGCTTAAATCGTTTTACAGTAACATCATTTTCAACACGAGCAACAACAACTTGACCATCTTTTACTTCAGTCGTTTGGTGTACAGCCAGCAAGTCACCATCTAAAATACCAATGTTCTTCATGCTTTCACCATTTACACGCAAAAGATAATCGGCGGCAGGATGAAATACATTACCATCCATTTTATAATGTTCTTCAACATGCTCTTGCGCTAATATAGGCTCACCTGCGGCAACACGTCCTATAAGCGGCAAGCCTTCTTCTTCAAGCATGTCATCAACTAAGCGAATCCCTCGAGAGGTACCTGCAAGCATTTCAATATAGCCTTTTTTTGCCAGTGCTTTTAAGTGCTCTTCAGCAGCGTTAGCTGATTTAAAACCAAAATACTTAGCGATTTCAGCACGCGTAGGAGGCATACCTGTATCTTGAATATTTACTTTTATTAAATCATAAATTTGTTGCTGTCGTTTAGTCAGCGGGCGTAATTCGGTTGTTGAATCTATCATAGCTTTAGCCTGTAAATTTCCACAGTGTTACTGTCATTATATACAGGCTGCAATAAAAGGCAAGCCACATAGCTTGTAGCACTTTTATTATATAATAACCCCTAAATTTTCAACGTCATTTCTGTATCAATACTCATCATAAAAATAGTAGCCATAGATCACTTTTAAAAGTGATTTTCTAATAAATTATGCTGAGGTAGCTGACAAATAACTTTATGGTCTACAGTTAGGTAGTAGTAAAAGATCAATAAATTTTTAAAAGGTATTTATCTTATGTTATTAAAAAGTAAATTATATATCAGCTTGATTTTGGCTATTGTTTTACCACTAACTATTTCAATCTTGCTTTTTTCGTATAGTTTGCGTACGCATACTGAAGAAAAGTTACGCGATATAGACTTACCTACTTCACTAAATGAAGTGAAAAATGCTATTGAATTAGAATTAACTACACCGGTTATTATCGCAAAAGAAGTGGCGCAAAATACTTTTGTTAAAGCGTGGTTGAACAATAATGAAAACATCAATGAACGCCAAGATTTTATTGATTATTTAGCCGCAATAAAAAACGATAATAAAAATACACTTCGCGCGTTTATCGCCTCTAAATCATCGGGTAACTATTACTCTGGTGATGGTGACGTCAGAAAAATGAATCAACAAGCTGATCCATGGTTTACTGAGTTTTTAGCGTCGAATAAAAATTATGTCTTAAGTGTCGATATTGATGAAATAACTAAACAACCGACGTTATTTATCAATTACGTTATTATCAATCGTGGTGAAAGAGTAGGGGTAGCAGGTATTGGCTTAACGTTAAACGCTATGGTGCAATTAGTTAAAAATTATCGTATTGGTGAATCTGGTATTGTCTATTTAGTGACGGATTCAGGTAAGATAATGTTACATGGTGAGCAAACAAAAATTGGTCAGTCTATTGATTTAGAATCGATTAAAAACGGTAAAATGATTGAACGTGAAATGAATAATGAAAATCACATTATTTCGAGTAGTCAACTGACTGGAATATACTGGCACTTAGTGGCCGAAATCCCATCAAAACAATTATATGGCCCGTTAAACGATGCAATAAACAAAAACGTAATGGTGGGTGTTGTGATTGCTTTTGTTGGCTTTATATTTGTTCGTATTTTAGCGTCGCAAATATTTCAACCCATTGAACAAATTACCGATGCAGTAGGGGCTTTAACCGAAAAAGATGGTGATTTAACAGTGCGTTTACCGGTTAACAATAACAATGAGATAAGTGAATTGGCTACTAAATTTAACCTTTTCTTAGCGCAACTTCATGAAATGTTCAAACAAGTCTCTATTTCAGCAACACAGGTAAAAAATATTTCAGAGCGAGTAGAAGAGCAAGTACAAGATGCTACTCACTTAACTGAAGTACAATCGTCTAGTACGCAAACGGTTGCCGCAGCGGTCACTGAAATGGAAATGACTGTGCAAGATATTTCAAATAGTGCCAATGATGCTTCACAAATAGCCTTATCAACAGAAAGTACCACGTTAGAAGCGTCAAGCTTTGTCAATAACACCATCATCCAAATGCAGAAATTAGAAGAGTCGATGGCCTCATCGGTTAATTCTGTGGTCGAGTTATCAGCAGAAATTAAGTCTATTTCTCATGTGTTAGATGTTATTAAGGGTATTTCAGAACAAACTAACTTATTGGCATTAAATGCCGCCATTGAGGCCGCCCGAGCTGGTGAACAAGGCAGAGGTTTTGCTGTTGTTGCTGATGAAGTGAGAACGTTAGCGAAAAGAACGGCTGAATCTACAGAGCAAATAAATGAAATGATCGAGACTTTAAATTCAAAAGCTTCAACGACCGTAGGGGCTATTGAGTTAGGCAGTAAAGGCACCCTTGAAAATGCTGAGCGTTTAAAGAAAACAGGTTTGTCTTTAGATGATATTGCTCGAGAAATAGTTAGCTTAACTGAAATTAATGCCACTGTAGCTACTGCCACTCAAGAGCAAACCATTGCAACTTCAGAGATAAGTCAAAATATCGTGATGATTTCAGATTCTTCAGCTCAAACCAAAGAAAATATGATCAAATCTCAATCGCTTTGTAATGGTTTAAATAAAGAGTCGAACACTTTACAGGAGCTCATCGGAAGGTTTACTATTTAAGGTATATAAACGTAATAAAAAGCAGTCTTAATGTCGAAGATGTTGCTAAAAAGTGCCTTTAAGGCACTTTTTTTTGTGTCAATATTTATTGTGCAAGTGCCTGGTTGTAAACCAGCATAAATATAAGCAGTTCAATGAACTTATTAACAAATTTTGAAAAGGATAAACAAATGCCTACAGTGGGTTTTATTGGTATCGGCCTGATGGGTTTACCTATGTGTAAACAGCTATTAAATGCAGGGGTTGATTTAACGGTATTTAATCGTAACAAGGATAAATGTCAGCCGTTAGTCGACTTAGGCGCTAAAGCGAGCGACAGCGTAGCGCAATTGGCAGCATCTGTTGATGTGATCATGATGTGTGTTTCTAATACCGATGCAGTGCAATTAGTGGTTGAGCAATTAGTCCCCTTTCTAAGTAAAGGGCAAACTATTATTGATTTTAGTTCCATTGCCCCTGATGCCACCGTGGCACTTGCTGAGCAAGTCGCTGAAAAAGGTGTAGCATGGCTTGATAGCCCAGTATCGGGTGGCGTCGCTGGCGCCGAAGCGGGTACGCTTGCTATTATGAGTGGCGGTGATGAGCAAGTGGTTGAGTCAATTAAACCATTACTTGCGCCACTTAGTTCTGCAGTTACTTACATGGGGCCTGTCGGCTCAGGACAAACCACCAAGATTTGTAATCAGATGTTAGTAAGCTGTAATGTGTTAGTGATGGCTGAAGTGATGGCGATGGCTAAACGTTGTGGCGTTGATGCTTCGCGTATCCCACAAGCGTTAAAGGGCGGTTTTGCTGATAGTATTCCGTTGCAAATTACCGGGTCACGCATGGCTACTCAAGATTTTGACGAAGTGAAATGGCATGTAAAAACCCTACTTAAAGATTTAGATATGGCTAATGCTTTAGCCAAAGATAATGGCAGCGCAATACCTATGGCAGGTTTAGGCGCTGAACTGATGCGCGCGCACGCCAGTCGTGGTTATAACGAACAAGATCCAGCAACATTGGTGGCGATGTACGAACAAGACAGTCGTAGCCATAGCGCAAGTACAGGAGAACAATAATGAGGTTAGCTGCCAACTTATCGTTAATGTTTACCGAAGTGCCGTTACTTGAACGCTTTCAAGCCGCTAAAAATGCTGGCTTTGAGGTAGTAGAAATACAATTCCCTTACGTTGAAAGTATCGCTGACTTAGTTGCCGCTAAAAGTGCCGCTGGCGTTGAGGTGTGTTTGATTAATGTACCCGCTGATGACTTAATGGTTGGTGGTGAAGGCCTGGCTGCAGTACCTGAGAAGCAAGCGCAGTTTGTACAAGCGTTAAGCCTTTGCGCTGAATATGCCAACGCATTACAAGTAAAGATGGTTAATGTTTTACCAGGGCGTTGCTTAGATAATGCTCGCAAAGCACAGTACCGCGACACACTTATTAGTAACTTAAGTAAGGCCGCGACTTTTTTTGCAGAACACGATATTTTAGTCACCTTTGAAGCGGTCAATACTCGTGATATGCCTAACTTTATTATTCATAATACCCAGCAAATGCTTGATGTGATGAATGAGGTAGCGCATGACAACCTGAAAATGCAGTTTGATGTTTATCATATGCAAATTATGGATGGTCAAGTGAGTAACAGCATTCAACAGTACGGGCATTTAATTGGCCATATTCAATTCGCCGACTTACCTGGTCGTGGCGAACCTTTTACTGGTGAGTTAAGTTTTGCCAATATTTTTGCCAATATTCGTGATAGTGCTTATCACGGTTATGTAGCTGCAGAATATAAGCCAACTGTGGTTACCCAAAACAGTCTTGGCTGGATGAAGCAACTAGATATAGCGTGGTTAGCTGGCACTGCAAGGGTTAAATAATATAAATAACTGCTAACTTAGCTTTAGCTTATATTGGAGGGTATGCGTTAGTTTATGGTATAGCTAAAGCATAAGTTATGCTAAATAAGCTATATATAGCTCTTGCTAAACGCGCTTAGCTCACGTTAGAATCTAGTCGCGTTTATTGAGCTGCCCAGGCTATGTTAACTCTACCTAGTGGCTCACACTGTTATTAATTAACAAATAATTATTAAGTAATAAACGCAACACTTGTCGGAGTGCCAAAGGCTGAGATCGCGAAAGCGGGATCCGTAAAACCTGATCAGATTAATATCTGCGTAGGAAACAAGAGAGAGTAGCTAAAACTTAATATTGAGGTTTTAACCCCACTCTTTTTGCCTCTTCTTTAGTCTATTATGCTAGAGAAACTCCGCCGAATTTTTATTTTTTTCATGCTTTCATTTGCCTCATTTTGGTAAGAAAGTTAGAAAAACAAAAACAAGGTGCGACCATGACTAACTCAACGACTGTTGATAATGTAGAAAAAAAAACACAAACACGACGCGAAAAACGTGAAGCAGCAGCAGCGTTTTTAAAAAACGTTTCTGATCAATCTTACCCCAATTCAAAGAAGGTTTACGTCTCGGGTAAAATCCACGATATTAAAGTCGGTATGCGTGAAATTACCCTGACCGATACCTTAGTTAGTGGCAGTAAAGATAATCCAGTATATGAGCCAAACGAGCCATTATGTGTTTATGATACCTCAGGTGTTTACACCGATGACAATGTTGATATTGACGTACATAAAGGTATTCCACGGTTACGTGAGGCGTGGGTTGATGCCCGTGGTGATGTCGAGTTTTTAAGCGAAACCAAATCAGTATACGCCCAGCAACGTCTTGACGATGAAGGCGTTGATGAAATACGTTTTGAACATTTACCTAAAATGCGTATCGCTAAAAAAGGTAAAAACGTTACGCAAATGCACTATGCCAAACAAGGCATCATCACCCCAGAAATGGAATATATCGCCATTCGTGAAAACCTCAGGCGAGAACAAGTGAAAGACGATATTTTACTGCAGCAACATCAAGGTGAATCGTTTGGTGCTAGTATTCCTGAGCAAATTACCCCTGAATTTGTGCGTGATGAAGTTGCCCGTGGTCGCGCCATTATTCCTGCTAACATTAATCACCCTGAAGCAGAGCCAATGATTATTGGTCGTAACTTTTTAATTAAAGTTAACGCCAATATTGGTAACTCAGCGGTAACTTCTTCAATCGAAGAAGAGGTTGAAAAGCTGGTGTGGTCAACTAAGTGGGGCGCTGATACCATTATGGATTTATCAACCGGCCGTAACATTCACGAAACGCGCGAATGGCTTATGCGTAATGCGCCGGTACCTATTGGTACTGTGCCAATTTACCAAGCGCTTGAAAAAGTCAATGGCGTGGCTGAAGACCTTACTTGGGAAATTTTCCGCGATACGCTAATCGAACAAGCCGAGCAAGGTGTTGATTACTTTACTATTCATGCTGGCGTGTTATTGCGTTACGTGCCAATGACAGCCAAACGTGTTACCGGTATTGTATCGCGTGGTGGTTCAATCATGGCGAAATGGTGTTTAGCGCATCATAAAGAAAATTTCCTTTATACCCATTTTGAGGATATTTGTGAAATTTTAAAGCAATACGATGTGTCATTCTCACTAGGGGATGGTTTACGTCCAGGTTCAGTGGCTGATGCTAACGATGAAGCCCAATTTGCTGAATTACATACCTTAGGCGAGCTAACTAAAATTGCTTGGCAGCATGATGTACAAACCATTATTGAAGGCCCAGGTCATGTGCCTCTGCATATGATTAAAGCCAATATGGAAGAGCAACTTGAGCATTGTGGTGAAGCGCCGTTTTACACCTTAGGGCCATTAACTACCGATATTGCCCCAGGTTACGATCATATTACTTCTGGTATAGGTGCCGCTAATATTGGTTGGTATGGTTGCGCTATGCTTTGTTATGTAACCCCGAAAGAGCATTTGGGTTTACCGAACAAAGACGATGTAAAAGCAGGGTTAATTACCTACAAAATTGCCGCCCATGCCGGCGATTTAGCGAAAGGCCATCCGGGCGCACAAATTCGTGATAATGCGATGTCCAAAGCACGCTTTGAGTTTCGTTGGTACGACCAATTTAATATTGGCTTAGACCCAGAAACGGCAAAAGCTTACCATGATGAAACCTTGCCACAAGAATCAGGCAAAGTAGCGCATTTTTGTTCAATGTGTGGTCCTAAATTCTGTTCAATGAAGATCTCCCAAGAAGTTCGTGATTACGCTGCCGATCTTGATAAAAATGCTATCGAGATCAAACTACTTGATGAAACGGTGACCATTACCTCGGATGCCGCCATTGAAAAAGCGATGCAAGAAAAGTCTGCTGAATTTAAAGCAACGGGTAGTGAAATTTACCAACTAGCCGACTAGAAAAAGCCGTGTACTGCCTCCTTGAAAAGTACTTTTTATCGAGGCGTATTACACGCGTTTTCGTTTATTGCCGAGAGATTAACTCGGCAATATCTTTCGTTATATCGACATGGCTTTAGGTAGGTAAATATGAATATTGCCATTATTGGTGCAGGTTTGATGGGGCGATTACTCGCCCTGTCTTTACTGCGTACCGGCAAGCAGATCACCTTATTTGATAAAGATAGTAAATTAGCTCATAACAGTGCCGCTTATGCTGCCGCTGGCTTATTAACACCGCTAGGTGAGTCACTACACAGTGAACCTAATATAGTTAACATGGGCTTTGAGTCATTACGTTTGTGGCCAGCGTTGCTCGATAGTTTGGATGAATATACTTTTTTTCAACAAACCGGCGCCATCATGGTAAGCCATGAACAAGATAAAGGTGATTATCAACGCTTCGTTAGACACCTTAATAATAATTATGCAGAGCACAAGTTGCATTCACTTAATCGTGCTGAGCTGTTAGCGCTAGAACCAGAAATTGGTCGCAGTTTTAATCAAGGATTATACCTACCAGAAGAAGGGCAAATAGGTAATCGCCGTTTATTGATTGCCTTGCGAAAACAACTGGAAAAAGAGGGTGAGCTTAGCCTTGGCGTGAGAAGACTAAACTGGTTCAGTGAGTGTCATGTCTGTGCTATTAACAATAGCGCTAGTCACAGTAAAGTCAGTTACCAACAAGATGGCATAAATGCCAGTCAGTCTTTTGATTTAGTGATTGATTGTCGAGGTACTGGCGCTAGCATAAACAATAGCCAAGCCGACAGCGCGCCGTTAGCTGATTTACGTTCAGTACGCGGTGAGTTATTCCAACTCTTTGCCCCCGATGTACACATTTCAAGACCGATACGATTAATGCACCCCAGATATCAGCTTTATATTGCGCCAAAGCAAAAAGGTTTTTATGTGGTTGGCGCGACAGAAATTGAAAGTGATGATAATGCACCGATGACAGTGCGCTCTGCTATGGAATTATTGAGCGCAGCTTATAGCGTGCACCCTGGTTTTGCTGAAGCCAGCATTCGTCAACACGTCAGTCAATGTCGACCAGCGTTTAGCGATAACCAACCTAAAATTTTCATGCAGGGTAGTTTAATACAGGTTAATGGCTTATTTAGGCATGGCTTCTTAATTGCACCAGTAGTGCTAAAACAAGTGTTAGCACTGGTCAGTAACCAGATAAATAATACTAACGAACAGTTACCTTATAGCGATTATTTTTACACAGAACAGTTACAAAAAGAGGTAGTTTAATGACTATTCATATTAACGGTAAAGCTTACTCATTAGGTGAAGCCGAGTATATTAGTGTCAATAATGCTTTAATATTGCACTTTACTGAGCCACAAAAAACGACCTTTGCGGTAGCGCTTAATGGCGATTTTGTCGGTAAAGCAGATTACGACTCTACCGTAGTAAAAAGCGGTGATAGTCTTGATGTATTGCAGCCAATTCAGGGCGGATAATTTTATGTCTCTTACTATTTATGGGCAACAGTTAACTAGCCGTTTATTAATTGGTAGCGCGTTATACCCTTCGCCACAGGTGATGAAACAAGCGATCCTTGCCAGTGGTTCACAAGTGGTCACTTTATCGCTTAAACGACAAAACCCTACAGAACAGTCAGGTCAACAAATATGGCAATATTTACAAGAGATCGTCAGCCAAAATAATGGCCATTTACTGCCTAATACCGCTGGTTGTAAAACGGCAAAAGAGGCGGTGACGCTAGCCAAAATGAGCCGCGAAATATTCCAGACTGATTGGCTAAAGTTGGAAGTTATTGGTGATGATTACAACCTACAACCCGATCCTATTGAGCTACTCAGTGCAACCGAGCAACTACTCAACGATGGCTTTAAGGTGCTACCTTATTGCACCGACGACTTGGTGTTGTGTCAACGCTTGTATGATTTAGGCTGTGAAGTCATTATGCCGTGGGCTTCGCCGATTGGCACCGGTAAAGGCTTGATGAATCCATATAACTTAGAGACCATTCGCTTGCGTTTACCCCAGGCCACCTTGATTGTAGACGCGGGTATTGGTAAACCATCTGATGCGTGTTTGGCGATGGAAATGGGTTATGACGGGGTATTGCTTAATAGTGCAGTGGCTTTGGCCGATAACCCGGTATTGATGGCAAAAGCCTTTGCTCAAGCATTACAAGCCGGTGAACAAGGTTATGTGGCAGGGGTAATGCAACAGCGGCAGACTGCTCATCCCTCTACGCCGACACTCGATACACCCTTTTGGCATCAGAACTAAATGACTCTTTGCGGTAATAGCAAATTAAGGCGTCCAATGTACTCATTGGCTCACGTCAACTTCGTGCCATTTGCTTGTAATTTGACTTTACTGCGGTAAGTAATGTAATTCATTTTATAGGATGAGTTTCATCATTTTCGGCATGGAGATTATTTTCGTCAACTTGCTGTGTTAACGTCACTCCCGACCTTACTTGTCGGGAGTCCATTGTCTGTTTTTATAAAGTAGATAGCTTAGAGAAAGTGATATGAATAAGACAAACTTAATGACCAAAAAACCGATAATCTGGACTATATCCGGTAGTGATTGCTCTGGTGGTGCGGGTATTGCTGCCGATATTAAAACCGGGCATGGCTTAGGGGTGGAAGTTTGTCAGCTTATTAGCGCTAATACTGTGCAAAATTCACAACAATTGTTGTCGGTTAATTCGGTGTCGATTGATATATTACAGCAACAAGCAGCGTTATTAATGACTGACAAACCGCCATCGGTGATCAAAATTGGTTTGGTGGCTAACGTAGCACAAGTAAAGTGGTTAGTGCAGTTACTTGAACAATTAAAGCAAAAAATGCCAACGCTTATTAGTGTTTATGACCCCGTTGGACAAGCCACTGTTGGCGGTAGCTTTAATTCACTGACACTAGCGCAGCTTCGGCCTTTACTACAAGACGTTGATGTAATTACGCCAAACTTGCTCGAAGCACAAAGCTTAGCGCAATTAGCCGAGATAAGTGATGCTGAGCGACTAGCTAAAAAAATATATGATGATTTTGCTATTCATAGCATTATCGTTAAAGGTGGTCATAGCGAAATAGCTCTTGATTCGAGCGATTACTGCTATCATCAATTAAATCAACTGCCAGGTAAGCAAGATAACCAAGATAAAACTCAAGCAGCAATTAGCTACCAATTAACTAGCAAACGCATTGCCAGTCATTATAGCCATGGTGGCGGTTGTAGTTTCGCTACCGCATTATCGGCTTTTCTAGCACATGGTTATTTAGTACGCGATGCTTTTACTTTAGCTAAAGCTTTTATTAACCAAGGATTCAACGCGAGTGAGCCAGTAAGTAAGCTATACGGTCATCAATATTATGGCGCTTTTGAGCAACAAGGTTGGCCATACCAGGCGGCATTTTTTCCACAAGCAGTTGATGAGGTAAGTAAAAAATATCAGACATTACCGGCGTTTAACTCGTTAAATTTGGCAGGAAAAAAGCTCGGTCTGTACCCCGTGATAGACTCCTTGTATTGGTTAAAGCGTTTGTTGCCGTTAGGTTTAGAAATTATTCAGCTGAGAATCAAAAATCTCGCCTTAGCGGATGTTGAGCAAGTGATTATTGAAGCGGTATTTTTAGCAAAAAGCTACGATACTCGTTTGTTTATTAACGATTATTGGCAATTAGCTATTAAGCATGGCGCATATGGTGTACATATTGGTCAAGAAGATTTGCAAGCTGCCGATCTTTTTAAAATTCAGCAAGCTGGTTTACGTTTAGGTATTAGCACTCATGGCTGTTATGAGTTTTTATTAGCGCAGCAACTTCAGCCGTCTTATTTAGCCATTGGTGCTGTTTTTCCAACCACAACCAAAGACATGACCGGACAAATTCAAGGTCTTAATAATTTAACGCAAGTATTGGCGTTACGTCCTAACAATAATATCACTCAAATTCCGGTCGTTGCTATTGGCGGTATAAACTTAGTGCGAGCAGCGCAGGTTGTAGCGACTGGGGTAGAAAGTATTGCCGTGGTTACTGCCATAACCGAAGCAAAATCTTCATATAATATTTCTCCCGAACAAGTAGTAGAAAAATTACAAAAGATTATTGGCTAATTGCTAATATAACTAAGTACCAATAATAAGGCTAATCATGTTGTCATTAGAGAATAAAATTCCACCACCTTTACTTACCTTGTTTACTGCGGCCGCTATGTGGTGGTTAAGTCTTTTTACTAGCCCAGTTGAGTTAACAAGCACAGTAAAAATTTTTTCAGTCCTTAGTTTTATTTTCGTGGGTGCTCTTTTTGCGCTCTTGGGTATTATTTCTTTTCGACGAGCAAAAACCACGATAAATCCACTAAAGCCTGAGACAACCAGCAGCTTAGTCACTACAGGTATTTACCAATTTACGCGTAATCCAATGTATCTTGCTTTGGTATTTTTTCTATTGGCATGGGCAAGCTATTTAGCATCAGTATGGGCAATTACGTTAATTTTTTTATTTATGATGTATATGCAATATTTTCAAATAGCGCCTGAAGAAAAAGCGTTAGCGCGACTATTTAATGGTGAATTTACTCAGTATAAAAAGCGCGTGCGTACTTGGCTTTAAGTACAGTGTTCTTTGTCTATATCATCTAATGAAAAGAAATAAACTGTGATTAATGTAGCAGACCCAGTTTATTTTTAACATTGAGAGAACTTTTTGTTATTAATTGGCAGAAAGTAATTTAGGATTAACCACTAAATTTCTGACACCGTGAGCATGATCTTCTTCAAAAATATTATCTTCACACCACTTACCAACAGTTTCAATATTTACTTTAGCAACTTGTGGTCGAACACTCCAAGCTACCTGAAATGGAGAACCTTTTTCATTATAGCCTGGACCAGTAGTAGAGCCAGCATATTGTACAGGTGTACCCGTATCGCTTGGGATATTTAACGCTTGTTGGTAACCATTACTTACACCATGTTCAGTTAGCATTGAAAAATCTAACGCATTGTTGTCGTTAACTAAAACATAGACTTGTGTTTCGACACGTAATTGTGGGTTGCCAATTGAGTCACTTAAACATGCGCCTAATGTTGGTCCTGGAGTGACTTGGGCAGTAGAGTGTACATAGTGAACTTCAATCGTATCACCAGAATTTAAAACACCGTGCTTACTGGGGCAAATAGCAGCTTTAGTTGGTTTTTTTTCTTGAGTACTCAACTGACCCGAATAAATATAACCACTTTGAAAACCGTGACCATCACCATTACCGGCATATTTAGTAAACTCGCCTCCTTTGTGTTCAGCATTTTGGTGGAAGTGGATATTACAAAGGTTCATCGTTGTATAAGCAGGCGCAGCGCTAAACGCACGTGAGTTATTACCTTTAATTGAGTCAATATCGCGAGGGGACTGTGGTCCAAAACCTTTACCAGCAGTATTTTTTTCTAACTTAGCGCGTTGGGTTTTAATCTGGCTATCTGAAACGTGATCATGATCGCTATGAGCAGAGGCTATTAATGGTATTAAGCTTGCTGCTACGGTTAATGCAATTATTTTTATCTTCATGTTATATCCTTAAGGTTATTAATTAATGCGTTGTTTACATGCAATAGTGCCTTACAATATTCCTGTCGGCGCAGATAAGCATTGGTAGGTGATTTTTGAATATTTTTGGTGAACACTGAGCGATAATTATGGCGGACTTAGGAGTATGGTTAACGAGCATTTTATTAACACATGAGTTCGTTTATAGTCGCTCAGATTTTTTATCCCTTTCACTGCAAGTTAATAATATATTAGCGTAATTTAGCCGAAGCATAACCGCATTAATATGTGAATAATTGTTATTTTTTTACTTTTAAAGTCGGTTTTTATACAAAAAAGTGCAGCGCGAAGGTGATATATTGCCTACTATAAGCGTTAAATAACGGTTAACAAATTGAAGTGAATTTTGTTGTTATTATTGGTGTTTAGCTAAATATTAAGCTAGTTAATCGATCTTGTTTAGCGGTAGAATATTGGCAATCAAGGTGAGTGGTTGAACAGGAAATATCGATGAATCGCAATAAACTACAACACTACAAAAATATATCTGTTAGGAAAGTATTTGAAAAAGAAACACAATTGATTGCCCAAATACAGTCCAATGAATTTACACAATGCTTAATGCTTTGGCAGGCAAAAGAACCGACGTTAGTA
The DNA here is from genome assembly GCF_005885605.1 of Colwellia ponticola. Taxonomy (GTDB): domain Bacteria; phylum Pseudomonadota; class Gammaproteobacteria; order Enterobacterales; family Alteromonadaceae; genus Colwellia; species Colwellia ponticola. The sequence goes on along the minus strand of NZ_SZVP01000005.1, from coordinate 69,644 downwards.
TTGCCTGCGGGTAATAAGTGGCCAGAGTCTGAAACCCTGAATACGGCATTATTAGCTAATAAGTGGCAGTTACATTCACGAAAAACAGGTGGCGCACCGGTACCGCAATGTCCGGGTATTATTAACTTATCTCATCTTTATCTTTGGTCAGAAGACAGTCCGTACTCAATTAGTAAAGCCTACCAAAACTTATGTGCGGTGCTTAATGGTTTTTTCCAGCAATTTAATTTGGCGAGTCAAGTACATGCCACTGACTTTTCATACTGTGACGGCGATTACAATATTAATCTTAATGGCAAAAAAATAGTGGGTACTGCACAACGGGTGATAATAAAAAAAGGTGGTGGTAAAATAGTGTTAGCACAAGCTTTTATTCTTATTGATGTATTACTCGATGAACTGATTAAACCGGTTAATTTATGTTATCAATTAGCAAATAAAACCGAACGAGTAAAAGCCGAGGTACATACTACGCTTTTTGAACATATAACTGAGCAGCCAACCATAGACCAATTGTATCAGCAGTTAACTCAAGCCTTTGTTGATACTGGTCTGTACATTTAACTATACTTAAAAGACTTTTCAAAGCTAAGTAAAATAGACAAAAACCTTATGATTAATCAGAATGACGAAAGTACTTGCCCGTTATGCCAACAACCTAATCGCTGTGAAGTTAAAAAAAACAGCACTTGTTGGTGTATGAGTGCTGAAGTGATAGTACCACAAGCCTTATTGGATAAAATACCAAGCCAGCTTAAAGGTCAATCTTGTATTTGTAATGCTTGTATTGCAGACTACCATCAACAAAAAGCTCCAGTGGTTAATACGCAGTAACTTAACATGATTATCTTGTTGATCTTTTTACACAAGATAAGCGTAAAAAATTACTCGTTTAGTTTTTTGTTTCTCCTCTACGCAAAGAGCTTATATCCACGTAAAATAACCTTATAAAAGCCTTATATTGTACCCTTTATGAATAAAAATACCGTTACTCACCAGCCACTGCTAAATTCAGCTATTAAAATTGCTATTATTGGCGGCGGTGTGGCGGGATCAACTATTGCGCTGCGCTTTGCTGAGTTAGGCTTAGATACTACCTTAATTGAAAAAGGCCCTAGCCTAGTTAATGGTCCACCTATCTGTCATTTACATGCAGGCGGTAATTTATATCGCGAAATTTCCGATGAACAATGTTTAACCTTATTAAAACAATCGATAGATACGGTAAAAGTTTACCCTCATAGTATTAATGTTCGACCAACGGTTATTGCTTTACCTAAAACGGATAATGGCCAACCAGAAGATTTATTACCACGCTTAGAAAAGTTGCGCGCTAGGTACAGTGAGCTAGTGGCGCAAGATAATCGTAATAAAGTGTTAGGTGAGCCAAGTAACTACTTTCGCTTTTATTCACGTGATGAAGTCGATGCGCTAGTGAATAAGCCTATACCTACTCATGCTAAACAAGACAGTGACTGGTTAATTTCATTTGCGCAACAGGTTGATTTAGATAGTCTTAAGTTTCCTGTACTTTTAGTGCAGGAATATGGCTGGTCTGCTTTTCGTATGGCAGCTATTACCAGTCTAGCAATTGAGCGTTTACCCAGCTGTCACTTACAAATGAATAGTAAAGTTGTTGCTATTACTCAACCAGAAAATAGCACTAGTTGGCAAGTATCAACAACGTCTGAAACCAGTACTGATATTAATCATCAACACTTTGACTATGTTATCAATGCTTGTGGTTTCAAAAGTGGTGAAATAGATGACATGCTCAGCGCTAAGCGCCAACGTATGGTGGAATTTAAAGCTGCTTACGTTGCCCATTGGCCACAATGCCAAGGGTTATGGCCAGAAATAGTTTTTTATGGTGAGCGAGGTACCCCTCAAGGCATGGCGCAATTAACGCCTTATCCTGACGGCTATTTTCAATTACACGGTATGACACAAAATATTACCTTGTTTGAACAAGGTTTAGTGGCTAGTTCAGCGCAAAGTGCTCAGCCGCAATTAGCGCCACAGTTTATTGAAAAGATTTACTTGCAATGGCCAGAGCAATTAGTACAAAACAGAACCTTAGGATCAATTGAGCATATGGCGCAATTTATTCCTACTTTTACTGACGCTAAAGTAGCGGCAAAGCCCTTATTTGGTGCGCAACAAATTCCTGGCGAAGACCCTGGTTTACGTGCGGCTGATGTGTCGTTTTATGGTAAGCACTATGCTCGTGCAGAAATTGTTAAAGGCTCGTCTGCATTAGCAGCATCAGATGCTATTTTAGCCAATTTAGTAGCGTGCGGTTTAGTAGCAGAATCTGCCTTAGGTCATTATTTAACTGAGCATTACTTCCCGGTAAGTCAGCAATGTTCAAACGTTGAAGTAACTGAGCGAGCAATGATCTTAGCTAAACAACGTAATTATCCTACAGCTTTAGCAAAAAATTTCTGTTTTAGTAAGTAGTTTTAGAGAATAGTTTTACTGAATAATAAAGCGACTCATCTGTTGTGGTTAGCTTATTCTTCATTTTTTATCAGTAAAGTTAATAATGCTTTAAAATGGTCAAAACACCATTGTGGTTGATAAAGGCTAATATCTTCACCGTAGTTATAGCCGTAGGTTAAGCCAACGCTGTCTATTTTGGCGGCTTGTGCGGCTAAAATATCGTTTTTAGAATCACCAATCATCAAGCACTGCTCAGCTGTCACGTTCAGTTGTGCTAAGGCATAGTGTAACGGAGCAGGATCGGGCTTTCTTTGAGGTAAAGTATCGCCACCAATGAGTAACTCAAACACATTACCAAGGCCTAAACCTTGTAAAATAGGTTGAATAAATATGGCGGGTTTATTGGTGATAATAGCAAGGCGATAGCCAGCGAGTTTTAAGGTAAATAAACCTTCTTTTACATCATTATATAAAGCCGACTCAATACACAAACACTGCTGGTAATGCGCTAGAAAAATAGTCAACGCCTCTTCAACAAGTGCGGTATCTAATAGCTCATTAATGGTGGCGGAACCAGACAAACCACGCTGAACTAAGACTTTGGCGCCATTACCAACCCAGCCACGTATGGTGTGTTGATCAACTAGCGGTTTGTTTAAATCTTCCAACGTTCTATTTAGTGCTAAAGCTAAGTCAGGAGCACTATCAACTAGCGTGCCATCAAGGTCGAAAAGTAGTACATTTTTATCTGGCAGAGTCACAGTTATCTCATCAGGGTAAGGGGTATAATTAGTGTTTATTTTACCACCTAAGTATTGGATAGCTAGTAAGCTAACATGCTAATATCACTTATTTATCGATTGTTAATTGCTAATCCATCACTTGTTTATGGTATATTTATCGGTAGTACACTACACAAAAAATACTTTATTTCTTTGTTTACAAGCCTATAAAAATCATAATTTTCTATTTTTAATACTTGCGATCTTGCCATCGACCCAATATGATTGCGAGTACTAAAACTATATCAATTAATATTTTTAAGTTACTTTCAGTCTTATCTTTTAAAATATCTGTTTAAATACCTTTTACAAGATATTGTCTGTAGGAATAAAACATTACATTATTCAGGAATAATAAACATGCGCTTGGCTTTACTCGTAATTATAGTTAGTTGTATCTCTATGGGTTCTCAAGCTTTTGAGTTGAAGCCAAGTCAAAATCATTCAGTTGAAAGCCTTGAAGTTCAATTAAGCAGTAAAGAAGCTGAATATGAAAATTTTATCGCCTCATTATCTATATTAAATACCCAAGTTGCTAATGAAGAAGAAAAATTAAATTTACTACGTAGTAAAGGCAATGAGTTAACAACGGCGCGTAATCAAGCGCTAGTTAATATGAACAAGCAATATGAAGCATTAGTTGATAACCCAGAGCAAGATATCGTTGAGGTACAAAATGCTTATCGTAAAGCCATTCTAGCGCAAAAAAATAATAAAGATGGTATTAAAAATAGCGTCGCCTTACTAGCTGACTTAAAAGTAAAACTTGCCCGTGCTAATGTAGAACGATTTACTTTAGCTAATGCACGAGAAGTCTTACTTGAAGAAATTATTATTGCGCGTGTAAAGCGCTTACGTGATGAATTTGAAACCAAAAGTGAATTGAAAACCACCCAAATGGTTGCTTGTGATACCCAAGAAACATTAAAGCAATGTATTGTACGCAGTAACCTGTTAGCAAAACAAAAAGCCTCGAAAGAATTTGTTAATAACTTATTTGCTAAAGCAACAGAGTCTAGCCTTATTAACGCACACAAAAGTAATTCAGCTGCGCAAGTTAGATTAATTAAGCATAAAGTATTGAGTAGTGAATTTAGTGGCCAAGGTAATTACAGTACAACCATTAGTGTTGAATTAGAAGGTTCATTACCTAACTTTGAAGCCTGTAAATTATTAGACCTCTCTTCTCGTTATTGTAGTTATAAAAAAACACCCGCTAGCGAAGAGAGCGTTAATATCGATGCTAATAATGAATTTCTGTCTAATGATGAATCAGTACTTTATGAATTAACCGTTCGTTCGGATCAATACGATGATGAAGTATTTATTGATGGCGTTAGCTACGGTTCTACTAGACTTTCAGTGATGTTATCTGCAGGTAATCATGATGTAGTGATTACCAAAGCAGGCTATTTAGACCACAAAGAGCAAATCCGTTTAAACAAAAACTCCACCATTAAAGCGGAATTGATCAAAGCATCAATTAACTTTGCCAATGGTGAAGTTATTCAAGATATTTTACCGGGTGACGAGTTAGGGCCAGAGTTGATTGGTATTCCTGCGGGCAAGTTTCAAATGGGTGATATGAAAGGGGCGGGCTTACGAAATGAAAAGCCTGCGCGTAGTGCACAAATACTGAATTCATTTGCTATTGGTCAAAGTCAAATCACTGTAGGTGATTTTAAACAGTTTGTTAAAGCAACTAATTATGTCACTGAAGCAGAAACTGATAATGGCTGCGCAGCTTTTGTTCAAGGTCAACCACAATATAACAGCGTACTGAATTGGCGTAATCCAGGTTTTAAACAAGGCGACGATCACCCTGTTGTTTGTGTGAGCGATGAAGACAGTAATGCTTATCTTTCATGGTTATCGCAAAAAACACATCGTAACTATCGTTTACCCAATGAAATCGAATGGGAATATGTTGCTAGAGCAGGAAGTATAGCGAATTATTGGTGGGGAAATGATATAGGTAATGGCAAAGCAAACTGCGCTTATTGCGGTAGTAAATGGTCAAACCTTAGTACTTCACCGATAAAGTCGTTTAGAGCAAACAAACTTGGCTTATATGATACGGTTGGCAATGTTTGGGAATTAACCAATAGTCATAAAGTAGTGGCTCGTGGCGGTGCTTGGAATTTTACCCCAAGGCTAGCGCGCACTTCAGTTAGGTTAGAGCTTTCTCCAGGTTTTAGATCTAACTACCTAGGCTTTAGAGCATTACGTGAAAATTAATTATTAATTGATGCTTAAATAAAAAAGGAGATTGTATCTCCTTTTTTGTTGCCTAAATTTCACTCGATATTGACGTGTTCTAGCGAAGACAATAGTGTGTTGTCTAGTCACTCTTCGTGGGCACTTCTTTATACACCAAGGTCTTACACAGAATATCCTATCAAAGATATAGCAGTTTTTTATCATCGTAAACCACACACATGTAGAGGAAGTATTTTGGAATTCGCCAATCTAACTATTGAAATCGCGTTGTTTTTATTTACTATCGCTGTTGTTGCAGGCTTTCTTGATACCTTAGCAGGTGGGGGAGGTTTGTTAACGCTACCGGCATTAATGATGAGTGGTATCCCGCCGTTAGCGGCGCTGGCAACCAATAAATTACAATCAAGTATGGGCGTTGCTACCGCAAGCGTGATGATGTTACGTGCTAGGCGAGTACGTTGGTATCAGGTTAAGCATTTAATGCTAGCAAGCTTTATTGGCTCGACCGTTGGCACTATTATTATTCAATTTATTGATACTGCTATGTTGTCAGTGATTATTCCCGTGGTTATTACCGCTATTGGTATTTACTTTCTTATTACCCCGACTATCGATGAAAAAAATAACTCTGCGAAGATATCATCAAGCACTTATCAACGCTTTATTGTCCCTATTATTGGATGTTATGACGGTATTTTTGGTCCAGCAACGGGATCTTTTTTTACTCTTGCTGGACGAGCCTTACGTGGTCAAAAGTTTCTTGAAGCGACTGCAATCGCCAAAACCTTAAACTTTTCAAGTAACATTGCCTCGTTGGTGGTGTTTATCTTTGCTGGTCACATTATTTGGTTTGCAGGTATGATCATGATGGTAGGACAATTTATAGGTGCTTGGTTAGGCTCACATTGCTTATTTAAAATACCGGTAACTTATCTGCGTTACTTAGTCGTTGTTATGTGTTTCGCTATGTTAGTGAAGTATATGTTACAGCCCGTTAGTTAACAATGCTCTACAAATTACCTTAGGCAATCTAGTTGCGCGTATTGAAAAACTGTTGTTAAATTACAGGTGAGAGTATCGTTCTGATTGCATAATACCAATCGAATTAAGTTCGCTAGACAGTGAAAAACGGGTCAGCTAATTAATCCGTTTGGTATTATGCTCAAGGTTAATTACTAAAGAACATAGTGCGCTTTTCAATTAAAATATCAGGTTGTTCAACTGATTGAATAGTAAAGTTTATTGCAGTAATTTTTTGTTTCAATAAATTACCATCTATTGCCAAAGTAATAGGTACTTCTTGCATAACGCCTGGAGCAATAAGTAAATTTTTAGGTAGCTTTATATCCGTAATGGCTAAATTTTTAATCCCTATATTGAAATGTAATGGCACTTGAGTTTTGTTAAGGAGCTTAAATGTATAGGTGTTCTCAACAGTGCCTTCAAAATCAACGCGATATAGAGCTGTTCTATCACGAATTATATTGGCTTCAATCGGTATTCTGTTATTAATCCATAGCCCTAATAGTATAATTAATAATAGCGTCAGCATCCCATAAGAAATGAGTTTTACATTAAAACGCTTTGTTTTTTTACCTGCGATTTTTTGTTCACTGGTGTAACTAATTAAGCCTTTTGGATAGTTAAATTTTTCCATGGTTTGATCACAAGCATCAATACATAGACCACAGTTAATACACTCATATTGAATACCGTTACGAATATCTATACCAGCGGGACAAACTTCAACACATAAATTGCAATCAACACAATCACCTAACCCCTTTTCATCTTTTAGCATGGAACGATCATCTTTTTGTTTACGCGCAGCTCTATTCTCGCCACGATCAGCATCATAAGCTACCAGCAGCGTATTTTTATCAAACATAGCAGATTGAAAACGAGAGTAAGGACATAAGTGAATGCAGACATGTTCTCTCATCCATCCTGCGTTAGCGTATGTGGCTAGGGCAAAAAATAATACCCAAAAAGTCACTGCTCCACTCCAATCAAAGGTAAGCATAGTGCTATAAAGCTCATTCATTGGGATAAAGTAGGATAGAAAGGTTGTAGCAGTAATCAATGACATCAATAGCCAAATTAGATGCTTAAGTGTTTTTTTGTAAACTTTACGTAATGTCCAAGGAGCTTTATCTAAAGCTAGCCGTTTATTACGGGTTCCCTCTATTCTGTGCTCTACCCAAACATAGGCGAGTGTCCAGACGGTTTGAGGACACACATAACCACACCAAACCCGTCCAAGCCAAGTTGTTATAAAAAAAAGGGCAAAGGCTGCGACCAGGAAAACTCCCGCGAGTAGGATAAAATCTTGTGGCCAGAAGGTGAAATTGAAAATCCTAAACTCTTGCTTTACTACGTCAAGCAATACGGCTTGTTTATTATTAAATTGCACAAAAGGTATGATAATAAAGGCAAACATCAGTAACCAGTTAGAATAACGGCGAATTTTTTGGTAAAAACCCTTTTGCTCTCTAACATAAACGGATGTTTGAGATTTATGGGGTTTAATGATGAGGTGCTCTTCTTTGATATTAAATTTCATTTATTACTACCGTGACATAATTGAGTAATATATCTATATCAAGAAATATGCCATGAAATAAATCATTTAACCGATTGTTTTTAAAAGATTATTTTGTCTCTTATAAAGCTAATAAGCCACGGCATAGCGTGGCTTTTGTGATATGTCGTGGCTTTTTAGGTAAACTAAATTAAGATCGCTGTATTTGTAGTTTTTTCATACGTGAACGTAAAGTACTATCTGGTAAGCCTAGAACTTTGGCTGCACCATTTTCACCACCAATTTTCCAGCAACACACCTTTAAGACGCCAATAATGTAAGTCTTTTCAACCTCTGCTAATGGTTTGTCAAATGTGGGTGACACAGCGTGCGATTTATCTAATTTTTGTTGAATATGCAGTGTATGAGAGTTAGATAAAATAACTTCTCGCTCGAGAATGTTTTGCAACTCTCTAATATTACCGGGCCAATGGTAATCAGCCAGTTTTCTTAAGCTTTTTTTACTGATGCCCTTGATATTTTTATGAAGTTTTTTATTTAATTGCCTTAGAATACTATGACAAAGTAAAGGAATATCCTCGATTCGCTCTCTTAATGTGGGCATAAAAATAGGAAAAACATTTAATCGGTAATATAAGTCCATTCGAAATCTACCTTGCTGAACCATGGCGAATAAATCTTGGTTTGTTGCGGCAATAATACGAATATCTACCTTGATAGTTTTATTACCACCAACACGTTCAAACTCTCGCTCTTGTAATACTCTGAGTAATTTGCTTTGAGCGTCAGGTGATAATTCACCTATTTCATCTAAGAAAAGTGTTCCTTTATCAGCGAGTTCAAAGCGACCTCGTCGTTTTTCACTTGCCCCAGTAAAAGCCCCCTTTTCATGACCAAAAAGCTCGGACTCAAGTAAGTTGTCAGAAAAAGCAGCGCAGTTAACTTTAACCAACGGTGTATTTTTTCGTTGACTTAATTGATGTAAGTTACGTGCAACAAGTTCTTTACCTGTTCCATTTTCCCCAAGGATAAGTACAGTACTATCCGTTTGTGCGACGATTTTTATTTGTTGTAACATTGCGATAAAATTTTGGCTATTTCCCTCTAAGCCTGAGTCTTGAAAACTCTCATTAATTTCATCTTGTAAATAGCTGTTTTGTGCTTGTAGTTTTTTAGTGAGGTCTTGTACTTTTTTCAACGCGGCGCGCAGGTTATTATCAGCCAACCTTTGCTGGCTAACATCACGAAATACTGCTACTGCGCCAATTAACTCACCGTTTTTATATACGGGGGTTGAAGTATATTCTACAGGGAAACTAGTACCATCTTTTCGCCAAAAAATTTCGTGGGTTATTTTACGTTCTATACCATCTCGCATGGTGTTATAGATGTTACATTCATCGCTAGGGTAAGGGGTGCCATTGGCATGGGTATGGTGATGGTATTTATGGATGTTTTTACCCAATAGTTCTGCTGATTTCCAGCCCGTCATTTGTTCTGAGGCAGGGTTAACAAACACAGCATTGCCATCTGTATCAAAACCATAGACTCCTTCACTTACGGCATTTAGTAATAGAGAGTCAGTTAAAAATTCTTTTATATCTATGGTCATAAAATACTTATTATAATTAAATACACGATATATCGTGGTTGTATTTTATCAGGTATAAAAAGAAATATCAGGTGATATCGATACTATAAGGATAGGAAGCAGCGATATTAGTACACTACCAGTTAATCTTATTCTTGAAATAAAAATTGATTGTCGCTTGAGGAAAGTTTAAAGGCTCACTCTTACAATGAGCCTTTAAATTTTTATGACTTATTTAACGCGGATAATTCTTTTTTAGCTAAAAAGTTATCCATTTCTGAACGTAGTAATTTATAAAGTAAAATAGAGCCATCTATTTCTTCTTTTCGATTGGTTAAGCTTTCAATATTTAAACCTAGTGGTAAATTATATGGCAGTATTGCATCTAAAATCTGTTGTAAACTATTGACACAAATGCGAATTGATTCATATAAAGGTTTTGGTGCATTAAGGATGCGCAAACTCGTTGCTTCAGGTACATTAACACCTAACCATTCAATAAACTCTAAGGTTTTTTCACTACCACAGGGAGAGAAGGTTAATATTAAACGTTGTGGTTTTATGCCTTGTTTTTTACATTCAATAGCGTAGCGAGTTAGTAAGTCGATAGTCGCTTGAGGATCGTATATTGCTTGTGAAATAAAGAAACTACAACCTTGTTGGTGTTTGGCAATTAAACGCTCATGTTCATCTTTTTTACTAGCATGGCGCTCAGCTATAGTGACACCACCAACAAAGAAATTATGCTGATTATCTACTAAGGTTTTATAGGCGCTAGCTAAGGGTAATGAAATATCATTGTTTTTAGATGGGCTACCTACTAGCACCACATCTTTTACTCCATATTTTTCCCAAGCTTCGTTGGCCCATTGATTAAAATCATCACCATTAGATTGAACAACACTTTTATAGGTAATTACTGGTCGGCTTGACTTTTTATTCAATAAAGAAGAATACAGACGGGTATCATGAGTTGACTTAAATGGGAAAGGTCTAGGTTTACTAATGCGAGAATCTTCATCTTGAATGTCATAAACAATCAGGCCGTCAAAGTCGATATCGCTAACACGCTCAAGTAATTTTTCAGCAATGTCAGCAACTTTATCAAGTGGTGTATCACTCTTAGGGGGAGTAGTACCAATAAAATAAACACCTCGATTAATATCATTGTACCTAGCTTGTAACTCTGATTGTGTAGTCAAAATATCTCTTCTTTATTTTTAACGGACGTTTAGATGGCTATATAATCTTTCAATTTGCCTAAAGTGTCAACCATTGACTCACTTCTTCGTTGAATCTTTATTCACTAAGTTATAACAAGTTTAGTTAGCTCTATTGATAGCAGCGGCTTAGTCGTTGAATACGGGACAGGGCGTACCGTATTAGCTAGATAAGGTTTTATTGCTCTACAACATACTTTCATTATTGATGGTTATTTTAGGTTGCCACTTTAACCAGTCTTTATCGACATTCTGATGAAGAGTAAAACTTGTTGGCAGTTTTACCATTTGTTTATCAACCTCAGTGGTTGATTGTTTACTCTGCTTGTCGTTAATCTCTGGAGTTGCAAAGGCAATGCCGCCAGCAAGTAATGTTTCTATTGATTCAGAATCAATATTAATACCAGAGAAAATACCAGCCTCAATATTTACACCACTAGTATTCCAAAACTGACTTTGTTGATTAACCAGTGATGCGTAACGTTTGGCAATATTAATAAAAATATTCACTTGATCAGCGGTAGGAGATAAGTCGACACCAATCACTTTACCGACCTTTATTTGCCGGTAGAGTACAGGGTTACCGACGCGCACCGAACCAAGGCGATCAGCGGTTAATTTAATATTTAAACCATAACTCAGCTGTTCAACAGTAGGGGCTAATTGCAGTGCTTGAAAGTCACTTTTGGCTTTAGCTTTTATGTTATGTGACGGTAGTAAGCCAATAAATACACCATCAAGTAGCGCTGCAACATTTTTAGAGCCAACTAAGCCAATTTGCGGCTCTATTTTCCAAAATTTTGTACCTTGTCGTGCGAATTGACTACCTAAATCATTTAACAGTACTAAAGCGGTAACCCCTACTTTATCTTCGCTAAATATTAATCGCTCAACTTTTCCTATGGTAATTTCCTGATAGACAACTTTAGTGTTTACTTTTAAGCCTCTAACATCATTAAAATAAATACTAATAGTTTGCCCGGCATTTTGAGCATGTTCAATATGTTTAAATAAGGTGAAATTTGATAACTCTTTCACTGGCGCAGCGCCTTTTTGTGACGATGAGGTGAGTGACATATCTGGATTATAAAAACTGATACCACCGCGTAAAATAGCATCAAGTGACTCAGTTTTCACGACAAAATCACTTAAACCACCGGAAATGCTGACGCCACTGGCATTATAAAATCGAGTAGTACTTTTAACTAAATCTTGATGTTCTTCATCAATAGTAATGCTAACGCTGATATTGTCATCTGCTTTATCTAAACGGACATTGTCGACTTGACCAATAGTGATACCACGATAGCTAATAGCGCTACCAGGTGTTGCCACATTGGCATGGTCAGTCGTTAGGGTTAGTTGCAAGCCTGCAGCGCTGGCAAGTTTTTCAGGGGGTTGTCTAAATAAGTTAAAATGCGTTTTGGTTTCGCCTTTGCCTTGGTTAAAGGTAATATAAGCCCCTTTAAATAACGCCTGGGTATCACTAGCACCAGAGAGACTTAAGCTAGGTTTAACTAAATAAAACTGAGTATTTACTGTTAATATATGTTGATACTCAGGTAATAAACCTAGGTGTAATTGTTGTAAATCACCTTGAGTGGTTATGCTATGAATAGCGCCAATTTCAACGCCACGATATAGTACACGGGTATTGCTACTTAATGGTTCGCTTGCGGTAATACTTAGGGTGAACTTCACCTTTTGTTCGGCAATTTTATTATTAGCATATAAAGTAAAACTATCGCCATTATTCACTAATTTTTTCTGTGCTTCATGGCTGTGAAGATCATTAGTAAAGGCTATGCCACCGGTTAAAATAGTCTGTAATGACTGCGCTTGAATATCAACGCCAAGTAAACTGGCTGATATATTGAGCCCTGAATTATTGTAAAAACGACTACTGTGATTCACATAGTGACTAAACTCAGGTTGTACATGAATATGAATTAAATGACGTTCTGGCGCGGTTGTTTCAATGGCTTGTATGTTCCCGACAACTTGTTGCTTATAATAAACATTATTACCTACCTGTAGCGAGCTACGATCGTTACTAGTTAACATTAAATGCAAACCGGGTTCAGTGTATTTATAAGGAGGTTTGTTGTTAAAGACCTTAAATTTGTTACTAGGTTTGCCCTCTAATGAAGGTCTGATACTAATATAATTGCCGGTCAACAAGGTTTTAGCATTTTTTAAACCTGCTAAGTTAACTTGCGGTGAAACAATATAAAACTGTGATTGTTCGGTTAAATAGGGAATTACGCGAGGGTTAACTTTTGCCGTTGCGGTTATTTTTCTACTCTCGGGATCTATGTTGCTAAATGAGTCAATCGCGCCTATGGTCACGCCTTGAAATAAAATAGCGGCGTTGTGATCTATACCTGAATTCCACGCTAGCGTTAGTTCAATTTCGTGACCCATTTCAGCTGATTGAAAGTCAGCGTGTAAGGGAAAGGTTTGGCCATTTTTAGCTGGTGGCAACTCTGTTTGATAGCTTAACGTATCAACTGATATCCCGCCTGCCATCATAGACGCCAGTGAATCTGTGTTAACCTTCAACCCAGCAGATAGTGAAGCAGTCACTTGTACACCACTACTATTATAAAAGAGAGAATTTTCTTTCACTAAGTGAGCATATTCTGGTTTGATATAAATGATAATAGCAATTTTCTTGTTACTTTCTACATAGTGATAGCCCGTGACATGTCCAATAGGTATTTGCTTGAAACTGATGGGAGAATTTTCACTAATAGAACCTAACACATCGCTATATAAGGTGAGATGTAAGCCAGGCGTCGACATATCTAAGATTGGCGCTTCAGTGAGGGCAATAAAGTGGCTTTGACTGTTAGTCTTTTTATCGGTATCAGGCACCATAGTAATGTAACTACCCGAAATAAGCGTATCTAGTCCAGAAACTCCTTGCAGAGAAATATCAGCACTGACTAACCAAAAACGAGTATTGGTGGTGAGATAATCAGTAAAATCTTGAGAAATTTCTACTTCCGCAATAACGCGTTGTAAATCTTTTGATGGTACCACCTTTTTTACTAAACCGGTCACTAAGCCTTTGTAGCGTACTTCGGTTTTATTGGGCACAATGCCAGAGCCATTATCAAACTCTATGGTAATAAACGTGCCTTGTTCAGATACGACTTTTACGGTGAGCCACAAACCAAAAAGCAAGGCAATAAAGGGCACAAACCAAATAATAGAAATACCTTGCCGCGGCACTATTTCAGCTTTGTTATGCTCCACTGTGTTGTTATGGTTTGCTTTATTGTGTTCGGAGTCAGCAATCGCTTTTTTATTAGTCATTTATATCCTTTCTTTATGACAAGGTGTTTGGCCATTATTACTGTGTTTGTATGGCACTTTTTTTGTCCCACAACAAACGAGGATCAAAACTGTTGGCAGCAAACATAGTAAAAAGTACGGTAATGGTAAAGTAATTTATTGCTGGACCTGCGGCTACCGAGGTAACAAAACCAAGTTCTACTACGGTTACCATTAAGGCAACAACGAATACATCAAGCATTGACCAAGGTCCTAATAGCTCAAGCACGTGGTAAAACTTACTGTGTTTATTGGGTTTTAAGCGTACGCCAGTGTGTACTTTATAAACCAAAACAAATAAACCAATAATTTTTAGCAAAGGTACTATGATACTGGCGGTAAAAATAATAATGGCTATTGGGTAGAGACCATGATTAATAAATTCGCCAATACCGGACAAAATAGTTGCTTCTTCACCAATACCTAATTGATAGACAATCATTATCGGGTATAGATTTGCTGGAATAAAAGCCAGCAAGGCAGCAACACACCAAGCGAGGGTATATTGCAAACTATGGTGATTACGCTGATAGAACAGACCATTGCAGCGACTACATTGTATTGGCTCTGAGGTTACATTATTCAGCTTATGGCATTTAGGACATAGGGCTAAGCCAGCTTGTTTCGCTGTTTTCATCTAACGACTCACTTTTTTGTAAACGCTTTTTCTAATTTATCCCAAATATAGTCTTGGTCAAGTGCTGCTGCAGACATAGTGGAACAAATTAACCAAAAAACAAAGGATAATAAACCAAAGTTAACTGAAAGCTCAGTATCATCAATTAATTTATACATAGAAACGACAATGCCGAGCATAAAAACGTTAAGCATGGCCCAATGGTCAAGGTGATGGTATGCGCGAAAAAACTGTAGCAATGAAGGGTTCAGCTTGTTGAATTTAAAACTATAAGAAATATAAAGTGCGCCGGCTAAACGCACAATAGGGACGGCAATAGCGAATAGAAAAACCAAAGAAGCAATCATAAAGAAGCCACGGTCAATAAGTACTAAAATACAGTCAAATAAGGAGGCTTGATGAAATTGGCCGGCTAAAGTCACGCCCATAATGGGTAATAAAATAGCCGGTAACATTAGTATTAATCCAGCGAGTGACCAGTTAAAACTACGGTTAACAGGATCTACTTTTCGTTCTATTAAAGTACTACCGCAGCGATTACATTTGGCAAGCTGCCCTTGTTTTAATTTGGGCTTGTCATAGAGGGCATCGCATTGCTGGCAGGCGATAAATAATGAGGTATTAATTTTATTGTTCATGTCGTTAATATTTACCCACTTACCCATTTACCGACTAAAAAGTACAACAAAAAAAGCAGCGATAAACGCTGCTTTTAAAAACTTATTAACTAAGTAACCAAGCCATTATTATTTTAACGACGTGATGTATTGAGTCACCGCTTTAATGTCGGCATCTGATAATTTAATAGCGATATTACGCATAATACCGTTGTTATCATTACCGCGGCTGCCTTCGCGGAAAGAGTTAAGTTGAGTGGTTAAGTACTCTTGGCTTTGGCCTGTAAGGCTTGGAAAAGCAGCTTGCTTCATACCTTTACCTGTTACACCGTGACAAGCTACACAAGCCGTAATGCCTTTAGCTGAATCACCACCTAAGTATAATTTATGACCAACTTCATTTGTTTCGCCAGTACCTACTTTAGTACTTTGTACTGCAAAGTAAGCGGCTAAATCATTCATGTCTTCTTGTGTTAATCCTGCAACCATACCAGCCATTATGCCGTTATTGCGGTTACCTGATTTAAAATCAGCCAATTGTTTAGCAATATAGTTAGCGCTTTGGCCTGCAAGGCTAGGATACATAGGTATTAAGCTGTTGCCATCTTCACCGTGACATGCAGCACAAGCAGCTGCTTTTGTTTGACCTGCTGCTACATTACCAGCATAAAGTGCTGCTGCAGGAGTAGAAGTAACAATGTCTACATTACCAGCTGCTGCTGGTACAGCACTTGAGCTTGTGCCAGCACTATTCGATGCTGCCGCTTGCTCAATAGCACTTGGTAAGCTAGAGAAATAAGCGGCTAAATCTGCCATGTCTGTTTCAGATAAGTTAGCAGCCATTGGTGCCATAGTGGCATTGATACGAGCACCTGATTTGAAGTCTTTTAATTGCTTGATGATATAAACATCATTTTGACCAGCAAGGTTAGGAAACATAGGACTTGCACTAACACCGTTAACACCGTGACAGGCACTACAAGTACCTGACTTTGCTTTGCCTGCGTCGGCATCTGCCGCTTGTACAACACTTATTGAACTTAAAGCTACGAATAGCGAGAAGATAATTTTTTTCATTGAGTTGCTCTCTGCTTGTCATTAATTAGCTCGCTGTTTGTCTAATATAAAAACAATATAATAGCCAGTTAATTAAAAAATGATAAAAAAGTATGATTGATGTGGCGTCATTTTACACGAATATGATCACCTTGTAATAGTGCAGAAGGAAAAATCGATCAAAAAAGCGATAATTTCACACTTTTGTGTGTTTATTTAATAATAAAAGCGAAAGAAAAGCGTTATAATAGCGAAAATTTTCAACGAGTGAAGCCATTGTCCTCTACAAAGATACATTTAAGCAAAGCCGCTTTTACCCTTAGCGCACCTGATATTCGCCGTTTACCGGTAGATTCTGGTATTGAAGTCGCCTTCGCGGGTCGCTCTAATGCAGGTAAATCAAGCGCTTTAAATACATTAACTAATCAACGAGGTTTAGCTCGTATTAGTAAAACGCCTGGTCGAACGCAGCTTATTAATGTGTTTGAAGTCGCAGAGAATCGTCGCCTTATTGATTTACCTGGTTATGGTTTTGCCAAAGTTCCTTTAGAAATGAAGAAAAAATGGCAAAAAGCACTAGGTGAATATTTAGAAAAACGTCGTTGTTTAAAGGGTATCGTTATTTTAATGGATATACGTCATCCGTTAAAAGATTTAGACATGGACCTAATTCACTGGGCGGTAGACAGCGACTTACCGATTTTAGCGCTATTAACTAAGTGTGATAAATTATCACAAGGTAAACGCAGCGCTGAAGTATTGGCTGTTAAAAAAGCGTTAGCGCCACTCAATGCCGATATTACAGTACAAGCATTCTCATCACTTAAATACACCGGCGCGGAACAAGCGGATGCCATTATTTGTGCTTGGCTTGAGCAAGACGCACCAGAGTATGATTTACCTGATGAAGATGAACTTGATAATTCAGAAGAATTTACTGAACAAGATTAATCTTATTACTATTGTTGATTGCTAGTATGCCTCTATAACGGTTAAGCAATATGAAAGCGTAATGATGAGTTAAAGCATCATGGACGTAAAGCAATAAAAAGGAGAAGGCGTTACGCTCTTCTCCTTTTTTTGTGCCCTTTCGGGAGTGTTGGCTAAAGCCTAAGCCAGCTTTTTAAACTGTAGCTCCACCAAACGCTGGTACAGCTCACAGTGTTGTAACAATGATTGATGATCACCTATGTCGGTGATACTACCTTGATCTAATACCGCTATTTGATCAGCGTGTTGTATAGTTGATAGCCGGTGTGCAATAATAATGGTGGTACGACCGCGCATTAATTCTTTTAATGCTTGCTGCACATAATGCTCACTTTCGCTATCAAGCGCACTCGTTGCTTCATCTAATAACAAAATATGTGGGTCTTTTAATATGGCTCTGGCAATCGCTATGCGCTGTCGTTGACCACCCGAAAGACGTACACCACGCTCACCTAAAAAGCTATCATAACCTTCAGGTAGTTGACTTATAAACTCATGAGCATGGGCTTTTTTAGCGGCACAAATGACTTCTTCATCACTCGCTTCTGGTTTGCCATAACGTATATTATGAAACACATCACTACTAAATAATGCCGGCTGCTGTGGTACTAACGCCATTTGTTGACGTAAATCTTTTGGATCAAGTTGACGAATATCAGTGCCACCTAGAGTAATACGACCTGCTTGGGGATCATAAAAACGTTGTAGTAACTCAAATAATGTTGTTTTACCAGCACCAGAGGGTCCTACTAAGGCTAACACTTTGCCTTGTTGGGCAACTAAATTGAGGTTTTTTGTCGCGGCTTGATCGGGCCTTGAAGGGTAATGAAAACTGACCGCTTCAAAAGTAACTTCTGCGTTTAGCGTGTTAGCAGTAACAGTATTGTTAGCAGGTGGAAGAATGTTACTTTGTATTTGTAATATTTCAATAAGTCTTTCGGTCGCACCCGCAGCACGCTGTAACTCGCCTAACACTTCAGAAATAGTGGCTAATGAAGAGGCAACTAAAATAGCATAAAAGACAAAGGCGCCTAAATCACCGCCGCTCATATTACCGTTAATAACATCAGTACCACCAACCCATAACATACCCGTAATTGCACCAAAAACAATAATAATAACGCCAGCAATTAAAGTAGCGCGTTGTTTTATACGGTGACGGCCAATAACAAAGGACTTTTCAACTTCTTTAGCGAAAGAGCGCTTTTCATGCTCTTCGTGAGTATAACTTTGTACTGTGGTGATATGCTCAATGGCCTCACCAGCATAGCTACCAACATCAGCCATTGAATCTTGGCTTTTACGTGATAACTGTCTCACTTTACGGCCATAAAATAATATGGGTACCAAAATAAAAGGCACTGAAATTAAGACAATAAGGGTTAATTTAATATTGGTCGCAAATAGCATTACCAACGCACCAATTAGCATTAATGCACTGCGAATAGCCATAGAAAAAGAAGAGCCAATAATACTTTGTAACAGTGTTGTATCTGTGGTGATCCGCGACATAATGTCGCCACTACCATTGGTTTCAAAGTAGCTCGGATGCAAGGTTATCACATGATTAAAAACAGCTAAGCGAATATCAGCACTTACCCGTTCACCCAACCAAGACACCAGATAAAAACGTGAGAATGTACCTCCAGCAATTAATACGGTAATAGCCAGTATAAATAATACCGCCTGTTGTAATTGTGCAATGGATTGCTGGGCAAAGCCTTCGTCAATGAGCATTCTCACCCCTTGGCCAACCGACAACATGACCGCCGCAGTAAAAATCAAGGCGGCAAAAGCGGTTAGCACATGCCCTTGATAAGGGCGAATAAACTGCACGAGCTCAAACAATATGGTTACTTTTTTTAATTGTTTTGTCTTTGGTTTATTTTGGTTTGAACTAGCTCTATTCATTGGCTTGGTGGGTGATTGTTCTGACATAAGCTCCTTATTCCGATTAAAAAAAGCGTTTATTGCCAGTAAAAACTTAACTAGCAGATACATTATTATGGATAGTTTACGTTGTTCATTAGAATGGAACTAGCAAACATTATATAAATACTATGCTTTTTTAATAATATAATAGTGTTTTTTATATAAGAAATAACATAGTAAAGACCAAACTTGGTAAAGTGACATGCAGTAAGGTGCTATTTTAAGTGTAGGCTAAACAGAGTTACGTAGAGTATTAGTGGTGTTAGAATAGCTTGATGCTGATTTGATTAATTTAGGAGCAAAAAAAAACCGATGACATTCTCATACTACTAAGTAGTGAAAAATAACATCGGCATAATAGCTATGGGGAAGCTATAAATAAATTATTACAACAGTGTTCGCTAAGAACAATGCTATTATAGAGCAACTACTCTATCTAAGTAAAGTGATTTATAGAGCAGTTACTCTTTTTTATTTAGATTATTTTTTTGTCGGTTTTTTATACTAATAATGAGATGGTTCAAGAAATAAATACCATGTCATTGCTATCGCCAGTGTGTTGGCGGAGTGCCTTTATTTACCCAGCTTCTTCCAAAAGGCTAATTTAATAGTACGCCAATGTGTTGTTGGGATCTGAGGGGCAAGCTGTAATAAATGTTGGTAATCATGAACGCTTAATATTACTTCACCGCCGTGCGCAAGAATAAGGCTACGTGGTTGTAATGTGATTATTTTATGCAGTGAAGCACGATAACGGTTAGGATAAAAAATAGGGAAGGGTGGAATATATCTATTTTTCACTTTAACCATTAAATCAGCGACATAAATTTTATTACTAGGTAAATGGTGTAATGATAAATCTCTATCAGTATGTCCTTGAGTTGATAAAGCAACCCAGTCTGAAAATCCAGGTAAACACTCACCATCGTCCAATTTATAATCTGCAATGAGTTGGCTTGAATACCAAATATTAACTAAGGGCTTTTTCATGCGCTTTGCTACCCACTTAGCTAATAATATATCGGTAAGGTGCATTAGTCGGCCGTCTATGCCTGAGTACCATTGACCACTAACATTAGCGGTGGCAATTTTACAGCCGGTTAATTGGCGTAGCTTGTTGGCAGCACCGGCATGATCAGGATGCATATGGGTTACTACAACTAAGGTTAAGTCACTGAGTTTTCTTTGTAGGTTTTGGCTAATAAAATGTTGTAATATAACAATATCAGAGCGACAGCAACCATCGAGTAGTAATAATTTTTCAGCGTACTCGGCTAACAAAATTGTTTGTATATGACCTTCTATATGATGTAATTTCATTATAATAAGACAGTTCAGTTTAGTGATCATTTAAGCGTTTTATACAGTAGAATAAAACGCTTACTACTGCACTATTTTTAATGATTTTTACCTTTAAACAATTTTTAACGCAGAAAAATATACCGGGATAAATATTGATATGTTTAAAGCTATTTTGAAACACCTTTTTCCTAGTATTAAAGGTAAAGCAAAACCCAATTATTTATATTTTGAGAAAGACAGTGAGACAGAAGAAGTACCACAGCAAAAAATGATTGAAAAGGCGCCAAGTTCTAAGGCGTTAAAGCCATTGTGTTTGCTCAGTGCTGAAGAAACGCATAGCCAAGCGTTTTATGATTTTTTATTTGGACAATCTCCAGCGACTATAGAGCATGATGAATTATCACTCTATATTACCGAAAAAATTGAGGCAGTGTTACGAAAACCTAATAACATCATAGAGGCGATGCCGGTATTGCCAGCGTCACTTACTAAGGTTATTGAGCAGCTAAGTAATAATAACTTTAATACCGAAGAGCTACTGGCTTTGATTCAGCAAGAGCCAGCAATTGCCGCCAAAGTGGTTGAATTAGCTAACTCATCTTTTTATAACCGAAGCCATAAAGAAGTCACTGACTTAAAAGCAGCGTTCATGTTATTAGGTAGTAATGGCCTGATGGAAGGAGTGATTAATGGTTTTGTTAGTAAACTAGCGCCACATTCACCTATTTATTTTAAGCAGTATGGTAATAAAATTTGGCAACATAGTTTAGCAACGGGCATTAATGCTAAAGCATTAATGCAAGGGTCTTCTTACAAAGGAGAAGCGGCTCAAGGTTATCTTATTGGTCTTATTTGTAACCTAGGGGATATGATTATTTATCAGTTGTTGATGGAAGCTTTTTCGTTTGTTCATCCTGATAGTCAACCTAATTCCTACGCATTTAAAGTATTAATGCAGCAAAAATCAAAACCATTAACTTATCATATTGCTAAGCATTGGCAATTTCCTCAATCAATTTTAGATGCACTGGCCTTACAAGTTAAATTTACTCATTCAACTATGTTAGCTAGCGCTTTTGCTAAGTGGCCTATTGCTTGTTTTGTTTATGAAGGTAATATTATCAGCGAGTTAATGATGATGGTTGAGCATAATGAGCAATATGAAGAGCAAGTAAGGGAGACTGTAGCCACATTACTGTACAGTGATGAAGCAAAACAATATGTTGAGCGGCTATTGGCAAATAGGGTAACCACTACTGCCATTATTTCTTAAGTTTTTATTTATTAAAAACTCATTACTTGTGTACTAAGCAGGACAATAAACTAATCTAATTGATTATCAATAAAAAGTAAGCTGAGTAACTTGGGCACCACATTGTCTTGATCAATAAATTGGATGCCCACACTAACCGTACCATTATCATTGCGGCTATTGCATACCCGAGCAGATATTTTTACTTCACCATCAATGGGGCTTTGCAAGCATACAAAAACATCACGTTTATTGACTTTTGCACTAGTACTTTTAGTTTTAAAGGTAAAGCCACAACCTTTCGCTGATATATCACCAATAATGCCATTAATTTGCGTAGACTTATTCCCTGTCTGATCTTCTAGTCTGATGATTGCGGGCAGGTGAATGTTTGTTCTTTGTTGTAAACGTAATTGGCGACTTTCAATTTGTTTAGGATAATCAATAAAGAGTAGTTTCTCAGGATATTGGGTCATTGTTTTAATAGTCGATCGAAAAGCAAAGCATTCACCTTTATTACCTTCCATTAAATATCTAACAATCAGTACATTCCCCTCAATTAATACATCATTGTATTCTGCAGTACTAGCGCCTTTGGGGTATTTTAATATAATGTATTTACCTAGCTCATAACCAATTAATGACAGCTTTAGACGTAACGGTACAGGGTGATTAATTTGCAAATCTAAACTTCTTCCAGGCTGAAGTTCAAAGAGTTGCATACGTTGTTCATTACTTATGTCTGACATTGTTTTTTGTACTTCTGCCCATTTATTACAGAAAGATAATATAAACAAAGTACTTTAAATGCACAACGCTTGATTAGCAGGTAATTTATTTTTGCTTTTTTTCTTGTTGATGTAATGCCGTTTCAAATTCTTCAGGAAAGAGTACCAAACCTTGATTGTCTTGATTTGGAAAAGTAACTAATGCTAATTCATCATCGGCTAACCCTGTACTCCAGCGGCTGTACCATTTGTTTAATGAGATAGCTTCTGGTTGGCAATGTTGCCATTCATCGGTAGCCCAGCGCTGGGCAAACTCTTGGTTTGGCCACACAGGAACACAATCTTCATCTTCAGTGTTAAGCATGACACAACCATGCTCATCCGCTAATATCCAAATTTCTTGATTGCTCACCACTTGTTGTAATAAGTAGCTTAAGCGCTGTTCATCGTCGTATTTTTCTATTGTGTTAAGTTGTTCACTGCTGAGTGACATAATTACCTAAGAAGTTTTTATAAAGTAAAAATATTTTACCGCGTTAAGCGCGCGCAAACAATATGATTACGCTTTGCTTATAGGGATTAAAAGTCAGACAAGCCACAGCATAGCTTGTCTATTCCTCTGCTATACTTTAAAACTGTTGGCAATGTCTTGTAATGTTGTTGCTAAGCGCGCTTGTTCTTGTGCGGTATCAGCAATTTGAGCGGCATCCGTTGTCGACTCTACCGACCTTTGCTCAACATTAACAACGTTTTGTGCAACATCTTGGGTGACCACTGCTTGCTCTTCTATTGCGGTCGCTATTTGTTCTGTCATTGCAAAAATTGTACTGACTGAAGCCGATATTTCTTGTAGTAAGTCTTCAACTTTCTTTGAACTGTTTACTGCATCTTGCGCTTTTTTCTGACTACTTTCGATGACGTTAAAGGCGGCATTGGCATCATTTTGCAATGAGGTAATAAAGCTTTCTATCTCAGAGGTTGAGTCTTGCGTTCTTTGCGCTAAGGTTCTTACTTCATCAGCAACCACGGCAAAACCACGACCTTGTTCTCCTGCACGAGCAGCTTCAATAGCAGCATTAAGTGCTAGTAAGTTGGTTTGTTCAGCAACAGATTTAATCACGTCAACTACATTGGTAATATTTTGAGAACTATCGTGCAAACTATTAATTTGTAGTGCTAAGCCATCAATATCACTAGCGAGTGTTTCAATAGAATTATACGATGCCTTAACAATGTTTAAACCACCTTGCGCTTGTTCGTCTGCTTCTCTAGCGGCACTCGCAGTGTTTTGCGTATTGCCAGCAACTTCTTTAACCGTTGCGGATAGCTCTTCAATTGCGGTAGCGATTAAGTTGATATCACCTTGCTGCTCAAGCATAGATTGTGAGTTGTGTTGACAGGTTTGTGAGGTTTCTTCAGCGGCAGAAGCCAGTGTAATACTAGAGTTAGATATTTCACGCATGGCTCCAGAGAACTTTTGTAGAGTTAAGTTTAAAGTCGTCGCTATTACGCCAAGCTCACTTTTACCTTGTAGCGTCGCTTGCACCGTTAAATCATTATGATCTCTAACCCTTGCCATTACGGTGGTAAGGTCAGTTACTCTTTCGATGAGTTCTTTGATGGTAAAATGGCTAATTATTGCCGAGACTATGATTAATACACCCATGATTAAACTATTAATAATCATGGAGTTAGAAGCATCGCTTTGTTTGGCTTGTGCTAACGCTAATAAAGATTGGCTTAATTTGTCTTCAATTTTCTTTAACTGACCAATTCTTTGCGTGGATTGTTCAAACCAATATTCAGCATCAACCGAGAAGTTAGCACTATTATTTTCAGCTATCTCCCTTAGTTTATCTACTTCTTTGATGGATGAATGATTTAATGTGTTGGTAAAAAAAGTCTTGTTTTGCGGAGAGGTAAATTGATTAAAATTATCAAAATAAGTACTTTGTTGCGTTGTTAATGAAATAAACTTAATAAACATGCCCTCAATAAAGCTACCTTGTGAAAAGGTATTACTAAGTACAGCTCGTTCTACACCTGCTCGCTCCTTACCTTGTAAAAAATTATAATAGGCAATCGTCTCTTTTGTGATTGCTGCATCGGTACTGATATCAGCATTCAGCGTTGCCACACTTAACAATTGTGCATTTAAGGTTGTATAAAAACGTAAAGCGTCATTTGCTGGTATTGCTAACCTATCGACTTGTTTACGTATGTTAGGTAGCTTCTGTAGCATTGCAGTAATATTAGTATTTAATTGGCTAATTTCAGTTAAAACAAAGTTTTGCTCTGCTAGATAGCTAATTTTATTTTGTATTTTTTCATCGGTATTATTGCGTTGAGTTAATAACTGGGTAGTAAATTTATTACCTTTCGAGCCTATAAAACCGGCAGTTGCGCCACGTTCTTTTTGTAATTCATGGACTAGTTCACTGTAAACCACTGACAATTCAGTGAGGCGAGTGATAGTTGAAATTTCTTGAGTTGTTTTAATGCTGTGAAATATTGAATTAATACTCAACCATAAAAAACCCATGACAGGTAAGGCAAGCAGTAATAATATTTTTTTTCTAAAGGACAAGTCGGCAAAATTCATGATGATACCAAGCTCCATTTTTCAAGGGTAATTGATAGTTGAGTCATATAGATAGATGAGTTTATTATCGCTAAAAAATCATCATATTAGTCTAGCATAGACTATTAAAAGCACAGTGGTATGAATCATGTTCATTCAGTGACTAAATGGGTGAGCTTAATTAATATTAGGTGAGTAATTTTATGGTCAGCAGGGGTTTTAGACAAAAAAAACCGATAGCAAAGGCTATCGGTGAGTAGCTATCAGGAAAGCTAGAATATTCAATTTTTACAAAAAGCGTTCATAAAAGGGAACGAAAATAATTATAGAGTATATGCTCTATGTAAGCAAACTTTCTTGTAATTTTATTTCATACTCGTTTTTTTATTACATTCTGATTTGTTAAATACCGACTAAACTATCGACTAAGGTTGGCTTAATACCGAGTTAGCACAATAAAAAACGATAGGGTATTTGGTGATTTAGCATGCATACAGTAAACTAACGGTAATTATAGTTTTAACATTGCTTGAAGTGAAAATATCATGTCATCTACCGATCAAAGTCCTCAAACCAGTGATTTACCAGCAACACCACAGACACCTACCAATGGAGATACTAATAGCACTACGCATTTTGGTTATAAAACCATCGAAAAAGAAGATAAAATCTCTATGGTTGCTGGTGTTTTCCACTCGGTAGCTAAACAATACGATGTAATGAATGATTTAATGTCGTTTGGTATTCATCGCTTGTGGAAACGTTTTACTATTGATGCAAGTGGCGTACGTCCGGGTAATAAAGTATTAGATCTTGCTGGTGGTACCGGTGATTTAACCGCTAAGTTTTCTCAGCTGGTTGGGCGAGATGGTAAGGTTGTTTTAGCTGACATTAACAGTTCAATGCTAAATGTTGGTCGTGATAAGTTACGTGATAAAGGCTTAGTGCAAAATATAGACTATGTCCAAGCTAATGCTGAATATTTACCTTTTGAAGAAAATACCTTTGATATTGTGACTATCGCTTTTGGCCTACGTAATGTTACCGATAAAGATAAAGCCTTACGCTCAATTTACTCGGTATTAAAGCCCGGTGGTCGCTTACTGGTGCTAGAGTTCTCTAAGCCTGAGAATGAACTATTAACTAAAGCCTATGATTTTTATTCATTTAATATTTTACCGAAAATGGGTGAACTAGTAGCAAAAGATGGTGAAAGTTATCAATACTTAGCGGAATCAATTCGTATGCACCCTGATCAAGAAACATTGAAAGATATGATGGAAAATGCTGGTTTTGAACAAACTAGTTTTAAAAACTTAACTGGCGGTGTTGTGGCTTTACACAAAGGTTATAAGTTTTAGTCATGCAAAATATTAATAACCTAGCATTAGCTAAAGTAAACACTCAAAAAGCAACTCAAAAGAGAGCTCAGCTAAGTGCTGATTTATTGTTGCCACAAGTTACTACAGCAACGTTAGAGTTAATGATTAATAAAGTCTTGGCTTTAAATAACAATAACGCCATTTCATTTACTACGCTCGAGCAAAAAACCTTAATGCTGGTGTTGACAGAATTACCATTTACTTTATGTTTTACTGTCAATACTAGCGCTAATAAAACGGTGGTTATTGTTAGATCTGAGTGTGAATTTAATGACTGCACTATTAATACCAGCATTAACACGCTTAATAAATTAAAAGCCGCTCAATCACTGACACAATTAATAAAACAAGACGAGCTTGATGTTATTGGTGATATCAAAATAGCGCAGCAGTTTGCTACTATTGCCCAGTCACTTGATATTGACTGGAAAACTGAGTTAGCTAAACACTTGGGTGATATTCCTGCACATAAATTATTACATTTTGGTAATAAAGTAACAAAATCGATTGTCGCGACAGGTAAACAATTTGAAGCTGATTTGGCTGAATATGTTGTACATGAAAAGCGCTTAGTAGTTACCAGTAGCCAAATAAATGCTTTTAATCAAAACACTAAAGACCTTGTCAGCCAGGTAGATGCTTTATCAACACGTATTGATAAGCTGATTGCCGAATTAGCAAAAATAACTAATAAATAGTACGAATACATATTCTCAGTTAATCGTTTCAATTAATAGCCTTAATAAAACATAGGAAATAATAACCGCCGTGAGTAGCCAACGTCTTTATCAAATAGTTAAAACTTTTTTAAATTTCGGTTTAGACAAAATGATACCAGCAGGTATGTTGCCTTGGTATGCAAAAGTTGGCAGATATAGTTTGTTTTGGTTGAAAAACAAGCATCAAGATAAAACGCCAGAGCAGCGTTTTCGATTGGCGATAGAAACGTTAGGTCCTGTTTTTATTAAGTTTGGTCAAATGTTATCAACAAGGCGTGATTTATTACCACCTGAGTTGGCCGACGAACTCGCTTTATTGCAAGATAAAGTGACCCCGTTTGAGGGTGAGCAAGCTAAAAGTATTATTATTGCCGCGATGGGCATAGAGGTTTTTGAGCAATACTTTATTAATTTTGATGTTACCCCGTTAGCATCGGCTTCTATTGCCCAAGTACATACCGCAACCTTGCTGCATAATGGTAGTGAAAAAGATATTGTTATTAAAGTATTACGCCCTAATATCAGTCAAACTATTTTGGCTGATATTAACGTTATGTCACTGTTTGCTGGCATCGTCGCGCGTTGGTTACCCGATGGCAAACGTTTACGCCCCAAAGAAGTAGTAGAAGAGTACCGAAAAACTATTTTAGATGAGTTAGACCTTAACCGTGAAGCCGCTAATGCTATTCAACTAAAGCGTAATTTTGAACAAGGGCGTGACTATGATAAAGCACTTTACGTCCCTGAAATTTATAGTGAATATAGCTTTAAAAACGTTATGGTTATGGAGCGTATTTATGGCATTGGCGTTGGTGAGGTAGATACCCTTAACGAGCTTGGCGTTGATATGCAGTTACTGGCTGAACGTGGTGTCGAAGTTTTTTTCACTCAAGTTTTTCGCGATAGCTTCTTTCATGCGGATATGCACCCTGGCAATGTGTTTGTTGATGCGACGAATCCAGCAGACCCTACTTGGATTGCTATTGATTGCGGTATTGTTGGCACGCTAAACCGTGAAGATAAACGCTATTTAGCGGAAAATTTTGTCGCTTTTTTCAATCGTGATTATCGAAAAGTAGCACAATTGCACGTCGATTCAGGCTGG
The DNA here is from genome assembly GCF_005885605.1 of Colwellia ponticola. Classification (GTDB taxonomy): domain Bacteria; phylum Pseudomonadota; class Gammaproteobacteria; order Enterobacterales; family Alteromonadaceae; genus Colwellia; species Colwellia ponticola. Next base: position 41,207 of record NZ_SZVP01000005.1, on the reverse strand, counting down.
GTGCCGGCTAGTACCAGTGTTGATGAGTTTGAATTTGCTATTCGCACAGTTTGCGAACCTATTTTTAATAAACCGTTGTCTGAAATATCTTTCGGCCAAGTGTTAGTTAATTTATTTAATACCGCACGTCGCTTTAATATGGAAGTGCAACCGCAGTTAGTCTTATTACAAAAAACTTTACTTTATATTGAGGGCTTAGGCCGTCAACTTTATCCGCAGTTAGACTTATGGCAAACCGCAAAGCCCTTTTTAGAAAACTGGGTTAAAGAGCAAATGGGCGTTAAAGCGGTGTTTAGTAAAATTAAAGCCAACTTACCTTTTTGGAATGAAAAACTCCCTGAAATCCCCGATTTAATTTACGACTATTTAAAAACAAGCCGCGAAAACCAACATCAACAAACCACATTATTACAAACGTTATTGACCAAACAGCAGCAGAATAATCAACGTGTTATTTATAGCATTATTGCTGCGGCTGTTATTATCGCTGGCGCGGTGATTTTGAGTCACTAAGTTGTGTTGCTATTAATCACTACTCTTAAAATTAAGCTAAGGCTACTTTTTAGCTACCTTAGCTTTAGCAAGTTGGGCACGTAATCCGGCCATCCCTTGTTTATTGGATTGCTCAATATGCTCTACAGTTTTCTTTTTAGCGGCACCTAATTCCCAATTTAAATCATCTTGGGGTAATTCATGTAAAAAGCGACTGGCTTCAGTACGTGACACTTCACCAAACTGTCTGCGCTCTCTGGCATAAGTAAAGATTAACTCTCGTTGCGCCCGAGTAATACCTACATAAGCAAGACGACGCTCTTCTTCAACGCTGCCTTCATCAATACTCGTTTGATGCGGTAATAAACCTTCTTCCATGCCAATTAAAAAGACATAAGGGAACTCTAGCCCTTTTGAGGCATGTAAAGTCATTAACTGAACTTGATCGTTACTGTCTTCTTCTTCATTACGCTCCATCATGTCACGCAAGGTTAAACGCGTAACAATTTGCGGCAAGGTCATCGGCTCTTCGTCATCACTGCCTTCTAGCATTTGGGTTACCCAACTGAAAAGCTCGGTGACATTTTTCATGCGCATTTCAGCAGCTTTAGCACTAGGTGAGGTATCGTAAAGATAATCTTCGTAATTAATTTGCCGTATCATTGAGCGTAATACTGCCGCGGTATCGCCTCGCTCTGCTTGGTCGCCAATATCGACTAGCCATTGAGTGAACGCTTGCATTTTCATTAAGCTGCGACCGGTTAAGGTTTGCTCTAAGCCAAGTTCAAAACTGGCGGCAAACATACTAATTTGCCGCATGTTGGCGTAAGTACCCAGTTTTTCTAACGTCGCGGGACCTAACTCGCGTTTAGGTACGTTAACAATACGTAAAAAGGCATTGTCATCATCAGGGTTAACCAATACCCGTAAATAAGCCATGATGTCTTTGATTTCAGAGCGGGAGAAAAAAGAAGTACCGCCACTTATTTTATACGGGATACGGTTTTGCATTAACGCTTTTTCAAGTAAGCGAGATTGGTGATTACCACGATAAAGTACCGCGTAATCTTTGTATTGACTGCGATTCATAAAACGATGACCAATTAACTCGCCAATAACACGCTCAATTTCATTCTCTTCATTTGTCGCTTGTATTACTCTTAATTCAACGCCGTAAGCAAGTTCACTAAATAATGCCTTATCATAAACATGAGGGTTGTTAGCAATAAGTACGTTGGCACATTTTAATATACGACCGCTCGAACGATAGTTTTGCTCTAACTTAATTAATTTGAGATCGGGAAAGTCTTTACCGAGTAAGATTAAATTTTCTGGCTTAGCACCACGCCATGAATAAATAGATTGGTCATCATCACCAACAACCGTTAAGCGACCACGATCGCCGGCAATATTTTTTACTAATTCATATTGGCTAGCGTTAGTATCTTGATACTCATCTACTAATAAATAACGAATTTTATTTTGCCAACGCGCACGTACCTCAGGGTAATTTTTGAGTAGCAGTGTCGGAATCAGAATAAGATCATCAAAGTCTAAGGCATTATAAGCTTTCATATGCTTATGATAGCGTTGATAATATTCGGCATATTCACTGCTATCTGCATCATTCGCCGCTTTTAACGCATCATCAGGTAAGAATAAATCATTTTTCCAATTCGATATTTTACTTTGTAATTTACTGAGCAAATCTTTGTCACCATCAAGCTCGTCAAGCGTTAGCTCTTTGAGTAAGGCGAGAGTGTCTTGGTCATCAAATAAAGTAAAACCGGGTTTATAACCGAGGGTTTTAATTTCGCGGCGAACAATGTCGAGCCCAAGAGAGTGAAAAGTAGACACGGTTAAACCACGGGTAAGTTCACGACCGAGCATTTTTTGAATACGCTCTTTCATTTCGCGGGCAGCTTTATTAGTAAAAGTTACAGCGGCAATATTACGAGCCTTGTAATCACACTTTTGAATAAGATAAGCAATTTTTTGACAAATCACCCCAGTTTTACCTGAGCCAGCGCCAGCGAGTACTAAGCAAGGGCCACTTACAAATTTTACTGCTTCATTTTGTCCGGGATTGAGTTTCATGACTTTATCGTTGTTTTGTTCAAATAAATTTTCGTGTGCTAGATTTTACCTGTTTTTAGTCACCGACAAAACAGTTACAATGCAGCTAAGTGAAAAACAGTGAAAATCGATGAGACATTATTATGATCAATGCTAAAAAAATTGAAGAAATCGCTAAGCAAGTCACAGAATCTATCCCACCTAGCTTAAAAAATATCGCTCATGACTTTGAAGATAAAGCTAAGTCTGTCCTGCAAAGTAAATTATCACAGCTTGATGTGGTAACTCGGGAAGAATTTGACGTACAAACGCAGGTATTACTAAAAACACGAGCTAAAATTACTGAACTTGAAGCTAAATTAGGTGAATTAGAAGCAAAGTTAACCGCTAGTGAATAAGTGAAGTGTAAGCCTAATAAAGCCATTACAGCACAATATAACTCAACAAAACACAACAGCAAGGACGAACTATTTTATGTCTTCATCTAACGTCGCTTTAACGACAGGCCCATCGGCAATTACTTGTTTTAAAGCATATGATATTCGCGGGAAATTGGGCGACCAACTAAATACCGATGTTGCTTATCGTGTTGGTCGTGCTTTTGCTCAACACACTAAAGCAAAAACCGTGGTTGTCGGTGGTGATATTCGCTTAACCAGTGCTGAGTTAAAAGAAGCGTTAGCACAAGGTTTACTGGCCGGTGGTACTGATGTTATTGATTTAGGTTTAGCGGGTACAGAGCACATTTACTTTGCTACCAGTCACTTAAAATGTGATGGCGGTATTGTGGTTACCGCAAGTCATAACCCTATTAATTATAATGGTATGAAGCTAGTGCGGGAAAACTCAAAGCCTATTAGTGGTGATACGGGACTGTTTGATATTCAAGCATTAGCTGAGCAGAATGATTTTGTTGAGGTTAGTGTGCCAGGCACATTAACTACGGTTGATATCACTCAACCTTATACAGAGCACTTATTAACCTACATCGATAATAAAAATATTACACCATTAAAGCTGGTGGTTAACGCCGGTAATGGTACAGCAGGTCCTGCACTTGATGCCATTGAAAGCGCTTTTAAAGTACTCAATGTTCCTGTTGAATTTATTAAAGTGCATCACCAGCCTGATGGTAACTTCCCTAATGGTATTCCTAATCCTTTATTAGTAGAAAACCGCGGAGCAACGCGTGATGCGGTAATCAAGCATGGTGCTGATATGGGGATTGCTTGGGACGGTGATTTTGATCGTTGTTTCTTGTTTGATGAACACGGGGAGTTTATCGAAGGCTATTATATTGTTGGTTTATTGGCAGAGAACTTTTTAAATAAAATTGCCCGTGATAAAGCTAATGCCGCTGATAAAGTAAAAGCAGCAGCCAAAGCAAAGATTATCCATGATCCACGCTTAACGTGGAATACTATCGATATTGTTGAAAAATCTGGTGGCCAAGCTATTCAAAGTAAAACAGGGCACGCTTTTATTAAAGAACGTATGCGTAGTGAGGATGCTATTTACGGCGGTGAAATGAGTGCTCATCATTATTTTCGTGATTTTTTCTACTGCGATAGTGGCATGATCCCTTGGTTACTTATTGCTGAGTTGGTGTGTTTACGTAAACAACCTTTGTCTCATTTGGTTAAAGAGCGCATCAGTGCTTATCCTTCGTCGGGTGAAATTAATAACACTATTGCAGATCCTAAAGCAGCTATTCAGCGTGTTTTTGATTTTTATCAAGAGCAAGCACAAGTTATTGATAAAACCGATGGTATTAGTATGGAGTTTGGCCAATGGCGCTTTAACTTACGCAGTAGCAACACTGAGCCAGTAGTAAGGTTAAATGTTGAATCTAAAGGTGATGTGCAATTAATGCAGCGAAAAACCGAGCAAGTATTAGCGTTATTACTTGCTGAGTAACTGACTGAATTAATAAATAGCTTACTCAATATTTTAACTAATACCTTAACTAATACCTTAATACAGTAGTCTTGTTTTATTGCAGATAGCTTAATCGCTGATATTTTTAAACCTGAGGCTTTAATGGCTAAGCGCGAACCATTTTCAGAGTTACACTCAAGTTATGACACACTGTCATTTACTGAGTTTACTGAGCAATATAAAGCCTTATATGAAAGCAATATGGTCAAGGTAAGGTTATTTGAATTAACCTTACCTTGGCTCGCAGCAACTAAACAGTTTATGCTCCCTGAGCATAGCGAAGTTATTGTCCATTGCCTCTATCAACAGGCCTTTGAGCACAAGGATAGTAGTCAAGAACGAGTATTAATTATTGCTTGGCCTTTAGTACACAGTACAAACCACAGCAATAAAAACCATGACAATAAGCATCAATGGTCAAAGCAAAAGATAAGTTCGCTAACTAGCTTTTACGCTGCGGTTAGTGAACCTATCTTTGTAAACTCGCCTAATAAAAAAGCCATGCGCCAACTGTTGGCTGACATAACACGGCATCACCCATGGTCAAGTATGCAGCTTGGTGCTTTTGAAACAGGGGTTGTTACGCAAGCGTTACGTGAGTATTTTCCTTATCAGCGACTCTATTCGCAAACGGTTAATGTCTATCAAGAAGCCTTAACTGATTACGCTAGTTACTATCAGCAAAGGCCTAGTCAATTACGTAATACGATAAAAAGGCGTGAAAAAAAACTCGCTAAGGCGCATCAATATCACACTGACATCATCACCGATATAGCAAGGTTTCCTGAGGCATTTAACGCTTATAAAAGCATTTATCAACAAAGCTGGAAAGGAGAAGAGTACAGCTTCGATTTTATTGAACAAGTTTGTTTGGCGGCACTTACCGAAAATAAGTTACGGTTAGGATTGTTGTTTGTTGATGATGAACCTGCCGCGGCGCAGTTGTGGTTTTTACAAAACACGGGGCCTAAGCTCGTAGCTGATGTTAATGACAGTGGTAGCGTCTATTCTCAAAAAGAAGGCTATCAAAAAACGGCTTCTATTTTCAAACTAGCATATTCGCCTAAATATCAACAATATTCAGTGGGTTCTATATTATCTTTAGTGCTCTCTGAGCATGTTATTAGTGAAGATAAAGTTACCACTATCGAATTTGGTATGGGTGCTGAGCCTTATAAAAAAGATTGGTTAAGTGACACCCGAGTACGACAAAGCTATCAGGTTTTTAATCCACAGAGTATTTATGGTAAGTTAGCCATTATTCGTCATATGATAATACCGAGTGTAATTACCTTTGTAATGACTCGAATAACGAATACTTTACTGCTCATAAAAAGCATCTACAAATAAAAGCACAAGGAATGTAAGTACATAATGACTTCAGCACAAATGACTCAACAAACTAGTGAGCAATTAATTAAGTTACTCGTCGCTATTATTCCAAATTATGATGAAAACTTTTGGCATGCAGATACCGAGTTATTTGGTGCTATTGCTGAATTTGATTCTATGGCATTGGTTACTTTAATTGGTGAAATAGAAGAGTATTTTGATATCACGTTAGATGAAGATGATATTAATGCAGACAACTTTGCTTCGGTTAAGAGCTTAACTGAACTTGTACTTGCCAGTCACTAGCTATTTTGACTACCGTATCAACGCATGTTGAATTTTATCAGGGCATTAAAGGCCCATTATTTAGAATAATTAGAACGCCAGCAAAGGTGCTTGGCCACTTATTATTTATTGCGCCCTTGTTTGAACAGGCCAATAAAACTCGTCATCATGCTACGCGTTCAGCGATGAATGCTTACCAGTTTGGCTTACAGAGCATTGTCTTTGATCACTATGGTACTGGTGATAGTGCCGGTGATTTGATTGATGCTAGCATGGTGTTATGGCAACAAGATATTGTACAGCAAGTTAACGCCATCAAGGCAAAGTCTTCTCAAGCTATTTATTTTTCATTACCTTTATCAGCAGTGCTATTGTTATCTGATGAACTATTAAGTTTGGCTGATGGAGTAATACTTTTGCAACCAGACTTTAATGGTAAGCGTTTTGTGCAGCAATTTCAGCGTTTAGCCGTTGTGGCTCAACTGACTAAAAATAGTAAGATTGAAGAAGGTAGCTCTATACGTACTCAACGCACTGAACAACAAACTATTGAGATTGCCGGATACGTAATAACACCTAGTTTGTTATCTGAAATCTCAGGGCAGAGTCTAGCGAAGTTAGCTAAAATTACTGTTGATTGTTATTGGTTTGAATGGCAACACCAGCAAGAAGAGCTAAGCTTAGCTAGAACAAAACAACAACAGGCCGCAGTGAATAAAAGTAACCACTTGGTGATTGAGCAAGTTGACGATGTTAAGTTTTGGCAAGCAACAGAATTACAGCTTGCGCAATCGTTTTTAACAAAAGAGCAACAAGTTTTTGCTAAATTAGCCTCAGCGTCGCTAAGCTTTTCAGCGCCAGAAGTCGTGAAGTGTGAGAAACAATAGTGAAAGAGCAAGGCGTTATTTTTAACAGTAATGGTCAGCAATTAATTGCCATTGAGCATTTGCCTTTATCAACGACAGAAGGAGTCAACAAAAAAGGTGTGATTATTGTTGTTGGCGGTCCACAAACACGTGTAGGTAGTCACCGGTTGTTTGTTCAATTAGCTAGAGCATTAGCCAAACAGGGCGTCGTAGTGTTTCGTTTTGATTATAGTGGTGCCGGTGATAGTGAAGGTAAGGTCAGTGCGTTTACTGATATTCAAGCTGATATTGATGCTGCTATTAACACCTTTGAGCAACGCCACCCTGACATTATCGAGCTAAGTTTGTGGGGCTTATGTGATGCGGCATCAGCGATTTTACTTTATGTTAATCAGTATTCTCAACGCTCGCAAAGTTCGGCACAAGCAAAGATAAAACATCTGTTTTTGGTCAATCCCTGGGTTAGGCAAGCACAAACAGAAGCAAAAGCTTATCTTCGTTCTTATTATGTTAAGCGACTTTTGAGTAAAAGCTTTTGGCAAAAATTGTTAGCTGGACAAATAAAAGCCAAGTCAGCACTGACTGACATTCAAGACTTTCATCAACAAAGTAAAACCAGTGATATAGATACTAATGACAGCTTTGTTACACACATGCTACAAGGGGTAAGCCAGTTCTCAGGCGAATGTACCTTTGTACTTAGTAGTAATGATTTAACGGCAGATGAATTTAAATTATTAATTAACACTAATCAACAGTGGCGTAAAGTCATGGCTAGTCAGACCATCAAGGTAGAAACAATCAAGAATGCCGACCATACTTTTTCGCAACAACATTTAAAGAGTCAGTTAATTTATTTAGTCTGTGATATTTTACAAAGAAAAAAGCAAGTAAATAGTTAAGAATTCACTTAACCCTTGTTACTAACGTTAATAAAATGCTTTATGATTGTACAATCATGCATAGAGTTTTTACTGTTCACATTTAATCACTTAAAGGAAATAACATGAAAATAGGGATTATCATTGGCACTCGCCCAGAAATAATCAAGATGGCACCCGTTATTCGCGAATGTAAAAAACGTGGTATTGCCTATTTTATTATCCATTCAAATCAACATTACTCAGAAGAAATGGATAGTATTTTTTTCAAAGAATTACAACTACCTGCACCTGATTATAATCTAGGTGTTGGTTCTGGCTTACACAGTAATCAAACCGGCAATATTTTAATTGAAATGGAGCCTATTTTATTACAAGAAAAGCCCGATGTTGTCTTAGTACAAGGTGATACTAATACCGTCTTAGCCGGTGCGTTAGCGGCATCTAAACTAGGTATTAAAATTGGTCACATCGAAGCGGGTTTACGTAGCTATGATCGCACCATGCCAGAAGAAACCAACCGTATCTTAACTGACCATATGAGTGAGTATTTATTTGCTGTTGGTCCTAATCAACATGCTATTTTAGCTAAAGAGGGTATTGACAGCGATAAAATTTTTACTGTCGGTAATACCGTCTCTGATTCGTTATTTCAACATTTAGATATTTCAGCTAATACCAGTACTATACTCGCGGATTTAGATGTTGTATCAAAAGGCTTCTTCTTAGTAACAGCGCATCGCGCTTCTAATGTTGATATTCCTGCTAACCTATTAGAATTATTAGCATTATTTGATAAATTACATGCAAAATATACTGAAACCATTATTTGGCCAATTCATCCAAGAACTCAAGCCAAACTAAAAGAGTTTTCGATAGAGCTGCCTAAGTACTTAAAGCTTATTCCCCCTATTGGCTATTTAGATTTTATTCAATTACAAAAGCATGCCAAATTAATTTTAACCGACTCGGGCGGTATTCAAGAAGAAGCCTGTTTACTTGGCGTTCCTTGTATAACCTTACGTGAAAATACTGAGCGCCCTGAAGCGGTTGAAGTAGGCGCTAGTGTTCTCGTTGGCCGTGATGCTGATAAAGCCTTAGCAGCAGCAGATAACTGGCTGGCTGGAGGTAATAATCACAGCTGGGATAATCCTTTTGGTGATGGCCATGTTGCGGAACTTATTTTAGATATTATTACTAATACAGTGCCTAGTACCCTCGACCAAAAAATTATAGCTAAAAATGAAACCCTAAGTGTTATCGGTATGGGCTATATGGGGTTACCTATTGCTAGCCTATTAGCTGAGGCTGGTTATCAGGTAACCGGTGTTGATTTAAATAGCGATAAAGTTGCAGCCATTAATGCGGCGCAATGTCCTTTTGATGAAGCGGGTTTACCTGAGCTTATTAATAAAGTGGTATCACAAGGATTTTTAAAGGCCAGTACAGATATTCCTTCCAGTGAAACATATTTAGTAGCAGTGCCAACGCCACATATAGACAGCCGTTGTGATCGTAGTTATGTTTTTAGTGCTGTTGATGCTATTGCTAAAATCGCTAAAAATGGTCAAACCGTTATTATAGAATCGACAATATCACCACAAACTAGTCTTGCGGCTGCGCAAAGGTTTGCCGATGCTGGCTTAACGATTGATGTTGTTCATTGTCCTGAGCGTGCCATTCCAGGGCAAACGCTACACGAGCTTGTTTATAATGATCGCATCATTGGTGCAGCCAATGCTAAAGCGCAGCAAAAAGCGAAAACGGTTTACCAAAGCTTTGTTAAAGGTGAAATATTCCTAACCGATCTAACGACGGCTGAATGCATTAAATTAGTTGAAAACACTTCCCGTGATGTGGGTATTGCCTTTGCTAACGAATTATCGCAAATATGTACAGAACTTGAGGTTGATGTCTATGAAGTTATTCGTTTAGCAAATCGCCACCCAAGAGTTAATGTATTAACACCAGGTCCTGGCGTAGGCGGCCACTGTATCCCAATTGATCCGTGGTTTTTAGTTGAAAATACTAAAGCCGGTGAGTTGGTTCGTTTAGCTCGCGATATTAATGATAAGCGCCCTGGTATTGTTGCAGCGCAAGCCTTAGCATTACTTGGCGATACTAGCGCAAGCTTAATAGGTAAAAAAATAGGTATATTAGGTGTGGCGTATAAAGCCAATGTAGATGATTGTCGTGAGTCGCCAGCTGACGCTATTTTTGAACACTTTAAGCGAGCGGGCGTAGAGGTTAATTACCATGATCCTTTTGTACCAAGTTGGCATTGTGATCGCCAAGCGACTATAGCTGATATTGATCATTGGGCAGATGTGCTTATTCTAGTCACTGACCATGAATGTTATAATAATTTAAACGTCACAAGTCGTTTGCTTAATACGCGAGCCTAACATGATAAGCCCATTAACGTCGTTAATGGGCTTTGCTTTTTATCAAGATCGTTTGCAAATGCGATACCTCATTATATTCGCTCACTCATAACAGCAAAGGAAATCTAACATGAAATTTGTAAAAGCCTCTCTCTATTTAAGTGTTGCTCTGGCACTAACTGCTTGCAGTGAACAAGTCTCTGTTGAATCCCACTTAAAAAATGCCAAAATTTATCTCAATGAAAATAAAGTTAATGAAAGCATTATTGAATTAAAAAATGCTATTAGCGGTGATAGTCAAAATGCGGAAGCCCGATTCTTGTTAGGGCAAGTTTATTTAAATTTAGGAGATGGTGCTGCGGCGGTAAAAGAGCTTGAACACGCCAAGCAATTTAATTATGCAGCGAATAAAGTTTTACCCTTATTGGCTCGTGCCTATATCTTAACCGATAGTGATATTGATGTACTTGAGCTCAGTGGTGAGGCCAGTAAATTGGCCAATGAGGAGCACAGTCGCTATTTAGCTTATCAAACCCTCGCAGCGTTGCGTAGTGAGCAACCAGAGCAAGCTAAAGAGAGTGCTACGTTAGCGCAATCTTTAGGACAAGAAAATTTATATAGCATGTTAGCGTCGGCCTATCTGGCACTGTCAGAAAATAACTATGATGAAGTTAGCAGCCTTATTTCTCGTATTTTAGTGATAGATGCTAAGCAAGTTGATGCACTGATGCTGCAAGGTCAAGTATCAATGGTGACTAAAGATTACCAACAAGCAGCGAATAGTTTTAAAGAATATTTAGCATTACAACCACGCTCTGGCATTGTACAAATATTGTTGGCAGATTCTTTACTTAAATCAGGACAAGATAAAGAAGCTGAAAAGCATGCTGACGCTATCTTAGCCAAAGTAGCTAACCAACCTTTTGCACACTATATTAAGGCGATGGTGGCGTTTAATGCTAAAAACTTTACTAAAGCCAGTGAGCATGCTGAAACCGCTTTGTCAGCTAATTTTAATCAATTTAATTTAAAATTAGTAGCCGGGGCAAGTGCCTTTTATATAAAAAACTGGCAGCAAAGCCATCGTCACTTGTCTAGTGTAGTTAAGTACTTACCTAAAGATCATCAAGCCAGACGTATGTTAGCGGTTACTCAACTAGAGCTTGGTCTAGTTGATGAAATAAGTGCAACTATTGGTGACTTTGAAGGAAGCCAAGCAGGAGAAGCACAATTCTTATCTGCGCTAAGTTATAAATTATTAGCACTTGGTGCCACAGACGAAGCTAAAAAACTACTCGAACAAACAGAAAGTGTAACAGCAAAAAGCGCCAGTGATAATGCCAGACAAGGCATATTAAAGTTAATGATGAATGACCCTTCAGGTATTGAAGATTTACAAGAAGCTATTGCGTTAGACCCTGAATTTATTGAAGCTGAACTGGCCTTAGCTTATGCAGCATTACAAAGTAATGATATTGACCAAGCCCGAGAAATTGCCGTCAAGTGGCAAGAAAAATATCCTGATAAAGCCGGTGGTTATAGTTTACTAGCAAGCATTGCTATTAAAGAACAAAAATATGAAGCAGCTGAAGCCGCATTAAAGCAGAGCTTAGTGTTAGAGCCTGACAACTTATTCGCACTCATGGAACAACTGAGGTTAGCGCGCCAACAAAATAACGAAACACTGAGTAAAAAAAGGGCCGATTATCTAGTAAAATTAGCACCAAGTAATAATAAAGTCTTAAGGAGTTACTTTGGTGTTTATCAAAATGAAATGGCATTAGCGACATTGCAAACAGCGTATCAAGCAGATAAAGCCGATATTAATAAAGCCGTGTTAGTTGCTGAAGCCATGATCAGTTTAAGCCAATATAAAGAAGCAGAAGGCTTGCTAGCAAGCCTAGCTGAAAGCCCTAACTTGCCAAAACGTTATTGGCAATTAATGATATACAATTTGAAAAAACTAAATGATGGTCGCAACATTCAGAGCGTTTTAGAAAAATGGTTAAAAGCAAGTCCATATCATCTAGATCCCGTGATACTGCTTGCAGATTTACATGCCAGTACGGGGAATAATGAGCGAGCATTAACAGTAGTAAAGCGTGGATTAGAATACCATCAAGATAATGTTATGTTGCAGTTAGTTAACATGCAATTATTGCTCAATAGTAAAAAAATTATAGACGCTAAAGCTTTGTATGAAACATTAGCGACTGTCAATATCAATGAGGCCTTGAAAGCTGGGTTTCTTGGTAGAATTTTATTATTAGAAGAAAAATTTACGCCAGCAATACCTAAGCTTACCTTGCTCTATCAAACTTATCCAAGTAGCCAGAATGCAGGTTATTTAGCGGGTGCCTATCTAGGTAACAAAGAAGAAGCTGAAGCGATTAAAGTACTAGAGGGATATTTATTGATTGATCCTAATGAAAATCGCATTAAAACAATGCTTGCTGGCCTTTATTTACAAGATGACACCAGTAAAGCTATTACTGTTTATGATGATGTTGTCAGTAAGCAACCTAAAAATGTTATTGCTCATAATAATTTAGCTTGGTTGTATTTAAAACAAAATAAAATAGATAAAGCGTTACTACACGCTAAAGAAGCCTTCAGTTTAGCACCAGAGATCCCTAATATTGCCGACACTTATGGGCAAGTTTTATTACAAGCCGGTGATAATAAGGAAGCACTAAAGTATGCCAGTAAAGCATTTGATTTAACGCAAGGTAAGGATAGTGATATAGCGTTAAACTATGTCGAAGTATTAATAGCGAATAGTCACTTTGACGAGGCTAAAGTTACAATCAAAAAAATAGTGACTAATACAACAGAGCAAAGTGATAAAAAGACTCAATTATTGAGTAGGTTATAAGACCGAAGTTAGTATTAAAAAGTGGCAGTATAAGCTGTTTTTGATACTTTAAGGTACTGATACTATCAGTGTTAGCAGTTTAAAGTAAATGTAATAAAAAAGGGAATTAATGTGAGAACGTATATAAAAACTTCAGTGATAGTACTAGCGCTATCTTTAGGTGCCTGTGGTGAAACAAAAACAGCACAACAATTGATTAGCAGCGGCAATAATTTTGTGCAGATGAGCGATTTTTCTAGTGCTGTTATTGAATTTAAAAATGCGGTAAGCCTCGAGCCTGAAAATGCTCAAGCTCGATTTTTGCTTGCTAGTGCTTATATAGAACAAGGTAATTACCTCAATGCTGAAAAGGAACTTGCACGTGCATTAGAGTTAGGTATCGATTTTTCCCGTATCGCAGTACTCACAGCAAGAATAAAAACACATTTAAATAAAGCAGATGAAGTTTACCAACTAGTTGAACGTAGTCATGATTTGGCGGACGATGAGAATATTCAGTTATTAACCTATGCTGGTATTATGGCCTTAAAGCAACAAAAAATTGTGCAAGGGCAAGATTATTTGACACAAGCGATAGCGATTGATCCAAAGGCTGTTTATAGTCAAATTGCACAAGCTTATCTACACTATTCACACGAAGAGTTTTCTCAAGGTTTAGTGGTTATCAATAATTTATTTAAAGATAACGCTGACGCGTCTGAAGCATTGTTAATACAAGGGCATTTATACTACGCACTAAAAGAGTTTGATTATGCGAGTGAATCTTTTGCACGTTACCTTAACTATCATTCACAAGATCATAGTGTCCGTTTTTTTGAAGTAAATAGTCTTATTAAAGCAGAAAAGTTTGAACAAGCTAATGTACTCAACGATAGCTTATTAAAGGCATTTAAAGACTCTCCCTTAGCGTTACAGTTTAAAGCACAGCTTTTATATCAAAAGAAAAACTACAGTTTAGCAAGAGATTATGCCAATAAGGCATTACTAAATAGAGAGGACTTACTGGTAGCAAAAATTATCTCAGGGGTTAGTTCATACTTTTTAGGTGAGATTGAACAAGCTTATACCCAGTTAACAGCGGTTGTTGATAGAGTGCCTAATAACCCTTTGGTGACTAAGATACTGGCTGTAACAAAATTTGAGTTAGGGTATTACGCCGATGCAGTAGACGATTTTGAATCGTTACAGGACTTCACTGCAAAAGATATACAGTTTTTAAAAAGCTCAAGTGAAAACCTTATGGGCATTGGTCATGTCGATAGTGCTTTACTGTTAATTGATAAAGCAGAAAAGATTTTACCTAATGATGCCCAAATAGCAGCACGAAAAGGCTTGATGTTACTTTCTCAAAGTGACGCTAGCGGTATCACTTACATAGAGCGTGCTGTTGAGCTAGATCCGTCATTAACTTATGCTCAAGTCGCGTTGGCTATTGCTTATTTAAATTCAGGAGAGACTGCTAAGGCACAAGAAATTGCTGATAGATATAAAGATAATATTGATAAAGCGGATTTTGGTTATGTATTACAAGGTTTTATTTATCTTAATAACAAACAGAGTGTTGAAGCAAAAAGTAGCTTTGAAAAATCGTTATCATTAAATCCTAAAAACATAGCTAGTCTTTATAATTTAGGTTTATTACATCAACGAGCGGAACAACATTCAAAAGCGCTTAGTTATTTTGATCAGGTTTTACGTATATCTTCTGAACATAAAGGTGCATTAAAAGCTTTAGTTTCGTTAGCGAATAAGAAAGAATTACGCGAAGAAACTATTTCTCTTCTGACTAAAAATCAACAAAACAATAATCTTTATAGCACCATTGCCCTGGCACAGGCATTAACGATGGACAAGCAAGTTACGCAAGCGATCACAACCTTAGTGGGCATTGAAAAGTCGGTTCAGTTAACAGCAAACTACTTCTTATTGTTAGGTGATAGTTATGTAGCGTTAGAAAAGTACGCAGAAGCTAATACTGTGTTTATAGAGGGTCTAGCTCTTGAGCCTAAAAATTATTTTCTAAACGTTAAATACATTAGCGTATTAGAATTTTTAGGTGATTATAAGGGCGCGTTACAACAAACAAGAAAGCTACATCAGTATTATGACAGTAATATAGATATTACTACGTCACTCATTTATTTTGAGGCGAAGAATAAAAACTATAAAGAAGCCAAGCGTTTATTAGAAAAAATTAAAGGTCAAAAAAATAATAATAAGTTACTTGACGTTATTGCGGGTGAAGTTTATCAAGAAGAAAAGGATTACCCTCAAGCGATTGAGCATTTTTCCGCAGCTTATGAAGAAGAGCCAACTGAACTTAACCTACTTAATTTGGCACGTGTCTTGAAATTTGATAAACAAAATAAACAAGCGGAGCGTTTGTTAGAGTCATACCTTGATAAGCATACTAATAATAGCAAAATCCGCTTTTTGCTTGCTGAGTTGTACAGCCCAGCGGATAGAAAAAAGAAAGTGGTTCAATACCAAGCTTTATCCATAACAATGCCTAATAATGCGATTGTATTGAATAATCTAGCGTGGAATCAGTTTAAATTAAAGCAAACGGCTCAAGCACTTATTAATATAGAAAAAGCATATCAATTACAACCTGACAACTTAGCTATTCAAGAATCTTATGGTGTGATCCTCATCGCGAATAACAAGTTAGATCAAGGGATCACTATCCTAGAGCAAGCGATAGTATCTGGTTCGACTGACCCAATTGCCCAGGAAAGTTTAACTAAGGCTAAAGCTTTACATAATAAATAAAATAAAAAAAGCCGTAGTTAACTAATAAAACTGTCAGTTTTTTTTACATCTTTATTAGTTAGTATTTATTATTATTATTTAATATTGATAAATAAGGTTTTTTTTAGTTGGCATGATAGGTGCATTATATATTATGAGTTGTTAACGGATTTTATTTTTTTGTTAACGTATTTCGTTTCATGTTGATGAAAATAGCTTTTATAATAAGGATAGGATACATAATGAATAAATTTACTAAAATATTAACCGCAGGTACTTTCGCTTTCGCTAGTATTGCCGCATCAGCATCAGATATTACTGTCGGTGGTGTTACTTGGGATCCAGATTACCAAACTATATCAGCCAAAGATTTTATTGGTAGAGCTGATTTTACTCAATGGTTTTCTACTAGTGGTGTAAGTGCTTCAGGTGCTCCAGATATTAACGCGGTACTTCCTGGTACTGTCGGTTCTATGCTGCAAGGTGCTGGTGAGATTGGTCGCTTCAATGGCTCAACTGATTTTGTTTGTGCAACCTGTGAACTTACCTTTACTTTTGGTGGCCTTGTATTTGATGGAGACATGTCTAATGATGGCTCTTTATTTAATCTAGCCGCTTCAAAAACTTCAGGTTACTTCAATATTTATTTTGATAACACGGCAGATTTTGATCCAGGTAACATCAATAGCCAAGCTGATATCGACGCTAGTGCTGATGGTTCATTATTTTTATCTTTTGGTTTTGAGAGCTTAAAAGAAGGTCAAGGTTTTACACCAGATAGCGGTAGTCTAGCTTCATCTTGGAATGTTACTGGTGGTACTGCTGCAGGTAACTTCGATAGCAACTCAGAATTTATGGGTTCAGATCTTGGTTTTGTTGCTTTTGTTGATTTCCAAGGTAATCAATATGGTACAGGTAGCGGTACTGCTTCAGGTAACTCTATCCCTGAACCTACTACTTTAGCTATCTTCGGCTTAGGTCTTTTAGGCCTAGCAGGTGCGGCTCGTCGTAAAGCATAATTCTGCTTACGGTTTAATAAAAGTTGCTTTAACTATCCGTTATTAGTTAATTAATAAAAACCTCCCATAGGAGGTTTTTTTATACCTAAAATAACAGCTGTTAATCGGCTAGAAACCATTAAAAAGTACTGCTTATTTTTTATTTTAGCGGCTTGGCATAAAAAAAGCCTCAGCTTAATCGAGTTAAGCTGAGGCTTTTTAAACGCTTAAGAAAGCGAACATTATTTTATGCTAGAGTAGTATGCTGCTAAGTTAGCGATGTCAGCATCAGTAAGTCCTGCAGCCATAGCTGACATGACAGGATCTTTACGTTGACCAGAGATAAAATCTTTAAGCTGCTTAGCAATGTAAGCTTCTTTTTGGCCAGCTAAGTTAGGGTACATAGGAATAGCAGAAATACCAGCAGCACCATGACAAGCAGCACAAGTCGCTGACTTTACTTTACCAGCGGCTGCATCGCCCGCAAATACAGGAGATGCCATCATAACCGTTGCTGTTGCAACAGCGAGTATAAGTTTTTTCATAATTTCACTCTCTTTGGGTTAAAAATTTTGTACCAAGATAAAATGTAAGCATAACAAGATAAAATGCAAGCATAATAAGTAGGCTACAAAAATATATTTTCTCTGCCGAGTATATGAAAAATAAGCTAACTTGTCGTTGATTTTTTCTTAAAACCTCTGATTAATATTAAGCTTTAGCCGTATAATTAATTATAGTAGATAAGAAATTAAAATAGGTGATTATGAAGTCTTCAATACCTTTACAGTATGTTAAGTCGCTAACGTATGAAGTAAGCTATTTAAGCGTTATTTTTAAAAATGAATGGTGCCAAGAAGATATTTCGGTGTTAACAACGTTGCTTTTTCACAACATTAACGTCATTAGCATACAAGAAAAAATTATCGGTGCTGATCGAGAAAATATTCGTTTTAGTTGGGAAAACTACGCTTTTGTTTTAAGTTTCGATTGTTATAGTCAATCATGCTGGATTGAAGGGCAAGATGATACAAGTACAGCACAGTTAAAGGTCCTTTGTAGTGTAATAAAAAATCATGAATAGAAATCAACAAACGATTAATAAAATATTAGTGAGTGCGTGTTTTTTAGGTGATCGTGTTCGATATAACGGAATAGTCAAAACACTTGAAGATAAGCTCTTACTGCAATGGCAACAACAAGGGCGCTTAATTTCTATATGCCCGGAAGTCATATCTGGTTTGCCTGTGCCAAGGCCGCCTGCAGAAATAAATCAAACCACAAAACAAGTGATGACGATAGACTCTGTTGATGTTACCGAACAGTTTAATGAAGGAGCACAAAAGGCATTGCTTTTATGTCAGCGGCATAATATTAGCTTTGCCTTGTTAAAGGAATCTAGCCCTTCTTGCGGCAGTAGTAGCCTATATGACGGTACATTTAGTCAGCAAAAAATCAAGGGAGAAGGTGTCACTACGCAACTTTTACGTAAAAATAACATTGAAGTCTATAGCGAAGTGACTATTGAGTTATTAGCTAAGCGAATAAATTCTAGTGATCAGACCAGTTAAGTTGCATAATAAATTACACGTTTTAAGTAAATATATAAGCAAGGTAATTTAATGGCTAACAAATTCAGCACTATCATTACAAAAGTAAATAAAACACCACTATCGATACGTTCATTTCTATTAACTAAGCTCTTTGCTAGCAAAGTAAAGTTTGCCGGCACAACCGGTATTGTTATTAAGCAAGTAACCGCCCATAAAACCCAGTTATTACTAGCAAATAAAAAAGCAGTACAAAACCATATTGGCGGTATTCATGCTATTGCTGCCGCTGTGTTAGCAGAATCTGCTACTGGGATAGTTTTTGGCATGAATGTTCCCGATTCAAAATTACCATTACTTAAATCTATGCAGGTTAATTATCAACGACGTATGCAAGGTGATTTGAGTGCAGTCGCTCGATTAACCGATGAGCAAATAACTCTTATTAAGCAAGATGAAAAGGGCAGTATTTATATACCAGTGGTTATAACAGACGAATCTGGGCAAGCGCCGATAGAATGTCAAATGGAGTGGGCATGGGTTAGCAAAAAAAGAACCAATAATCAGTAATGCCTTGTTAAACTATATAATATAAAATATTGTGTAATGGTTCTGAATTGATGAGCAATAAGTAGTAATTAAATGGATGAAAATACAACTAATATACAGGGTAAGCAAGCTGTCAACATAGAGAGTAGCGCGAAGCCATTTCATCGATTTTTTACCGGGCATATTATTGCTACTTTCTTAATTGTTGCTATGACGCTCTCTTTAACAGGCGTCTTTTTATTTCAGCAAGCTAAGCAGGCTAAAACGCTAATAGCCGAGCAACTTATACCACTACAAACACAACTGCTACAACAAACTTACCTGATTAATACCGACAAACTCATTGATAACACCTTACAAAATAGCAATGCGCATGAGTTGCTTATTTTACAGCAGCAACTCTTATTACAAAGTAAGAAGCTTCTATTATTAAAGTCTGAGTATCAGCGAGATTATCAACAATGGTTTTCTCGTAATACACTTGCCAGCCGTATTGTCACTCGAATTGAATCAAGTGATACCAGTAATGAAGCATTAAAGCACAAAGCATTAATACAACTCAAGACACTGCTTGATGCGCTAAAAATTCAAATAACGTTTTTAGATAATAATTCCGTAGTAGCGCCACTTGATAAGCAACAGAAAACCGCTGCACAAATAGAGCAGTTGTCTGCCGTTGAAAAGCAATTGCATACTGCATTTATAATGTTAGACAAGTTGACTTTGCATATGCCCTTGAGCAAATTTGAGCAGTTGCGTAATCAAATCAATGCACTTTTTGTTGTTGATTATCCAAAACAGCTTATTGAGTCACAACGAGACAATCAGGCAATGGCTGATATTTTTAGGGATCTAATTCGCTTTGAAAATCTTATATTAAAACGGGGTGTTTTAGATAAATGGCATGAACAGTTACGGTTGATGAAAGATTATCAACAACAGCTTGTCGAACAACAGCAGCAATTACAAAGTATTTTGTATCAATTATCAAAAGATGACTACGGTATTGATACTCAATCAAGTGGTTATATTAAGGCAAATAAAGATACTCTCAACGCAAGTAAGCTACCACAATGGATTATGGTTGCACTGACGGCAGCACTCTTTAGTGTTTTAGCATTATTGTGGTTAATCAAAGCACGTATCAAACTTATGAGTAAAGAAAATTTTACTCGTATTGAACACTCGTTCGCGCGTGATAAAAAAATATTAACCACTACTAACCCATATTTTTATAGCGCTGAAGCAGAGCAGTTAGTCAATAAGATACAACAGATACCGTGTGATCATGATAGGGAAGATGACTTTGCTGTACTTAAAGAGAGGAACCAAGTACTTGAAACACAAATGCTGCAAGATAAATCAACACAAGAGCAATTACAGCGTGACTTAGCATCGCTTGAACTCGCTATGTCTACCCGTACTAAAGCAACACTTTTATTAGAGCAAAAGCGCAGTACAGCGCTGTATGTATCGGGGCTAAAACAATTAATGTTATTAGGTAAAAGTGCGCTGACTTTAACCAAGAACACTAATCACAGCAAGGTAATTAATCATTACTTATGTCAGGCGCATCTTCAAGCTCAAGACTTGGTCTGCACCTTACGACAAGCGAGTTGCTATCGATACTTGCAAAGTAGTGAAGCTGTGTTACGACTAGCTCAGGTAAATCTCGCTAACCAAATACAAGCTATTACACTGAATTTACACGGTGAACTCTTGCGTTGTAATAATAGTTTATCGGTAAGTATGGATGAAAAAATACACCATGAAGTGAACTTAGATAAAGCGTTGTTTTCTGAATTAATAAATACTTTTATTAAGCTGCTATTGACTGGACAAACCGATAAAAAGTTATCATTCAATTTACTTTTAGTCGATAACAACAGTGACCAACAAAAAATATTTTTTAGTGCTGAGATCGAAGGTAAGGGTAATGCAGCGACACTACCACAGATACTACAGGTTTTTTCTGATGAAAGTATCGAGCATAATGAGCATACTGCTTACTTTAATACTCTGCTACGATTCCTACAGGGTAATAATGTGAATGTGACGATAACCGAGCAGGGCTATCAATTAGGCTTTACCTTCACGCTAGGTATAATTAATAATCAGCAAACACAATATTACCCGACATTATTATTACCCAGCTATTTAGCTGATATTGAGAATACTTGTCTTGAATTAAGCGCAAAGTACTTGGCTATGCCTATAGAAGTATTAATTGCGGCAAAGCAACCAATTCAATACCAACGTTTACAACAACTATTACACAGCATCGGTTTACAAGTGACCTTTGTGACCGATGAAGTAATGCTAGAGAAAAACTGGCAAAGTGGTCGGTTTACCTTATTAATGACAGAAATAGCGTGCCAACCTTTTATTCGCTTTATCACTGATACAGACGCTAAACCTTCAGCTAAAGATACCCTTGTCAGAGGGGTGTTTGATTTAATCAAACGTACCGATAGTAGAAAACCTCCTTCAGCTTATGAACATTGGGTTATTGGTGAAGTCACAGCGGATAGTACTGAAAATGAAATAATCGCGGCAATGCGCCCTTGGTTAACATTACAAAAAAAAGCTGGTGAAGCCCTTGAAAAAGTTTCAGTCGCTAACACTAAAAATAATACTGAAACACCGGTTATTCAGCGAACTTCATTAGCAAGAGAACGTTCGGTGAGTTTTAATATTGAGCGTTATATTCACCATCAAGGCTCTGCAGAATTAGCAATTTTTATGCTTGCTGAATATACCGCTGAAAATACTGTTTTAGTAAAGCAATTAAGCCAAGCCTTTATTAACGATGACGCTATAAAAGTTGCGGTGGCGGCACAATCATTATTAGTGAATAGCAAAATACTTGCGGCCGATTATTTAGTACATTTATGTCAGCATTGGCAAAAGTTACTAACGAATAAGGTGCTAGATAAGCATAATAAAGTACAAATAAGTTTATTAAAGAAAACTAAAAAAGCAGTAGCAGATATTAATAAATATGCTGATGATATTGTTTAGTTAACTGTTGTGCTAAGCGTTGGCAATATTAAAATGAATTGATAAGGACTATTGTGAGTAATAGTAAACATAAAAAAAGGTTAACCGACAGCCCATGTGTCAGTAATTGTTGCTTAGATAATGACGATATTTGTCTTGGTTGTTTTCGTCATATTGATGAAATAGTCGCTTGGCGCGGTTATTCTGATCAAGAAAAACAACGAATTATTGCCTTGTGCTGCCAAAGACAAATAAAGCACGATTACAACAAAACTATTTAAGCATCTCGCGTTAGGCCTTTTTCAACAGAGCGGATTAAACGTAAGGTTAAACGATGGTTTTTTTCTTGTTCTGCGCCGGCTTGTTCAGAGAGCATTTTTTTATGATCTTGCTGTGCTAGCGCCCAGTTGATATGCTCGGCTAAAAATTCATTCACCTCAGTGAGTTTTTCGGTTAATGCCGTGACAATAATATCACTGTAAGGGGCGTTACCTAAGGCCACGGCAATATTACGTAGCCAACTTTGAAAGCCAATACGTCGGATAGGGGAGCCTTGTAAAGTATTAAGGAAGTACTCTTCTGACCAAGCAAATAATGTTAGTAGGCTACTATCATCAAGATTATTTCTTGCCTGAAAGTCATCAACTAAACTCAGTTGCGCGTACTTATTCCAGGGGCAAATTAATTGGCAATCATCACAGCCATAAATGCGATTCCCCATTAAAGGTCTTAACTCTTCAGGGATAGCATCAGGCGATTCAATAGTGAAATAAGAAATACAACGTCGTGCATCAACCGTATAAGGCTCTACTATCGCCTTAGTAGGGCAAATTTTAATGCAGGCAACACAAGTACCACAGTCATTAGTTTTACTTTCTGTGGTGGTATTTTCAATCGCCTTCTTACTGTACTCATTGTCAGTAAGGGGCAGAGGAATATCAACAAATAGCTCACCTAAGAAAAACCACGATCCTGCTTTTTTATTAATTAGTAAAGTATGTTTACCAGCCCATCCCAATCCTGCTTTTTCTGCTAACGGCCTTTCCATTACCGGCGCTGAGTCAACAAATGGGCGATAATTAAAGTCGCTACAGTGCTCTGCTATTTTTTGTCCTAATTGCTGTAAGCGTTTACGCATTAACTTATGATAATCGCGTCCAAGCGCATATCGGCTAATATAAGCTTTGTTTTTGTCTTTTAAAATACTGGCAAATTGAGCATTATGGGGGAGGTAATCTAAACGTACGCTAATTACTCTAATGGTGCCAGGCACTAATTCGGCAGGTCTAGCGCGCATTAAGCCATGACGCGCCATATAATCCATATTGCCGTGGTAGTTATTAGCCAACCAACGCTCTAATACACTTTCATGAGCGGATAAGTCTATATCACTGATACCTACATCAGAAAAACCGAGTTCTTTACCCCAAAACTTGATTTTTTCTAATAATTCTTGATAGTTAATAAGGGACATTGTTATACCAATAAAGCCATTTTAGCTCGTTTGTTGAACCATTAATTGAGGTTATACCAGTTTCGTTAATTATGTGATCTATTTTATACGTAGAAAAAACGAACAAATACAAGGCATTTATTTTTATAACTAGTTGTTCTAGTTATTAAATAAATAACGCAGTAGTTGGTTGTTTTAACCTGTAGAAATGATCAGATATTTAATGAGATTGGTATTAATATTATAACCATGAAATTATCGTTAAGTTTATCACAAAAACCACCCTTCGCATTAGCGTATAGCGCTAAGCAAGTATTAGAAAATGAAGCGAGCATCGCTAAAAATCAAGGGGTCGCATTGTTTGACCTTATGCAAAGTGCCGGTGGTGCTGTGTTTGCAGAATTACTAAAAAGTTGGCCGAATACAAAGCACATTATAATAGTGTGTGGTAAAGGTAATAATGGTGGCGATGGCTTTGTTGTTGCTAAATTAGCACAACAAGCAAACATAAAAGTGAGCGTAATACTTACCTGTCAAATTAGTCAGTTAACAGGGGATGCATTACTTGCTTATCAGGCGATGATGTCAGTTGGGGTATCGTTAATCGTCGACAATGCTGAAAAAAATAATCTTGATGGCTTAACGGTAATGAAAAACTTTACCGGTGAGGTGATTGTTGATGCTTTATTTGGTATTGGTTTTAGCGGTAAGCTTAGCTCATCTCTACAAGCACTGGTGTTGAGTATTAACAGTCACCCAGCTAATGTTATCAGTATTGATGTGCCTTCAGGACTTTGTGCTACCACAGGACAAGTACAAGGGGCGGAGACAGAAATACAAGCAGTTATCGCCGATATCACGGTAACTTTTATCGTTTATAAACAAGGCTTATTGACGGGTCAAGCGGCTAACTTTGTGGGTAAGTTATTATTAGCCCCTTTGGCGATTAACTTCATTTTTACTGAACAAGTGCAAAGCCATTATTACTATAGTCAATATACAGTGCCCTTGACCTTAGCTAAGCGATTACCTGCTAGTCATAAAGGCAACAGCGGTTTATTATTGGCTGTCGGTGGCGGTGAAGGTATGCCAGGGGCAATTCGCTTGGCTAGTGAAGCAGCATTACGCTGTGGTGCGGGCTTAGTTGCAGTAAGTTGTCATAAAAATAATCAAGGATTTATGGTTAATGGTCGACCTGAGCTGATGTTAGCACCGACAACAAGTGACTTATTAGTAAATTCAACGCAATTACATAACGCAAAAACTTATCTTATTGGCCCCGGTTTAGGGCTGGGCAATGAAGCAAAGCAACTTTTTGAATTGCTTTGTGAATCTAGTCAAGCACAACATAAAAGAATGACACTTGATGCTGATGCTTTGATACTGTTAAGTCAGACGGAAAAATATAATCAACATTGGGTACTAACACCACACCCCAAAGAAGCAGCAGCTTTACTCGGTTGCGAGGTTGCCAGTATTGAAGCGAACCGTTTTGCTGCTGTTCGAGCTATTTCAAACCAATACGGTGGTATTTGTTTACTTAAAGGAGCCGGCACCTTAATTTCTGATGGTGAGCGGGTTTTTATCAATAACTCAGGTAATGCTGGTATGGCATCGGGCGGTATGGGTGATGTCTTAAGTGGTATAATTACTGCTCTAATGATGCAAAGTGATAATATTTTTTACGCAACATGCTTGGCAGCGTATATTCATGGCGCTTCAGCTGATATTATAGCCAATAATAATGGTCAACGTGGCTTATTAGCGAGTGATTTATTTATACCGTTACAGCAATTACTTAACGGCTTGACGCCTAAATAAAACAATTGCTGAACAGGCGCGAGTGATGTTGGCGTTAAGGTAATGCCTGAGCATTGTTTTATAGTCGTCGCCATTAAAATCCTAATAATAACCGTAACAAACATAGAATAGTCAAATGAAGCAATTACAATATTTTTTACCCGATGAAGCCGCTACAGTTGCTATCGGCTCAGGTCTAGCGGATGTTGTTAAAAAGGCAACCATTCAGCAAGCATTAGTTGTTTACTTAAACGGTGATTTAGGAGCAGGTAAAACCACACTCACTCGAGGCTTTGTTAGGGGTATGGGACATATAGGCAATGTAAAAAGCCCGACTTATACCTTGGTTGAACCGTATGAACTAGCTAAATGGCGTATATTTCATTTTGACTTATACCGCCTAGCAGATGCCGAAGAGTTAGAGTATATGGGCATTCGAGATTATTTTAATCATGATTGTTGTTGCTTTATTGAATGGCCTGAAAAAGGCGTTGGTCTATTGGCTAAAGCAGATTTAATCATTGATATGGCTTACCAAGATGAACAAAGAATCATCACGCTGCAAGCAGAATCTCTTTATGGTGAACAGATAATAACAGCACTTGCACAGATTATAGCGTTATAAAACAGGGGTAGTTAGATGTATCAGAGAATTGTTCTAGTCATAGCAAGGTTACCTGTATTTAGTGTGCTATTTGCTATTGCTTTATCAAGTGTCTTTTCTGTGAGTACGTTTGCTGCAAACACTATTGACGGCATTCGTCTCTGGCCAGCACCAGAAAATACTCGTATTGTTTTTGATGTTAAAGAACAGCCTGATTATAAGTTTTTTACCCTCAGTAAACCTAATAGATTGGTGATTGACTTTAGCGATACTAAAAATACTGTTTCGTTAAGAAACCTTGCGGTAAATGATCCACGAGTAAAGCTTTTTCGTGCAAGTATGAGTCAAGGTAAAACCCGTTTAGTATTAGAACTAGCTAAATCGTATCAACTAACGGTATTTCCTTTGGCACCAGCTGGGCAATACGGGCATCGTTTAGTTATTGATCTTTATGATGAGAATCGTAGTAAACAAATAATTGCTAAGCCTAAACAGAGTGCAGGCGATATTATTATTGGTATTGATGCTGGGCATGGTGGAGAAGATCCTGGCTCAATTGGTGGTAAAGGTACCTATGAAAAAAAAGTGACCTTAGCGATTGCCAAAAAGCTGCAAAGAGTCATTAACCAAGAAAAAGGTATGAAAGCGGTCATGATCCGCAGTGGAGATTATTACGTAGATTTGAATAGACGTACTAGTTTAGCTAGAGACAATCATGTCGATTTTTTGGTCTCAATACACGCGGATGCTTTTCATACGCCTGGACCAAATGGTGCTTCAGTATGGGTGGTTACTAAAAGTCGAGCAGAGTCTGAATTATCGCGATGGTTAGTCAATAGAGAGAAAAAATCAGAATTACTCGGTGGCGGTGGTGGTGTTATTAAAAATACAGCAGACAGCCATTTAGCGTTAGCGCTGGCAGATATGAGTAAAGAGCACTCGCTAGGTGTCAGTTTTGGTGTTGCCAATAACGTCATAAAAGAACTAAAAAAAATCACTAAAATGCATAAAAGAACACCACAAAATGGTAATTTTGCGGTACTTAAATCATCCGATATACCGTCAATTCTGGTAGAAACAGGTTTTATTTCTAACCATGATGAAGAAAAAAACTTAACCTGGTCTACACATCAGCAACGTTTAGCTAACGCTATTCATCAAGGGATTAAAAATCACTTTTTATCGCATCCATTAACGGGATCTTATTTTGCCTCTATTGGCTATAAAAGTCATAAAGTACGCAGTGGCGAGTCACTTTCAGTACTCGCTAAACGTTACAATATATCAATGAGTAAGCTTAAGTCTGTTAATCAATTAAAGTCTAACGCTTTACGCATTGGTCAAACCTTAAAAATCCCTCGTACTGGATAAAAACCTACTATGACTATTGCTATACTTCCTGCTCGCTTAGCTAACCAAATTGCTGCTGGTGAAGTGGTTGAGCGCCCTGCATCAGTTATTAAAGAACTGATTGA
The DNA here is from genome assembly GCF_005885605.1 of Colwellia ponticola. Taxonomy (GTDB): domain Bacteria; phylum Pseudomonadota; class Gammaproteobacteria; order Enterobacterales; family Alteromonadaceae; genus Colwellia; species Colwellia ponticola. The sequence continues at coordinate 13,898 of NZ_SZVP01000005.1, read as the reverse complement.
AAACAGCGTAGATGCTGGTGCAACAGCAATTCATATTGATGTTGATAAAGGTGGCATCAAAAAGATAAAAATTACTGATAATGGCCATGGCATCATTAAAGACGAATTAACCTTAGCGTTAAGTCGTCATGCAACCAGTAAGATTAAAAACTTAAGTGATTTAGAGGCGATTAACAGTTTAGGTTTTCGTGGTGAAGCATTAGCAAGTATTAGTTCGGTTGCTCGGTTAACGTTAACTTCTAAGCCAAAAGAGCAAGCAACAGCATGGCAAGCTATAGCAGAAGGGCGTGATATGTCGGTTAATATAAAACCCGCTGCTCACCCCGACGGCACCAGTATTGAAGTACTCGATTTATTTTTTAATACGCCCGCTAGACGAAAGTTTTTACGCACCGAGAAAACCGAATTTAATCATATTGATGAAGTAGTACGCAGGATAGCGCTTGCTCATTTTGACGTTAGTTTTACACTCACTCACAATGGCAATACGGTTAGACAATACCGTAGGGCAAATACGCAAGCACAATGTGCAAAACGTGTTGCTATGATTTGTGGGGCAAAATTTATTGAGCATGCCGTTGAAGTAGATTGCCCACACGATAATATGACACTATCGGGGTGGCTAGCAAAACCAAGCTTTTCACGGAGTCAAAATGACCTGTGTTATAGCTATGTCAATGGTCGAATGATGCGTGATAAGCTCATTAATCATGCTATTCGTCAAGCCTATGCCGACTTACTACCAGCAGATACTTACCCTGCCTTTGTACTTTTTTTACAGCTTGACCATAGAGAAGTTGATGTGAATGTGCACCCATCAAAACATGAAGTGCGTTTCCATCAAAGTCGTTATGTACATGATTTTATTTATTCTGTGTGTCATAAAGCGTTAACTTCAGCGTTATCTGGTGAAGAGTTACTGATAACTGAGAATAGTGAAATAGCGCTAGTACCTGAGCAGTCTTATGCTAACCGTAGTCATGAGACAGCAACACAGCATACATCAAATGCTACTCAGTCAGCACTAAGCTATCCGCGTGCTGATTATATTACGCCACTGCAACATGTAAATGATGTTAGTGCTCGCCAATCGAGTTATGCCTACAATGGCAGTACTCAGCAACAAAATATTCATGACAGATCGGGCGCAGCAGCCAATTATCAGTCATTGATGACACCATTGCTTGATATTGAAAAAACGAGGCTAACTGCTACTGAGGCAACTAATGTTAATATTGCTCAATCACCTCACTTTAGTAAGCGAGAAGGGGGAGGAGGCTCAAGTAACGTAGATGCATTGTTAAGTATACAGCAACCCGGTTATGCACTCTATCAAACGGGTAGTGGTGTTAGAGTATTATCACTGTTTAACTTAGCTAAGCGGACTTACGCTAAGCTCGTGGAACAAAGCTGGCACAGTCAAAAGGACCAACAGGCTCAAGTAGAGAGCTCAATAGAAGGACTCGTGAGTCAACCGCTGTTATTACCAGTGATGTTAAATCTTTCTGCGCAGCAGTTAAATATTGCTTTAACAGAACAAAAATTACTAACTACAGCAGGTATTATTTTCGTTGAACAGAGTAAAAATAGAATACAAATTAGAGAGTTTCCAGCGTTGTTACGTGAGCAAGATGTCAATCAAGCAATCATCACTATACTTGATTCGCTAATCAACACGTTAGCGCTTAAAGAGGGGGAAGCCCTTAACCGGGCAGATATTTATCATAGTATTGCTTTAGCCATGGTGTTAACCGAGTACGACGAAAGCCAAGCTGATATTTTATTAAAATTATCAAAAAAATTGTTTAATGAACAACTTAGTCAACAATTAACCTTGAATTCTATTCCTCTCGACCTTACATCACATGTTAACAAGTTACATTCGTTAACCTAGATTAAGATAACCTAAATAAGAGTTAAGTATTCGTGTCAGACCAAAGCATCACAGCATCAAATCAGCCACCCGTTATTTGTTTAATGGGACCAACCGCATCGGGTAAAACCGCTTTGGCTATGGCACTGCAAGACGCATTACCTTGCGATATAGTGAGTGTGGACTCTGCGCTTATCTACCGAGATATGGATATTGGCACAGCAAAGCCTACAGCGGCCGAGTTAGTTAACTATCCACACAAACTTATTAACTTACGCGACGCGAGTGAAAGTTATTCGGCAGCAGATTTTTGTCATGATGCATTAGCTCAAATTGCTGAAATACGTAGTAAAAACCGCATTCCGTTATTGGTTGGCGGTACTATGATGTATTTTAAAAGTTTAATTGAAGGGATCTCTCCTTTACCTACCGCTAATGCTGACATACGTAAAGCTATTGAAAGCGAAGCTTTAGTGAAAGGTTGGCAAGCAATGCATGATCAACTTGCTGAGATAGATCCTGTGTCAGCCGAGCGTATACATCCTAACGATCCACAACGTTTAACTCGTGCTCTAGAAGTTTATCGGTTAACCAATAACACTTTGACACAATTGACTCAAATAAAAGGTGCTAGGCTCGAAGGTAATATTTTGCAGTTAGCGATAACGCCTAAAGAGCGAAGCACGCTACATGATCGTATAGCACAACGTTACGAGCAAATGATTGCCTTGGGTTTTGAACAAGAAGTAATGAAGTTAAAGTCACGTGGCGATTTACACACTGATTTACCTTCTATCCGTTGCGTAGGCTACAGGCAAATGTGGCAATACCTTGACGGTGAGTATGACTATGATGAAATGATTTTTCGTGGTATTTGTGCAACTAGACAGTTAGCGAAAAGGCAATTAACTTGGTTAAGAAATTGGCCTAATTTACACTGGCTTATAACTGATGATGCTACTAATTTGGCACAGGTTTTATCATTACTTGACACAGATAAGTAATGGGTAAGCAAATATAAAGCAATAGTTGGCAATTGATGTATAATTAATTCGCTAACTATTTTATATAACGTGTTGTTGTGACGTTTTCATAGTACTGTTCTATTCTTAATAGATACTTTGTTACAGCATGTTTTAGTTTAGCAGTAACGTTTAATAATAACGCTCAATAATAAGAAAAAGGACCATATAATGGCAAAAGGGCAGTCTTTACAAGACCCATTTTTAAATGCGTTACGTCGTGATCGCATTCCAGTTGCAATATATTTAGTTAACGGTATTAAATTACAAGGGCAAGTTGAATCATTTGATCAATTTGTTATTCTGCTTAAAAATACAGTCAGCCAAATGGTATATAAGCACGCAATATCTACTGTTGTACCTTCTCGCGCAGTTAATACAGCATCAACACCTAGCTCGGATGATCAATCTTCGGATACTTAATGCTTTTTATTCTTAATGAGTACAATTAATGATGTTACTGGGGTTTAACACTATTGTTTGAACGTTATCAAGCGGGTGAGCAAGCAGTACTTGTTCACGTAGACTTTCCTGATGAAAGCAGTAAAGAAGACCTTAACGAATTTAAAATGTTAGTGTCTTCAGCTGGCGTGGAAGCGTTAACTGTCGTAACGGGAAAGCGTAATACGCCTCATCCACGTCTATTTGTTGGCTCAGGTAAAGCTGAAGAAATTCGTGATGCTGTTCACCTCGTTGGCGCTAATGTTATCCTGTTTAATCATAGTTTAACGCCGTCACAAGAAAAAAACATTGAAGTATTATGTGAATGTCGCGTTATTGATCGCACGACCTTAATTCTTGATATATTTGCTCAACGAGCTAGAACTCACGAAGGTAAATTGCAGGTTGAGCTAGCACAGCTACGTCATATGAGTAGCCGCTTAATCCGTGGTTGGACTCATTTAGAAAGACAAAAAGGTGGTATAGGACTGAGAGGTCCTGGTGAAACACAGCTTGAAACTGACAGGCGTTTATTAAGTGAGCGTATGGTGAATATTCGCAAGCGACTAGGCAAAGTTGAAGTACAAAGACAACAAGGTCGTAGAGCAAGAGCTCGAGCAGAATTACCTACATTATCACTCGTTGGTTACACTAATGCCGGTAAATCGACGCTGTTTAACACGTTAACACAAGCAGAGGTATATGCTGCGGATCAGCTTTTTGCTACGCTAGACCCTACCTTAAGAAAAATTGATTTAGTTGGTGTTGGTCGTGTTATTTTAGCAGACACCGTAGGTTTTATCCGACACCTACCGCACGACTTAGTGGCAGCGTTTAAAGCGACATTAACCGAAACCCGTGAAGCTGAGTTGTTATTGCATGTTGTTGATATTTCAGATGATAGGCGTAGCGAAAATATTGAACAAGTTGAATATGTGCTCAAGGAAATAGAGGCCAACGACGTACCTCAGTTAATTATTTGTAATAAAATTGATAACTTAGATGATATTGAGCCGCGAATAGACAGAGACGATGAAGGGGTTCCAATTCGTGTGTGGTTATCGGCACAAGCTAATATCGGTACCGACTTGTTATTTACTGCGCTAGCTGAGCGCTTAGATATCAAAGTAGTAAGTCACTATTTGAATATTCCACCTAGTGCTGGCAAATTACGTGGAGAATTATACAAGTTACATTGTGTGACGAGCGAGACTTTTGATGAGCAAGGTTATTGTCAACTTGAAGTGAGCATGCCATCACGAGAATGGGAAAGATTGATTACTAATAAATATAGTGAGTTAATTGATTATATTATATCTGATAGTTTAATAAATTAATTAACTCGAGCATAAACATAAGTTAAATAAATTTTAATTGTAAGTGCGATAATTTTATTGTCGCCGATTTTAGTGGAGAACAAAATGGCTTGGAACGAACCGGGGAATAATAATGATAAAGACCCCTGGAAAAATAAAGGTGGCAAGAATCAAGGTCCACCAGATTTAGATGAACTACTTAATGATCTTGGTAAAAAAGTTACCGGTATTTTTGGTGGTAAAACCACTAAAGGTAGCTCAGGATCAGGTAAGAATTTTTCCAGTATAGGTATATCTCTACTGCTTATCGTTGCTACTGTGGTTTATGCATTTAGTGGTTTTTATACCATTAAAGAAGCTGAGCAAGGTATTGTATTAAGATTTGGAGAATATTCAGGTACTGTTGAACCCGGCATTAACTGGAAATGGACCTTTATTGATCGCATTATTCCAGTCGATATGCAAAGTACCCGTGAAATGCCGTCTTCAGGCTTTATGCTGACACAAGATGAAAACGTTGTGAACGTTGAAATGCAAATACAATATCGTGTTGTAGATGCGCGTAACTACATCTTTAGTGTTACTAATGCTGATGATAGTTTAAATCAATCACTAGATAGCGCGCTGCGTTATGTGGTTGGTCACGCTAAAATGGATGATATTTTAACTAGTGGTCGCGAAACTATCCGTCAAGCGGTTTGGCAAGAGTTAGAGGGAATAATTGAACCTTACAACTTAGGTTTGATCATTGTTGACGTTAACTTTAAAGATGCGCGTCCACCTAATGAAGTTAAAGATGCCTTTGATGATGCTATCTCAGCACAAGAAGATGAAGTGCGTTTTTTACGAGAAGCTGAAGCTTATGCTCGAGGCATTGAGCCGCGTGCCCGTGGTCGTGTTAAACGTATGGAACAAGAAGCGCTTGCTTATAAAAGTGAGATTGTCTTAGATGCACAAGGTGAAGTAGCACGTTTTGAGAAAATTTTACCTGAGTATCAAGCTGCTCCAAAAGTAACACGCGAACGTTTATATATTGCGACGATGGAAAAAGTTTACAGCAATACCAGTAAAGTAATGATTGATGTTGAAGGAGGTAATAATATGATGTACTTACCTTTGGATAAAATTATTCAACAACAAAATACCAGCCCTCGTAACAATAAAGCTACCTATACACCAGCAAATGAGCCGAGTGTAAATACATCACCTACCTCATCATCAGATCGCTCTGATAGATTTAGTAATGGGAGTAATTAATAAATGAAGAATTTTTTCATTGCTATAATAGCACTACTATTTATTTTTGTTGTCTCGTCAGTTTTTGTTATTTACGAAGGTCAACGCGGCATCGTATTTCAATTTTCAAAAATTAAACGTGATAGTGCTACTAATGAAATGATGGTGTTTGAACCTGGTTTACACTTCAAAATTCCATTTATTGAAACAGTAAAAAAATTAGACGCACGAATTCAGACATTAGATGAAGTAGCAGACCGTTTTGTTACTTCAGAGAAAAAAGATCTTATCGTTGATTCTTTTGCAAAATGGCGCATTGTTGATTTTTCTACTTATTATTTACGTACTTCTGGTTCTGTTGAAAATGCGCGTGCATTATTAAAGCAAAAAATAAACAACGGTTTACGAACAGAGTTTGGTAATCGCACTATTAAAGAAATTGTTTCTGGCGATCGCGACACTATTATGGCGCAAGCATTAGCAAGTGCAAAAAGTAGCCGTGAAGACTTAGGTATTGAAGTGGTTGATGTACGTATTAAAGCGATTAACTTGCCAACAGAGATAAGTCAGTCTATTTATGATCGTATGCGTGCTGAGCGAACTGCGGTTGCTAAAGAACATCGCTCTAAAGGACAAGAGCAAGCAGAAATCATTCGTGCAACTATTGATGCTAAAGTAACTATTATGTTAGCTGAAGCACAAAAGAACTCTTTTACTATCCGTGGTGAGGGTGATGCATTGGCAGCAAAAGTATATGCAGATGCTTATGCCAAAGATGCCGACTTTTATGGTTTTTACCGTAGCCTTGAGGCTTACGAAAATAGCTTTAATAGTAAAAACGATATCATGGTAGTGAAACCAGATAGTGAATTCTTCCGTTTTTTAAAAGATGGTAGTAACGCTAAAAAATAGCCAACATTAATATTGATCTTGTGTTACTTATATAAAAGCCAGCTATTATGCTGGCTTTTTTTTTACCAAGTTATCTCATCATGAAATGTAACAGTTAGGGCTTAATACAGTGTAATATAAGAGTTAAAATTTAATGCATCAATTAACAGGTAAAGCATGGCAATAAGTAAGTCTGTACAGGCAACATTAGCATTGCTCATAAAAATTTCACTAAGCCTAGCAACAGCAACATCATTAGCAGTGGCGGGTACAGTAACTGTAGCAGAAGCGCCTTTAGCCTCAATAAAAACTCATGATGATTTCTTTAATAATATAGCTAAACACTGCGGTAAAGCTTATCAAGGTAAGGTTACTGTTGATAATGCGGTAGGCAGCAGCTTTGATAATAAAACATTAATCATGCATGTACGTAAATGTACTGACAATCAATTACAAATACCTTTTCATGTTGGCAATGATGCTTCACGTACCTGGATTATTACTAAAACAGGATCAGGCTTATCATTAAAGCATGATCATCGACAAAAAGATGGTAGCCATGATACATCCACTATGTACGGTGGTCATACCCTAGATGCAGGTTGGGCAGAAGTACAATCTTTTCCTAGTGATCAATATTCTAAAGAGTTGTTTATTAACCAAGGCATACCACAATCTATTGATAATATATGGCAAATGTATATTTATCCTAAAAAATTTAGCTACCGTTTGATCCGCCAGGGACGCGAATTTAGAGTCGACTTTGATTTAACAAAGCCTATTAATACCCCTATTACTCCTTGGGGATACAAATAAAAACTAGCTAACTTGTTAACTTAATTAACTATTTTAATTCCAAGTTAAAATCATCATAAATATATTTCTTTTAACTTGTACTACACTGATCTTTCTTGATAAAATTCCCGCCTAATTCTCTTATGAAATAGTAACAAAATGGGCAAAAATGTAGTTGTTCTCGGCACTCAATGGGGTGACGAAGGTAAAGGTAAGATCGTAGACTTACTCACTGATAGAGCTAAATATGTAGTTCGTTATCAAGGCGGTCACAATGCTGGCCATACTTTAGTGATTAACGGTGAAAAAACCGTATTACATCTTATTCCATCTGGCGTATTACGTGATAACGTAAAATGTCTTATTGGTAATGGTGTAGTGTTATGTCCTAAAGCTTTAATGACAGAAATTACCATGTTAGAAGCTAAAGGGGTTCCAGTACGTGAACGCCTACTTATTAGTGACGCATGTCCTCTAATACTTCCTTATCATAACGCCTTAGATGCGGCACGCGAAGTTGCGCGTGGTAATAAAGCTATTGGTACTACAGGTCGTGGTATTGGTCCTGCATATGAAGATAAAGTTGCACGACGTGGTTTACGCGTTGGTGATTTGTTCTGTGCAGAAACCTTTGCGACTAAATTAAAAGAAATTGTTGAGTATCATAACTTTTCATTGGTTAACTACTATAAAGTTGAACCAGTAAATTATGAAGAAGTTTTAGCTGATGCGTTAGCTGTAGCTGATACTATTAAAAACATGACTGCTGATATTTCTGAAATATTAGACCAAGCTCGTAAAAAAGGCGAGTCAATCATGTTTGAAGGTGCTCAAGGTACGTTACTTGATATCGACCATGGTACGTACCCTTACGTAACTTCTTCAAACACAACCGCTGGTGGCGTTGCTACAGGTTGTGGTGTTGGCCCTCGTCATTTAGATTATATCTTAGGTATAACTAAAGCTTACACTACCCGTGTTGGCTCAGGTCCATTCCCTACAGAGTTAGATGATGAAATAGGTAATCACTTAGGTACAGTTGGTCATGAATTTGGCGCAACGACAGGACGCGAGCGTCGTTGTGGTTGGTTTGATGCCGTTGCAATGCACCGTGCTATTCAAGTTAATAGTGTTACAGGCTTCTGTCTAACTAAACTTGATGTATTAGATGGCTTAGAAACGTTAAAAATTTGTACTGGTTACAAAACTGAAGCGGGTGACATCATTACAGTACCACCAACGGCAGCTGAGGGTTACGATAAAATAACACCAGTGTATGAAGAAATGCCAGGCTGGAGTGAAAGCACTGTTGGTGCAACCACTATTGATGCTTTACCTGAAAATGCACTTGCTTATATTAAGCGCATTGAAGAAATTACGGGTATCCCAGTAGATATTATTTCTACGGGTCCAGATCGTGTTGAAACGATTATTAAAGTTAATCCTTTTATGTAAAGGGTGACTTTAGCCTTTAATCTTTACCAGGTAAGGCGAGTTAATTTCTTAATAAAAAATCCAGCTATCGCTGGATTTTTTTTGAAAATTTTTCAATAGTATTGTGCAAAGGGTTGTAATAAAGCCTTGATTATTTATGAAAAAATTAATGGTACCATCATTATGATTTAGCTATACAAACCCAATCACTGATTAAAATAAACGATTAAGTCCGTTTAAAGCTGCTACTCGAAATGCTTCTGCCATGGTAGGGTAATTGAATGTTGTTTCAACAAAGTATTCTATAGTATTACCGCCATTTTTTTGTTGCATAATTGCCTGACCAATATGAATGATTTCCGCTGCATTTTCACCAAAACAATGAATACCTAAAATTTCTTTCGTTTCGCGATGAAAGAGTATCTTTAAAGATCCTACTAAATTATTAGATATTTGTGCTCTAGCAAGGTGCTTAAATTGCGCGCGACCGACTTCATAAGGTACTTTTGCTTGCGTTAGCTCTTGTTCAGTTTTTCCTACGGAACTAATTTCAGGAATAGTATAGATACCGGTAGGTATATCCACAATTAACTTAGCTTCACTGCTACTATCAACCATTGCTAAAGCGGAAATTCTCCCTTGATCAAAGGCGGCACTAGCCAAACTTGGATAACCAATAACATCACCAACCGCAAAAATATTATCTATTTCAGTTTGATAATGCCTGTTCACTTTTAGCTGACCACGGCTATCTGCAGGTAAACCGGCAGCACTAAGATTTAAATCTGCAGTATTACCTGTTCGACCATTAGCAAAGAGTAAACAGTCAGCACGCATCTTTTTACCTGATTTTAAGTAAACAATAACATTATCGTCATTGGCTTCTACACGATCTATCTCTTCACCATGTCGTATAACAACACCATTATTCCATAAGTGATAACTAAGCGAATCTGATATTTCCGTATCTAAGAAAGATAATAAGCGCTCACGCGTATTAATTAAGTCAACTTTTACTCCAAGCCCCCTAAAAATAGACGCGTATTCACAACCAATAACGCCGGCACCATAAATAATGACATGTCTAGGTGCATGTTTAAGACTTAAAATACTGTCGGAATCATAAATACGGGGATGATTAAAATCAATAATATCTGGTTGATAAGGTCTAGAGCCGGTCGCAATCACTATTTGTTTAGCACTAAGCTCTTCTACTGAGCCATCTGAGTGTAAAACATGTAAAGTGTTAGCATCAATGAAAGAGGCTTCACCAAGTATCTGCTCAACCCCATTACGTTTATAAAATCCAGCACGCAAATTTACTTGTTTATTAATAACGTCCGAAGCGTGACTTAATATATCTTGAAAGGTCAGTTGCTTTACTTGATTATTTTGATTAAATAACGGATTTAAATTGAATTCAATTAAACGCCTTACTGATTGGCGTAAGGCTTTTGATGGAATAGTCCCCCAATGGGTACAACCACCACCGACTTGATGATAACGTTCAATAATAGCAACTTTTTTATGATGTTTAGCGAGGTTCATTGCTGCCCCTTCGCCGCCTGGACCTGTGCCTATAATGAGTACATCATAATCAAAATCCTTTTTTACCGCTTGATTTATCTTTAATTTAGTCAACAGTAAACCCTCGTTTTATTTCTCTAAAGTATAATAGCGTTTACTATATTAGCAGAACTAAAACTGACAATATTATGCTAATTCAGTATTATAATGATAATAACGAATTTACTATCACAAAGAGCCTTTTAGATGAGTGGTGTAAGAGCACAACAGAAAGAAAAGACCCGTCGTCAAATCATTAATGCCGCGTTAAATCAACTTAGCGCAGAGCGCAGCTTTTCGAACTTAAGCTTACGTGAAGTGGCCAAAGAGGCGGGCTTAGCACCCACCTCTTTTTATCGCCATTTTTCTGATATGGATGAATTAGGGTTAACGCTTGTTGATGAAGCAGGCTTAACATTAAGACAGTTAATGCGCCAAGCAAGGCAGCGTATCGCTAAAGGGGGATCCGTTATTCAAATATCGGTTCAAACCTTTATGGAATTAATTGAAAGTAATGCTAATGTTTTTAGGTTATTGCTACGTGAGCGCTCAGGGACTTCAGCGGCGTTTCGTGCCGCAGTTATTCGAGAAATACGTTATTTTACTATGGAGCTTTGTGATTACCTTCAAAAAGCGAACCAACTTGAAAGTGACATTGCTTATATGCAGGCAAATGCAGCCGTTACTATTGTTTTTAGTGCCGGCTCTGATGCGCTGGATATCGAAGATCAAATAGAGCGAGATCAATTAGCGCAACAAACCATCCAACAATTACGTTTTATTGCACGAGGGGCGCTTGAGTTAAGTAACCGTCGTAAAGTATCTAAAAAGTCTAGCTAGTTTACTTTCTTGTTAGGATTACCCCTGTTTCAATATGATCGGTATAAGGAAATTGGTCAAACAAAGCAAACTTATCAATGTTATGTGTTGCTACTAATAGCGCTAAGTTTTCTTTTAATGTTTCGGGGTTACACGAAATATAAATAATTTTATTAAAGCGCCTTACTAGCTCAACACTATCTAGGTCTAATCCTGCGCGAGGTGGATCAACGAGTACGGTATCGTAGTTATACGTCGTTAAGTCAAAATCCTCTAAACGTCTAAATTTACGCTCACCATTCATCGCCTGGCTAAACTCTTCACTCGACATACGCACAATATCAATATTCTTAATACCATTTTCATTAATATTAATTTGTGCAGAGCGAACAGATGTTTTAGATATCTCAGTACCGAGTACTCGTGTAAAATTTTCAGCAAGTGCAATACTGAAATTACCGTTACCACAGTAAAGTTCAATAAGATCACCACCTGCATTTTGTGTTGCTTGTTGAGCCCACAATAGCATTTGTTCATTAACACCAGCGTTCGGTTGGGTGAAACTATTTTCAACTTGCTGATAAATATATTTCTTATTTCCTACTTGCAAAGACTCCATTACATAGTCTTTATCAACAATGACTTTCTGTTTTTTTGCTCTACCAATAATATCTACAGGCGCTATTGTCGATAATTGCGCTTTTAACTTTTCAGCCTCAAGTTGCCAGTTATCTTCTAAAGGTTTGTGGTACAGCATACTAATTAATAACTGACCACTTAACGTTGATAAAAAATCAACTTGAAAAAGTTTGAATCGTAACGTTGCGTTATGTCTAATTGCTGTAATTAAACCTTTCATAGCGCTGTTAATTAATTCACTGGCAACAGGAAAATCATCTACTCTAAATTTTTGCTTTGTCTTACTATCAAACATGATGTAATAAAGATCATCACCTTCATGCCAAACTCTAAACTCAGCTCTTTGGCGATAGTTTAATGGTGTCGATTGATATAAGTCAGCAGTAGGTAAATTGAAATCACTAAATAGCTTAGCCATACTTTGTTGTTTTTCTGATAATTGAGCAACGTAATTATCGGGATGAATGTGACTAAACATAAAAATGCCTTGTATAAATAAATGAGATAAGAATAACAGCCCGAATTTTACTATCGACTTAGCGTTTGTCTAGCCTTTATTCGTTTTATACACATATCAGTAATTATCTTGCTTAGTTCTATCGATTTAAAAACTCACTATTTCATTATATATTTATTAACTAAGACAATTAATTAACGTTAATATTATATTTTGATACGTTTTTTAAGCTGTAAAAAACAGCCAACTATTGAAATACTAGCAAGAGTATTGTGCTAAATAGCGTTCAGTAAGTGACCCTATTTAATTACACGCAATAAAAAGGCCGCTTAGCGGCCTTTTTATTCATTATAGTGATTAGTCTTGAGTGCTTTCTTCAGGGCGTTCTGGGCGCTCTTTGGCTTCTCTTACTTTTAGCGTACGTTGCTGAAACTCAGTGTCGTTTAATGCAACAATAGCTTTATCTAAATCAGTAGCTGCCATTTCGACAAAGCCAAAGCCTCTGCGTTTACCTGTATGTTTATCTTTCATTAAACGCACAGAATGAACAGAACCATATTCAGCAAAAAGTTCTCTTACTGAGGTTTCATTAGCTCTATAAGGTAAGTTACCTACATAGAGAGTTCTTACTTCTTCATCTGAAGCAGTAGCTTTACTAGCAGAAGATGTAGAAGTTGATGAAAGAGTGTTAACTGATGCATTACCTGTAAATAAAGGTGCAAGAAATGCACTAATAAATACTAAGCTGGCAATAGTGACAGAGTTAACGGCTACGACAAAAGTGACAATATAAGCGATAATGGTAAAAACAATAGCGATGACGACTGTTTGTAACGTTGGAGACTTCATATAAAGATACCTAATTATTATTTTAATAAACTAATTTTAACTGCTTGAATATATGCTGACAGCATTTCTATGTTACGCAGCTTTTTATAATGTGCAACTATCAAGAGCAAATTTTATGCGATTAATCAGTAATTACAAAGAAACTTTACTATTTATTCTTTAATGTAGGTGTTTAAATAAGCGTGTTGTCACTTAAATAAGCAAACGATTAAATAAAGTATGATTTATTACTATAAACACTTGACCAGAATTCAAAGCTCTCTATAATGCGCTCCAGTTCCAAGGGGTTCACGCAAAATGAACCATCAACGAACTGTTTTGATAGGTTATCTCTTACCTTTTAAGGTAAATCCGTTAACTTAACGTTAACTTTTAAAATGTTTTTAAAATACTTTAAAATAAACGTTGACATCAAAACTCGGAAGCGTATGATACGCATCCTGCTTCGGAGCAACAGCAACGAAGCCAAGCAACTAACGAATGTGATTAGTTGCTCCTTACTACTTAATAGTAAGATTCTTTAACAATTAGTTATCATGCAATTTGTGTGAACACTCACA
>NZ_SZVP01000047.1 GCF_005885605.1 Colwellia ponticola | reverse complement strand
TTCAGGGAATTCCCCTTGGTATTTATAATTGAGTGAATGTTCGATCGTTGCCCAAAAATTCATCGACATTGTCCGAATCTGAATTTCTGCCAAGATTAATTTTTCACCGCTGATCAGTTGCACTGGGTATTCAACCACAATGTGATATGAGCGATAACCACTGGGTTTAACGTTTGAAACGTAGTCGCGTTCCTCGATAATCTTCATATCGGTTCGTTGGTGTAATAAGCCCACAATTTCGTGGATATCTTCTACGAACTGACACATAATCCGTAACCCAGCGATATCTTGCATATCTTGTTCCAATAAATCCTCTGTGATATACCGTCGCTGCATTTTTTCTTTGATACTATCTATCGGTTTGACCCGGCCCGTTACAAATTCGATTGGGGCATGTTCATTATTTTGTTGATATTGTTTACGCATACCACGTAATTTTATTTTCAATTCACTAACGGCTTGTTCATAAGGCATCAGGAATTTTTTCCAATTTTCGACCATAATAACCCCTCACTCAATCTGTCACATACAGCATTATTTT
>NZ_SZVP01000046.1 GCF_005885605.1 Colwellia ponticola | reverse complement strand
TGATCGGATTCTAGTAACAGGTACTGCTGAACAGTTATCTGAAATTACTGGATTAAGCAAAAACATTATTTGGGATAGAGCTAGGAGCTTATGGATTGATTCAAAAGGACGACAGTTTAGGTATGTGGAGGAGAAAAAATGCTAGACATGAGAATCGAAGATTATCGAATTACCAGTGATTCTAGAAACATTGTCTTATCGAAGGTAAGACGAGATGAGGAAGGAAACATTCGCTACACCGAAGCAAAAGAAGAATCACGAGCAGATATCGGATACTTTCAAACGGTCTCATCGTGTTTAAAGGCGATACAACGCGATTACGTGTTAAGTGAAGAAAGAACGATAAAAAGTATTATCGAGTACAAAAAAGCGTTAGAAAACATCACTAGACAGTTTGAACAGGCATGTGAGATTGAGGAGGAGAAATAATGGACGAACTAATCACAAAAGTAGAGCAGTGGGCTAAAGATAAGGGATTGGATCAAGCTGATTCCAGCAAGCAAATGTTAAAAACGATCGAAGAGATTGGGGAAGTTGCCGCTTCTCTA
>NZ_SZVP01000045.1 GCF_005885605.1 Colwellia ponticola | reverse complement strand
CTCCTCGACGTCGCCCCCGTCCGCGTCGTCGTCGCCGTACCGCTCGGCGTGCCAGTCGTCCGACCACCGCTTCGCCGACACCGGCTCGCCCCGGTGTATCTCCGATAACTGCCGCTCGATCAACTCCGGCGGTGGGTACTCCGTCGGATCGACCGACGGGTTCGGCGTCCGCAACTCGGCCGGCGGGATCAGCTTCTCCGGCGGGATCGCGTCGACGCCCTCGACGACGACCTCGCCGTAATCGACGCCGCCCGGCGACCCCAGTACCGACTCCTCCCCCGTCGCCTTCTGCACCACCGCCTCCGCCTCCCACTCCGGCGGCCGCTCGAAACCGTCGCGCACCTCCTCGCCCGGCGGGGCCTCCGCCGACTCCGGTATCGGCGTCCCCGCGTCGACCGTCTCCCCCGGCGGACAACACAGCGGACACTCCGCCGCGCCGTCGGCGTGGTGACACTCCCGCTCCCGCGTCTCGGCACCCACTCGGCCCCCGGCCCGCGCCGACGGCCACAGCGACGCGAGAGACGGCCGCGCGTCGCCGCTGTCGTCGCCGCTGTCGTCCTCGACGG
>NZ_SZVP01000044.1 GCF_005885605.1 Colwellia ponticola | reverse complement strand
ACCGTGCTTACCTTATAAATACCGATATTTATATCAGCTTTCCAGATTGTTAAAGAACTTATCAGTTGCACACATTCGGCAACGATATGGTTTAAAAAAACCAAATTTAAAATAACTTGTTGAAGTTAAGCTTAAATTTGGCTTCTTTCTTTATAAGAAGAAATTATTTTACCATTGCGAAGTTTTTCTAGGCATTTTCATGCGACGCATAGTATCTCTTATGCGAGTATCGAAATAACAACGAAAAAATCGTAATGGTGGAGCTAAGCAGGATCGAACTGCTGACCTCCTGCGTGCAAGGCAGGCGCTCTCCCAGCTGAGCTATAGCCCCTCTTTGACTTGCTAGTTAATGTGATTACGTCGTTGCTTTCGCTTTTTATTCAATCAGGTAGCGGACTACATTCATTCATAAAAACCTCAAGCGCCTTGTACTAACATAAACTCTCAGCGTCTAAGCTGTATCTACATACAACTTAAGGGTTTTCTTCTTTATTTGTTATCATGTAATTTGTGTGAACACTCTATAACCCGAAGGTTATCATTAATCGTTTTATTCAAGATAAGGAGGTGATCCAACCCCAGGTTCCCCTAG
>NZ_SZVP01000043.1 GCF_005885605.1 Colwellia ponticola | reverse complement strand
TCTGTTGCGTATAGTTCTTGGAGCTGCTCTTCCGCGAGATCTTTGACCCATTGCTGACGTGTTTCATCTTTTTGCAGACCGCCTAATTTTTTCAGTAGTTTCGTTTGTAACAGAGAGAGTCTGTGGTGCAAGGGAAGTTGTTCATTTGTTTCTTTATACCATTGGCGAATCGATTCCTTCGATAGGATCGTACGACCATTTATTTTCATATCACGGAACAAGGGACCGTAGCTTGTGATGCTTTGGATATAGCGATCAATCTGATCCACTAAGGTCAATCCGCTTTTCATCACTTGTATCGGATCTTTTTCGCCTAGCAAAAAACCACTTTCCTGTTGCTGTTCGTCTAATAAAGAAAACTCTGGCAACAGCTGTGAAATATAATTTTTGAATGTTTGTGTAGGCACACCACTTTCACCTAATGAAGGTAATACAGTCGAGATATAATCAGAAAACAAATGGTTTGGTGAAAATAGAAGCACGTTTTCTGCCTCTAGCCATTTGCGATTATGATACAACAGAAAAGCAATACGTTGAAGCAGAGCAGACGTTTTTCCGCTTCCGGCGATTCCTTCAATCAGCATCACTTTACTTGTTGT
>NZ_SZVP01000042.1 GCF_005885605.1 Colwellia ponticola | reverse complement strand
TTCATGACCGAAGTCGGTTTTGAATCCGCCAACCACGGCGTGCAGATCTATGGCGGCCATGGCTTTATCGCCGAGTGGGGCATGGAGCAGAACGTTCGCGACAGCCGTATCTCCATGCTGTACGAAGGCACCACTGGCATCCAGGCACTGGACCTGCTCGGCCGTAAAGTGCTGATGACCCAGGGCGAAGCGCTCAAGGGCTTCACCAAGATCGTGCACAAGTTCTGCCAGGCCAACGAAGGCAACGACGCGGTCAAGGAATTCGTGGCACCGCTGGCTGCGCTGAACAAAGAGTGGGGCGAGTTGACCATGAAGGTCGGCATGGCCGCGATGAAAGACCGCGAAGAGGTGGGGGCCGCTTCGGTGGATTACCTGATGTACTCCGGTTACGCGTGCCTGGCTTACTTCTGGGCCGACATGGCGCGCCTGGCTGCCGAAAAACTCGCCGCCGGTACCAGCGAAGAAGCGTTCTACACCGCCAAGCTGCAAACCGCGCGCTTCTACTTCCAGCGCATCCTGCCGCGGACCCGTACCCACGTGGCCACCATGCTGTCGGGCGCCAGTAACCTGATGGACATGAAAGAAGAAGACTTCGGCCTGGCTTACTAAGCCTTACCGGGTTCATTTGAAACCGTCGCTTCCCTTGGGAGCGGCG
>NZ_SZVP01000041.1 GCF_005885605.1 Colwellia ponticola | reverse complement strand
TTCTCCACCACGCCCTGGATCGCCAGGATGTTCGTATTCAGGTTATCACTGACCATCTCGAACTCCCGCGTGGTCTTTTCCTGCGCGATGGCAGTTTTCTGCATGTTGGTGGCGACTTCTTCCATGGCCTGGCTGACGGTGCCGGACATGCTGTCGATAGCCTTGGAAATATTCCCGGTCGCCTGTCCCAGGCTGGTGGTCATGTTGACCAGGTTGGTGCCGAAGTCGTGGTTCATGGTCTTGATGTTCGAACCCAGGTCAGTCTTGACGGCTTCCATCACGTCGCCCAGTTTTGTGGTGGCGCTTTCCAGTTGCGTGCCCATGCCGTGCAGGTTGTCGCTGAAGTCCTTGTTCATGGTGGCCAGCGTGCCGTTCAAATCAGCTTTGACGCCATTCATGACCTCTGCCATCTGACCCTGCAAGGCACTCACCACGACTTGCAGTTCAGCAGCGGACTGGCCCACCTTGCCGGCCGCGTCCCCCATCGTTTCACCTGCGGTTTGTAGGGCTTGCAGGTTGTCGCGGCTGTTGTCGGTGAACGCGGTCATCGCCTGTTCAGTACGGTTGCCTGAAGTGGCTATCTGGCTGAGAACGTCTTGCGTGTCGCGATGCACCTGCAGACTCTCGGTGTGGCGTTGCAGCAACGTACCGATGCCCTCGGTGACACTGGCAATACGGGTGTCGAGGCCCGCAAAGCCCGTTTGC
>NZ_SZVP01000040.1 GCF_005885605.1 Colwellia ponticola | reverse complement strand
ACCTCATCAAACCTTAGGTGACACCATGACAAAAAGAACAAGACCCAATTTCACACCAGAATTCAGACTTGAATGTGCTCAATTAGTCGTTGATAAAGGCCACTCTGTGCTTGAAACAGCAAAAGCAATGAATGTAGGTAAATCATCATTAGACAAATGGGTTCGCCAATTAAAAAATGAGCGTAATGGTTTAACGAGCAAAGCCATGCCATTAACACCAGACCAACTTGAAATTCGTGCACTTAAAAAGCGTATTGCTCGTATTGAAGAAGAAAAGGAAATTCTAAAAAAGGCTACGGCTCTCTTGATGTCGGACTCACTCAACAGTTCGCGATAATCAAAGCCCTTAGAGGGAGTCATACCGTTAAACGTTGTTGCGATGTGTTTACTATTCATCGTAGCAGCTACAAGTATTGGGCAAAGCAAGGTAGACGTATTAAACCTGAAAAGGTTAAAGCACTTGCTATGGTAAAAACTATTCATGCTGAAAGTAATAGCTCGGCGGGTGCTCGAACCATCTCCATTATTGCCGCAACAAGGGGCTTGGCTATTAGCCGCTATGTTGCTACTCGTTTGATGAAGGAGGAAGGCTTAGTCAGTTGCCAACTGCCTAGTCATAAATATAAGAAAGCAGCGCAGCCGCATGTAGCAATACCGAACACACTTGAACGCCAGTGCATATTCTCTCCACCTTTGATCACCCAGTGGCATTAACTTTGATCGCTTATTCTCATTAAGCTTTGATCACTAGTATCACGTGTAAATGATCACTTT
>NZ_SZVP01000039.1 GCF_005885605.1 Colwellia ponticola | reverse complement strand
GAGTTAAGTAAGCCACCCATGATAAAAACTCGTCACAATAACACACTGCTGTTGTCTATTTTGCCAAGTTCACCGCTTATTGAGTGAGGTTTTGACTCAACAACGCCTTTTGTCCGATAAATTGTCCGATAAGCTGACTAAATTATTGAATTTTACTCGTAGAGAGATTGTTACGGATAACGTAACCTTAAATTGGCTAACATTAATAAAGAGAGTTATGCGAGCGTTATGCGCTATTCAAGCAGGCTTTAGCATTCGCTATGCCATGAGTGCGCTGCAGACCCACATGCGCACTAAATTCACATAAATGCTCGACAGTACCTACCGCACCAGTGAAGATAGCTTCAAAATCATTGGTTAATTTTAACCAACTTTCATCACTGAGGTGAAGTCTGCTTAGAATATCGGTTACCTCTGCATTGATTACACCGCGTTTATCTTCTCTAAGTACTCGCCCTGTTTCATCAACCAGTGTTAAATAGTCTTGTAAACTAAAACGAATTCCTTTGGTTTTTTTATGATGGTCATTACCAACAAAGGGTAATAATTTTTTGGGTTGCTCGCCTTTAATGGCGGCTTTGATACGTAATTGAATACTGGTGAAATCAGATTGCTCTGGCGTCGCTGCAATCGCTGCCCGTACTGGGTTTAAATCAACATAAGCCATACACGATAATAACGCCCCTTCATCAAGCAGTGCTTGGGATGTAAAGCGCCCTTCCCAAAAGTGCCCTGTGCAGTTGTCTTCTCGGTTCGCTTGGCGTGCTATCGGCTCATTGAGTGAGCGCATAAACCAGCTGATATCAATTAACCGCTGTTTGTAAACCTTCGCAGTGCTTTC
>NZ_SZVP01000038.1 GCF_005885605.1 Colwellia ponticola | reverse complement strand
TGACGTGGTTTAATGGATTCGACTACCCCAGTTAAGACATAATAAGCTTAACTGGAGAACAGAAATGGCAAAACGTAAAAAATATACCAAAGAATTTAAACTTGATGCAATTTCTTTAGTCAGAGATCAAAATATTAGTGTTGCGGAAGCGAGTAGAAACTTAGGTGTTAGCCCTCAAATGCTTGGTCGCTGGATCAAAGAAGAAGAAAGTGAAGATGGCCAAGCTTTTAGAGGTAACGGTAAACTAACACCTGAACAAGACGAAATACGTAAATTAAAAGCTCAAGTCAAACGCTTAGAAATGGAGCGTGAGATATTAAAAAAAGCGACGGTCTTCTTTGCCAAAGAAACGAAGTAAAATATTCGTTTGTTACCCAACATAAGAAGATCTGGCCTGTTACATTAATGTGTCAGGTATTGGGCGTAAAAAGTAATAATTATTATAGTAATGAAAAGCGTAATACAGATAAAGCAAATGATGCAACGCACCAAGAAATGCTTGAGTTAGTAAAAGATATTGCCAAATTTAGTGATAATACCTATGGCGAAAGACGTATTAAAGCGGTACTAAATGCGTTGAGTTTCCCCGTAAGTCGATGGAAAGTAGCCAAATTAATGAAAGAGGCGAACGTTTGGGTTCGTTACAAAAATAAATATAAAGCAACAACCAATAGCGATCACAATAAACCACTCTATAAAAATGAGCTTGAACAAAACTTTACCACAGAGCAACCGAATCAAGTGTTTGTCGGTGATATTACCTATATTTGGACAGCAGAGGGTTGGCTCTATTTAGCGGTTGTTATTGACCTGTATTCTCGTAAAGTTGTTGGCTGGAGTATGGGGTCAAGAATGAAAGCTCAGCTTGTCTGTGATGCGTTAACAATGGCTATTTGGCAACGAAAACCCGATAAAGGGCTTATTGTTCACTCAGATCAGGGTGTTC
>NZ_SZVP01000004.1 GCF_005885605.1 Colwellia ponticola | reverse complement strand
CAAGAATGAAAGCTCAGCTTGTCTGTGATGCGTTAACAATGGCTATTTGGCAACGAAAACCCGATAAAGGGCTTATTGTTCACTCAGATCAGGGTGTTCAATACGCAAGCCACCTGTACAGGAACTTACTAAAAGATAATGGTTTTATTGGTAGTATGAGTAAAAAAGGCTGTTGTTGGGATAATGCTGTAGCGGAGAGCTTTTTTGGCAGTTTAAAGCAAGAGCGTGTTCATTGGAGAAACTATGAAACACGTTATGAAGCACAACAAGACGTAATGAATTACATAACCATGTGGTACAACAGTAACCGATTACATTCCTACTTAGGGTATCAAAGCCCTAATGATTTTGAATTGAAAATTAATGAGTTAGAAAAAGTAGCTTAACTAGGGTGACTGAATTTACTTGACCAGGTCAATTAGCTACTTAACGCTTAACGATTAAAACCTGCTTCGGCAGGTTTTTTATGCCTTATTAAATTGGCCTACTTCATCGTTGCTTTATAGTTCGTTTAAGAAACACTAAACGTCACTATAAAGCGCCTTGAACTAAACAATTTGTCCTGCGCATAAATAGCATTAGCTACTTAACGCTTAACGATTAAAACCTGCTTCGGCAGGTTTTTTATGCCTTATTAAATTGGCCTACTTCATCGTTGCTTTATAGTTCGTTTAAGAAACACTAAACGTCACTATAAAGCGCCTTGAGTTAAACCATTCTGCATCAACGCATGGATCTCTCAAAACATCTCTAATGGTATTTCGGTAAGCTCTATTTAAATACGCAGGTAAAACGAGTAGGTATAAAGTATTTATTTTAATAGCTCGTTGTTCAGGACAATGTGCATCTTCATTATTTATTAAGCTAATTTTAGCGCTATAAAAATTGACAAAAACCAATAAAAACGGCACTTTAAGCTCATAAAGGACAACACTGTATATACAGGGCTATATAATGGACAAGAAAAAGCTTTCAGAAACCGACATTATCACCAAATTTATCATGCCCGCAGTGCTAAGCGCTGGTTGGAACTTGATGAAACAAATTCGCCAAGAAGTTAAATTACGTGATGGTAAAGTAATTGTTCGCGGCCAACTTGGCGTACGTAAAACGGTTAAATCAGCTGACATTGTGCTTTACCATAAGTTTGGCCAACCTCTTGCCGTTATCGAAGCTAAAGCTAATAAACATGAAATAGGTAAGGGCATACAGCAAGGGCTTGATTATGCCCGCTTACTTGAAGTGCCTTTTATCTTTGCCTCAAACGGCGATGGTTTTATTTTTCATGATAAAACTAATCTTACACAGCTTGAAACTGAAATTTCTCTTGACGACTTTCCTACGCCTGAACAACTGTGGCAAAAATACTGCGCTTATCGTGGTTTTACCACCGCGCAACTACCGTTAATTACGCCAGACTACCACGATGATGGTAGTGGTAAAGAACCGCGTTATTATCAACTACAAGCGATTAATAAAACCCTCGAAGCCATCTCTAACGGACAAAACCGTATCATACTAGTTATGGCTACTGGCACAGGTAAAACCTACACCGCTTTTCAAATTATTTGGCGCTTATGGAAATCTCGCCAAAAGAAGCGCATTTTATTTTTAGCAGACCGCAACATATTAGTCGACCAATCAAAAAATAATGACTTTTTACCTTTTGGCTCAGCCATGACCAAAGTGACTAAGCGAACAGTTGATCCTGCTTTTGAAATTCACTTAGCACTTTACCAAGCATTAACAGGCCCAGAAGAAAGCCAAAAAGCTTATAAACAAGTTGATAGAGACTTCTTTGACCTTATCATTATTGACGAGTGCCATCGCGGCAGTGCCAGTGAAGACAGCGCATGGCGAGAAATACTCGAATACTTTAGCGGCGCGACTCAAGTGGGCTTAACCGCAACACCTAAAGAAACAGAAGACGTATCAAACATCGACTACTTTGGCGAGCCTGTTTATACCTATTCACTCAAAGAAGGCATTGAAGATGGTTTTTTAGCGCCTTATAAAGTTGTGCGTGTTGATATTGATGTTGATTTACAAGGGTGGCGACCAACCAAAGGACAAATTGATAATCACGGTGAACTCATTGACGACCGTATTTATAACCAAAAAGATTTTGATCGCACCTTAGTGATAGATGAACGTACCGAATTAGTGGCGCAAACCATCACGAGTTATTTAGAACGCACCGACCCTATGGCTAAAACTATCGTGTTTTGTAACGATATTGACCATGCAGATCGTATGCGCCGCGCCTTGGTTAACGTAAACCCTAAACAAGTCGCTAAAAATGAAAAGTACGTGATGAAAATCACTGGCGACGATGAAATAGGTAAAGCGCAGTTAGACAACTTTATTAATCCTAAAAAAGCGTATCCAGTGATTGCCACAACCTCTGAATTAATGAGCACAGGCGTTGATGCTAAAACCTGTAAGCTTGTAGTGCTTGACCAAAATATTCAATCGATGACCAAGTTCAAACAAATCATTGGTCGGGGCACGCGTATTGACGACAGATATAATAAACTTTGGTTCACCATTCTCGATTTTAAAAAAGCCACAGAGCTGTTCGCTGATGAAAAGTTTGATGGCGAAGCCGTTAAAATTATGGTGTCTACACCCGAAGATATCATTGACGATGAAGACGGTACTTTTCTTGACGACTTAGCTGGTGAACTAGCGGGTAATGGCGAACAAACAGACGCCACCGATGACGCCAATAATAACGTTAACGAACCAGAGCAAGATTATAACGCCAATCAAAAGGATGGTGAAATGGGTAGCGATTGGGGCGACGATGAAGAAGAAAAACGCTTTATCAAGTTCAAAGTCTCAGGCGTGTCAGTTAAGAAAATGGCCGAGCGTGTTCAATACTACGACACTGACGGCAAACTAGTCACAGAATCCTTTAAAGATTACACCCGTAAAACCATACAAAAGCAATTCACCTCGCTTGATGATTTTACCCGCAAGTGGAATGAGGCTGAGCGTAAGCAAACCATTATTGACGAACTCGCCAACGAAGGCGTTATTTGGCAAGCACTTGAAGATGATATTAGTAAAGATCTCGACCCGTTTGATCTTATCTGTCATGTCGCTTTCGACCAACCACCGTTAACCCGTAAAGAACGTGCTAACAATGTTAAAAAGCGCAATTACTTCACTAAGTATTCGCAGCAAGCACAAACCGTACTTAATGCGCTGCTTGATAAATACGCTGATGCTGGCGTGACCGAAATTGAAAGTATTCATGTGCTTAAAGTTCAACCATTCAATCAAATGGGCAAGCCCATGGAGATAGCTAAGCAAGCCTTTGGTAACAGAAAAGGGTATGATCAAGCCATTACCGACTTAGAAGCTCAGCTATACACAGCAACTGATGCTAAAGCCAGCTAACCCAGTAAAGCCAGTTAAGCCAGTAAAGCCAGTAAAGCCAGTAAAGCAATAACATAAACTCATAGTTAATTTAATAAAACCTCCTCCAATTAAAAGTAGATAAAGCATGTCGATCAGTTCAGTAATCAAATCAATTCAAGACATTATGCGTAAAGACGCTGGTGTAGACGGCGACGCCCAACGCTTAGGTCAAATGTCATGGTTACTTTTTTTAAAAATATTTGACGCGCAAGAAGAAGAGCTAGAGTTTGAATTAGACGATTACCAAGCACCACTTCCTAGCGAATACCTATGGCGTAATTGGGCAGCAGATAACGAAGGGATAACAGGTGACGAGTTACTTGAATTTGTTAACGACAAACTTTTTGTTGATCTTAAAAACCTAGCCGCACCTATTAAACTTAACCCGCGTGGTTACGTAGTACGTGAAGCCTTTAGCGATGCCTTTAACTACATGAAAAACGGTACGCTACTGCGCCAAGTGATTAACAAACTCAATGAAATAGACTTTACCGACTCTGCCGAACGTCATTTGTTTGGTGATTTATACGAGCAAATATTAAAAGACTTACAAAGCGCAGGTAACGCAGGCGAATTTTATACGCCAAGAGCCATTACCCGCTTTATTGTTGACCGTATTGACCCACAATTGGGTGAAAGTATTATGGACCCTGCCTGTGGTACCGGCGGATTTTTAGCCTGTTCTTTTGACCACGTTAAAGAAAAATACGTTAAAACAACGGAAGATCACCAAACCTTACAAAAACAAATTCACGGCGTTGAGAAAAAACAATTACCGCACCTACTCTGTACCACCAATATGCTACTGCACGGTATTGAAGTTCCTGTACAAGTTAAGCATGGCAACACGCTTAATAAACCGCTTTCAAGTTGGGATGATGAAATAGACGTTATCGTTACCAACCCACCCTTTGGTGGCACCGAAGAAGACGGTATTGAAAAAAACTTTCCAACCGAAACCCGTACCCGTGAAACCGCCGACCTATTTTTACAGTTGATCATTGAAGTGCTTGCTTCACCAAGCGGAGCAGGTGATAACGCCAAAGCTGGCGGTCGTGCAGCCGTTGTATTACCCGACGGCACTTTATTTGGTGAAGGTGTTAAAACCAAAATCAAAAAACTACTGACCGAAGAATGTAATTTACACACCATCGTACGTTTACCTAATGGCGTGTTTAATCCGTACACCGGTATTAAAACCAATATCTTATTTTTCACCAAAGGTGAGCCAACTAAAAAGGTGTGGTTTTACGAACACCCATACCCAGCAGGCGTTAAAAATTACAACAAAACCAAACCAATGAAGTTTGCAGAATTTCAAACTGAAATTGACTGGTGGGGCGTTGAGGCCGACGGCTTTGCCTCACGGGTAGAAACAGAACAAGCATGGCAAGTAAGCATTGACGACATAATTGCCCGTAACTTCAACCTTGATATTAAAAACCCACATGTAGAAGAAACGGTTAGTCATGATCCGCAAGAACTATTAACTGATTACGCTAAACAGCAAACCGATATTCAAGCACTGCGTGACCAGCTTAAAGGCATTTTGTCTGCTGCACTCTCGTCAAATAGCGAAAGTGAGGCGAAGTAATGGCATCTAATCGTCATTCCCGCGCAGGCGGGAATCTAGTTTCAACATTGACCACCGATAACTTAATCACCGACCATATTGATGTATGGACTAGCGCCATTAAAAAGCGTAATTCACAAGGGCGTGGTAGCTCAAAGAAAATTGAATTAACGGGAATTAAAAAGCTACGTGAATTTATTTTAGACCTAGCGGTGCGTGGAAAGTTAGTTCCACAGAATAGTAATGATGAATCTGCCAGTATATTACTTAAAAAAATGGCGAAGGAAAAAGCACAGCTTATTGCCGATAAAAAAATTAAAAAGCAAAAGCCATTACCTCCCATTACAGATGCCGATATACCATTGGGATTACCGAGCAGTTGGGAGTGCTCTAGAATGGGAAAGTTAGCTCAATATCAAAAAGGTTATGCCTTCAAATCTAAAGATTATTTGGACAATGGGTTGATGATTACAAAAATTCAAAACCTTACAGATAATCATACTCGAAATTCTGTATATATAACGCCTGAAAAAAAGATGGAATTTGAACCTTTTATTCTTCGAGAAGGCGATATTGTCATGACTACTGTAGGTAGCTGGTTTTCAGCGCCAATGTCTGCGGTAGGGAGATCATTTTTAATTAATAATCAATTTGATAACTCTTTACTTAACCAAAATGCGGTAAGAATACGAACACAGGAAGGGATTATTCCTAAGTATTTATATTTATGTGTTAACTCTACTATTTTCAAAAGTTATTTAGTTGAAGAAGCTCAGGGAACAGCTAATCAAGCAAGTATTACTCAAGTAAGTATTAAAAATTATTTGATTTGTATTCCACCACTAGCTGAGCAACACCGTATCGTTGCTAAAGTCGATGAACTGATGGCGTTGTGTGATCAGTTAGAGCAACAAACCGAACAAGGCCTAACAGCACAGCAAACCTTAGTGGAAGCGTTGTTAAAAGCATTAACACAATGTGTTAACGCAGATGACTTTCAAGCAAGCTGGCAACGTATTGCCGATCACTTTGATGTCCTGTTCACCACCGAAGCCAGCATAGAGCAACTAAAACAAACCATCTTACAACTGGCAGTAATGGGCAAACTCGTCCCACAAAACCCATTTGATGAACCCGCAAGCAAACTACTTGAAAAAATCGCCGAAGAAAAAGCTCAACTGCTCGCTGATAAAAAGATCAAGAAGCAAAAGCCATTACCTGCAATCACAGATGAAGGAAAGTTATTTGAGTTACCAAGTGGTTGGTCTTTAACAAGACTAGATGATATCTGTTTTGGTATTACATCTGGTTCAACGCCACCTAAAGATAAATTTAATGAATCAACAGGCGTACCGTATTTAAAGGTGTACAACATTAAAGATCAGGCTATTGCCTTTGATTATAAACCTCAATTTGTAGATATTCAGCACCATAAAAATAAACTTACTAGGTCAATTTTGTATCCTGGTGATGTTGTGATGAATATTGTGGGGCCACCATTAGGGAAGATCGCAATTATCCCCGATGATTACCCAGAATGGAATTGCAATCAAGCGATAGTTTTTTTCAGACCTATTGAAGGAAGATTAAATGGGTATATATATACCTATTTAACATCTGGTAAATTCTTAGACTCTATAGAGTTAATTGGTACGGCAGGGCAAGATAATATATCTGTTACGAAAAGTAGAAGTATAATTTTTCCTATGCCGCCTCTAGCCGAACAACACCGTATCGTCGCTAAAGTCGATGAACTGATGGCCTTGTGTGAGCAACTCAAAACACGCCTAAGCGACGCCCAAACCACCCAACTACACCTCGCCGATGCCGTGGTTGAAAACGCGTTAAAGAATAGTTAGTAGCTAAGTGACAGTTACAACTATTATCACTACTATTTTTGTCAATAATAATATTGACAAAAATATGATTGAGCGTAATATGCACAATAAAAAAGAGGACTTACCATTATGGTAAGTAATTTGAACTTAAGCCTATACTCAGGTAGTCCACCACAAAATAGTGATGGTAATTTAAAGATAAGTAATGGACCTTTGTATAGTAAAGAGTCTGTTATGAAGATACTGACTGAGCTTGGTGCAGACTCTATTAACGTTGTTACTAGAAAGGCCAGTCGTCATATTCAAAAATATGATTTAGATATTGATGATGGTGTACTTAAATTATTAAAGATGGCTTTGAACAGTGGGAAGTATTTAAATTCTCAATGGTGCGAACATGGTAAAGGTAGTACATGGTCAGCATGTGATGCATATTCTGTTATAGAGAATAAATGGTATGAAACCATGCATGATTATCTTGAAACCAAGTGGTATATCAAATTCGCTATAGGTAAAACTGGCAAGTTAATTTTAATTGTATCTTGTCATACATCTGATGAGCAGGAGTAATTATGAAAAATATAAATCAATGCCCTTTATGTGAAGAAGGCACTCTGCACGAGCAGGTTGAGCATGAAACCATGCTATATAAAGGTAAAGAAATAACCACACCTTTGTTTTTCAGCGAATGTGATTTATGTGGCACCGAGCAAGCTAATGCAGCTATATCACGTAAAAACAAACGCGCACACATTGCCGTTAAAAAAGTAGCGGATGGTTTATTGTGTGGCGATAAAGTACGTGAATTAAGAGATCAATGGGGAATAAACCAAAGTGAAGCAGCAAGAATGTTTGGCGGCGGCCCTGTCGCTTTCTCAAAATATGAAAGCAATGATGTAGCCCAGTCAGAATCAATGGATAAGCTACTTAGATTAGCTAAAGACATGCCACAAGTGCTTATTTCACTAGCGACTAAAGCCGGCGTAACACTAAGTAAAAATAATCTTTGGAAAACAACACCCAACATAGTATTAGCCTGCAATAACAAAGGTAAACACTTAAGAAAAGTGACCCCGTTGCCAGCTATGCATGAGCAAGAAAGGAAATATGCATGAGCCCGAAAAAGCTAAAAGAGGCTATGGATAATCTAAAAATAAGAGATATTTATGTAAAAAATTTACTGGCAAATACTTCAGAAAATTTTGAGCCAAAATATTTTGAAAATTTCGATAGCTTAACTCAGCAAAGCAAACATTTGGTTTCAAAATCATCTGTTATGGTGATTGATGGTCCTAATGTTGAAAGCGAAAGAATATTTCGCGTTCATGTTGAATTTGGCATACGATGGGCTGAAATAATAGAGGCTGAAGAAGAGCAAAAAGCAGTTATTGAAGCTGAGTTTGTTGTTGAATATCTTATAGAAAACGATTTAGATGATGACTGCTTAAATGAATTTGCGTTGAAAAATGCTAGCTTCCATGTATGGCCATATTGGCGTGAACTTGTGAGCGCGCAATGTGAAAGGATGCAAATGCCTCGAGTTATAATGCCGACGTTACAATTAGCTAGTAATAGGCCGCTAAGTTAAGCAGGTATCAATTTGCTATAGCGGACTTGTCTCCAGAAAGCGTAGAAAAGAGTTTTCATTAATATTTTTTCGCTAACAGATGATAGCGTTTAAATGATACCTAGTTGGCATATTTTCGTTACCAAAATGCCAGCATAAGGTGATGCAGTTTAACTGAATTAACAATGGGGAAGGGCGCGTTTACTGTACTACTTACTGCACGATTTAGTGCACTAAGCCATTGCGTTTTAAGCCTCGCCTCACATTTTTACAAAGTTTACCTAAACGCGATATCTCACCAAACGTGGGAATAACCTCATTACTAAGCTTTGACTCCCAGTCACACAGCTCTGTATCGACAATTTCTAATCATTTCTTCGGACAACCAACACAAGAAATACCACAAATATTTGCTTCTGGTACCGTAAAAGGAAAGTCATTGCGGACTTCGGTAATGAGGTTTTTCATTGCCGTAACACAATCGGGTTTTTTGCTCATATGCTAAGTTTCCTTTGGTGCTTATTGGTCAACTTTACACGTTACAGGTAAGTAGCTAACAGCCCAATTTAGCATGATGATGAGTCTAATTATTTGACGCAGGACAGGGGATCTTTAGTAACGCCTACAATAGATGAGCATCATAGCAATCTCACTAACTATGTGATCATTTCTACTGGTTAAAACAACCAACTGCTGCGTTATTTATTTTATAAGTAGAACAACTAGTTATTAAAATAAATGCCTTGTATTTGGTTGTTTCTCCTGCGTATAAAATAGACCACCTAATTAATGAAATTGGTATCACTTTGTGCAAAATTAGGTTGTTTTAAGGGGGGAGGAATATTGATATGTTTTTTTGAACACAAAAGTTTGAACACAAAAGTTTGAACACACAAAGTAAGTCGCTTATTTAGATACGTCTCCTTAAATTAAGGCATGCTGTTGTATTTGTTTTGTTTGATAAGCATCAATAATATCTTGTACGTTAACACGATGGCTTAATTGAATACGTTGATAATGATTAAGTGTTTTACCTAAATAGTGTTTTATAACCATTGCTTGTTCAGCTGAACCTGCTTGCCAAATTTTATCGCCAATAGGGCTTATTTTACTGCCATCATTTGGGTTAGAAGATACCAGTAGTATTTCATAAAATCGTTTGTTCTCTGTTATTAATACTTCATTTTTCAAACTGAAGTCTAGTGCGATGAGTTGCTGTCTTAAGCTAAACTGATGGTGTACTGGACACAGTAAAAAATCGATATCGATCGTAGGGTTGTTGTGATAAATACCTTCAATGAGCTTAGTCATTAAATCACCACCAATGCCTGCAATAATCACTAAGTGTTTTTCTTTGGCTTGTTGCGCTAGCGGTATATTCTGTACATCAATACAATGAGTTGTCCAAGCTGTAGGTGAGTTTGAAAAATATTGCTGTAACTTCTCTTCTAGTGTCTGCATAAGATCAGCAACAATATCAACGAAATGAATATGTGGGGCAGCTTGGCGAGAAAGTAAGGACATGCCTAACAAGCCATGATCACAACAGCAATCCCAAATATTTTGATAGGATGAAAATACCATTCTATCAAGTTGTTGTAGCCTTTTACTTAGTTTCAATAAAATACCTGTCTAGTGAGAGTCGTTAAAAGGGGAAGCAAATAATTGCTTCCCCTCTAACTAATTAACGAGTTTGTAATGAAAACTATCTAAGAGATAGGTAACTTACTAGTTTGTTTTAATTGCTTCTGAAACAGTGGTTTCTATTTTAGCAACTACTCTACGGTTTAACGTGTTGTCAGCGCTAGCGGTGCCTTTAGACAATAATTGTGTTTCACCGAAACCTTTAGCAGATAAACGCTCAGCATCAATGTTAAAGGTATCTGTTAATACTTCTTTAATTTTATCGGCACGTTTTTGTGAAAGCATTAAGTTATACTTTTCAGTACCAATAGCTGAGCTATGTCCTTCAATAACAACTTTAGTATCTTTGTATTCTTTCATGAAATCAGCTAAACGTTGAATATCATCTACCATGGCTGGTTTAATGGTGGAGCTGTTATTTTCAAAAGCGATATTTAGCTTTATTTCTACTGACTTTTCTGAATATAAGGTACAGCCTTTTGAGTCGACTTTTACGTTGGCTGGCGTATTATTACAAGCATCTAACTTATCAATAACACCATCATTGTCACTATCAGCTTCAACAGCTGCTACAACGACAGGGGCTGCAACCACTGCTGCAGGTGCAACTTTTTGAGGTGCTTCTTTTTTCATGATAGGGGCATTTTTTACGTCACCAAAAGCGTATTTTACACCAATTTTAATTGCTTGATCGGTGTAGCCATTGTTAACGTCACGATAAACGACTGCTTCACTGTATAAAGAAAAACGTTCGCTCATTGCAAAGTTATAACCAGCGCCAAGGTTAACAGCATTGTAATTTTGTACATTAAGGAAACGTCTAACACCTGCAAAAGTGTATAGGCCAGTATCACCAATGTTATAAATAGCATCAATACCAAAACGTGTACCGTAATCTTTATCATTACCGTTGTTTACGTCGTAGCGTGTTCTGGCTAACTCTATACGAGCGCTCCATTGGTCACTAATAATCTTTTGTAAATCAATACCAATGCTTTTACCGGCTTCAATTTGTTGCCAATCTACTTTATTATCCTTGCCTGTTGCTGACTTAATATAGTCGCCAAATACACCTACTTCCCACGTTTTATCAATACCTTCTGCTGCTAATGGAGAGCTAATTAATGCAGCTAACAGAGTGATTTTAAAAATTTTCATGGATAAATCCTTGTTTAGTTTATGTGATTTTATTTAAATTTTGGTTCTGCACGCATTGTACATTTAAAAACCGAAACTTTTTCTTTAATTTATGATAATTAAGAAAATAAAAATAAAAATAAAAATAAAGGTTAAGTCGCTTTACTGCTTTAACTTAAGTCAATGGTGATTTCTTAGTTTTGCAATGTTAAAGTCAAGTAATCAACAAGTCAAATAATGCTTAATAATCAAAGTGTTATTTTTTGTAAACATTACCATAAATGTTGTTTTACTTAACTACTTTCACGCATTGGCTTAATTTATAACGACTTTAAATCACAGCTGTTTATATACTTAAACGTAAAATTAAGTCAGTATTGTTATGTTTATACCTATTTCTAGGATTGAATCATGAAGAAATGTATCAGAGTAGCCATCGCTTTGTTAAGTGGTTTATTGATAAGTGCCTGTGTTACTGAACCACAAATGCCCTTGGTGAATAAAAATCAATTAGCTATATCTAGTGTGCGCGATATTCCAATTTCGTACTCACAGGGGAGTCGGTTTTCTTTAGCACCTAAATATGTCGAAGAAACGTCACTAAAGGCTAACCAAACCCAAACGGTATATAAGTTATATGCCGACGCTATTATTGCTGATTTAACTTCACATGGTTTTAACCATACAACAGAAGTTAAAAAGTCGGTTTTTTATGTTGGTTTTGGTCTTGCGTTAGCGACTGATTTACCAGATCAAACTATTAATGAAAAGTTTGGCATAACTCCTGGCTTAACCAGTAATAATGAATTGAAAAAAGGCAGTTTTTTAATTTACATTACTGATGCACGTACAGGTAAAAAAGTTTGGCGCGGCGCGGTCCAAGGTTTTGTTCATTCTGAAGATAATAAAAGCCAAAAAGAGCAACGTGCAGCGGCAATTGTCAGCCGTGTGATGAATCAATTTTACGAGACAAATTAATACACATAGCGGTTAAATATATACACTCTTGACGTTTATTTTCTGCTTTAATAAATTAATACTTAATTAAAGGGGTGACAAATGAAACAACCTATATTAACAGTAGCGGTGTTATTGGCTAGCTTTTTACTTATACCCAATGCTTTTGCCGCAACTAGCGAAGTGACTTGGAGCGATTATAAAAGTTATCGTGATATTGATGAAGGTAACGAGGGACGTAAGCAATTTAGAGAGCGTACTTTTAAAGACTTTGAACAGCATTTTACTAAACTTGCTGCTACTTTACCGGCAGAGCAAACCTTAAAAATAGTAGTGACTGATGTTGACTTAGCAGGTGACACTAATGCGGCTAGCATTAATCGTATTCGTATAATTAAGCAACTTTACTCACCTAGAATGAACTTTTCATATCAATTACTTGATGCTAACGCTAAAGCTATTCAAGCAGATGACGTAGTGGTAAAAGATATGAATTTCATGTCGGGTAATAATATGAAATACCGTAACGAGCCTTTAGGTTACGAGAAAAAAATGCTAGATAAATGGTTTAATGAAACCTTTAAGACTTTGATTATTAAAACTAATGATAAATAAAAAACTTTTAGTTATCATGGTAGTAAAGTCGCTTAGGTGACTTTTTTATCAGTCCTCTAGTATTCTCTCTAAACTATTTACGCTATTATCTTTGTTCAGTTATTTTATATTTTCGCAAGGAAAAAGCGTAATGACGCTCTGCCAACCCGCTATTTTTTTTACTCGTTTTGTTGTCGTCTTGACGATTTTTTTAGCGTTAGTGGTTAATAGCGCTGGCGCTTTTGTTGGTCAGCCACCGAGTAATGCTGATGGCATATCGATTAAGAATATGATTGATAGTCAAGAAAGTGCGGAGGCAAGTTTATCCGAAGCTGCTTATTTTGATGAGAGTAATGTCCCCCATGATGATTTTGGTCGGGGTCAACCTCGCAGTACCATAGCGGGTTATTTAAAGGCTATGCGCGCAGGTGATTTAGCCTTAGCGACTCATTATTTAGATTACCGTAACTTATCTGCAGCAACACTGAACGTTGGTCAAGAAGAGCTAGCTCGACAACTCGGCGTGGTACTAAACCGTACGGTTTGGATTGATCTTAATAGTATTAGTACCTTAAAAGAAGGCCGAATAAATGACAATCTACCTCCTTACAGAGAATTAATTGCTCAGGTTGAATACCGGGGTAATCAAGTTGATATATTATTACAGCGCATCCCCCGCGCTGAAGATAAAGTACAAATCTGGAAAGTCTCTAACGCTACGGTAGAAAAAATCCCACGCTTGTTTAAACGCTACTCTTATTCGCCTTTAGGGGAATTTTTAGCTAAAAATTCACCCACAGTAGACTTATTCGGCGTCATGCTTTGGCAGTGGATATATCTAACCATGATGTTGTTGATGTATTTTATTATTGCAAAAATACTGACTTGGGTAGCAGCATTTAGCGTAAAACGGGTTTATAAAAAAGTATCTGAAGAGGTGTTAACATTTATAAAAGAACCTTTCGCCTTGTTAATCACTGTTATTTTTGCTCGCAACTTTCATGAAGAAGCCAATGTTACGGTAGCGCTCAAAGCGGTTGCAGAAGGCAGTACTTTATTGATTATTGCTTGGTGTTGGATTTTCTTTAGCTTTATCGATTTAATGAAAACCTTGTTGGCAAAAAAATTTATCGCGCAGGATAAACCTTTAGCGGTTTATTTACTTAGACCTGCGGGAACAGTGATTAAAATTATTGCCTTCACAGTGGCAGTATTGAACTGGTTAGAAAACCTCGGCTTTAATGCTTCTACCTTGCTAGCAGGCTTAGGTATTGGTGGTTTAGCTATTGCTTTGGCCGCACAGAAAACTGTAGAAAACATTATTGGCGCTATTACTCTATACACCTCAGCACCTATTCGTATAGGTAATTTTTGTCGCTTTGGCAATAGTTTAGGTGTGGTAGAAGAAATTGGGTTACGGGCAACGCGTATTCGTACTTTAGACCGTAGTGTCATCTATGTTGCCAATGCCAAATTTATAGATATGGATATAGAGAACTATTCCGAGCGTGAGAAAATAGCGTTTAAACCGAAAATATTTTTAGTACCTAATACACCAAAAGAAAATATAGATGCGTTACTTGCTGGAATTAGAGCAATGCTTGATGCGACAGAGAGTTTGGATAAAATCCCCTTACGAACTCACTTTAAGGCATACACTATTTATGGTTTAGAACTTGATATTTTAGCCTACGTTAACACCACAGATTTTGATGTTTATTTAGATGAAATCAACCAACTCAATCTGAATATTTTAGCTTTGTTGAATGAGCATAACTGCAAAGTACAAGTCGCTTTAGACCGAGTGGTTGAATAAATAGCGAGGTTATTAACCTTATTAGCTATAGCTTTGCTCAAAGTTAGCGAGCACAGTAAATAACTGCTCTATCTTTTTAACGAGGGAAACAAGTAGTGCTTGATCTTTGCTTTCTTGCCATTTCAGTAGATCTTCAGCCACTTCTTCCACATAGGGTTGAAAAGTATCTGCTGAACTTGAAAAAGGAGAATCTTCAGTAAAAACAGCTTTAAAGCTAGCTTTTTTCTTTTCGCGTAAATCAGCTAACGTGGCATCCGCTGTTAGTGACTTTTTCAAAATAATTGAAATATTTTCAATAAGTTGTTGTTCAATTGCTTTAGTCATAATAGTGCTTTTAAATGAGTAATAGGGCTGGGTTTAATAATACTGTTTTTTCAATACGGTTTGGTGTTGAAAAAACAGTATTTAATTTGGTTAATTATGCCAGATTGATTGGCGTTTTGTTAGCTTGACCAGCAATTTCTCGTACTAATTTAGGCATTAAAAACCCCGGTAAAGTTGCTAACATTTCAGTAGCAATAGCAACGGCATCTGCCTCGTTAACATCAAAGTGAGCAGCCCCTTGTACCGCATCAAAAAGGTGTAAATAATAAGGCTGAATACCAGCATCAAATAATACTTCACTTAACGTCACTAATACTTTTGCATTATCATTTACCCCGCGTAACAGCACACTTTGATTAAATAGTGGAATACGCGCTTGGCGCAGTGGCTCAAGTGCTTGTACTAATTCTTCATTCACTTCATTGGGGTGATTAATATGCAAGACCATGGTTGCTTTTAAACGTGAATCTTTTAATAAAGCGACGAGTGATGCAGTGATCCTATTAGGGATAACTACCGGCAGGCGGCTATGTATTCGCAAACGTGTTACATGGGGAATTTTTTCTATCTGGGCAACTAACCAAGCTAAATGATCATCGCTAGCCATTAACGGATCGCCACCACTGAAAATAACTTCGGTTACTTCATTATGTTGAGCAATATAATTAAGAGCACCTTGCCAGCGTTGCTTAGAGGGACTATTGTCTTGATAAGGAAAGTGACGGCGAAAACAATAACGACAATTAACAGCACAGCCAGTTTTGACTATCATCAACACACGATTTTTATACTTATGTAGTAAGCCTTCCGCAACAGTATCATGTTCACTAAGCGGATCAGTTGAATAACCGTCGGTAAGTAAAAACTCACTTGATAGTGGCATCACCTGTTTAAGTAGAGGATCGTCAAAGTCACCTGGCTTCATGCGGTTAATAAATGAAACGGGTACACGAACGGGAAATAGTTTACGTGCTTTAAAATGTTGTAAATAGTCATTAGGGACAATATTAAGTCGCCTTAACAGTTGTTCTGGTTCTGTCACAACATCGCGTAAATCTTTTTGCCATGATTTTTCATCACAAAGATGCAAATCATGACTATTTTGGGTTATTATCTGCGGCAATTCTAATCTCAATTGAATATGTCTTACTAACTACTTAGACCATTATAACGGTTATAGGTTAGTGAAGATCAAATAAATAACTAAGTAATTAATAAAAGAGCACTCTTACTATGGCTAATTTCAGTACCAACCAGTTTAAAGCTGGACTTAAAATCATGCTTGATGGCGAACCTTGTAATATTCTTGAAAATGAATTGGTTAAGCCAGGTAAAGGCCAAGCCTTTAGTCGCGTTAAAATCCGTAAACTCGTTTCAGGTAAAGTATTAGAAAAAACCTTTAAATCAGGTGAAACCGTTGAAGGCGCTGATGTATTAGAAGTAGATCTTGCTTACTTATATTCAGATGGCGAATTCTGGCACTTTATGAATAACGAAACATTTGAGCAAATTGGCGCTGAAGAAAAAGCAGTAGGCGATACAGTCAAGTGGTTAGTTGAAGGTGATATTTGTACTATAACTTTATGGGATGGCACGCCAATTACCGTTACGCCAGCAAATTTTGTTGAAATTGATATTACTGAAACAGATCCTGGCTTAAAAGGCGATACCGCAGGTACGGGTGGCAAGCCAGCGACATTAGCTACTGGCGCTGTTGTTCGTGTGCCTTTATTTGTGCAAATTGGTGAAAAAGTGCGTATAGATACCCGCTCTGGTGAATATGTATCAAGAGCAACAAAAGCTCAATAATTGTCCATAATGTATAGCATTACTGTGTGTAATTGACTTTAATAACTTAAGTCTGGCTAACTAATATAGCCAATATAACTAAAGGAATAATTATGTTGATGAATAAAGTCTTAATGTCAAAATTAACAGTTGTTAGCTGTGCTATTGGCTTTCTCGCTAGCACGGTGAGTGTTGATGCCAATGCTAATTACACTCACCGTAGCGATAAGTGGGAAGCGAGTTTTAAAGTATTAAATAGTCAGTCTGCAGATATTAATGGTCAGAATGATTCTACTATTGCGATGAAAAGTGATTATGGCTGGGGCTTTACCTTCGGCTATAACCTAAACCCACATATTTTGATTAACTTTGATTTTTCATCAACTACGCCTAGCTATGAGGCAACATTGGTTAAAGATAATGGTAGTGAATATAAGGTAAATCATAAAATGAACCTGTTCGACAGTCAGTTTAATGTGGTTTACAGTGTTTTTGCTTCTCAGTTGACACCCTATGTTCAGGCTGGAGCTGGCTGGAGTTATCTTGATAGTAATATTGCTGATGGACCACCCAACACTGTTTGTTGGTATGATCCTTGGTGGGGATATATTTGTGAAGGTTATCAAAGCACTTACAACGATACTCGCTTTTCGTATAATGTTGCCGCAGGCTTTCGCTATGAGTTAGATAACAGTCTATTTTTTCGAGCCAGCTATAAACAATCGTGGATTGATCTTAGTCATTCAAGTGATGCCAGTATTGGCTCTTACCACCTAGAAATAGGCTCGATTTTTTAGTTTAGTTAGTCAATTAGTTTCGCTAATCAAATAATTAATGGTTAGTAAATAAACCCAGTCAGCAGCTTATTGTTTACTGGGTTTTTTATTACTATTGATATTATAGCGGTAAATGGAAGATTTATAAAAATCATCAATTTTTATAGCTTTACAAGGTTTCCAGCCGGGTAGGGAAAAATTATTACTGATCAAGAAGTTAATATTTGTTTGCTCTAATTGTAATTTTTTACTTATTTTGTTCATTGCTCCAGGAAATAAATAACAGATCAAGACAGAGCAATCAGAGAGGTCAGCCTGATAAAAATTTTGTCGATGCAGGGTTAGATTTTTTAAGCCTAGCAGCTTTTTAAAGCACACAGATATTAGCCAAGGCAACCAAGAGAGTTCATAGCCTATTATTTGCCGTTGTGGATGCTTTTTGGCAATACGTATAACAAAATTTCCCCAGCCACTACCTAAATCGACTATTGTTCCAGGCCCTGTTCGATCCGTTAGTTGCATCATAGCAATATAGGCTTTATTTGAGCTTGGCATAGGGGATATACCAAGCCTTATCGTACTATAAACAAGTGAGGCACTAACAAATAATAAGATAACAACTAGCATAGCAGGCAATAATAGTGCGGCGGTTATCAAGTTAAACGCTCCAGTGGATATTATCGTTTTTACGGTTAACTTAATCTACTTCGCTTAGCGAATTAAGCATTAGGTGGTAAGTGTAAAAAACAGCCACGACCTGCAAAGGTCAGTTGATAGGTTGGTTCACCATTTTTATCGCTATTTAGGCTTTTCTCTAATAGCCCTTTATCAATTAAATAGTCGAGCATGGTGGTTGATAGTTCGCCTAGTTTTACTTTAGCGCTAATTTCAACTTCAGTAGCAACGCCTTTAAAGGAATACAGTGCTTTGATTATCTTTGCTTCTACTTCAGATATTTTTGGCATACGACCAGTATAAGGAGGGTATTGATCTAATGGAAATCTACCTTGTACACTTTCATAAGACGCCTGTATCGCTCGTATGTCACTTTCTCTATCGTCAGTTAATTTAAAGGTATGAAAAACACCGGTTTCTTTACTTAAATAATCTACCTTGGCTAAAAAAATAGGTAAGTTACAGCCTTGAGCAACATGATAAAAACCTGTTTTCCATTTAGGGACTGGGCCGCGTGTCCCTTCTGGGGTAAATAAAAAAAACACTCTGTTTAGTTTTTGACTATTGATGAATTGTTTTATTTGCTCTACTTGACCAACGCCTTTTGAGGAGCGATCAATAGGTATTGCCCCAAGGTACATCATCCAAGTACCTAACACGGGTATGCGGCATAAACTTTCTTTTACCGAAAAGTAAATTTTAATGTCTTGTAAAATAGCGGCACCAAGGGCGTAGACAAAATCCCAATTAGAAGTATGAGGCGCTGCAATAGCAACACCAGCACCCTCGGGCACAGTTTTACAAAGTTT
Source organism: Colwellia ponticola (assembly GCF_005885605.1). Classification (GTDB taxonomy): domain Bacteria; phylum Pseudomonadota; class Gammaproteobacteria; order Enterobacterales; family Alteromonadaceae; genus Colwellia; species Colwellia ponticola. The sequence continues at coordinate 226,520 of NZ_SZVP01000004.1, read as the reverse complement.
CCAACCCGCTATTTTAAACCATAAGGTAAAAATAAATTTTAAGAAGTATTTGGTGAAAATGCCGTCAAAAATGGTTTTTTCACGTATGGTAAGCTTTTTTTTAGCCATAATAAAATAAGAACAAGGTAACTACGTATATTGGGAGATTGTAGCAGGAAAACAAATAAAAACCTTGAGGTAAGTAATAATTTTGTTCACCTTATTGCTTTAAAGGTTAATGTTATTTTAATAACCGTTTTAGTGATAAATACACACTAGTTTTTATATCGGGCTAATGCTGTTATTTACCTTTAATAACATGTGCCTATGTTTATTTTTTGGTTGTATCTATCTCGTGGTTTTTTAGCTTTTTTAGATGTTTTTATATACAAAAAAGAGAGTGAATACACTAAACTGATGCTATATTATAAATAGCTATTTGAAGTACAGCTGTAAACATGAATTGCAGGATTTAGAAATGGCGTGTTTTTTCAGTAAACTGATGGCAACCTAGTTGCTATATCGTAATGATATAATTAAAAAGCAATGAGATAAGTTATCATCTTCACTAGAAGAGCCTCTTGTGTTTAGATACAATAATCAACTCTATGTACTTTGCACCTTCGTGATAAAACTTTACGTATTAATGATGATCCTATGGCAGCTATTTTAAATTTACATAATAAAAACGAAGCGTTACGTTATTTAAATGCGTGTCATTGTTTTGGTCGCTCGCCAACTAACGTCGATACTGTGATTAATGCGCAAGAAGTCTCTCGTATTCATGCGGTTGTTGAATGGAGTAATAACCAATGGCTTATTCGCGATCTTAGTAATAATGGTACCTGGGTAAATCAGCACAAGTTAGTTAAAGATAGCCCACACACGCTGAAAGTAGGCGATAAGATATTTTTTGCTTCAGGTGAAAGTCATGGTGTTGTTATACAAGATTTAAGCCCTCCGCAAAATATGTTGCTGCCTCTCGGTCAACACGGCGAACAAGTGACTCAAGCGCCGATAATTTTAAGCGATGGTAATTTACTACCTAATGAAGACAATCCTGAAATCGCTTTGTTTTACGTACCAAGTAAAGACCAGTGGTATAAAGAATTTCTTATTGATACTGATGGCGGTGCTTATCCGGTAGCTAATTTAGATTTACTTTATTTTAATCATCAAAAATGGCAGCTCAAATTAACGCCGTTAACTGAAAATACCGTGCTAATGGCGAAAGCTAAACTCTCCGTTGAGCAAATTAAATATCGCTTTAATTTAAGTCTAGATGAAGAGAGTACAGAGCTAACCGTAACAACGGATGATGAAAAATTTTGTTTAGCCAATAAAGCACATCATTACCTTACGTTGAGTTTAGCGCGACACCGAGATGAAGATGCTAAACAAGGCATTGATGCTGACAATCAAGGCTGGCGTTTGCCTGAAGTACTCACTAAAGAATTAGGTTGTGATATTACTTTATTTAATACTCATGTTTGTCGCGCAAAACAGCAATTTAGAGAAATGCTTGATGGTGCTTGTGATGGTGATGAACTTATTGAGCGTAAGGGCAGAAAAATACGCTTTGCTGGTGTTTTTTATCGTATTTATAAAGGTAACGAGTTAATCGTTAATCGCGGCCAAGATAAGGTTTCATTGACGGTATTACATGGATAACAACTTACCCCATTATAGCCGGCAAAAATTATTGGGTGAGGGGGGAATGGGTAAGGTTTACCTTGCTCAAGACAACCAGCTACAGCGCCAAGTTGCCATTAAAGAATTAACCTGTCAGCGCCAAGGTGGCAAGGTTAACCACGCCCTACAAGAAGCACGATTATTGGCCCGTGTGAACCATGCTAATATAATACAAATCTATAATGTTCATGATGAAGGCGATCATATCTCCTTGGTGATGGAATACTTTCACAGCAAAACGTTGACTCAGTTTCAACAAGAACATTATTGCACGCTCATTCAAAAACTTAATTTATTACAACAGCTCGCTGCTGGCTTAGCTGCCGCGCATAAAAACAATATTATTCACTGTGATTTAAAGCCCAGTAATATTTTAGTTAATGAGCAAGGGCAGCTAAAAATAACTGATTTTGGCATTGCGTTAATTGCTAATAATGACAGTCAATCGACAGCACATAATGAACAGCTTAATACCCCCGATGGTGTGCAATACGGTAGCCTGTTGTATATGTCGCCCGAGCAATTACAAAAAAATACCCTAGATTATCGTAGTGATATTTTTTCATTAGGGATTGTCGCTTATCAGCTGATGGTAGGCAGCCACCCTTTTGCTGTTGGTCATAACGGCGGCTCAGCAACCGATATTGCCAGTAGAATAAGTGCTAGTACACCAGAGCACGCCAAAAACTTAATGCTAAATGCACCGGTAGCATTAACTGACTTGTTAATGGAAATGCTGATTAAGCCGGTTGAGCAAAGAACCTTAACCGCCAGTGCTATCGAAAATAGATTACAGCACATTAGTACCGCGCTGTTACAAGCACAAATAAATGAGCAAGCAACACTCCCTTTGTCTGCTGCGTTAACTAGCGCTAATACTTACCCTGATAATACCGCGCCATACAGCCAGGCTATTGAAGCGACACAACTTCTTCAGCACACTGAAGTTGTTCAGGTCAATCAGGCAACTTATCACGCAAATTATAGTGAGCAAGGTGTTCAATCGCCGGATAAAAAAAAAGCCGTCTTGTTTTCACTACGCTCTAAAATAGTAGCCAGTATTGTTTTTCTAAGTGTGATGAGTCTGTTGTTTTTTGGTTTTTACCATAAGAAAGATGTTACAGCCAAACAAATTGTTATTTTAAAACCGATACTCGTTAACAGCCCACTAATGGCGAAGATGCAACAAGACTTAGTTATTTCAGCGGTTGAAGATGCGCTGCGACAAGCGGTGATCAATAGCAAAAATATGTATTTAATCTCACAGCGCGAAGTCGGTGCCATCAGCAAAGAATATCCTGATAACTTGAAAAAAATTAAGCAAGCGGTTGGCGCCTCAGATATTATTTCAACGACACTCGAATGTGATAATAACCGTTGTAAGGTAAGCTTTTCTCGGTTGGTAGCTAATGATAATAGCCGTGATAGTTTATCGGTTAAATCTGAAAAAAACTGGTTAGCGCCTATTGATAAATTTAATGCCCTCTTTAGTACCAGCCAAACACAGTTTGCCGCGCTGTTTGCTGAGCACGCAGAAATAAACCAATTAGCTTTAGTACAGCGCCCCATTGATGAAGCGGATTACCGTGAATACATCACGCTTTATAGCCAAATTAAAGGTCATGGCAATTATAGTGATGAAAGTTTGACTCAACTGGAGGCTTTACTTAAACGGTCACCTTACTTGTATGCGGGTTATAGTTTGTATCGTGACACGGCACTAGATTTGTATTTAGATTCAAAAGATAAAAAACACTTCCAACAGCTAGAGCTGTTGTTACAAAACTCACCACCTGAATATCGTTACAGTGTCTTTGCCGCCATAGACAGGTTTTGGTTGGCTTCAGATATGGGCGATGAGACAGAAGCAAAACTCCAATTTATCGAAGCGAAAAAAAGAGGTGCTGATGAATTAACACTGTTAGGTTTAGAAGCTTTTGTGTTTTTTAATGCTGGACAATATCAAGCAGCAGTTGATTCTTATAGTAAAGCGTTTAAATTACGTCCTAGTACCAATTTACTGTATAACATTGCTTTTAGTTATTGGCGCATGGGTGATTTAGAAAAAACAGAAGCTTCATTAAAGTTAATTTTTGAAATAACCCCTGATGATTACAGTACTAAACAGTTACAGGCTAGTGTTTGGTTACGTCAAGGGCAGCTTGAGTTAGCTATTGAAGCCTATGAGCTAATTGTTTTTCACACTAATAATGCTAAGGACATGACTAACTTGAGTTTAGCTTATGGCTTGAATAAACAATATAATAAGTCACTTGAGTTTGCTCAAAAAGCGCTAGAAAAAAAACCAAAGCACCCTTTTAATTTAGTAAATTTAGCCGATATAGAAAAAGTATTAGGGTATCAAGAGTTAGCGAAATCTCATTATCAACAAGTTGTATCAATTTTGATTGAGAAAAATGATGTTAAATATTTAACCAGCTTAGCGCAAGCTTATGCACATTTAAATCAAGGAGATTTGGCAATTTCAGCGTTAAATAAAGCGCAAGGCTTAGCACCTGAAAATGGTGAAGTATCTTATGCTTCAGCTCTTGTTTATAGTTTATTAAAAGAAAAAATATCTGCTACCCATCATGTTAAAGTAGCATTAAAAAATAATGTCGGCGTAGTTTGGTTTAATCTGCCCTGGTTTGATAGCTTATGTGAAGAGCTACAGTTTCAAACGTTAATGATGGAGTATAATAATGCGTCACGCTGTTTAATTTCGTTTAATACCACCATCACTGATAGTTCCAAACGTTGACATTTGATCATCTGGTGATGTTTGCTGATCTTTTAATTCTTGTGTTGCTTTAGCATTCTTAATGCTAACTAACTTCGCAAATATTGCCGAGTCTGATTCCGCTAAATTAATTAATCTCTCTAATTGCTCTGCATCTGATCCTGCCATCGCTAATAGTTGCGTAAGTAGTTTTGGATTATGTAAAGCAATGTCATCTAATCGCTCTATCAACACCGGGTTATTTTCTGCAATCGTAATGAGCATAGTGGTCGAACTAGTGGCATTAGCTGCCATGGCGCTAGGCAAAAAAATACTGCTAGTTAAGGCAAAGGCTAAAGATACCGCTTTAATAGATTTGTTCATAATATTCCCGTTTAATTATTATTTGTGTAAGTGTTAAAAGTGTTAAAAGTATTTAATGTGAATAGTTAAGTGCATTGATAAATTGTCGTTTTGAAGTCTTATTGTTTGTTTTGGTTACCAGTGCCTTCAAATCTGTGACTAAATTTATCGTCTTAGATGGCTTTAAGCTATGACAGCTAATTACAGTCGCTTTAATAGGTTTGTTTATTTTTGCTTATTACTGTTTTTATACTAATAAGTTGTTGTTAATTAAGTTCTTATTATTTATTCATACCTTTATTTTTTATTATCGTAAAAAAAAACAGTTTTTATTTTTGTAAGCTGGTGTCATTTTTAAACAATATTTATGTAGAAAAATGCAACAAACTTTCAATGACATAGCGTTTGTAATGTCGTGTAATGTCTATTTCTCTTTATTTGTGAAATAGTTGTTCGATGATGAATAATGTTAATCACCTTGATAATAGGCAACCTTATATTGTCACTTTGTTGTGAAGATGAGCTTGTTAAGGTGAGAAAGATAATAATGCGGGCAATATTATTACCTGTGCTTGATTTGAATTCAGGTTTACATAATAAACTTTTCCTAATAACTTAGTGACTTTTCAGAGAAAAAATAAGTACTACAACGTGTGTGTTTAAGGTAATAAATATGAATAAGCCACTATCATGCAATCAAGCGCATTTAAGGCAAGTAGATGAAAGCATGTTAACCAATTTAACAGCGCAGCAAGTCAATGCTAAAGAGGCAAATAAATGCTGCCAATGTGCTTATAATTCTGGTTATCAACAAGGATCGTTATTACAAAAGTTTATTAGTTTAGATCTTGATAGTTTGGGCGAGTCAGGTGCTAACAACGATGGTCATTATAAAAGTCTTCACCAAGCTTTTGCGTTAGGTTATAGCGATGGCGTAAACTCCATCATTAAAAATTAATTTTTCTAGTTACTTCAGCTAGTTAATATTCGGTACTAGCTAGTTAATACCGTTAGTGAAGATCGTTGAAAGTGTTGTTGAAATTGTTTAAACGGACTCAACTTTAATCATTTTTTGCCAATTTTACCATTTTGTAACGGGAGTGGGGTTGTAATGAAAAATAGAAAAACACTACTAACGCAAGTTGTTGACAAATCAGCTGAAAAATCAAACGATAAACTTGCCGTGCAAGCGAACTTTAACTTATTACAAGTTGAGTTATTAGATGAAAATAACGTAGCAATTAGAATTACTTACGAAGTAGAGGATGCAGATGAAGAGGCTATCGGCCGCTTTGGTAGTTTACAAGAGGCGGAGAACTTCATCAAAATGCTATGTCTTCTTGATGAAAAAGATGTAGAGCCAGAAAGCAAAAAATAGTGCTCTTACCAAGCCTTTTACAAGAGACTATAGAAAATAACCTAAGAAAAAGTAACATAAAAGTACAAACCAACTAAGCTCACTTGCTAATAATGGTTTTTAATTTCAATTCCTTAACTTTTAAGTTCGAACGTTACTGATCAGTCAGTCATTCACCTCACCCATACTTTTTACTACGCGTAAATAAAAACAACGATGTGATAGCTAATGGCTAAATATCTCCTTAAACTATTGAAAATTAATTCTTAGCCTCCATATGGCATAACAAGCGTCGTGATTTAACTCTTGTTAAAATTCTCGCTAAATGATTAATAAATTAGTCCTATTGGTATAAACTCCACCCTCATTTTATTTTATTGGCAGCTACTATGACATACGCACTAGAGATTAGCGCACTGGAAAAAACCTATAAAGGGGGTTTTCAAGCGTTAAAAGGCATTGATTTAACCGTAAAACAAGGCGACTTTTTTGCTTTGCTTGGTCCTAATGGTGCAGGTAAATCGACTTCTATTGGCGTGATCACTTCACTGGTCAATAAAACGGGCGGTCAAGTTAAAGTGTTTGGCTATGACATTGATACTGATTTAGAAAAAGCGAAAAGCTTTATTGGCTTAGTGCCACAAGAGTTCAATTTTAGCCAGTTTGAACCGTTAATCCATATTTTAGTGAACCAAGCCGGTTATTATGGCGTCACTAAAAAGATCGCTTTAGAACGTGCAGAAAAATATTTAAAACAGTTAGAGTTATGGGATAAGCGTGACGAACCCGCTCGTACACTCTCTGGTGGTATGAAACGTCGTTTAATGATTGCCCGTGCGTTAATGCATGAACCACAAATATTAATTTTAGATGAACCAACCGCTGGCGTTGATATAGAGCTGCGCCGCTCAATGTGGAGTTTTCTACAAGAGTTAAATCAGCAAGGCATTACTATTATTCTTACCACACATTACTTAGAAGAAGCCGAAACCTTGTGTCGTAATATTGCCATTATTGATGGCGGTGAAATTGTTGAAGATACCAGTATGAAAAAGCTATTAGCTCAATTAGACCTCGAAACCTTTGTCTTTGACCTACAGGATAACACTACCATAGCGACGTTAACGCAATTTGTTGCGCAATCTCCGACAATGACTTACCGGGTTATTGATGATCATACCTTAGAAGTCGATTTGAATAAGTCGCAAAACCTTAATGATATTTTTAAACAGTTAAGTGCTGCCAATATCGAAGTACTGAGTATGCGTAATAAAAGTAATCGCTTAGAGGCCTTATTTGTTAGCTTGATCAATAAAAAATCGAATGCCGCTGTGGCAACGCAGCAAAGTGCTGTTGTAGGAGCAAATTAAATGAATAACTCTATTGCGTTAAAAAGTATTTTAACCAAAGAAATACAGCGTTTTATGCGTATTTGGGTGCAAACATTAGTACCACCGGCGATAACCATCAGTTTGTACTTTGTTATTTTTGGCTCATTAATTGGTTCTCGTATTGGTGAAATGGGCGGCGTTGATTACATGTCGTTTATTGTCCCTGGTCTTATTATGATGGCTGTTATTACTAACTCATACTCGAATGTGGCATCGTCGTTTTTTAGTGCTAAATGGCAGCGCAATGTTGAAGAGATGTTAGTGGCGCCTGTGCCTAATTGGGTCATTGTTGCTGGTTATGTTGGCGGCGGTATGTGCCGTGGCATTTTAGTCGGCTTAATAGTTACCTTAGTGTCATTACTGTTTGTTGATATTCAACTACATAATATTTGGGTGATTATTGCGACCGTTACCTTAACCTCGGCAACCTTTGCCTTAGGTGGGTTAATTAATGCTATTTTTGCGGGCAGTTTTGATGATATTTCGATTATACCTACTTTTATTTTAACGCCGTTGACTTACCTTGGAGGCGTGTTTTATTCGATTAGTTTATTACCGGAATTTTGGCAGGGTGTTTCTCAAATTAATCCTATTGTTTATATGGTTAATGCTTTTAGATACGGTTTTTTAGGTATATCTGATGTTAGTTTAGTCTCCGCGTTTGCTGTGATTACTTTTTTTATTGTCACTTTATTTACCGTGGCTATGGTACTTATTTCTAAAGGCATAGGACTGAGAAGCTAAGATGACTAAGACTATTACCGAAAATAAACAGTCCTTAAAGAGAGAAATAACCATGGGTGACTCTAAAGCGATTATTAGTAATCAAGAAGGGATTCATGAAAAGCTTGATGAAGTGGTACAAAGACACTTAACACATGCATCGCAAAAACCGTATCAACAACATACCCAGCAAGCTTTTGAAAAAACGGATGCTTTAGTTAACGCGTTTTTAGCGGCAAACCCTGCGGGCGAAATAATATTAGATGCGTGTTGTGGTGTTGGCCAAAGTACGCGTATTTTAGCTAAACAAAACCCACAAGCACTAGTGATTGGCGTTGATAAATCTGATCATAGAATTAATCGTAATGTTGAAGGTTTTGACGCTAATAATGGTTTTACCGCAGATAACTATCAGTTAGTGCGTGCCGATTTAAATGATTTTTATCGCTTGGTTAAAGCGGCTAACTGGCCGGTATCCAAACATTATATTTTGTATCCTAACCCTTGGCCTAAATCTAAGCATTTACAACGCCGCTGGCATGGTAGTGAAGTTTTCCCTCAAATGACCCGTATTGGTCAGCAACTTATTTTACGCAGTAATTGGCGTATTTATTTAGCTGAGTTTCAACAAGCAGCTAAATTAGTTGACTTACAAGGGGAAATTAACGCGTTACCAGTTACTGATGCCTCGTTAGCACTAACGCCGTTTGAAGCAAAGTATCAAGCCAGTGGTCAGGTTTGTTGGCAGTTAACTTTACATCGAAAACCTACCTAAGTAATGAATATAGTTAGCGCTATTAACGAAACTACAAGACTTTTGTGATGTTTTTTATTAAAGTGCTTTTTTCTTTTTCTACATTGCTAATAATTATAACGCTTGTTTAGACCGTTTTATGACTCAGAACTTTTAATAACTAACAGAGACAAAACGGCTAAATAGCGTGAATAGCGACCAGTTAAGTGACCAACTATGAGAGCAACTAAACGCATTGCTGATGCGACACAAGCATCTTTGTATCGAATTTTTACTGTTGCAGAGGCACCTGATTCTACTTTAGGTCGTCTTGAACAGGAGATGTCACAAAATTTGGTTGGTTTTTTAAATAACCATATCGTTGCCAGTAAAAATGCCTTAACGGATATTGAGCAAGACTTTATTAATCCTCATATTCCAGAGCAACCTGAATTTGTTTCAGATCATATGCGTCACTTGCTTGAAAAATTAGTTGCGCAATCTGTACATACCTCAAGCCCTAGTTTTATTGGTCATATGACCTCGGCGCTACCGTCTTTTATTTTACCGCTGTCTAAGTTGATGGTCGGTTTAAATCAAAACTTAGTGAAAGTTGAGACCTCAAAAGCCTTTACTCCTCTAGAGCGTCAAGTCTTGGGTATGATGCATAATTTGGTTTATCAACAAAATGATGACTTTTATCAAAACTGGATGCACAGTGCTCAGCACTCCCTTGGCGCTTTTTGTTCTGGGGGCACTGTTGCCAACATTACCGCGTTATGGGTAGCACGCAATAAGTTATTAAAAGCGGATGGTGATTTTAGAGGCGTAGCGCGAGAAGGCTTGCATCGCGCCATGAAGCATTATGGTTACCAAGACCTGGCTATTTTAGTGTCAGATCGTGGTCATTATTCATTAAAAAAATCGGCAGATATTCTCGGTATAGGTCAGGAAAATGTTATTGCTATACCTACCGATGAAAATAATAAAATAGATTGTCAAAAGCTGGCAGAAAAGTGCCAGCAATTGGCGGCACAAAATATTAAGGTCTTGGCGATTGTCGGTGTTGCCGGTACCACTGAAACGGGCAATATTGACCCACTGGATAAAATTGCGGCAATAGCTCAGCAAAACCAGTGTCATTTTCATGTTGATGCCGCGTGGGGCGGAGCAACCTTATTGTCTAATAAGTACCGTTCATTACTTAAAGGTATTGAGCAAGCTGATTCAGTAACTATTGACGCTCACAAACAAATGTATGTACCTATGGGCGCAGGTTTAGTTATTTTTAAAGACCCCGCGTCTGTTAGCGCGATTGAGCATCATGCAGAATATATATTACGTAAAGGTTCAAAAGATTTAGGTAGTCATACGTTAGAAGGCTCTCGTCCAGGAATGGCAATGCTGGTGTATGCAAGTTTACATATTATTAGCCGACCAGGTTATGAAATGCTTATTAATCAGGCGATTGAGAAAGCAAAATACTTTGCTGACATTATCAATCAGCATGAAGACTTTGAGTTAATTACTCGTCCGGAACTGTGCTTATTAACATATCGTTATGCACCTAAATCAGTACAGGCGTTTTTAGCACGTAATCAAGATGAAGAAGCCAATAAAACGGTGAATTTATTATTAGGAAAGTTAACTAAGTTTATTCAAAAGCGTCAACGTGAAGACGGCAAATCTTTTGTGTCACGTACTCGTATTGAAGTTGCTAAGTATGGTGGTGAAAAAGTGATTGTTTTTAGAGTGGTATTAGCAAATCCATTAACCACTAAAGCAATCCTACAAGATATTTTAGAGCAACAGTGCCAGTTAGCTCAGGAAAGTGAAAATTTTTTACCTGAGTTATTACAACAATAAAGTCAATTAGCTATAAATAATATCTATTGAAAGCGCAAGTTAGCGAAGTTAACTTGCGCTTTTTTGTTTTCTAAAAAATATTTTTATGCACTTGTGTAATGATTTAATTGTTCTATTTTGATGAGATCGGTGCAGCACATAACGGGATAAGGAATTAACCGTTAAAATGAATTTCCACTGATGAATGAGCAAATAGTCTGGTAAACTAGCGACAATTTTATTTGTTAATCTACGTTAATGCACATAGGTATTTACACTTCTAATGACTCAATCTAGTTCATATACAGCCAACTTTACTCTAGACAAAGCACATTACACAGAATGCTACACGCAATCGAGTACCCTAGAGCACAATAAAAAAACCTATTTTAAAGCCAATATTTTAACGGTTTTTGGTTTGATTATTTTATTTGCTACTCCCGTCAATCCTTATGCGGCTTGGTTTGTTATTGCCCTAGGTATCCTTGAAACGCTTAGTGTTTATTATCATAAACCTTGGTGGGTAACTAGACAGATGCTAAGTAAGGCTTCCAATAGTAAGGTTACCCTTACTATTGATGAGCAAGGCATTCTGACAGAGTCTTTTCATGTTAATAGTCGTATTTTATGGGCGGATGTTACCTCTGTTGTGGAAACTGATTTAGGTTTTGTTATTAACTTTAGCTTAGGTAAAAGCGTAACGGGTAAAGATATTGCCAGTAAAAGTTATATTTCTAAAGCCTGTTTATCAGATGAGGCGATCAGTTTTATCAAGGCTAAAAACCCCGTTATGGTGTAAGCCATGTTAGGGCAGTTTTAAGCATAGCTTAGCTAAGCCTATCTCTTAGTGTTATCCACTTAAGGTATAGGCTTAGTAGTTATTAACAAATTCTAACACTTCTTAATGAGAATTATTCTCAAAAATGTTGACAGTGATTATGGTGCTTGTACAATATTGCCACTGTATTTTATTGAGACATCACTTATGTTGCAAAAATCATTTATTACCGCCTTTATTTCACTATTTTTCATGACAGGTTTTAGCGCTAATGCCAGTGACGAAGTCAATGTTTATTCGTATCGTCAACCTTTTCTAGTTGAGCCCTTATTTACTAAATTTACCGAGCAAACAGGTATTAACGTTAATGTGGTGTTCGCTAAAAATGGTATGGCGGAACGTTTAGCGCGAGAGGGCAAGTACAGCCCTGCCGATATCTTACTCACCACTGATATTAGTCGTTTAATTGAATTACGTGATAAAGGCTTGGTGCAAGCAGTTAACTCTCCTGTGTTAAATAGTGCAATCCCGAAACAATACCAAGCACAAGACAATACTTGGTTTGCCTTAACGACACGGGTTCGTAATATATATTCAGCGAAACGATTAGGTAAGCTTGAGCTAAATTATGAAGATTTAGCGGATGAAAAATACCAAGGACGAGTATGTACTCGCAGTGGTAAACACCCTTACAATGTTGCCTTAGTTGCCTCTATGATTAGTGAACATGGTGAAGCTTATACTTTAGATTGGCTGAAAAAAGTTAAAAACAATTTAGCCCGTAAGCCGCAGGGCAGTGATCGTGGTCAGGTACAGGCTATTCATCAACAACTGTGTGATATTTCTTTAGGTAATAGTTACTACTTTGGCAATATGCTCAGCGATGAAAAGCAAAAAGTGTGGGCTGATGAAGTATACATTAACTTCCCTAACCAAAATAATCGTGGTGCACATATCAATATTTCAGGTGTTGCCATGGCTAAATATGCGCCGAACGTAAAAAATGCCCAAGCCCTTATGGAATTTCTAGTGTCTGAACCTGCACAAGCCTTATATGCACAAACAAATATGGAATACCCCGTGCGTGAGGGTGTTGCGGTATCTAAACTGGTTGCATCTTGGGGGAGTTATAAAGCTGATACGCTACCTTTAGAAGATATTGCTAAAAATCGTAAAGCAGCATTGAAGTTATTAGATCAAGCTCAATTTGATTTGTAATGACTGACTTGTGATTGCCCTACATAACAATAAAGCATGGACGTTATCTAGCTATATAATCACATTGGTATTGATAATACCTGTGGTGGTTATGCTCGTTGGTGGTGTTAGTGCTTCAACGCAACTGTTTGTGCATTTGTGGCAAACAGTACTGCCCAGTTATCTAGAAAACACCCTATTACTTGCACTGGGCGTGCTGGTGTTGGCTTTGTTTTTTGGTGTTTGTAGTGCAGCCATTATTACGCAAACTAACATTGTTTTTAGAAAGCAGCTGCGCTGGCTTTTACTGCTACCTTTAGCTATGCCAGCGTATTTAGTCGCCTACCTTTATACGGATTTATTTGACTATGCCGGCCCTGTACAGCGAACGTTAAGAGCTTGGTTTAATTGGCAATCGCCTAATGATTATTGGTTTTTTGATATACGTACCTTACCGGGCGCGGCGTTTATGTTGGCACTGGTATTATTCCCTTATATTTATATGATAACGCGTGGCGCTTTTGAGCAGCAAGATCATAATTTAACGCGGGCAAGTCGCTTATTGGGTTGTACCGCTAAACAAAGCTTTTTTAAAGTGTCACTGCCATTGGCAAGACCCGCTATTGCCGTGTCAGCTAGTTTAGTGTTAATGGAAACTTTAGCTGACTTTGCCACCGTACAATATTTTTCTGTGAATACCCTAACAACAGCTATTTATGATACATGGCTAGGTTATGGTGATTTGGGCGCTGCTAATGCGTTAGCCAGTGTTTTAATGTTATTAGTACTCTTTGTGGTGTTAGCAGAGCAGCGCAGTAGGGCAGGGCTTCGCCACCAGAGTGCTAGACCTAATGCCAAGCAATCGTTAATACAACTGTCTTTAAGCCAACAACTGATGGCGAGCCTGTTTTGTTGGGCATTAGTGATATTAGGGTTTTTATTACCCATAACCTTGCTGATTATGATGGCGGTGCAATATAGCGACATGGCGCAATTATCTATTTTACTCTCTACAGGGATAAATTCATTAAAAGTGTCTGTACTGGCAGCCACCATCGCCGTTGTTATCGCGTTATTACTAGGCTTATACCAACGTTTACATTGTGATAAATACCGCCAATTTCCCCAACTTATCTCAAGCTTTGGTTATGCAGTGCCAGGAACCGTGCTTGCTATGGCGATGCTATCAACCTTAGGACCTCTTGATCATTGGCTTAACGATAGTGCTGAATTTTTAGGTTTTACGACACCAGGGTTATTATTATCAGGTACGCTGTTTGCTATTGTTTTTGCACTGGTCGTACGTTTTTCAGCGATTGCTAATGGCACGATTGTTAGTGGTATAAAACAAATACCCCAATCGCTTGATTATGCACCTGCTACCTTAGGCGTTAGCCTCAAAGGGAGTTTAACTAAGGTACATTTACCGATGTTAATGCCGGCGATACTGGTCGCATGGTTGTTAGTTTTTGTCGAAGCAATGAAAGAGCTCCCCGCGGTATTATTATTACGACCTTTTAACTTTGAAACCTTAAGTAGCCAAATATATCAGCTTATTTCTGATGAAATGTTAGAGCAAGGGGCATTAGGTGCCATCCTTATTGTGCTGTTTGGTTTATTACCTATAGTATTGCTAAATAAGAGTAAGGAACAACTATGACGGCGCTCTCACCACTAGAGTCATTCAGCAAGTTATCTGAGGAATCATCAATTGTAAGCAAGTCACCAGCCTTGTTAGCAATCGAGCAATTGACTATTAAGTTACAAGATAATGTTATTTTATCAGCGCTAGATTTAGCCTTAAATGAAGGCGAAATCTTAGGGCTTGTTGGTGCTAGCGGTTGTGGTAAAACGACCTTACTCAACGCGATTGCTGGTTTTAGTCAACCTAGCGCAGGAAAAATGAGCATTGCAGGTAAAATACTTAATGATGACCAGCGCCATGTACCGGCTGAACAACGCCAAGTAGGGATGATTTTCCAAGACTATGCACTATTTCCGCATTTAACGGTAAAAGAGAATATTGCTTTTGGCTTAAGTAAATTAACTAAAGCTGAACAGCTAGAGCAGATTAATCATTTACTGGCAATATTAAAACTAACCGACTACCAAGATAGTTATATTCATCAGCTTTCTGGGGGGCAGCAACAGCGAGTGGCGATTGCGCGAGCATTAGCACCCAAGCCTAAACTCTTATTACTTGATGAGCCCTTTTCAAATATTGATGCTCGTCTTCGTAACGAGTTAATGCTAGAAATAAGGTTGCTGCTGAAGCAATTTAACATGACCGCTATTTTTGTCACGCATAATAAAGATGAAGTATTCACTTTTGCCGATAAAATGGCGGTAATGGCACAAGGGAAATTATTGCAATTCGATGCCCCCAGTATTATTTGCCAGCAACCTAATAGTTATCAAGTAGCGGATTTTTTACAGCTAGGTAGTTGGCTGCCTTGTAAAATTAACCTAGCGGGTGCACAGAGTTTATTAGGTAAACTTGACATAGAAAACAGTCATAATAGGCAAGCAGACTTAGTGTATTTATTAGTAAAACCGGCCAATTTATTACTCACTATTAACGACAGCACTAATAGTAATGTTAATAGTAATTTAGCAATGAAGGCTAATGCTCAAGTTGACTATATTAGTGTTACTGAGCAAGGTTACCACTACTACCTCAGTAGCTTAGATGATGTAACTTCAGACGAGTCAATGGCATTTAATAAACTGAGCTTATACAGCGATATCGCTTTATCCTTAAAACAACAAGTGACCTTAAGCATTAAGCCCCATCACTTTTTATTTTTTAATAAAAGCTAACCGCGGTTAGTACCAGCGAAGAATCCCCGCTACATTATCTAACCGTTTATTTTAAAAGGCTGTGATGGCATTAAGTATTGATCTGGTTGAGTGTGTTGAACTTGCCAAAAAAAACACAACCATCGACACTAAAAGTCGTTTACTCAAACGCTCTTATAATCGACTGACCAAGCTCTCAGCTAAATAAATAATAGCTTTATTATTTATTTTTTCTGTATACTCGCCCATAATCTTTTTAGCTATTAATGTTGGAGCTGTATTTGTTAGCTGTTATACGCATATTTTTATTATTTTTGGCGTTATTTATCATTAGCATTACCTCAATACTTTATTGTTTGTTGCGTCCGTTTCATCGCAATAATGTTTATCATACCGCAAAATTTTTAGGAAAAGTGACTACCTTACTGGGTATTAACGTTGAGGTTAGAATTCCTGAGTCGGTTAAAAATATTGGCCCTGTTGTCTGGTTGGCAAATCATCAAAATAGCTATGATCTGTTTACCCATGCCAACGCGGTTCAACCGGGCACTGTGAGCGTAGGTAAAAAAAGCTTAAAGTGGATCCCTTTTTTTGGGCAAATGTACTGGTTAACCGGTAATATTTTAATTGATAGAAAAAACACCAATAAAGCCATGAATACTATTGAGTTAACGGCAGATAAAATAAGAAAAAACAAACTGTCGGTTTGGGTGTTTCCCGAAGGTACGCGTAGTCGAGGTAAAGGTTTATTACCATTTAAAACGGGCGCTTTTCGTACCGCGATGCAAGCGAATGTACCGATTGTGCCTATTTGTGCTAGTAACCAAGTGGGTACTATTGATTTAAATCGTTGGAATAATGGTAAAATTATTATCGAGTTTTTAGCGCCTATTTATTTGGAGGCGGCTAATCGAGATAACTTACGTTCTACAGTAAATGAAGTGCATACATTAATGGCTAATAAGATTGATAAGTTATCAGCTGAAGCAGCGGCTTATCGTAATAGATAAATTGTTTAAAGAAAATAAATAGGTAGTAAAGATGATTGATGAAGAATTACAACAATGGTTTAGCCACACTGAAATGTTAATTGCTGAACTGTTAGGCGATGGCACTAATGACGAAGTTTATCATACGATAGAGCACCACTTTGCGAGCAGTGATTTTGATCTATTAGAAAAAACAGCTATCGCAGCATTTAAATTAGGCCTTGAAATTGAAGAGCCAGAAGAAGCCGAATTAGAAAATGGCGATAAGGTGTTTGCTTTTGATATTGTTACCGAGCAGATGCTAGAAGTAGAATTAATCAAAAAAGAAACCCAAGCGATGTTTGAGTTAGCAAAAAAATGTGGTGTTGATTACGATGGTTGGGGCACTTACTTCGAAGAGTAGTTTTATCGATGAAAGGTAAAATATTCTATAACTTGAACAAGGTTATAAAATATCTTACCATGTGACCAATAACGCTCAGGTTATTTGTCACTGATAACTTATATATAGCTACTATATAAGTTATCAATGTATAGATCTAAGGCGTTACATATAACGTACAGTTATCAACGTTTAAGATATAGTTTTAAACTATATCGACTGATATTTGCAGCTCTCAGTCTCTTATATTAAAAAAGTAATACTAAGGAAAGTAACCCATGGAATGGTTGAATAATATACTCTCACAAGAGCCTATCGTACTCTCTCTATCAATAGTTGCCGTTATCGCTGTTTTTATTTTTGCAGCGAGAAAAGCGCACTTGAATTATTTAGCAAAAATGAAAAAAATTGAAGAATCATTCAATCGTAAATAAATTGCCTATGTCAACGCTCAGTAATACCAGTCAGTCGTTATTTTTAGGTATTGATGGTGGCGGCAGTAAATGCAAAGCCATTGTTATGAACGAGAATAACGAAATACTGGGTATGGGAATTTCAGGTCCAGGTAATCCGTTACATGGTTTTGAACAAGCGACTCATTCTATTACTCAATCAGCAACGCTAGCACTTAATAATGCCGGGTTGGCGCACATTCAACTCCATGACGTTATTGCTGGGATTGGCTTGGCGGGCGTTAACATGCCGATATTATTTGATAAAGTTTCCGCTTGGCGACACCCTTTTAAGACTATGCATTTAACCACTGATTTATTAATTGCTTGTTTAGGGGCTCACCACGGTAGTGATGGCGCAGTCATTATCAGTGGTACTGGCTCTTGTGGCTTTTGTTGCGTTAACCAGCAGTATACTGTTGTTGGTGGTCATGGCTTTCCTCAAGGAGATAAGGGCAGTGGCGCTTGGTTTGGCTTACAAGCTGTTGAGCAAGTGTTACTCTCTCTTGACGGCTTACTTCCCACAACACTGATGACAGATGCGTTACTAAAAAAACTTAACTGTCATAGTGATATTGATTTAGTTGAAGCGGTAGCTAACCAAAAAGCAACCTTTTATGCCCAACAAGCTAGCGTAGTCTTTGCTGCCGCAGAGCTCGGTGATAAAGCCGCTTTGGCTATTATTAATGACGGAGCCCAATATATTAATATGATGGCTGAAACGTTATTTCAGAAAAAACCACCGCGCTTGTCAATGATAGGTGGCTTAACATCAAGGTTAATACCTTGGTTAGCCAATACGCTGCAAAGCCGATTATCTCCACCATTAAATGCGCCTGAAGTTGGTGCTGTACTCTATGCTAGACAACAGCAAGCTAGGCAGTAGCTAAATATATTTAACTACGTTAACTCATTGCTATAACAATTGATGATTAGCACTTCATCTCAAACTCTCATTGAAGCTGATATTTTAACGTTGCTATATTATGACAAGTATTTTATGACAAAGATGTCAGGGTAAATAATTTAGGGTAGCCAATGATGCCAATACGTTTTTATGCTCAACGACTTTTTAATGGAAAAACCTTTCTTGAAGATCAGGTATTAACCATAGCTGATGGTAAAATTACCTCCATTGATCAAAACATTAGTCAGATTGATATTATGGCTACCGGTTTAGTTGTGCCTGGTTATATTGATTTACAAGTAAACGGTGGTGGTGGAGCCTTATTTAATGATTCACCATCGGTTGAGCAATTAAAAACCATGATAAAGGCTCATGCTCAGTTTGGTACTACAGCCATGATGGCAACGTTAATTACCGATACGCTATCAATAATGCAACAAGCTGCTGATGCCATTGCACAAGCAATAGCACAAGGCGTTCCAGGTATTATTGGTATTCATTTCGAAGGACCGCACTTATCCATTGCGAAAAAAGGCACACACTGTGCTGATTACATTCGCAGTATTTCAGCTGAGGAGTGGCAGGTGTTTTCGCGCCAAGACATAGGACAGGTGATAGTTACTCTTGCACCAGAAAATGTCAGTCCAGCTGATATCAAACGTATGGTCGCGTTAGGTATTAGAGTTTGTTTAGGGCACACTAATGCCGACTTTAAAACTGCACAAGCAGCTATTGATGCCGGTGCAAGTGGCTTTACCCATTTGTTTAATGCTATGTCACCATTGCAAGGGCGCGAACCAGGCGTTGTTGGTGCTGCACTGTTAAATAATCACACCAGTTGCGGTTTAATTGTAGATGGTTTCCATGTTGATTACGCTAGTTGTCAATTAGCTATTCAAGCTAAGCCACAGGGCAAGGTGTTTTTAGTGACTGATGCTATGCCACCTGTAGGTACAGAACTCACTCAATTTGCGCTCTACGATCGTACTGTTTATGTTAATAACGGCAAACTGACATCAACCACTGGTGAGCTGGCTGGTTCTTCATTAACCATGGCAGCTGCTGTTAAAAACACCCATCAACAGTTAGGCATTGAGCTAGGTGAAGCTATTCGTATGGCAAGTTTATACCCAGCCCAGTATTTATATCACCATAACACGCTTATTCGCGGTGAGCTTTGCCAAGGAAAGCAAGCAGATATGCTGGTACTAAACGATGATCTGTCGGTGAAAGAAACTTGGATTGCGGGGAAAAAGTTTTACTAGGGTAATTAACTATATTATAAAAGTCGTTAATATGAGCGTTGTGAATACGAGCGTTTAATGAAGGCGGATGACCTTGCACAAGGTCATCCCAATGCTATGTATTATTAGCAGTTAAGTTAATTTTTAGCCTTAATAGCTGTTAGTTTTTTTACTCTCTAATTGCTTGTCACTATAGGTAGTTTTGTCATGTTTTTGACCGGCTGCCTCAGCTAACTCAGCTGGCATATAGTTTTCATCATGCTTAGCAAGTACTTCACTGGCTTCAATACTTAACCCCGTTGGTGGATGCTCAGTTAAGGTACCATTGGCAACAATGCCTTGGCCTTCACGAAACAGATCCGGCAATATGCCTTCGTAATAAACAGTAATCATAGGATCGCTATCTTTAAACACGATGGGCATAGTCATATCACTTAGTCTAAATGACACTTTTAAACTTTCAGCGTCACGCTTTACTGAACCGGGTACGACTAAGCCCCCAATACGTATACGCTGACCAATGGTTGGCTTTAAGCCAGTGTCTTTTTTACCTTGAGTGATCTCAGATGGGGTAAAAAATAAATCGATGTTCTGACTTAAGGCATATAAAACCAGCCCAGCGACAACGCTGATGCCAATCAGGATAGAGCCAACAATCGCTAGACGTTTTTTACGGCGTGGATTCATTATTCAGTTACCTCGTTTAATGCTGCATTAGCTTTTTTAGCTTCTTCATTTTTTTCATTGTGCTTTTTTCTAAGTGCTTTAGCTTCGCGAAGCTTATCTTCACGTTGTTTGCGCTTAGCAATTTGATTGATAATTTGCTGATGGCCACGTTTAGAGCTGATCAACAAAAGGCTAAGTATTAAAGCCGACACACCAAAAGAAAGCCATACATAAAAGCCATAACCGCCCATATTGATGAAATCGCTAAAACTATTAAATTGCATTGAATGCTCTCCAACTACGTTGCTAATTTTATTTTTGTCACGTTAAATGTTAACTGATATGGCTAACAGGCCTTATTTTTTACCAGCTCACGTACCCATGGGCGTATGCTATTACGTGCTAATATTTCATTACGAAAACGTAGACAAATAATCACCCCGACTAAGAATGAAAAACCAATAAAAGAAAAGATAAATGGCCATAGCATATCAAGTGACATTGATGGCTTACCTAACTTACTGACGGTAGAGCCTTGATGGAGTGTATTCCACCAGTCAACTGAGTACTTAATGATCGGGATATTAATGACACCCACTAGGGTTAATATCCCAGCGGCTTTACCGGCAAGGTTTTTATCTTCAAACGCGTTATGTAGTGCGATAACCCCTAGGTATAAAAACAATAAAATAAGTTCAGACGTTAAACGAGCATCCCATATCCACCAAGTACCCCACATAGGTTTACCCCATGCAGCACCGGTAATAAGTGCAATAGCAGTAAATGCTGCGCCAACAGGAGCTATAGCAGCTGCTGAGGCATCCGCAAGTTTCAATTGCCATACTAAGCTACTAAACGCGGCAATTGCCATGGCAAAATAAATGCCCATTGACAAGGACGCGGCAGGTACATGTACGTAAAAAATACGAAAACTATCACCTTGCTGATAATCAGCAGGGGCAAATAACAAAGCCCATACTAAACCAATGGTTAAAAATACTGCCGCTAGGCCACTAAACCAAGGCAGTAACTTATTAGTTAGGTGATAAGAGACTTCTGGGTTTGCATAAGGGTGTAACCATTTCCACATTAGTTAGTACTCACTTTTAGTGCGGCCCCAACAGCAAAAGGGGCTAGTGTTAAAGAACCAAAAAATAATGCCGCGATTATAGCAAGCTGACCGCTATAAGGTAAACCAAGTGCGGCAGTATCTATCGCACTGGTGGCAAAAATCAACACAGGTATATAAAGAGGTAAAACAAGCAGGCTCAGTAATACGCCGCCTTTTTTAATCCCTACAGTAAGTGCGACACCGACTGCGCCAAGTAAACTCAGCACAGGCGTGCCAAGTAACAAGGTTAATAACAAGGCAGTATAACTGCGCTCATCTAAATGTAATAACACTGCCAGTAGTGGTGCTATTAAAATAAGCGGTAAGCCGGTGATTAACCAATGGGCAAATATTTTTGCTAACACTAAAATAAAAATAGGGTGAGGGCTGAGTAACATTTGCTCTAGCGAGCCATCGAGGTGATCCGATTTAAATAATCGATCGAGTGATAATAACGTTGCCAGTAGCGCCGCTACCCAAATAATGCCTGGTGCAATACGACTTAACGTTTGTGCTTCTGGGCCTATTCCTAGTGGGAACAGCGTCACCACAATAACAAAAAAGAGTAGCGGGTTAATAATGTCATCTTTATGGCGCATAGCAATAGTAAGATCACGCTTTAATACCAGCATAAATGCATGACGGTATGAGAGTTGCGGTGATGACTGTGTATGACTTTCCAACGTTGTGCTTTTCAATGTGCTACTTTCCAAGCTGATATGTTCTATTGAAACCTTGCCCATTATGACACTTTCTGCTGAAAGACTCTCAGTTGAACTGCTTTTTATTGTTGTATGCTTTGTAACAGAATGTTTAGTGGCTTGTTCAGCGTTAGCTTTTAAGGTCATTAGGTCTTTTCTCTATATGCGCTGAAGGTGATGTATTAATCAAAAGCGCTATCATAGCTATAATCTAAGGTGATTTTTGTTACTTGCTCGGGCTTAATAGTAATTAAATCTTGGTGAGTCGTTAAAATAACACAACCACCTCGAGCGGCATGGGCAATAAATAATTGCTCTAAACTCGCGACACCTTGTTTATCAATGGCAGTAAAAGGTTCATCTAAAATCCAAATAGGCGCATGACTTTGATATAACCGTGCTAAGGCGATACGTCTATGCTGACCTGCGCTTAAATGTGAGGCTAAACTATCTTCAAAACCGGCAAGGTTAACGTTAGCCAAGTAAGCCAAACTTTCAGTGGTGTTATTACCATGGAGGGCTAAATTAAAGTCAAGATTTTCTTCAGCGGTCATTTCACCTTTTACGCCAGATAAATGACCAAAATACAGTAGGTTTTGATGAAATTCTTCTCTACAGCGGCTAATTAATTGGTTTTTATAAAATATTTTTCCATCATAGGGCTGCGATAGTCCAGATAATATACGTAATAAACTGGTCTTTCCTGAGCCATTAGGTCCTTCTACTTGCACTATGTCACCGGCGCTAATCTCCAGGGAGAGTTCATCAAACAATAAGCGCTCTTCTCGAATACAGGTAAGTTTTTTGGCACTGATTAACGGTGTCGAATTTTTTTTAGACAAGGTATTCACTTATTATTTTCTCAACGTTTAGTTAAGGTTAAAGTTCAAATTTTACCCCAAGCTAGTAGCAAGAAGTTTAGTGTATGTGGGTCGAGTAACTTCTCATATGAGCAACATAATACCATAGCCGTTATTAATATTACCCAGAAACTTGTAACATTATGAAACAACTTGAGCGCTTAAATAACATTAATATCTGCTCTAATAAGATGTTAGTATGACGCGGTAATTTTTAACCTCATTAGTATTGATAATTAGCCACTACAGGTTAATTTTTTTTGAAGTAGAGCGGAGAAACCAATGATACCAGATGTGGTAGCCACACAAATGCCTGAGCTTATACCCGAGCTAGGACACTTAGCCCTTATTATTGCTTTAGCATTTTCATTTTGTTTAAGCTTTATTCCGTTAATTGGAGTACAGAGTTCACAGCAGAGTTCGTTAAAAAAACTCATGGGCTATGCTAAGCCTCTTACTTACGGTATGTTTTTATTTACCGCTATCAGTATTGTTATCCTTGCTTACAGTTTTGTTATCGATGACTTCTCTATTAAATATATAGCGAGTCACTCTAATACTCACTTGCCTTACTATTTTAAAATTAGCGCAGTTTGGGGTGGTCATGAAGGTTCATTACTCTTATGGGTTTTTTCATTAACCGCGTGGACAGCCGCCGTAGCACGCTTTTCAGACGGTATTGAAGAAGAATTCATTGCCCGTGTTTTAGCGGTTATGGGTATGGTCGCTATAGGCTTTATTGCTTTTACTCTCCTTACTTCTAATCCATTTGAACGCTTATGGCCTAATGTACCCATGGAAGGTCGTGATTTAAATCCACTATTACAAGACGTTGGATTAATTATTCATCCGCCATTGTTATATCTTGGTTATGTTGGTTTTGCTGTGGCTTTTGCTTTTGCGGTCGCTGCATTAATGGCTGGCAAAATGGATGCAGCTTGGGCTCGCTGGTCTCGACCTTGGACATTAGGTGCATGGATGTTTTTAACAATTGGTATCGCACTAGGCAGTTGGTGGGCGTATTATGAACTTGGCTGGGGCGGTTGGTGGTTCTGGGATCCGGTTGAAAATGCTTCGTTTATGCCTTGGCTTGTCGGCACTGCACTGATTCACTCATTAGCCGTAACAGAAAAACGTGGCACTTTTAGAAACTGGACAATATTACTGGCTATTTTTGCCTTTGGTTTAAGTTTATTGGGTACCTTCTTGGTACGTTCAGGTGTGATCACATCGGTGCATTCTTTTGCTGCCGATCCTTCACGTGGTATTTTCATCTTGATGATTTTAGCTATTGCGATGGGCGGATCGTTAACCCTTTATGCATTTAGAGCAAGTACTGTCTCAAGTTTCTCTCGCTTTGCTTTTTATTCCCGAGAAACAGCACTATTACTGTGTAATGTGATTTTGGTGGTTGCCGCTGTCACCGTATTGTTAGGCACCTTATACCCTCTATTAGTTGATGCGTTAGGGTACGGAAAAATATCGGTAGGTCCTCCTTACTTTAATGCCGTTTTTATTCCTATTATGAGTATTTTATTTGTTGTGATGGGAATAGGGCCGTTAATTCGTTGGAAAAAAGCTAAAAAAGGTGAACTACGCAAACATTTATTTAAACCGTCTGTGTTTAGTATTGCCTTTGGTTTGCTATTCCCTGTGATTTACGGTGGTGAGTTTAATGCCTTAGTTGCTATGGGGATTACGCTTGCTACTTGGGTTTTCTTAGTGGTAGTAAAGGAAGTCCATCATCAACTTAACACATCAGGAAAATTAACGATTAGTCATTTAGGTATGGCAACAGCTCATGCAGGTATTGCTATTACTATTGTTGGCGTGACAATCGTGTCAATGTATGAAAGCGAAACTAACATGAAAATGTCGCTTAATGAAAGAGTGGTTATTTCTGGTTATGAAATTGAGTTTAAAGGCATTAAACATATTGAAGGGCCAAACTATAGTGCTGAGCAAGGACAAATTAATATCTATAAAGTGAACAGCTCAGGCGAAAGTGACTTTGTTTCGTTATTAAAACCAGAGCGTCGTACTTACCGTGTACAAACCATGGGTATGACTGAAGCAGGTATTGATCCAGGCTTATTCCGTGATGTCTATGTTGCTTTAGGAGACCCACTACCAGAGGGTGCTTGGGCTATTCGCGTACATTACAAACCTTTCGTTCGTTGGATTTGGTTAGGTGCTATTTTCATGGGACTTGGTGCGCTGCTTTCTATCTTTGATAAGCGCTATCGCCGCAGAAAAACAGTGGTTGATAATTCGCAAGTAATGGCTGACTCATTAACTAGCCCAGTACTTAGTTCATCCACTAGCTCATCAACAGCTAACAAAAAAACATCAGGGGTATAATAATGGGTAAGTTAATTCGTTTTTTACCTTTAATATTAGTACTTGCCTTAGGGGTAGTTTTATATCGCGGTTTATCACTTGACCCACAGGAAATGCCATCGGCACTTGTGGGGAAAACTATGCCAAGTTTTGCGTTAAAAACGCTAACTGATAATGACAAGCTGGTGACCAATGCTGATCTTAACGGTGATATTGTTTTAGTTAATGTGTGGGCAACGTGGTGTCCAACCTGTAAATATGAACACCCTTATTTAGTTGATATAGCTAAAGACCCGCAAGTAACCTTGTATGGCTTAAACTATAAAGACGATCGTATGGCCGCGCAGCAATGGCTACAAAATTATGAAGATCCTTATGTATTTTCTATTTTTGATGAAAAAGGCACTTTGGGTTTAGACCTAGGTGTTTATGGAGCACCTGAAACCTTTGTTATTGATCACCATGGCGTTATTCGTAAACGGTTTGCTGGTGCTATTGATACACGGGTGTGGCGACGAGAATTTGAGCCATTAATTGCTCAGCTCATTGAAGAAAAAAAGCAGGGGAAATAACATGCGCTTAATTAGCTTTATACTTCTTGCCTTAGCATTTATGTTAACGGTAAACCCAGTGCAAGCAAGTCCTGTAGATACTTATGAATTTCATGATGAAGTGACTAAAATACGCTTTCAAGCATTAGCCAAAGAATTACGTTGTCCTAAGTGTCAAAACCAAAACTTAGCGGACTCTAATTCGCCCATTGCTGCTGATTTACGTAAAGAGTTATATGACTTATTACAACAGGGTAAAGCCGATAGTGAAATTGTTAATTTCATGGTGGACCGTTATGGTGAGTTTGTTTTATATCGCCCAAGAGTTTCTCAATTAACCTATGTGTTATGGTTTGGTCCAGCGGTGTTAATTTTGTTAGCTATTTTGGTGGTTATTATGATTGTTCGCAGAAAGCCTGTTGATAAGAAAGACTTGGCTTTATCTTCTGAACAACAAGATAAGCTTAAAAAGTTGTTAAATGATAAATAACCTCTCGATACATTAAAATAAGTAGTAGATAACATTATGGAATTTTTAGTAATAAGCCTTATATTTCTAATTTTATTATTATTAATGGTATGGCGACCTTTCTTCAAACAAAAGACAGAAGAAGCGCATGTTGTTGGTAATATACGTGACGAAACTAACGTGCGTTTATATCATGAGCACAAAAAAGAGATAGAAAAAGATTATCGCGAAGGTGGTATTGATGAAGAAAACTATCAGTATTTATTAAGTGAGCTTAATAACACTTTGCTACAAGATATTGAAAGTACATCAGCACAAGCAACCAATACCGTTT
Source organism: Colwellia ponticola (assembly GCF_005885605.1). GTDB lineage: Bacteria > Pseudomonadota > Gammaproteobacteria > Enterobacterales > Alteromonadaceae > Colwellia > Colwellia ponticola. The sequence goes on along the minus strand of NZ_SZVP01000004.1, from coordinate 199,938 downwards.
CAGCAAAGAAAACCTACTCTCCACTTTGGCCTTTAGGTTTAAGCGTCTTCATTATTTTTTTTACCGTAGTGCTTTATAATAAACAAGGCAGCTATAGAGTAATCACCCAGGTACCGTCAAGCCATGGTCAGCAAGAGACAATGTCACAAGAAGAAAGGTTAAAGCAACGTGAAAATGAAGCGATGGCACATATTATTAAGTTACAAGATCATATTGATTCAAATCTTGATGATAGTGAAGCTTGGTATAACTTAGGGCAAACTTATGTTGCTGTGGGTGCTTTTGATGAAGCGATTGACGCCTTTAACCAAGTAATAAAAATTGAAGGTGAACATGCCGACTTATTAGGGGCTATTGCGCAAGCTATCTATTATAAAAATGGTCAAAAAATTACCCCTGAAGTACAAACTTATATTGATAAAGCCTTAGCGCTTGATAGTAATGATGCCTCAACCAATATTTTATTAGGTATGCACAATTTTATTGCTCAAAATTACCAGTTATCGATAAACTATTGGCAGCGTGTTATTGATGCCAATAATCAAGGCGTAAATATTACTGCGCTAAAAGAAGCGGTAGCTGAAGCTAAAAACCGCCTTGGTCAGTCGACAGGTTCGGCAGATAACACTACACAGGCAGCAGCTGAAACGGGTCCGCAATTAACTGTTAGTGTTAGCTTATCTGATGAAATTACCAAGCAACTTGCTGGCGGTGAAGACCGTATAGTCTTTATTTACGCCGTACCCACTACCGGGCAGCGTATGCCGCTTGCCGCTATTAAAATAAAAGCGAGTGACTTACCTAAAGTAGTGGTACTGAACAATAGCCAAGCGATGAGCCCAGCCAATAACTTAGCCAGTGTTGAGCAAGTTCACGTTTATGCGGTTGTTTCAATGCAAGGTGGTGTTGGTATTAAACCAGGTGATTATAAAGCACAAGCCCTTAGTGTAGATGTTAATCGAAGTGAAACACTTGAGCTGGTGGTTGATAGTTTGGTTGAGTAAAATACACAACATAACACAACTCAAGTAAACGTAATTAAGCTTAGCTAGAACTATCATTTTAGCTAAGCTTATTTTTTTAATCTCTGTTAAGTTATCACTAGATTAGTCGCGCTAAACGATGGTAATAATCACGTTCACCATGAGATTTTTTATCCTAAGATAAAACGGCAGAGTTAAATTGAAGTGTTCACAATAAATATGTGCTATTTAGCTAAACCAGAACAATAAGTTGCTAATAGCTTTTTAACTGACAGCTTGATTAATTTATCAGTTACGCAGCTAGTCATTATGGTAACCTTTAACGCAATTACGACCTTCATTTTTAGCAAGGTAAAGCGCAGTATCAGCATTGGTAATAGTCTCTTCAATATTTTCACTTACATTATTCCATTGAGCGTAGCCAATACTAACACTTACTTCAACACCACTTGAAAATGTGTGATGTTCAATCTTAAGACGAAGTTTCTCAGCAACATAGTAGGCAGCATCCAACCCGGTATCTAGCATAAAAATGAGAAATTCTTCGCCGCCCCATCGAATAACCATATCCGATTCCCTTATACAATTGAGCGTCACTGCAACAACTTCACTAAGTATAAGATCGCCAACTTTGTGTCCCCATTGATCATTTATTGATTTAAAATGGTCAATATCTAGCATCAATAAAGAGATAGGGAGATCGTTACGCCTAGCTCTTCTTTTTTCTTTATCAATCATTTTATAAAAATAACGACGGTTCCAAACCCCAGTTAAAGGATCTGTTTCGCTGATGGTACGCAACTTTTCTGCTAATTGGTGCCGCTTAGTAATATTAGTTGCTTGCCATAAAACAGCAGGCTCATCCTCAACACTAAAGTTTAGAGACTGAATACGTCCTTCAAAATAGATGGCATTGCTAGGACCATTATTATCTAACCCCTTAACATCTTTGTTGGATAGGCTATATTCAGTAATGAGTAGCTCCTTAGTTTTTAATGCCTCATTGATTTTACCAATAAACCACGCGGCTTTTTCTGTACTTAAAACATCGTTAACTGACAAACCAATCAGATGACTTGCATCATGGTAATAACGAAGGTCTTTTCCCCCAAACACATCTACATATCGCCCCGTTTTCGTTAAAATAAATGTCGGGTCAGGAAGAGAATTTAAAATGTCAGACATGTTTTTTAAAGTGAGCATAAATACCGCAGCTTTCATTTTTATAAGTTAATTATTAATTACATCACTTTGATAGCGACTATGAAACTATTTTCTCGGTGAGAAAGATAATTGATAGATTTAACTACACCGTTAAAACAGAATCAATATAGTCATAATAGCGCGTTGCCAATACACTAAACTCACTTGCCAAGGTACATAAAAATAGTATACTGTTTTTATGTACAGCTCCTGGCGGTAAACTAAAGATGGCTAAGCAGAGAAAAATAATACACATAGATATGGACTGCTACTATGCAGCTGTGGAAATGCGAGACTTCCCTGAGTATCAAAATATTCCATTAGCTGTTGGCGGTGATGGTCCGCGCAGTGTCTTGTGTACCAGTAACTATCTAGCACGTCAATTTGGCGTTCGCTCTGCTATGCCTGCCGCCAAAGCAAAACAGCTTTGTCCTAACCTAACTATCGTCCATGGTCGCATGGATGTCTATAAAGCAACTTCTGAAAAAATTAGAGAAATATTTTCGCGTTATACCAATCTTATCGAGCCATTATCATTAGATGAAGCTTATCTTGATGTAACCGAGGCAACGTTGTGCCAGGGGAGCGCTACGCTTATTGCTGAGCAAATTAGAGCTGATATTTTTAATGAGTTAGCATTGACGGCATCGGCGGGTATTGCGCCCAATAAATTTTTAGCTAAAATTGCTAGTGACGAAAACAAACCAAACGGGCAGTGCGTTATAACTCCCGATAAAGTTGCCAGCTTTGTTGAAAAACTTTCATTAAAGAAAATACCTGGTATTGGTCCCAAAACTTTTGAAAAACTTAAGCGCCATGGCTATATAACGTGTGCTGATGTCAGGGAAAGCGATATTCGTAGTTTACAAAATATTGTTGGTCAGTTTGCTAGTAACCTTTACCTAAAAGCTCATGGTGTAGATGAGCGTCCTTTAGAAGTGAGTCGACAGCGAAAGTCACTGGCTATTGAAACTACGTTAGCACAAGATTTATGCACGGAAGATGAATGTCAGCTTGTGATTGACACCTTATATACAAAATTGCAGGCAAGGCTTGCACCTCACCGTAATAGAGAAATTGTTAGACAAGGTGTAAAGCTTAAATTTACTGACTTTACTCAAACCACGGTAGAAATACAGAGTAATGCCTGCCAGCAAATATTGTTTACGCGTTTATTAGCAAAAGCTTATGACAGAGCAAATCAACGTGGTGTTCGCTTGGTTGGTTTAACATTGGGTTTCGCCGATAGCCCTAGCGAAACTCAGCAACTCCAGCTATCTTTTTAAGCATTATTAGCTGATTAGTCTATTAATTATCCAAAAACTGCATAAAAGTTGTGAAAATATTGGTAACTTCAAGCTCAGCTTGGGTATAATAATCAGCTTGCTGCCAAGAACACTGTTGATGGCGATACAGATAGTTCGCTTGATAGAAAAGCAGTAGCAAGTAGAGCAAGCCAACATGATTCATTCTTACAATACCGTGGCTATTCCAGAGATGATATTCTTGTATTACTAGTTTAGAAAAATTAGATTAAAAATATAATTTAGAGTAGACCTGAAACATAGACCTGCATAAAATAGTCCCAAATCGATTTATTGAGTATCCCATGATTAAAAGCACCGCTGAAGTCCGTCAGGCATTTTTAGATTTTTTTGCCACTAAGCAACACCAAGTCGTTAAAAGTAGTTCACTCGTTCCTGGTAATGATGCCACCTTATTGTTTACCAATGCGGGCATGGTTCCTTTTAAAGATGTTTTTTTAGGCGCTGAAACACGCAGTTATACCAGAGCTACCTCAGCGCAGCGCTGTGTGCGAGCGGGTGGTAAGCATAATGACTTAGAAAATGTGGGTTACACAGCACGCCACCATACATTTTTTGAAATGATGGGCAACTTTAGTTTTGGTGATTATTTTAAAGAAGAAGCGATTTTCTTTGCTTGGACTTTTTTAACTGAAGTTTTACAAATACCGAAAGAAAAATTAACGGTCACTGTTTTTGAAGAAGATGATGAAGCAGAGCAACTTTGGATTGAGAAAGTAGGTGTACCCGCTGAACGTGTTATTCGTATTGGCGCGAAAGATAATTTTTGGTCTATGGGTGATACTGGCCCTTGTGGACCTTGCTCTGAAATATTTTATGATCACGGTGAAAATGTTTTTGGTGGACCTCCGGGCTCTGCAGATGAAGATGGCGACCGTTTTATTGAAATATGGAACATAGTCTTTATGCAATTTAACCGTCAAAGTGACGGTACTATGGAGCCACTACCTAACCCGTCAATTGATACGGGCATGGGCTTAGAGCGTATTTCTGCCATTATGCAAAATGTGCATAGCAACTACGAAATAGATATTTTTCAAGCGCTAATTAAAGATACCGCCGCGTTACTTGATTGTAATGATATGGAGCACAAATCACTGCGTGTTATTAGTGATCATATTCGTTCATGTAGCTTTTTAATTGTTGATGGTGTTGTACCATCAAATGAAGGTCGTGGTTATGTACTACGTCGTATTATTCGACGAGCTATTCGCCATGGTCATAAACTCGAAGCAAAAGGTCACTTCTTTCATAAACTGGTTGCTTCATTAATTGAACAAATGGGCGATGCATACCCTGAGTTAGTTCAGCAACAAGCCATTATTGAAAAATTATTACGTATTGAAGAAGAGCAATTTGGTCGTACGCTAGATCGCGGTATGATTTTACTTGAAGATATTCTTGCTAATTTAACTGACGATACTATTAAAGGCGACGACGTTTTTAAGTTATATGATACTTATGGCTTCCCAGCGGATTTAACGGCAGATATTGCGCGCGAACGTCATCTTAAAATTGATCATAATGGCTTTGATGTAGCCATGGGCCAACAACGTGAACGTGCTCAGCAAGCAAGTCAATTTGGTACTGATTATAATCAACAGCTGAAATCTGATCATAAAACAGACTTTAAAGGTTACGACAATGCTTCTTACTCAGCTACCGTTGTCGAGCTATTCAACAATACAGGTCATGAAGCAGTAAGCCAATTAAGTAGTGGCGAGCAAGGTATTGTTATATTAGACCACACACCATTTTATGCTGAGTCTGGTGGTCAAGTAGGTGATAGTGGTTTATTACACCTTGATGGCGGTGTTTTTGAAGTTACTGATACAGTTAAATTAGGTAATGCCTTTGCTCACAGAGGCACAGCACATACTGATATTGGTTTAAACCGACGAGTAAAAGCTGAAATTAATGTTGAGCGCAGAGCTGCTATTGTTAAAAACCATACGGCAACGCATTTGTTACATGCTGCTTTACGTAAAGTGTTAGGTGAGCATGTTACGCAAAAAGGCTCATTATGTGACAGTGATAAGTTACGTTTTGATTTCTCTCATTTTGAAGGGGTAACTGCGCAAGAATTACATACTGTTGAACAAATGGTTAATAATGAAATTCGTCGTAACCACGCAAGAAAAACAGAATCTATGTATATAGATGAAGCCAAAGAAAAGGGTGCTATGGCACTGTTTGGTGAAAAGTACGATGATGAAGTTCGCGTAGTCACCTTAGGCGACTTTTCTATAGAGCTTTGTGGTGGTGTGCATGTACAAAGAACGGGGGATATTGGATTACTGAAAATTGTTTCTGAATCAGGTATCGCTGCGGGTGTTCGTCGTATTGAAGCCGTTACTGGTACAGGTGCGCTTGATTTTATTAATCAACAAGCTAGCGCGTTAACTAACATTGCTGCACTAGTTAAAAGTGATATAACTAATGCAGGCAGTAAAGTTGAGCAACTTGTTAGCCGTACTAAGCAATTAGAAAAAGAAATTGGTCAATTAAAGCAAGAGCTTGCTGCACAAGCTGGCTCTGATTTGGTTAATAACACGATTGAAATCAATGGTGTTAAGGTGCTTATTGCTGATTTAGGTGGTGTAGAAAGTAAAGCACTTCGTGGCATGGTTGATGAGCTTAAAAACAAAATGCAATCAGGGGTTATTATGCTCGCAACCGCTGATGGCGCTAAAGTTGGCTTGATTGCTGGTGTAACTAAAGATTTAGTTGGTCGAGTTAAAGCTGGCGAATTAGTTAATATGGTTGCCCAACAAGTAGGTGGCAAAGGTGGCGGTCGTCCTGATATGGCGCAAGCTGGCGGTAGCCAACCTGAAAATATAACCTCTGCTTTAGCTAGCGTATCATCATGGTTAACAGAGAAGTTAGCTTAAGGCTTATACAATATAGTGAGTTAATTAACGGCTCATTTTAAGCACAATAAAAAGGAAGCCTAGGCTTCCTTTTTGCTATTTATAGCGACTATTATATTTTATCTTGTTGAGGCGTTTGTTTGCTCTTCTTTACAATATACGACTAAACTGGGTTAATTGATTACAATTTTAGTGGTAAAAGTGAGCTATAAAGCTATTCAATGCTAAAGAAATTTTGTTAAAATATGATAGATTAATAGGTAATGATAGTTTGATTGCTTATTACCTAAACTTCATTGAAATGATCATCGGATATGATGTTTTAATGAAAAATGACTTTTTATAGAAAATTAATTATGACTATGTGTTCTAGTTAATGGATTAAAAAGTAACTAATTCGAATATATTACTAGCTTATATATATTTATTTAGTGATCTCACTTTAAAGGATAAGGAAGCAAATATGCTTATATTAACACGACGCGTAGGTGAAACTTTGATGATTGGTGACGAAGTCACCGTGACTGTTTTAGGCGTTAAAGGAAATCAAGTAAGAATAGGTGTTAATGCGCCAAAAGAAATATCAGTACATCGTGAAGAAATTTACATGCGTATTCAAGCCGAGAAAGGTGATGATGATGATGTTTCAGGCAATAAAGTTGATTAATACTATTGATTGTAGATAAATCGATAGCTTTTTTGAACAACAACAGTATATATAAAGCTTGATATACCTATGAAAAAACACCGCTAAGGCGGTGTTTTTTTATGCCTTAGCTTTGGTTAACGGTTAAAAAATGGTAAAGTTGCCTAAATTGTCGGCAAACAGTCATTTATAGTAAATAAATTATAAAAAATGTTTGACTTATTTTTAGAATCCCTTATTATTCGCACCCATTGGAGAGGTGGCCGAGTGGCCGAAGGCGCTCCCCTGCTAAGGGAGTATCTGGTTTGTAGCCGGATCGAGGGTTCGAATCCCTCCCTCTCCGCCATTTTCTTTTTATTAAAGTAATGGTTGTGAAGAACGAAAGTTCGATATCTTTAGACTAAGATATAAAACATAGTTCATGAGGGCGCGTAGCTCAGCTGGATAGAGTACCTGGCTACGAACCAGGCGGTCGCAGGTTCGACTCCTGCCGCGCCCACCACTTTCTTCGAGTGTTTAAATAATGCAGGCAGCTTATGTTAAGGCTGGATAAATAACTTCTATGTGGGCGCGTAGCTCAGCTGGATAGAGTACCTGGCTACGAACCAGGCGGTCGCAGGTTCGACTCCTGCCGCGCCCACCACATTAAAAAGCCTCACCTCTTGGTGAGGCTTTTTTCTTTATTAGCAAATGGTGATATGTATCTTTTTAAAGAAGACTTAAAGAGAATTTTAATCATAGTTACTACTGATTTATTGGTAGCATTGTTAGTAAAGGTACTTTCTTCGAGTGATTAAATAATGAAGGCAGCTTAAGTTAAGGCTGGATAAATAACTTCTATGTGGGCGCGTAGCTCAGCTGGATAGAGTACCTGGCTACGAACCAGGCGGTCGCAGGTTCGACTCCTGCCGCGCCCACCACATTTGAAAAATTGAACAATTGAAAAATAATGTATTAGGTAGTCCGTAGCAAACGAACCAAGCGCTGTTCAAGCAAAGGGTTCAATACCTGCCGCGCCCACCACATTAAAAAGCCTCACCTCTTGGTGAGGCTTTTTTCTTTATTAGCAAATGGTGATATGTATCTTTTTAAAGAAGACTTAAAGAGAATTTTAATCATAGTTACTACTGATTTATTGGTAGCATTGTTAGTAAAGGTACTTTCTTCGAGTGATTAAATAATGAAGGCAGCTTAAGTTAAGGCTGGATAAATAATTTCTATGTGGGCGCGTAGCTCAGCTGGATAGAGTACCTGGCTACGAACCAGGCGGTCGCAGGTTCGACTCCTGCCGCGCCCACCACATTTGAAAAATTGAACAATTGAAAAATAATGTATTAGGTAGTCCGTAGCAAACGAACCAAGCGCTGTTCAAGCAAAGGGTTCATACCTGCCGCGCCCACCACATTAAAAAGCCTCACCTCTTGGTGAGGCTTTTTTCTTTATTAGCAAATAGTGATATATATCTTTTTAAAGAAGACTTAAAGATAATTTTAATCATAGTAACTACTGATTTATTGGTAGCATTGTTAGTAAAGGTACTTTCTTCGAGTGATTAAATAATGAAGGCAGCTTAAGTTAAGGCTGGATAAATAATTTCTATGTGGGCGCGTAGCTCAGCTGGATAGAGTACCTGGCTACGAACCAGGCGGTCGCAGGTTCGACTCCTGCCGCGCCCACCACATTTGAAAAATTGAACAATTGAAAAATAATGTATTAGGTAGTCCGTAGCAAACGAACCAAGCGCTGTTCAAGCAAAGGGTTCAATACCTGCCGCGCCCACCACATTAAAAAGCCTCACCTTTTAGGTGGGGCTTTTTTCGTTTTAGCGTTTAGCAATGCTAAACGCTTATTAGAGAGTATGTTGTCGTCAGTTCGCAGCAGAATGAACCAAGCGCTGTTCAAGCAAAGGGGTCGATTACTGTCGAAACCAGCACAGTTAGAGTCCTATCTTTTAGCTGGGGCTTTTTTCGTTTGAAGACACTTGTTAAGATATTGTCTGCACCATCGGGATTATGCTAAACAACATAGCTATCCACTTAATAGATAAGAGAATTTATTGTGATAATGACCCTCAAACCGTTTATTCTATTATTAATAAGTGGATTTTTGTTAATGCTCGGTTATGGCTTGAGCAATATTTTATTACCGGTACGCATGCAGAGTGATGGCATGAGCATGAGTCATATCGGCTTAGTGCTGTCTATGCTATCTGTGGGTTTTTTGTTGGGTGCCTATTATAGCCGGCTCTTGTTACAACGGGTGGGGCATATAAGAATCTTCGCCATGTGCGGTAGCTTAACCTCAGTTGCTATTTTACTTTCGGGTCTCTACCCAGAGCCCTTAATGCTTGCCTGTATGAGGGTGATAACGGGGTTTTGCATTGTTTGTACTAATGCCACACTCGATAGCTGGTTAAGTCATAGCGCCACTGAAAAAAATAGAGGTCGCATACTCTCTATTAATCAAATGATGATAATGACAGCACTATTTTCCGGTCAATTTTTATTAAATGTCGCGCCAATTAATGATATTACTCTATTTGTTATCTGCGGTATTTTATTTAGCTTGTCTATTACTCCTATCGTTATTAGCAACCAAAAAGGTCCACAAATAGAAGATAGTCAATCGATGTCTTTACTGACCGTTTTTAAACTGTCTCCTTTAGGCGTGGTAAGTTGCTTTTATTGCGGGGTTTTATATGCTGGTTTAATTAATATGTTACCTATTTTTGCCAGTACCAATGGCATTGTTGGGTTAGATTTATCAATATTCATGGGTACAGCTATCTCTGGCGCAATTATATTACAATTCCCAATTGCTTACTTATCTGATCATTTTGACCGTCGAAAAGTTATGTTTTGTATGGTCGCAACGCTGATTATATTGTGCTTATTTGTTCCCCTACTTATCGCTAATGACATGTTCAAACTTACCTTATTGGTTATTGCGCTTATAACGGGTTTGGTTGCTTGCCTTTACCCTATGAGCATGTCTGAAACGTTTGATAAAGTGTTAAAAGAACAAATATTGTCAGCAATGAGTTCATTATTATTGATCTATGCAGTAGGTAGTATTTTAGGGCCTTATCTTGCTTCTATGGCAATGGATGTGTTCGGTAGCAGCGCTTTGTTTGGCTTTATGAATATGGTCGCGTTAACACTGTTAATTTTTATCAGTATTCGTATGAAGCTAAGACAAGCTTTACCTCTTGAAGAACAAGAAAATTTTATTATGCAAACACCCAGTGGTGTAGTCTCAGAATTGGATCCTCGTATACACTATGTCGAAGCACAATTTGAAGCAACGCCCGAAGTAGAAGTTGCTATTAATCTTGCTAGTAAAAATCCATCAGCGGCTGTTAATATGGTTAAAGCGCTAGTACTTAGAGATCCTGAAAATGCTTCAAACTTAGCAGCGGCACTAAGTACCATAGAGGCAATAGACATAGGTAAATTATATGGAGCAATAACCTCTGCAGCGCCGCAAATGAGTATTCATATTGCACAAGCACTGACTAATGCTTCTCCTGAGCAAGCAGAGAAATTGGTTGATTGGATCACATCAGAGTATCCCGACCAATTTACTAATATTGTGGTTGCGATTGCTAATGCAATGCCAGATAACGGCATTGATGTGATGGAATTAGCGGCTGAAAATATGGCACAAGAATATCCTGACGAACTATTAGAAATGACAGAAGAATACATGACTAACTTTTCAGATTCTTTAGATTCAATGCGAGCTATTGATAGAGTCGCAGCGGCGTCAGAAAATACCGCAACAGAGCTTTATAATCGCTTAACCGACGTTGCTCCAACCCAGTCAGCAGAGCTTGCTTTAACCGTTTCTGAGTCATTACCTGAATCATCCAATGATGTTGCCGAAGCTTATGTACAACACTTGATTGATAGTGAAAGTGAACAAACTTCTGCAGAGGACGCGTTAGAAAATATCGAGCATGCGGCAACTAACTATGTTAATCACATTGTTGAAAATATCCCTGAGCATGCCGTCGATATTGCCAGTACATTTGTCGACTCTTTTCCTGAAGTTGCATCAGATATGCTAGAAATATTACAAGAGTCGGACGATATTAATAGCACAGAATTAAGCTCTTCTATTGACGATAAACCGTTATAGTAGCTTTGCGCGATGTTTACAGACTGACAATTCAAATAAGTAAAATAAACCTTATAAAGTACTGTACCGTTTGATAATCAGATAACCGCAGGTAAAAGGGTAAGTAGAGAGTCAATATCTCAGTTATCTTTTACTTGTAACGCTTCAATTGGGTTTATCGCTACTGATATTATTACTCGGTATTATTGATTTTTTATCATATTGTCGACCATCAAAAGTTATGTCGGTAGTCCCTCTTTTTTGTTAGAACACTCACTTAATTACCTCTAATATTCCCTTTTTTTGTATATATATTCACTTTTTATGAATGAACTTTGTGGTTGTGTATATTGTATAAAATAGTAGATTACTCTCTAAGAATACTCTACATTCATGGTTTTGATAATGTATACAATATTTAAAGTATGCAAAATTGTCTCGATATATCACTTTTATTGCTGAATATTAGTCGTTTCTAGGGTTGACTTAAATTATTTTTATGAATTTGAATAAAACTGTTTGCAATCTTGTTGGTGGAGTGATTATTCTAATTGTAAGTTTTTTAAACGAGAATAAAAATGGACAATATGCAGCAGCACTTTATAGAAGCTGGAACACTCATGTTAGCGGGAATGGTATTTGTGTTTGCATTTTTAGGTATTCTAATTTTTTTTATTAATACGGTGTTGGCAAGACTCGCGATAAGGTTTCCAGATCCTATCGTGACCCCGACCACTCGCATTAATAAAAAGAATAAGAGTGCTAACGCAAACAGTGGGGATATTTCCCCTCAAGTTGTTGCGGCAATTGGTGGCGCAATAAAGCGTTATCGAACGGAACACGGACAAACGTAATAACGTAAACATACTTGCAACTCTTCTTAATAATCATCATTAAAAATTAGATAAAAGGGCATAAACATGAGTAAGCCATTAGGTATCACCGAAGTTGTTTTAAGAGATGGACATCAGTCAATTCTAGCCACTAGGCTTCGTTTAGCCGACATGCTGCCTATTGCAGCTACGTTAGACGATGTAGGATATTGGTCTATCGAATCCTGGGGTGGTGCAACGTTTGATTCATGCATTCGTTACTTGGGTGAAGACCCGTGGGAGCGTATTCGTGCACTTAAAAAAGCGATGCCTAAAACTAAGCAACAAATGTTATTTCGTGGTCAAAATATTTTAGGCTACCGCCACTATGCTGATGATGTTGTAGAAAAGTTTGTTGAGCGTGCTCATATCAACGGTATTGATGTTTTTAGAATTTTTGATGCGATGAACGATGTTAGAAACTTAAGAACATCAATTAAAGCTGCGGTTAAAGTAGGCGCACATGCACAAGGTACATTAAGTTATACCGAAAGCCCTGTTCATACGCTAGAAGGTTGGTTAACTATGGCTAAACAACTTGAAGATATGGGTGCACATTCGCTTTGTATTAAGGATATGTCTGGTTTATTAAAACCTTATGATGCGGCAGAGTTAATTAGTCGACTCAAAGAAACCGTTGCGTTACCTATTGCGCTACATTGTCATGCTACGACGGGTTTGAGCCTTGCGACTCAAATGAAAGCTATTGATAGCGATGTTGACGTGATAGACACGGCCATTTCTTCAATGAGTATGACTTATGGTCATTCACCCACGGAAACCATTGCTGCTATTGTTGAGGGTACTGTACGTGATTCAGGCCTTAATGTTGAAAAAATGGCGGAAGTTGCCGCATATTTTCGAGATGTAAGACAAAAATATGCCCAATTTGAAGGTAGCTTAAAAGGCGTTGATGCACGTATTTTAACGGCGCAAGTTCCTGGTGGCATGCTAACCAATATGGAAAATCAACTAAAAGAGCAGGGCGCCTCAGATAGATTTGATGATGTGCTAACTGAAATTCCTAAAGTGCGTAAAGATTTAGGTTATATACCTTTGGTAACGCCAACATCGCAAATAGTTGGTACTCAGGCGGTACTTAACATATTAACCGGTGAACGTTATAAGTCGATCACTAAAGAAACTGCTGGCGTATTAAAAGGCGAATATGGCGCTACTCCAGCACCAGTTGATAGTGAATTGCAGTTACGTGTTTTAGATGGTAAAGAGGTTATTACTTGCCGTCCAGCTGATCTATTAGACCCTGAAGTCGATAAATTATCTGAAGAGCTACAGGTTTTAGCAAATGAAAAAAATATCACCTTAGCTGATGACAGTATTGATGATGTATTAACGTATGCTTTATTCCCACAAATAGGGTTGAAATTTTTAGAAAACCGTCATAATTGTGAGGCGTTTGAGCCAATTCCAACAAAAGAAAGCGCTAGTGATAATCAGGGGGCTAAAACCAATAAACCGGCAGTTACATCAGCGCAAAACGGTGCTAAAGAAAACTATGCAGTAAGTGTTGATGGTCAGGTTTTCGATGTCGTTGTCGCACCAGGAGGCTCTATTGAAGGTATAACAGCGGCCACTGATAATACGGCTCAAAAGTCAGCAGCTAGCACAACAGAAGAAACATTAAATGCGCCACTGGCGGGTAATATTTTTAAAGTATTAGTTAATGAAGGCGACCAGGTAGCTGCAGGCGATGTTGTTCTTATTATGGAAGCAATGAAAATGGAAACTGAAATACGTGCTGTTTCTTCAGGCGAAATCGTCTCTTTATTCACCAGAGAAGGTGACTCAGTTGCCGTTGGTGATGCATTACTTAGTTTCTCATAGATAGAGGCCATTATGGATTCATTAAATACTTTATGGTTATCAACCGGCCTAGCAAACTTTGAGCTAGGTCAGGTGATAATGATGCTAGTAGGCTGTGGTTTACTTTATCTTTCTATTGCAAGAAAATTTGAACCATTACTGTTATTACCCATGGGCTTTGGCGCCATTTTAACCAATATCCCTGCGGCAGGCTTTTCAGAAGTGGGCGGCTTATTACACTATATCTACTATGCAGGTATTGATACCGGTATATTTCCACTCATTATCTTTATGGGTGTTGGTGCGATGACCGATTTTAGTGCCCTTATTGCTAACCCTAAAACATTACTTTTAGGTGCTGCAGCACAGTTTGGTATCTTTGCTACCTTATTTGGCGCTATTGCCTTGAATTATGTTCCTGGCATTGAGTTTACCCTTAAAGACGCTTCAGCGATTGCCATTATTGGTGGCGCTGATGGTCCAACGGCTATATTTCTTGCTTCAAAACTCGCACCTGAATTACTGGGCGCTATTGCGGTAGCAGCTTACTCTTATATGGCTTTAGTACCAATTATTCAACCGCCAATAATGAGAGCGTTAACCACCGAAGATGAACGTAAAATAGAAATGGCACAGTTACGTCCTGTAACTAAAATCGAGAAAGTTATTTTCCCGCTTGGTGTATTAATGATGACTATTTTCTTTTTACCTTCCGCTACGCCACTTGTGGGTATGTTCTGTTTAGGTAACTTAATGCGAGAGTCAGGTGTTGTTGATCGATTAAGCACAACTGCTCAAAATGAGCTAATTAACATTACTACTATTTTCTTAGGGTTAGGGGTTGGCTCTAAGCTTAGTTCAGAAGCTTTTTTAAATGTAGAGACCTTAGGTATTTTAGCGCTAGGTGCTGTCGCGTTTTCAATCGGTACTGCGTCAGGGGTGCTGATGGCTAAAACCATGAATAAGCTATCTAACGAGCAAATTAATCCACTTATTGGTGCTGCAGGCGTTTCAGCTGTGCCAATGGCGGCGCGAGTTGCTAATAAAGTCGGCTTAGAAGCAAATCCACATAACTTCTTGTTGATGCATGCCATGGGACCTAACGTTGCAGGTGTTCTTGGCTCTGCTGTCGCTGCGGGTATTTTATTAGCCTTAGTTGGTGGCTAGCACTTATTAGCTTTATAGCGACTTTTTGAATGTGTGTGATGATAAAAAACCGAGCCTGGCTCGGTTTTTTTATGCAGAGTTTTATGTTAAAAAGTAAAAATAGACTAAAAACATTGCTAGCTGATATATTAATAGCCATAACAAAAAAATTTAACAATTGAAGGATGATGTCCAATGATGAAACGTACGCTTATTATGCTTAGCGTGTTGATAGCCCTTAGCGCTTGTTCAAGCTCAAGTACGGGACGAAAGCAAGTGATGTTATTTTCAGATACCGAGCTGGATACTATGGGGGCAGCTTCGTTTGACGATATGAAAAAAAACACGCCAATGAGTGCCGATAAAGCCACTAATGACTTTGTTCAATGTGTTGCTAGCGCCATTACTAAAAATGTTGCTAAATCGGTGCATCAAGGTGATTGGGAAGTCGTTGTTTTTGATTCTGCGCAAGTCAATGCTTTTGCTTTGCCAGGTGGTAAAATAGGTGTTTATACCGGCATTTTAAGCGTCACTGAAAATCAAGATCAATTGGGCGCTATTATTGGTCATGAAGTAGGTCACGTCATTGAACATCACTCTAATGAGCGTTTATCAGCAAATAAATTACAGAACATAGGTATGGCTGCAGCAACCGCAGCAGTTGGTTTTACAGACATCGAAAATAAAGGTCTGTGGATGGCAGGGCTAGGAATTGGCTTACAATATGGTGTAATAATGCCTTATGGTCGAGCTCATGAGAGTGAAGCTGATATTGTTGGTCAAGATCTGATGGCTCGTTCAGGTTTTGATCCAAGTGCAAGCATTAAACTTTGGCAAAATATGGCTAAATTAAGTGATGGGGCGCCAGCAGAGTTTATGTCGACTCACCCATCAAATGAAACACGTATTAAACAGTTAACGAAACACTTAACTAGTTCAATGAAATACTATCAAGCAGGCAATAGACCTAACTGTCAAAAGCCTCAGGTAATTCCAGTACCTAAGGCATAATGAGTGACTAAACCCGACTTACTATAACTTAACTATACTCCCTTACCACGTAAAAATATTTTATGTCTTAAGGGTTTAACTTATAATTAAGCCACTTGTTACCATCTTTTTCAAAACATAAACGATCATGTAAGCGGTTAGCACGCCCTTGCCAAAACTCTATTGCATGAGGTTTAATGCGCCACCCCCCCCAAAACTCAGGGTGTGGCACTTCGCCTTCCGAATATTTCTCTTGATAATGGCTCATCTGCTCTTTTAATTCATTATCATACTTAAGCTTTTGACTTTGTTTTGATGCCCAAGCACCCACTTGGCTACCTCTGTCTCGGCTGTGAAAGTAATCAGCAGATTCTTGTACAGATACTTTTTCTACTGTTCCTTCAATACGAATTTGTCGTTGTAATACGTTCCAATGAAATAATAATGCGACTTTATTATTTTCACTCAACTCTTGGCTTTTACGGCTAGTGTAGTTGGTGAAAAATACAAAACCATCATTATCATAATCTTTAAGTAACACCATACGAGAGCTAGGTTGCCCATCGCTATTACAGCTACTAACAGACATTGCTTCGGGCAGTAAAATACCGGCTTTTTTAGCATCGTCAAACCATAATTCGAATAATTGAGCGGGTGTAGTATCACTCGATAATTCAGGAAGTGGTAAGGCGACGCCTTGGCCAAAAGTAAATAGACAACGTAGTTTTTCAAATAAGGTCATAATAATTACAAGCTAATGAGTGTTAATAATAGGTAGTTATTCTATGCTTAAATTAGCTTGTTGCAAAGTTATATCAAGGTTCTATAAAGGCAGTGTTAGCGTGATGAGAAAAGATGTTTATATTCGCTGTTTCTTACCAATCCTCGCTATCATCAAGTAAACTTTTGAGTAGTTTTTGTTCCCTTAATTCTTCAATACGCTTACGTGCTAACAGATTTTTTTGTGCTTGTTCTTGGATTTTTTTCTCTGTTAAAGTATTGCCGTTTGACTCCTCTTTTTCATCAGCTTCAGTGTCACTATCACTGGTGTCGTCTAAAAAGTCATCGTCTATATCGCTTACCATGGTTGGGTTACCTTTTAATGCAATGGCTATAAAAATTATAGAATGTATATTGCTTAACATAGGTAATAACGTTGCTATTTTCAATATCCAATGACAAAAAAATATAAAATTATTACGAATAATTACTATTAATTTTTTTACAGGTGATTTTATATTAGGTCTCGATAAAAAAATGCTAATACGTTATCAGACAATGAACGGTATAATTGACTATAGTGATGTTAAATTTGGTGATTAAGTCGCAGATAGCTAATTAAATTTCATAATGTGGTTGTTAAAGTTTATTGCTAATAGGTTTGCCTTTATTCATGCTTGACTTTATTTTTAATTTATACCAATTTAATTAAATTTATTCCTAACACAGAGCAAGCTCCCAAGGGGAGTAGCTAATAAAAGATAAAGGCTTACATGTGGCGTTATTGATTTTGACAAGGACGCTACACGAAGGTAGCTTATTAGAGAATGCAGGACGCACATTCTCCTGAATAACCATTCTTTTCAATCAATGCCTTACCTCTAAACCTTTTAATGCTCGCTGACTGGGAAATAACTTAATCAACTTGGTATTAGTATGTATTTAATTATCAATACAAAACGTATGATAGTTAATCAAGTAATAAAAAAACCAGTGACAAGCACTGGTTTTGATAAAGCATATTACTAAGTTACTGTTGTAGTATTACCAACCTTCTACACCTTTCATATCAGGTAATTCGTGAGCAATACCTTTATGACAATCAATACAGGTTTTTTCACCGGAGGCCAATGCGGTTGAGTGTTGATAAGCAGCACGTTCACTTTGCTCGGTAAAATCCATATAATCGAAATTATGGCAGTTACGACATTCTAATGAATCATTGGCTTTTAAGCGCTCCCATTCATGTTGGGCTAAGCGTTTACGTTGTACTAAAAACTTCTCTCGAGTATTTATAGTGCCAAAAATAGCCCCCCATACTTCTTTAGAGGCTTTCATCTTACGGGCTATTTTATCGGTCCAGTTATGAGGTACATGACAATCAGGGCAGGTTGCTCTTACGCCTGAACGGTTAGTAAAGTGTATGGTAGTTTTTAGCTCCTCATAAACGTTATTTTCCATTTCATGGCATGAGATACAAAATTTTTCAGTATTGGTTACTTCTAAGGCCGTGTTAAAACCACCCCAAAAAATGATACCGGCAATAAAACCGCCAATAACTAAAGCACCCAAGCTATAGTAGCCGCTAGGTCTAGTGAGCGTTCGCCACCCTATTAATAATATATTCTTCATGATGGCTCCTAATGTTGCTCTGTAGTGGCAGTTTTTTCTTTCATTAAGCTGTGCATATCAGTGAAGGTGTTTTCTACTAAAGGCTCTGCATCAAGCTGCGTTATATGGCACTGGTTACAAAAGTAACGACGAGGTGACACATCGGCTAAAAAGTTGCCATCGCGATCCATATAATGGGTAACGCTGACCATAGGTGCTTGAGACTTTTCTGTGCGGTGACGTGAGTGACAAGACATACACTTATTATTGTTCAAATTCACTTCATAACTACGGGTAGTATGAGGAATAACAGGTGGCTGCATGGGATAATTACGTCCTTGCTTAATATCTTTATTTACTACTTTGGGTATGCTATTGGGCTCTTTTTGACGATCAATAGGAGTGCTATCTCTGAGCGTTGCTAGAGAGTTTACGGTATTTTTATCAGCGGCACTGGCATTTAGAGAGAACATCATAGGGGCTATCGCCAGCATTAATAAACTGGCAATCACAGCGAGGTTAATTTTTTTCATGTCAGACTCCTAAACTTTAACAATTTTGATAGCACATTTTTTATAATCCGTTTGTTTTGATAACGGATCCGTGGCATCTAATGTCACTTTATTGAGTAGGCGACTAGCATCAAACCAGGGCATAAACACTAAACCAATTGGTGGCTTATTACGGCCTCTCGTTTCTACCCGTGTTTGTACTTCACCGCGACGAGAAATAAGTTTTACTAAATCACCACGGCGCATACCACGTTTTTTAGCATCATCAGGGTGCATATAAACTAAGGCATCTGGCATCGACTTATATAGCTCTGGTACACGTTGTGTCATGGAGCCTGAATGCCAATGTTCTAATACACGACCTGTTGATAACCATAAGTCGTATTCTTCATCAGGCGACTCTGCTGCCGGCTCATAAGGCAGGGCGAAAATAACAGCACGACCATCTGGTTTACCATAAAAGTCCCAGCCACTACCCGGTTTAGCGTAAGGGTCTGAGCCCTCCTTAAAGCGCCACTTCGTTTCTTTGCCATTAACGACAGGCCAGCGTAAACCACGCTCTTGGTGGTATCTATCATAAGGAGCTAAATCATGTGCATGACCTCGACCAAAAGTTGCATACTCTTCAAATAAGCCTTTTTGGATATAGAAACCAAAATCACGTGACTCATGATTTAAGCGATCTTCGGGTATCTCATCAAGTGAGAACCTACCAACAGCAGAGTCTTTATAAAGTACGTCAAATAATGTTTTACCACGTACGTCAGGCTTTTTAGCAATAAGTTCTTCGGGCCAAACGTCTTCAACGTTAAAGCGTTTAGAAAATTCGACTAACTGCCATAAATCTGATTTAGCTCCATTTGGCGCTTCAACCATCTGATACCAGGATTGAGTGCGGCGCTCAGCATTACCATAAACCCCTTCTTTTTCTACCCACATTGCGGTCGGTAAAATTAAGTCAGCCGCTTGTGCAGTGACGGTAGGATAAGGGTCTGAGACAACGATAAAGTTTTTAGGATTACGATAGCCAGGGTAAGCTTCTTCATTAATATTGGCAGCGGCCTGCATATTGTTATTACATTGCACCCAATAAAAGTTTAACTTGCCATCTTTTAACATGCGATTTTGTAATACTGCATGATAGCCTGGCTTAGGTGGCACTGTGCCTTCAGGTAATTGCCAAATTTTCTCTGCGATTGCTCTATGCTTAGGGTTTTTAACCACCATGTCAGCAGGTAATCGATGGGAGAAAGTACCTACTTCACGCGCCGTACCACAAGCTGAGGGTTGGCCTGTTAATGAAAATGGGCTGTTGCCTGGTTCAGATATTTTACCGGTTAATAAGTGAATGTTATAACAAAGGTTATTGGCCCACACACCACGAGTGTGTTGGTTAAAGCCCATGGTCCAAAAAGAAGTGACTTTAATTTTTGGATCGGCATAAAGCTCAGCTAATGCTTTTAGTTTATGCTCTGGCACACCTGATAATTTAGCGGTGTATTCAAGGGTATAAGTGCTGACAAATTTAGCGTATTCATCAAAGTTTATTGGTGTTGAACTACCTGATGTTTCGCCATTATTTTTCGCTCTTTGCTCTAACTCATGCTCAGGGCGTAATCCATAACCAATATCGGTTTCACCTAATCTAAAGTTAGTATGCTTGTTAACAAAGTCTGTATTAACACGGTCAGTTTGAATAATGTAGTTAGCAATGTAATTTAAAATGGCTAAATCAGTTTGTGGCGTGAAGACTATGCCGTTATCTGCTAAATCAAAACTTCGGTGCTCAAAAGTAGATAACACGGCCACTTTTACATGCGGCGCACTTAAACGGCGATCAGTTAAACGAGTCCATAAAATGGGATGCATTTCGGCCATGTTTGAGCCCCATAATACAAACGCATCTGCGGCTTCTAAATCATCGTAACAGCCCATAGGTTCATCAATACCAAAGGTACGCATAAAACCACCGACAGCTGATGCCATACAGTGACGCGCATTAGGGTCTATATTGTTGGTACGAAAGCCTGCTTTCATTAACTTAACAGCGGCATAACCCTCTTGTACTGTCCATTGACCAGAGCCAAACATACCGAGCGCTTCTGGACCATCTTTTTTCAATGCATCTTTAGCTTTTTCAGCCATCACATCAAATGCTTTGTCCCAAGACACAGGGGCAAACTCACCTGCTTTGTCGTATTTTCCATTGGTCATACGTAGCAATGGTGTTGTTAATCGATCTTTACCGTACATAATCTTCGATAGGAAGTAACCTTTAACACAATTTAATCCTTTATTTACCGGTGATTTAATATCTCCGTGTGTAGCTACTACTTTGCCATCCATAACACCGACATTAACACTACAGCCAGTACCACAAAAACGACAAGGCGCTTTATCCCACTTTAGCTTGGTAATATCTGAGCTGGTAATTAAGTTTGATGCGATAGCAGGTACGGATACCCCAGCAACAGCCGCCGCTGCGGCAATAGCATTAGCTTTAATAAATTCTCGGCGATTAATTGTCATGGTGCTACCTTCTTCTTGCGTTATTTGTGTTTTACGGTAAATAGGGCTATGTTTTTTATTTATATCGTTGTTACGTTTATTACCTTTATAATATAAATGGGTTAATTATTTTACTTACTTACTTGGTAAGTCAGCTATTGTGTGCGACCTTGTCATCACCACTTTCATCAAGCACTTGATGGTAAACAGGTGATAAATTAATAATGCCTTTGTGTACTCTAATCAGATCCATCTTTTTGCCAATATCTTTATAGCTATTACCTTCTATAGTAAAAACTATTTTGCCTTCCTCGCTGGTTGCATGTATTTCAGTGCCGTCAACAGCAACAATTGCTGCTTTAACATCATCTAGCTGCGTAAATATAGGATAAGCAACTAAACTAGCAACATGATATTCAGAGGCGGTATTTAGGGTATTTTTTGTCATAGGTATCTCTTCTAATTAGTCGCGTTGGCTGGCGTTGAGTTGAAAGTAAAGGCGATAGCATCTTGAGGGCAAACCTTGATACAAGCGCCACACTGAGTGCAATCAAGGAGATGTAAACTAGGCTGGGGAATACTTGAGTCAAGATAGTTAAATTTGATGACGCTGGTTTCACATTCATCGCGGCAACTTTGGCAATAAATATTGTTTTTCGCTAAACATTTATCACTAATTTCTAATGTGGTAGGCCAAGCTTTTTCACCGCTATTTACAGGCTCATTATCAGCAAAAGCACCTGAAAAAAGTGGTTGTTCACACACCTCGATACACTTATTACAAAAGCTACACTCACCTAAACTGAAATCAACTTTGGGGAAACCCTGTTCATCTTTAACAATAATATTCGTTTCACACTGGCTAATGCAGTCTTGGCATTGGGTACAACCTGAGGTAAACACCGCTTCGTTAACTACCCAAGGTAAGCGTATTTCTTGCTTAGCTTTTATTTGGCCGCGAAAAAAACGTCTTTTTGACGGATCAGCTAAACGTGCTGTTGTAGGGGGGTTGATAGACATATTTTAAGCGCCTGGTGGGCCGAAAAATATGTGGCTTATCCAAACAGCAAAGCCAAAACCAGCAACGATAATGACAGATAAGATAGGTGCTAAAAACACAGCAAGAAAAATAAAGGTATTTCGCTCATGCTTTTTTTGTTGTTCAGGCGATGTAGCTTGGTTCATAATATTCTCAACGTTTATGATAAAGATAAATTACGTTATAGCTAAACTAATATGCGTAGTAGGTATGCGTATAGGGCTAAGCTTGCTTTACTGGTAATAAACACTGTTGATTGATTAATTTTTATTCATCTTAATCGTTTGTTAAAGACACTCAGTTGACCTACATCAAGCTTTCCAGTTTAATCATAAAATAATGATTCATTGTATAGCTCAATATATAGACCATAGGTGCTTTTTAAGCAACATAGCGTTTTTTTGCCTGAGCGTTGTTGAAAAGCTCATTAATGGTACACACTTTAGGACACTAAAAAAGATGATAGCAGTACCCGATTTTTTATCTTGGTTTAAAGACTTCGCTCATGCAGCGTTAGTCAACAATGAACGACGTTTAGTGGTTTTATCAGGTAATGAGCAATGGGCGCTATCTTTATTGACATCTATTGATCTGGTAGCGGCTACTTTAGCGAATAAAACGCCAGTATCATCAGCGAGCCTTTCAGCTCAAAGCACTCTTAATACTCAAGACAAAACTGCTTTTCAAAGCTCTATTGAACATGAAGCAAGCTGTCTTATTTATAGTGATAATCCATTATTGCCTGCTAATGTGCCGCAAAAACGTTACCGAGATAAGTTAGGTAGTGAAAGTGATGTTATTATTTTTGCCGACAGTCAGTTGACCATTGATGCTTTTGCCGCGCTATCAGGTACATTAAAAGCAGGCGGTATATTTTTCTTAGTGCTACCTAAATTACCCATATTAAATGAACAATCACTATTAAAAGAAAAAACTGAGCCAACACGTTTTTTTAAGCGCTTTTATTCATTAATAAAAGCCATGCCTAGCCATACTATTATCACTGAATCTGACCTTACGCCTTTAGTCCATAGTACTGATTTTTCCTTATCAGTAAAAGCAACGTTAAGTTCAACTTATCCGTTAGGCTGTGTGACTAAAGAGCAATACAGTGCGGTTTTAGCCATCGAAAAAGTTATCTCAGGACACCGAAAAAGACCCTTAGTGTTAACGGCTGATCGTGGTCGGGGGAAATCTTCAGCGTTAGCTATTGCCTGTGCTCAGCTAATGAAATCCCATCAGCAGCAACTATTTACTATTGTCATTACCGCACCTGATACTCAGGCGTTGTCCGTTTTTTATCAACAACTCAAGCAGTGTCTACCTGATGCTGAGCAGCAACAGAACATTATTGTGTTGGGTAAGGCGCAGTTAACTTTTATACCCGTTGATCAATTAATAAAAACAGTCGATAAAGTTAACCTTGTTTTAGTTGATGAAGCAGCAGGGATCCCTGTTTATTTATTGGAGCAATTACTAGGTAGTTATCATCGAATGGTTTTCTCCAGTACTGTGCACGGTTATGAGGGAGCAGGGCGTGGTTTCACCTTGAAGTTTCAAAAAATACTTACTCGGTTATGCCCACAGTGGCAAAGTTTACACTTGCATCAGCCTATTCGCTGGCGACAAAATGATCCACTTGAGCAGTTAGTTTTTGATGCTTGTTTACTTAATGCTGAGTTACCTCAGTTAAGTTCGACATTAACTAAAGTATTAACTAAAACGTCATCAAAAAGTATAACAAAAGGCTTAACAAAAACATCAACAGCCCCGTTATTAAGTGAAGGGGTATTCAAAGTTATTAGTGCTGACGCATTAGTTGCTAATGAGGCGTTGTTACAACAAGTTTTTGCTATATTAGTGACCGCACATTATCAAACAAAGCCGAGTGATTTACAGCTCTTACTCGATAATCGACAAGTCCAGTTAGCGGTTTTTTTCTCTGATAGCAATGATAATGCACAATTACTTGCCGTTGCGCTATTAATGCAAGAAGGTAAAGATGCTGGCGTAAATGAAGCTGATATTAAGGCAATAAAACATGGCCAACGTCGTTTGCGTAATCATTTTTTACCCCAATCATTATTGAGTCACTGTGGGTTTGAACAGGCATTTAATTATAACTATCTACGTATTATGCGTATTGCCGTGCACCCACAAATGCAGTATTTAGGCTTAGGCTCTACACTCCTTAATAATATAGAGCATTTGGCGATAGCGCAGGGCGCAGACTTTATTGGCGCTAGCTTTGGTATTAACCCTGACTTACTTTCATTTTGGCTTAATAGCGGCTTTGCTACCGCTAGAATAGGGTTTACTAAAGACAAAGCCAGTGGTGAGCATTCCGCTTTATTGATTAAGAGTATTAAGACGCAAAGTAAGCAAGCACAACAAGTACTACAAAAGAATTTTTATCGAAGCTTTGATTATCTACTACTCGAAGAATATAAAACCTTACCGACAGCATTAGTCAGTTTACTATTAAAACAAAATACTAGTGAAGAATTAATCAGCTTGTCTGCACTGGATATGGCTAATGTTCACGCATTTTCAAAAGGAGAGCGGCTATATAGTAGTTGCTGTTATAGCTTATATTTATGGCTAAAGCATGACTTGTTGGCGCATGATGAAAACATTTCTTGTCAAGTTAAGCAGGATGCTTTAGTACTCATTGCTCGATTGATACAAAAGCATGACAGCGATACTATTTGCCAGCAATTTTCTTTCACAGGCAAGAAAATGCTTAATAAACATATTAAAGATTATGTAAGTAAACGCCTTAAGCAATGCGAGTTACACTAAGTTAACTCATTGCAGTGCTTGGGTTAGCGTCGTGGGTGGTTAACAACATGCAGAGCCATAAGCAAAGTCATTTGATGCTGTTAAGCACACAATATTTCTTCTTCATTGTTAGACGCATTGAGCGTATTAGTGGTATGACTGTTGGTGTTGGTACTGCGAGCAAGTAAATTGTGCCAAATGACGTTCTTCGCATTAGCATTTAAACATTTACAATCACCGCAATGTAGTAAGCCTGAATTAAGTAAATTGGCGAGTAAATCACTTGAGATCTCTAGCTGTACTTTGTTGATATCATTTGTTGTTATAGTGGCCATATCGACTTCCCCCTAATTATTCTCTATAAGTAAGAGTATAAGCAAAGAAATAACTATATGCAAATGATAATCACTATCATTTGATTGCCATTGAAATATTATGTTATTTCATACTGGGTATTAAGTGGATTCAGCTTAGTACATAAATTACAATGGTATCTATCCCTTGTTTTAAGAGACCTATTATGGCAGTAGTTATTAGCGGCACTGGTTTATACACACCAACGCAGAGTATATCCAATGAAGAACTGGTTGATTGTTTTAACCAATACGTAGAAAAATTTAATCGCAATCATAGCAAAGATATTGAGGAGGGGAGAGTCGCTGCACTAGCTCCTTCAGATAGCAGCTTTATTGAAAAGGCTTCAGGTATTAAAAGCCGCTATGTTATGGCGAAAGAAGATATTTTAAATGTTGATGTTATGTCACCACGTTATACCGAGCGTAGTAACGACGAACTGTCAATGCAGGCTGAAATAGGTGTCGCTGCAGCTAAAGCAGCCATGCTAGCTGCGAATAAAACACCTGCCGATATTGACCTTATTATTGTTGCTTGTGCGTATACGCAGCGCTCTTATCCGGCAATGGCAATTGAAATACAACAGGCGCTTGGTTGTGGTGGTTGGGGGTTTGACATGTTAGTTGCTTGCTCAGCGGCAACTTTTGGCATAATCAATGCAGCTAATGCCATTCGCAGTGGCACCGCCAAAACAGTGTTAGTGATTAACCCTGAAATATTATCACCGCAAGTGAATTATCGCGACAGAGACAGCCACTTTATTTTTGGTGATGTGGCAACCGCTTCTATTATTGAAGATGAAAGTACTGCCAATGCTGAGCACGTCTTTAAAATTATTAGTGAAAAACCAATGACCCGCTTCTCTAATAATATTCGTAGTAATATTGGTTATATGAATAACTGTAGTCCTGAACATGTTAATGATGTTGATAAGCTTTTTATTCAACAAGGACGTAAAGTTTTTAAAGAAGTATTGCCTATGGTATCAGAGTTAATTACTAGCGAAATGGCTAAAATGGAGCTGGGCGCTAATGATATTAAACGACTCTACTTACATCAAGCTAATAGTACTATGAATAACTTTATAGCTAAAAAAGTACTAGGCAGAGAGCCAAAAAGTCATGAAGCACCTATTATTTTGGATGAGTATGCCAATACTAGTTCAGCAGGTTGTATCGTTGCTTTACACAAAAACAAGCAAGGTTTAGTGACTGGCGACAAGAGCGTATTATGTTCTTTTGGTGCGGGTTACTCAGCTTGTTGTTTATTATTAGAATATGTTTAAAGTTACTTAGAGTTACCTAAAATCATTACGGGTAGGTAGATTTGAGTTAAGGTCTTAGCTAAAGGGTTAGAGTAATCAATATGTCACAATCTAGCCTTTGGCAAATACACACACAGACAGGGGACTTTGCCGAACTTTGCAATGGTCTTTATCAGCGAGAAACTGCCGCTATTGCCAAGGGAAATTTTGTTAGTGCACAGGCGGTACAATTACGTATAGCGAGTTTACCTTATTATATAAACCGTACAGCGCACGCTATGATGGAGGTTGTTGCTCAAGGTTATTCACCATTGTTACTCGATACACAAAATGCAAGTTGGTCTGCTAAGCAAAGTAAAAAAAGTCCATGGACTGATCAGTTTGCTGAACGACACGTTAGTGGCGATAATGAACAAGGAAATGATGCTGAATACGCCAAGACAGTTCGTTGGTATTTACAAGCAGATATTGCCCCAGGTCTTGTAGTACCGGTACTGTTAGCGGACCACATTATTATTGATTGTATTGATCGGGTCGATGTTCAACAAAACAGAATACGCACCAATGTTGCGGGTTGGTTTTCGTTAACCAGGGATGCATACCTTAACGACGGTCAAATGGGCTGTAAGCGCCTGCTCAAGCCAAATAAAAAAATAATGATCTCAGCGTGTGCTGGTCATTGCTGGCAAGGCAATAGCAAGCAACTTCCTATTATTCCTACCCTGAGGGAATTATTACTATCTTGCTCTATTAATTGGAAAAATTTCAAAAAACCGTTAGTTATTTAACTCTGCCGTTAGATAGGTATAATAATGGTGATACTATCGTCTTTTCTCTTTTTCTTTATTTAGGTTGTCATGCGCGTATTCACAACAATATTGGTGATATTACTAGTGTTATTACAATACCGACTCTGGTTTGGTAAAAATAGTGTGCCTGACTACCTCGTTCTCAAAGAAAACATTATTCGACAACAAGGTACTAATGAAAAGTTACGGCAGCGAAATAAGTTATTGTTTGCTGATACCGACGATTTAAAACTAGGACTTGAGGCGGTTGAAGAAAGAGCAAGGAACGAGTTAGGCATGATTAAAGAAAACGAAACTTTCTTTCGTCTTATCCCTAAAGAGAATAATAATCGTAATTCTAATAACTAAATAACTAAATAACTAAATAACTAAATAAACAACTAAACAAATAAGCAAGGTAGCTTTTTAATGGCGTCTATATCCAAATTTATTGCTATTATACCCGCAGCAGGCGTAGGTAAACGCATGCAAGCAAATTGTCCTAAGCAATACCTTTGCATTAATAACCAAACTATTTTAACTCATACCGTAACAAAGCTATTAACTCACCCCTTAATTAGCCAAGTGGTTATTGTGTTGGGCGCTAATGATGAATACTTTGCCCAATCACCTTTAGCGCATCATCCGGATATTATACGTGTCACTGGCGGCACTGAGAGAGTTAATTCGGTACTCAATGGTTTAAAGGCGGTTAATGCTGAACAATACCCTTGGGTATTAGTGCATGATGCGGCGCGACCTTGTGTTAGTCACCAAGATATCGATAACTTAATTGCTCAGTGCTTAGCAAATAATCACGGCGGTATTTTAGCAACACCGGTTCGAGATACCATGAAACGTGGCGTGTTCGTTAAAGATGCTAAAAGCAATGTTTCAAAAAGTATCAACCTTATCGATAATACGGTTGAACGCGAGCAGTTATGGCATGCATTAACACCACAATTATATAAAACTAATGAACTAAGGTTTGCTATTGAACAAGCCTTAGCAAATGGCGTTGCTATAACTGATGAAGCGTCGGCTATTGAGCAAGCCAACTTACCGAGTTTATTGGTTTCTGCGAGTAGTGAAAATATAAAAATAACACACCCTAATGACTTAGCCTTAGCTGAGTTCTATTTAGCTAAACAAGCTGAGCAACTTAACAAGTCAACAGCCCCGAAGTAAAGTAAAAGGACAGAAAATGCGTATAGGTCATGGTTTTGATGTACATAAGTTTGGCGGTAAAGGTCCTTTAGTACTTGGTGGTGTAGAAATTCCCTTTGAGCAAGGCTTTATTGCTCACTCTGATGGCGACGTTGCTATTCATGCCCTTTGTGATGCTATTTTAGGTGCTCTGTGTTTAGCAGATATTGGTAATCATTTTCCTGATACCGACGGTCAATATAAAAATATTTCCAGCAGAATTTTATTGCGACATGTGGTGTCGTTAATGACAGAAAAGGGTTTTGAATTAGGTAATGCGGATATTACCATTGTCGCACAAGCACCGAAAATAGCGCCGCATTTATTAGCGATGCGCACCTGTTTAAGTGAAGATTTAAATACCCGTATTGATCAGGTTAATGTCAAAGCTACTACCACTGAAAAATTGGGATATACCGGGCGAAAAGAAGGAATATCGGTACATGCAGTGGTGTTATTAATAGCAACAGAGCAAGCCTTTTCACCTATTGAAGAAGTTCAACATATTTAGTTGACGTTATCACTGTAATACTACTTTTAGCGCAGCTTACACAGAATTTAAGAAGATTAATAACATGCCAACAGAACAAGCCTACCTACACGGAAAACCAGCGTCGAGCGGTTTATTACGTAGTCAAATAACTGATTTTAAAGTTGTTGAAGTACTGCCTTTTTTACCTTGCGGCGAGGGAGAGCACTTATTTATTTATATTAGAAAAACGGGGGCCAATACCTTATTTGTGGCGCGAGAGCTAGCTAAGTATTTTCAAGTAAAAGAGCAGTTAGTGTCTTATGCGGGTTTAAAAGACCGTTTTGCCGTTACTGAGCAGTGGTTTGGTGTGCATGTGCCAGGTAAGCAAGAGTATGACTTAACTGACTTGGTTATCGAGGGTGTAGAAATATTATCCTATAAACGACACAATAAAAAATTACGTACTGGTGCCTTATTAGGTAACCGCTTCGAACTTATTTTACGTGAAGTCACCGAAATAAAAGCCTTAACGCAACGCTGGCAAAAAATTGTTGAGCAAGGCGTTCCTAATTACTTTGGAGAACAACGTTTTGGTATTGACGGTGGTAATATTGAGCGTGCTTTAGGATTATTTTCAGGCCAAAAAGTAAAAGATAAGAAAAAGCGGGGTATTTATTTATCTGCGGCTCGTTCACATATTTTTAATAGTGTGCTGAACGAACGTATTGAACAAGGCTGCTTTAATAACGTTGTTGCTGGTGATGTATTAATGCTAGCGGGCACGCAGTCGGTATTTCATCTTGATGAGGTTGATAGTACTATTACTCAACGTTTTATTGATAAAGATGTTGATATTACTGCGCCTATGTGGGGCGCAGGTGAGCTGATGACCAGTGGTGAGCCATTAGCTTTGGAACAAAAAGTAGCAGAGCAAAACGTAGCGTTTTGCCAAGGGTTACCTCGGTTTGGTTTAAAGCAAGAACGACGCCGTATTCGCTTAACGGTAAGTGATACTGCTATTGAGTTGTTACCTTTTAAAGAGTTGCCTTCTGAGAACTTAGCTAAAGTAAGTAATGCGGTTAAAATAAGCTTCTTTTTACCTGCGGGTTGTTATGCCACAACTGTTTTACGTGAGTTATTAAGCTATCAAGACATGACCGCACGTATTGATAAAAGAGCAGTAACACCTCATCAGCAGGTATTGAGCTAACCATGGCTGAGAAAAAACTCACAAACCGCATAAAAATATTATTGAGTAATGATGATGGTGTGCACGCGTTAGGTATTAAAGTACTTTATGATGAACTGATTAAGTATTTTTCAGTCAATGTGGTTGCGCCAGACAGAAACTGCAGTGGTGCTAGTAACTCTTTGACCTTGCTTAATCCTTTACGCGCTGAGTACTTAGATAATAGTTTTGTGTCTGTTAATGGTACGCCAACAGATGCAGTACATTTAGGTATTAGTCAATTATTTACTGAGTGTGAGTTAGTCGTAGCAGGCATCAATAAAGGTGCTAACTTAGGCGATGACACCTTGTATTCAGGTACGGTGGCAGCAGCAACAGAAGGTCGCCATATGGGGATGCCTGCTATTGCGGTATCGTTAATCGGCAAAAATGAACGACATTATCAAACTGCAGCGGTTGTTACGGCAAAAATAATTCAACGCTTACGTACTCACCCACTCCCAGCAGATCAAATTTTAAATATTAATGTTCCCGATATTCCTTTGACGGCGTTAAAAGGCATAAAAGTAACGCGGCTGGGTCATCGCCATCAAGCGGAAAGTATGCAAAAAATGCAAGATCCATGGCAGCGTGATATTTACTGGTATGGCTTGCTAGGTCAAGAGTTAGATGGCGGTGAAGGTACCGATTTTCATGCTGTAGCCAATGGCTATGCCTCAGTAACTCCTTTGACCGTTGATATGACGGCTCATCAAAGTATAGCAAATATCGAAAGTTGGCTTTCTGAGCTAAATTTAGCAAAGTAAATTGGACGTGTTTTTATGATATCTAGTCGGATAGACAGAAAGTCAAAACGTAGTGGCGAAATACTCGCGCAAAAACTGTTACACGAAGGGATAACTAATCCTGCGGTTTTACAAGCGATTACTCATTCACCACGACATATATTTGTCCCAGAAATCTTAGCACATAAAGCTTATGACAACACTGCCTTGCCTATTGGACAAGGGCAAACTATTTCACAACCCTACATTGTTGCTAGAATGTCAGAGTTATTATTAGCTAATGGGCGACCTAAAAACATTTTAGAGATTGGCACTGGTTCAGGTTATCAAACGTCAATCTTAGCGCAGTTAACGGATAAGGTTTTTTCCGTTGAGCGGATCAAAGCGTTACAGTGGCAAGCTAAGCGCTGTTTACGTGCGATGGATTTACATAATATCGCGATGAAGCATGGTGATGGTTGGCAAGGCTGGCAAAGTAAAGGGCCCTTTGAAGCTATTATCGTGACTGCTGCCCCGGCTAGTGTACCACCAGCCTTACTTGCACAACTTGCCGATGGTGGGCGTTTAATTATTCCGGTTGGCGAGCAAACCCAAATTTTAAAAATTATCACCCGTGATGGTGATGTCTTTAATGAACAACAAATTGAAGCGGTACGTTTTGTACCTTTAATATCTGGAGAGTTATTGTAGTGAGCATGTTTTCTCGTCTTTATCTTTGGACTTTACGTTGGGCAGAACACCGCTTTGCACCACGTTACTTAGCTGCGCTTACCTGTGCAGAGTCTATTTTCTTTCCTATTCCCCCTGATGTGCTACTCGCCCCTATGGTGTTAGCAAAGCCAGAAAAAGCATGGTACTTTGCCGGACTCACTACGCTTGCCTCTATCTTAGGGGGGGCGATAGGTTATTGGCTTGGTTATTTAATGTTTGAACCTTGGATTCAACCTTTAATTTCTCAACTGGGCTATCAAGAGCGCTTTAATATTGCCATCGAGTGGTTCACTCACTGGGGGGTTTGGGTGGTTTTTATCGCTGGTTTTTCACCTATCCCTTATAAATTATTTACTGTCGGTGCCGGTTTTCTACATATGGCTTTTATCCCTTTTTTTATTGCCTCTGCGGTAGGGCGAGGTTTACGTTTTTTCTTAGTCGCAGGTCTTATTAAGTGGGGCGGAAAAAGGATGGAAGCTAAACTACGTCAATGGGTAGATGTTATCGGTTGGAGCGTGCTTGCTATTATTGTCGTGGCTTATTTTGCCTTACGTTAAAATAAATTATTATCCTGTTTATGTATATAAATAGCAGTAATTTACGCCTTGATAAACTCATTAAATTCTTTGTAAGGAGACTTTAATGAGTTTTTTTCGTCGTGCGAACGCCTTATTTTTTATTTTCATCGTAAACATAAGCCTTTCTTCTTGCAGTAGCCGAGATACGCCAGCCCCAGTTACCAATATTCATAGTACTAGCGTATTAACAGAGCACAATAGAAACTCTATTCAATCTTCACAATATTTTGTTAAAAAAGGAGAGACGCTCTATTCAATCGCTTGGCGTTCAAATTCAGATGTTAGAAAGATCGCTCAGTTAAATAATATTTCCGCACCTTATAATATTTATCCAGGGCAAAAATTATTTTTAACCGAACATAAAGTCAAAAGAACAGCGAAAGCAAGTAAGAATAAGGCGCAGCATAAAAAACAGACTAAAAGCTCTACTGTTAGTCGTAAAAATAGAACAAAAAATAGCCTTGCATCTACTAAAAAGCAGGCGTATGGTGAAAATGTAAACAGTAAAAAATCAAGACAAAATAGTGTGTTAACGGCAGATAAATCAACGTCTAACTTTTCACAAAAAATTAGTCGTTGGCAATGGCCGGTAAAAGGCAAAGTAGTTGAATACTTTTCTAATAGTACTCAAGGTAATAAAGGCATCGATATTGTTGGCCGCCGAGGTACTAAAATTAGATCATCGGCCCAAGGTAAAGTGGTCTATGCAGGTGATGCACTTAGGGGGTACGGTAAGTTAATTATTATAAAGCATAATGACGACTATCTTAGTGCTTATGCTCACAATGATCGTATCCTTGTTAAGGAAAAGCAGCAGATTAACAGGGGGGATGTTATTTCTACCATGGGAGATACGGATGCCAATAAGGTTATGCTGCACTTTGAAATAAGATTTCGAGGTAAATCTGTTAACCCATTAAATTATTTACCAAAAAATCAATGACGTAATGGTTAATATAAGTAATAACAACTAAGTAATAATCATTATATCGCAATGAATACCTAGTAATTAACAGACAACAAAAAAGAGAGAGTAAAGCCCACAGTTATACCGATAAGAAAGAAGCCGGAGTTATCGTGAATAGTTAAAGATATAAACAGCAGTCTTTGCAAGTTTGGGAGAATAACATGGTTAAATTAAAAGAAGAAAAAACGACTATCGGAGCAAAGGAAGAGGTCTCGGCAAGCTTAGATGCGACACAAATTTATTTAAGTGAAATAGGTTTCTCGCCGCTATTAACAGCCGAAGAAGAGGTGTATTTCTCACGCTTAGCCCTTAAAGGAAATGAACCATCAAGAAAACGTATGATTGAAAGTAATCTACGATTGGTTGTTAAAATTGCCAGACGTTATAATAATCGAGGCTTGCCACTGCTTGATTTAATTGAAGAAGGTAACTTAGGCTTAATTAGAGCGGTTGAAAAATTTGATCCTGAACGTGGCTTTCGCTTCTCAACTTATGCCACTTGGTGGATACGCCAAACGATTGAGCGGGCGATAATGAACCAAACTCGTACTATTCGTTTACCTATTCATGTTGTTAAAGAGCTCAATATTTATTTACGCGCATCGCGTGAACTTACCCAACTACTCGATCACGAGCCTACCGCTGAAGATATTGCGCTGTACTTAGATAAACCGGTTGCTGATGTTAATAAAATGCTAAAATTAAATGAGCGCATGGCTTCTGTTGATACCCCTTTCTCGGGAGATTCAGACAAAGCGTTATTAGATATTATCGCTGATGAAAGAAGTGCCGGTCCTGAAAGTGATTTACAATCTGAAGATATCAGTAATAATATTGTTTATTGGTTAAATGAGCTTAACAGTAAACAAAGAGAAGTCTTAGCAAGACGCTTTGGTTTACTAGGCTATGAAGCCGCGACATTAGAAAATGTTGGGAGTGAAATCGGCTTAACACGTGAGCGTGTTCGCCAAATTCAAGTAGAGGCATTAAAGCGTTTGCGTGACATGTTATCTCAGCAAAATCTATCAATAGAGGCTATTTTCAATATGAACTAAACTTAAACATTAAGTGACGAGTATTGACAATGGTTAATGGTTTTAACAACATTTAATCTCGAAAAATCAACAGTCCCAAAAGCAGCAATACTATATTGCTGCTTTTTTGTGTTTGAAAAACAGCCCTGATCGGCAGGTGTTTTATAGGAAATTAGCCATTCAATATAGTTATTAAAGGCGTTATTTAATCATGGATAAATAAAAATATTATTAATAACGAAAATTGTAATGAAAAATGTCGAATGAACGTAGAATGAAACGCTCATTTTATGGTAATATCGCGCCAGAAAATTTTAACTTAGAGCCAGTGCAGCTTTTTTTTAGTGGTAACGCTAAAAATTAATGTTTCACTGAAATACACTGAAATTGGTGTTTTTTATTTTATCCTTTTGATTTTTAAGTGTTATTTAATATTTATTATTTGATAATAATAAGGTTAATTAGATAAATTAATGAACTGATTTTTATACTCCATCAAAAGTAGTGCAAGTGTTTATGATTACAATAAAAAAAGGCTTGGATATTCCTGTTATGGGTGCTCCCCAACAGGTAATCCATGATGGTCCAGCCATCAAAACCGTAGCAACGCTCGGTGAAGAGTTTGTGGGTATGCGTCCAACCATGTTTGTAAAAGTGGGAGATCGTGTAAAAAAAGGTCAAGCGATTTTTGAAGATAAAAAAAATCCTGGCGTTAAATTCACAGCTCAAGCTGCCGGTGTTGTTAAAGAGATTAACCGTGGTGAAAAACGTGTTTTACAATCTGTTGTTATCGATGTCGATGGCGACGATAAAGAAACCTTTACCACTTATCCAGCAAGCAAATTTGCCTCGTTAGCGCGTGAAGATGTTGTCAAAAACCTAGTCGACTCAGGTTTATGGACCGCATTTAGAACCCGCCCATTTAGCAAAACACCTGCTATTGATAGTACTCCTGCTGCTATTTTTGTTAGTGCAATGGATACTAATCCACTGGCTGCAAACCCAGAAGTTATTATTAACGAGCAAAGTGAAGCGTTTAAACATGGTTTAACCATTTTATCTCGTTTAACTGAAGGCGAAGTTTTTGTTAGCAAAGCACCTGGCGCTAATATTCCGGTAGATAGTAATGCAACCGTTACTGAGTTTGCTGGTAAGCATCCTGCAGGTCTTGTCGGTACGCATATTCACTTCTTGAAATCAGCTAATGCTGAGCGATTTGTTTGGCATGTTGGTTATCAAGATGTTATCGCTTTCGCTAACCTTTTCACAACGGGCGAAATCGATAATACCCGTGTTATATCACTAGCAGGCCCTGCGGCAACTAAGCCGCGTTTAATACGTACGGTATTAGGTGCAAGCACTGCTGAATTAACCGCGGGCGAGGCAATTGAAGGCGAATTACGTGTTGTCTCAGGCTCTTTATTAATGGGCTCAACAGCTACTGCGGTACATGGTTACTTAGGTCGCTATAGCGTACAAGTCTCTTTAATTCTTGAAGGTCGAGAAAAAGAATTTATTGGCTACATGTACCCAGGGCCCAATAAGTTCTCCGTAACGCGCGCTTTTATGTCGCACTTTTTCCCAAGTAAGTTATTTAATATGACGACAACGACTAACGGTAGTGAACGTGCCATGGTACCTATTGGTAACTTTGAACGTGTTA
This sequence comes from Colwellia ponticola, assembly GCF_005885605.1. Lineage (GTDB taxonomy): Bacteria > Pseudomonadota > Gammaproteobacteria > Enterobacterales > Alteromonadaceae > Colwellia > Colwellia ponticola. The sequence goes on along the minus strand of NZ_SZVP01000004.1, from coordinate 163,778 downwards.
TGCCATTAGATATTTTACCCACGTTGTTTTTACGCGATATTTGTTCTGGTGATACCGACGGCGCTCAGCAATTAGGTGCCTTAGAGTTAGACGAAGAAGATTTAGCACTATGTACGTTTGTTTGTCCAGGCAAAACAGATTACGGTGTACTTCTGCGTGATTGCCTAACCACAATCGAAAAGGAAGGTTAGTCATGGGCTTGAAAAAGTTTATTGAAGATATTGAACCGCATTTTGAAAAAGGCGGTAAACATGAGAAGTGGTTTGCACTTTATGAAGCAGTTGCTACCGGTTTATTTACACCAGGTTATGTGAATAAAGGTAAAACTCATCTTCGTGATAGCATCGACTTAAAACGTATCATGATCACGGTATGGTTAGCGGTTTTCCCCGCCATGTTCTTTGGTATGTACAACATCGGCTACCAAGCCGTTGATGCCTTAGCTGCAGGTTATGCTTTACCACAATCTTGGCAAGTTGATTTGTTCACCTTATTTGGTGGCGTATTAACCGCTGATTCTAGTACCTTTAACATGATGCTATACGGTGCTTGTTTCTTCTTACCTATCTATGCGGTTACATTTGTTGTAGGTGGTTTCTGGGAAGTGCTTTTTGCTGCAGTGCGTAACCATGAAGTTAATGAAGGTTTCTTCGTTTCTTCTATTTTATTTGCACTTATCTTGCCAGCGAGTATTCCATTATGGCAAGTTGCTATTGGTATTACTTTCGGTATTGTTATTGCTAAAGAAATCTTTGGTGGTACAGGTAAAAACTTCTTAAACCCTGCCTTAGCCGGTCGTGCGTTTTTATTCTTTGCTTATCCAGCACAAATTTCTGGTGATGCTGTTTGGGTTGCTGCTGACGGTTTCTCTGGTGCTACTCTGTTAAGTGCGGCTAACCAAGGCTTAGTTGATTATTCAATTAATGCAGATTGGTGGAACGCATTTTGGGGATTCATTCCAGGTTCTGTAGGTGAAGTATCAACGTTTGCTATCTTGCTTGGTGGCGCATATATCCTTTATAAAGGCATTGCTTCATGGCGTATCGTCTTAAGTGTCTTTGGTGGTATGGTTGCTACATCATTACTATTTAATGCTATTGGCAGTGATACTAACGCTATGTTTGCTATGCCTTGGCATTGGCACTTTGTTATTGGTGGTTTTGCCTTTGGTATGATGTTTATGGCAACAGATCCTGTCACTATGTCATTCACTAATACGGGTAAGTATTGGTTTGGTGCTTTAGTTGGGGTTATGGTTGTATTAGTTCGTGTCGTTAACCCAGCATTCCCAGAAGGTATGATGTTAGCTATTTTATTTGCTAACTTGTTTGCGCCATTGTTTGACTACTTTGTTGTTAAAGGCAATATAAAACGGAGGCTTGCACGCAATGTCTAGTAATAAAGAAACATTCGGTAAAACGGTTGGTTTTGTACTCGCTGTTTGTGTTGTTTGTGCATTGTTAGTATCTTTTTCTGCAGTGCAGTTAAAACCCTTACAAAAAGCAAATAAAGCACTTGATCAACAAACTAAAATTTTAGAAGCGTCAGGTTTACTTGCTGAAACTGATGGTTCTTCTAAGTCTATTAAAGCGCTTTATAACGAGAAAGTATTTGGTTTAATCGTTGAGTTAGATTCGGGTAATATAGAATGTTCTGTTAAAGAAAATAATGCAGAAGATGGCTGTTATACTCAGATTTTAAACTTCGATGAACGTCGTAATGCTCGTGATACAGCTTTATCTAGCAAACCTGAAGACGATTTAGCCGGTATTAACCGCCGTTCAAATACGGCTGTTGTTTACTTAGTTAAAAATGAAACAGGTGCTATTAGCACGGTTGTATTCCCAATCATTGGTTCTGGTTTATGGGACTTAATGTATGGTTATGTTGGCTTAGAAGCTGATTTAAACACAGTAAAAAGTGTTATTTATTCTGATCATAAGGAAACTCCAGGATTAGGTGCTGAAGTACTTAACCCTAAATGGAAAGCGTTATGGCCAGGTAAAAAAATATATAACGATGCTGACGTAGTAAAAATTAAGCTAGTCAAAGGTGGCGCTAAACCAGGTAACGTTCACGGTGTTGATGCGTTATCAGGTGCAACGTTAACAAGTAACGGTGTTACTAACACATTACAATTTTGGTTTGGTGAAGAAGGCTATAAAACTTTCATTACTAAATATCTTGCAGAAGGGGTTAACTAATGTCTTCAGATGCTAAAAAAGTATTAACGGGTCCTATTGTTGATAATAACCCGATTGCATTACAAGTATTAGGTATTTGTTCTGCACTTGCTGTAACAAGCTCAATGGCTAATGCGTTAGTAATGAGTTTAGCGGTTATTTTTGTAACAGCATTCTCTAACTTGTTTATTTCAATTATTCGCAATCATATCCCTTCTAGTGTGCGTATTATCGTACAAATGGCGATTATTGCTTCCTTGGTAATTGTGGTTGACCAAGTATTGAAAGCTTTCTCTTATCAGTTATCTAAAGAATTAGCCGTTTTTGTTGGTCTAATTATTACTAACTGTATTGTTATGGGACGTGCCGAAGCTTTTGCTATGAAAGAAAAGCCAGGCTTGAGCTTTTTAGATGGTATCGGTAACGGTTTAGGTTACGGCGCCATCTTAATGTTAGTTGCCTTTTTCCGTGAATTATTTGGTTTTGGTACCTTATTTGGTCTTGAAATATTACCATTAATTCAAAATGGTGGCTGGTATCAAGCGAATGGTTTATTAGTATTACCATTTAGTTCATTCTTTGTTATTGGTTTAATCATTTGGGCACTTCGCCAATGGAAACCAGAACAAGTAGAGAAGGATTAATACCATGGAACATTATATTGCATTATTAGTTAAATCTATTTTTATTGAAAACATCGCGTTAATGTTTTTCTTAGGTATGTGTACTTTCCTTGCCGTATCTAAAAAAGTTGATACTGCTATTGGTTTAGGTGTTGCGGTTGTTGTGGTACTTGGTTTGGCTGTGCCAATGAACCAAGTTATTTACCAAGCAATATTAGCCCCAGGTGCTCTTGATGCTGTATTAGGCATTACAGATCCTAATGAATCGGTTGATTTAAGCTTTTTATCTTTTATTACCTTCATTGGTGTTATTGCAGCATTAGTTCAAATCTTGGAAATGGTACTAGACAAGTATTTCCCTGCGCTTTATCAAGCATTAGGGATTTTCTTACCGTTAATTACTGTAAACTGTGCGATTTTTGGTGCTGTGTCTTTCATGGTAGCGAAGAACCTAGCATTTGGTGAAAGTGTTGTTTACGGAATTGGCTCTGGTATCGGTTGGGCACTTGCTATTGTATTATTAGCGGGCTTGCGCGAAAAGATGAAATACTCTGACGTACCCAATGGTTTGAAAGGTTTAGGAATCACATTTATTACTGCAGGTTTGATGGCTTTTGGCTTCTTATCTTTCGGTGGTATTTCCCTATAAGTTTGCTCGGTGTAAGACACGCTTTGTGTGTTACACCCTTAGAAATATTTAAGGAATAGTCGATGGAAATCATTCTCGGCGTATCGATGTTTACTGCAATAGTTATTCTTTTAGTGTTGGTGATTTTATTCGCTAAATCTAAATTAGTATCAAGTGGTGAAGTAACGATCAATATAAATGGCGACCCTGAAAAAGCAGTTAAAACTGCTGCGGGTGGCAAATTGTTAGGTGCATTAGCTGACCAAGGGATTTTTATCCCTTCAGCGTGTGGCGGCGGTGGTACTTGTGGCCAATGTCGTGTTGAAGTGCATTCAGGCGGTGGCGATATTCTGCCAACGGAAGAAGGTCACATTAATAAGCGCGAAGCCAGATCAGGTTGTCGTTTAGCGTGTCAAGTTGCGGTTAAACAAGACATGGAAATTGAAGTAGAAGATGAAATCTTCGGTGTTCAACAATGGGAATGTGAAGTTATCTCTAACGATAACAAAGCAACCTTCATTAAAGAGCTTAAACTACAAATTCCAAATGGCGAATCAGTACCGTTTAAAGCCGGTGGTTATATTCAAATTGAAGCACCAGCGCATCATGTTAAATACAGTGATTTTGATATTGATGAGCAGTATCGTGGCGATTGGAACCATTTTGGTTTCTTCGATGTAGAGTCAAAGGTAGACACAGATACTTTACGTGCCTATTCAATGGCTAACTACCCAGAAGAGGAAGGCATTATTATGCTTAACGTGCGTATTGCTACGCCGCCTCCTGGACGTTTACATTTGCCTGCTGGTAAAATGTCATCATATATTTTCAGCCTTAAAGCCGGTGATAAAGTGACTATTTCAGGTCCATTTGGTGAGTTCTTCGCTAAAGAAACTGATAATGAAATGGTATTTATCGGTGGTGGTGCGGGTATGGCGCCAATGCGTTCACATATCTTTGATCAACTTAAGCGTCTTAAATCTAAGCGTAAAATGAGTTTCTGGTATGGTGCACGTTCTAAGCGTGAAATGTTCTATGAAGATGATTATAACGGCTTAGCGGCTGATAATGATAACTTCCAATGGCATGTTGCCTTGTCTGATCCACAACCTGAAGATAACTGGGATGGCTTAACTGGTTTTATCCACAATGTTCTTTTTGAAGAATACTTGAAAGACCATGAAGCACCAGAAGATTGTGAATACTACATGTGTGGTCCACCAATGATGAACGCAGCGGTTATCGGTATGCTTAAAGATCTTGGTGTAGAAGATGAAAATATTATGCTAGATGACTTCGGCGGCTAATTGTTTATTTTAACTTGCCTAATGCCTTAATTTCGGCGTAGGCTGTGCTCATTGACTAACGTCAACTCCGCGCAGCCTTCTTGAGCTAAAGGCATTATTCTATGTTAAAAGTTAAACAATAATCTATCGAATGAATCGCTAAAATAAAGACGGCTTCGGTCGTCTTTATTATTTTTAACGAAAGGTTATTTAGCTGAGCCTATTTTTAAATAGGTTGACCTAAATAATTATTTGGAAATCTTATGAATAAAATAAAGCTCGTCTTATTAGCCGTTTTAGTGATATCACTATCAGCTTGTTTCCCTAGTAATACCTCAGAAAAGACTGAAATATTACTGCAGGGGCGTACTATGGGCACTAGTTATAATATTAAAATAGTCGCCACTCAAGAGCAGATACTAGCGCTTAACTTACAACAAAAAATTGATGCGGCATTGGTGCAAGTCAACCAAGAAATGTCGACGTATATTAGTGACTCTGAACTATCACAATTTAATCAATCTAGTACGACCGAGCCTGTTGCTATTTCAGCAGGTTTTGCACGCGTACTTAAAGAGTCACTTCGTCTTGGTCAGTTAAGTGAGGGCAAGCTTGATGTTACTGTCGGCCCTTTAGTTAACTTGTGGGGTTTTGGACCAGATTTACGTCCTGAAACTATCCCTAGCGATGAGCTATTAACACGCACGAAAAAACGAGTTGGTTTTGAAAATTTAGTTTTAACAGGTAACTTGCTTACTAAAAAAATTCCTGACGTTTATATCGATTTATCAACTATTGCAAAAGGCTATGGCGTCGATGTGGTCGCTGATCTTATTGAAAGTAATGGTTTTGTTAATTACTTAGTAGAAATTGGCGGGGAAATGCGTTTAAGGGGCTTTAAGCATACTGGCGAGTTATGGGCCATTGCGATAGAAAAACCTATTTTTGATGCCAGTGGTGAAGAGCGTGCTGTGTATCAAGTTGTTATTCCTAAAGATAATGCGGTGGCAACCTCAGGTGATTACCGTAATTACTTTGAAGCTGACGGTATACGTTTTTCCCATATTATTGACCCCGGTACGGGCAAACCTATTCATCATAACTTAGTGTCGGTGACCGTTATTCATCCCTCATCTATGACTGCTGATGGTTTATCTACTACCTTAATGGTAATGGGCATGGAAAAAGGCATGGCGTTTGCCAGTGAAAATAATTTAGCAGCATTATTTATTTCTAAGACTGAAAATGGCTTTGATGAGCGATTTACGGTAAAATTCAAACAGTATTTAAAGTAAGCTATAAGCAAAGGCGAATAAGCTTAACCTAAACGACAAAACAACTACATTTATCTAGCCTTAAACTTAGTAGCGCTATATAAATAACCTTAAATGAGAGCAAAGCATTATGATGATTTTCTTTATTACCTTTGGTTTTTTCCTTATGGTAGGTGCTGCTATGGCAGTAGGTTATATTTTTCAAAACCGAACGTTAGCGGGTAGCTGTGGTGGTTTAGCCAGTGTTGGCATTGAGAAAGAATGTAACTGTGATAACCCTTGTGAAAAGCGTCAAGAGCGTGAAAGAAAAACAGCACTTGAAGACAATTTAAAAAATAGAATTGATATAACCAACTTATAATGCTGATTATGTCGAGGCTATCTCTTTTGTCGTACTTTTTGTCAAGGTAACAGCAAAGCTAAAAGCTTTGCTTCATAAAAAAAAGGATAATGAACTTAATTCATTATCCTTTTTTATTACCGGTAATTTAGGCTTTACGTTAAGGTATTACCTACGTCAGTTAGCTGATAAAGCTCAATACTTTGGCGATGATACCCTGAGAGTCTAGACCTAACTCATGGTGTACTTCTTCTTGGGTGCCATGCTTAACAAACTCATCTGTTACGCCAATATTGAGAATACAAACCGGTTTGCCTTGAGCAAGTAGGTATTCATTTACGCCTGAACCAGCGCCACCAGCAATAGCATTATCTTCAACCGTTACTAAGTAGTCATGTTGACTATTAAGCTCATCAATTAATGTTTGATCAAGGGGTTTAACAAAGCGCATATCTACTAAGGTAGCGTTAAGCGCTAGTGCGGCTATTTTTGCTTCTGCTAATATAGAGCCAAAACTTAATATGGCAACGCGCTTGTTTGAAATATCTAGCGTTTCTTTAGTCTTAGTGGCTGTTTCTTTAGCATTAATAATAATGAGGCCTTTGCCTATTTCAATGGTTTCATCAATAGCGGGTAATGATTCACCAGTACCGTTACCGCGAGGATAGCGAACCACACTAGGGCCATTTAACCTAAAGCCGGTATTTAACATTAACTGACACTCACGTTCATTAGACGGTGCCATAATAACGGTATTGGGGATACAACGTAAAAAGCTTAAATCGAAGACACCTTGATGCGTAGCACCATCAGCGCCTACTATACCAGCACGATCAACAGCAAACATAACCGGTAAGTTTTGTATGGCAACATCATGAATAAATTGATCATAACCACGTTGTAAAAAGCTAGAGTAAATTGCGACTACCGGTTTTAAACCGCCCATAGCAAGACCCGCACCATAGGTTACACAGTGTTGCTCAGCAATAGCTACATCAAAGTATTGCTCAGGAAAACGTTTACTAAACTCAACCATACCAGAGCCTTCAGCCATCGCTGGCGTAACGGCCACTAACTTTTTGTCTACTTCAGCAGTACGGCATAACCAATCGCCAAAAATTTTTGAATAGGTAGGTAAGCTAGGTTTTGCTTTAGGTAATTGCGTGTCTTTAGGATTAAATTTAGGGACGGCGTGATACTTTATTGGGTCTTGCTCGGCAGCATAATAGCCTTTACCCTTAGTCGTAACTACATGTAAAAATTGCGGCCCTTTAAGGTTACGCATATTTTTAATCGTAGTCACTAAGCCTTCGACATCGTGACCATCAATAGGACCAATATAATTAAAACCTAGCTCTTCAAAGAAAATACTCGGTACAACCATACCTTTTAAGTGTTCTTCAGCGCGGCTGGCAAGTTCTTTAATAGGAGGAATATTACCTAAAATCTTTTTGCTGCCTTCTCTAAAACCAGTAAAAATACTACCAGAGAGTAACTTGGCCAAATGATTATTTAATGCGCCAACATTTTTTGAAATGGACATATCATTATCATTTAAGATAACCAACATATCTTTTTTAATATCACCGGCGTGATTTAACGCCTCAAAAGCCATGCCAGCGGTCATAGCACCATCACCAATAACGGCAACCGTTTTACGATTTTTGCCTTCTTTTTCTGCAGCAACCGCTAAACCCAAACCCGCTGAAATAGAGGTGCTTGAGTGGCCAACACTTAAAACATCATATTCGCTTTCTTCACGCCATGGGAAAGGGTGTAAACCATTTTTTTGTCTTATGGTATGTAGCTGATCACGTCTCCCAGTTAAGATTTTATGTGGGTAAGCTTGATGACCTACATCCCAAATTAAGTGGTCAAAAGGGGTGTTGTAGACATAATGTAAGGCGACAGTCAGTTCAATAGTACCAAGACCCGATGCAAAGTGCCCACTACTTTTACTGACGGAATTAAGTAAGAAGCTACGCAGCTCTTTGCTAATGTTTTTTAGTTGATCCTGTGGCATTTTACGCAGATCTTCTGGGATATTAATCTGAGAAAGTAGTGGGTAATCAGCAAGGTTTATAGTCATAGTTCGTCTATTGATAATAATTATTTATGTAAGTTTTACCGCATATAATCTAAATATCACGGCGTCGATATTTAATGACTGCGCTTAACAATAAAGGTAGCAAAATCTGCCAAAGATTGCGTATTGTAAGGTAATCTTGCTAAAGCTTGAAGCGCTTGTTGCAATAAGTTTTCCGCTTTGTTTTGTGCACCCTGTAAACCGAGCAATGCAGGATAAGTACTTTTATTGGCTGCTACATCAGAGCCTACCGGTTTACCTAGCTCTTCTTCAGTTGAGATCAAGTCAAGAATATCGTCTTGTACTTGATAAGCTAAGCCAATGTGTTGTGCATATTCACTTAATATATGCTTTTGATCTTCAGTAACTAGCTCACCACATAGTGCCGGCATTAATACCGATGCTTTTAATAAAGCCCCTGTTTTTAAAGAATGTAACGCTTCTAACGCTTCAAGTGAAATACTTTTATTGGTTGCGGCTAAATCTAAACCTTGCCCACCACACATGCCTTGATAACCCGAAGCGCTAACTAATTGTTGAATAAGCCTTACTTGAATGGGTAGTTCGTTAGGTTTGTGTGTGCTGGTAAATGTGTGGTTAGCGAGAATATCAAATGCTAATGTTTGCAAGGCATCGCCGGCTAATATGGCGGTGGCCTCATCAAATGCTTTATGACAAGTGGGTTGGCCACGTCTTAAATCATCGTCATCCATAGCAGGCAAGTCATCGTGTAACAAGGAATAAGCATGAATACACTCTATTGCACCTGCTACTGCGTCAATATCATCTATATTTGCAGAGACCGCTTCGCCTGTTATATAAGCGAGGTAAGGGCGCATGCGTTTACCACCTATTAACAACCCATAACGCATGGCATCAAGCAATTTAGTATCGTTAATAGTAAGTTGATCAATTTTAGTGATTAAAAAATCATTGATACGTTGTTGATAATGTTCATAGCATATCAGCGTGGCCATTAATTCTCTCCTGCGCTGGTATCAAAGTCGGTAAGCTGTGGAGAGCCATTTTTATCTAGCAATAGTTGTACTTTTTGCTCAGCAGTTTGTAACTTTACTTGGCTTAATTGACTGAGGTTTAAACCTCGTTCAAAAAGTGCCATCGATTCTTCTAAACTTAAGTCACCTTGCTCTAAGCTTTGTACTATGGTGTCAAGTTCATGCAATGATTCTTCAAAAGAGAGGTTTTCTAGTTTCTTTTTAGCCATGTTCTTCTGCTCTGAGCTTTTAGGATGTGATGATATAATGTGGAAAATCTATCTTAGCTGTTTACTAGGATCAATTAACCTACTGCATTTATAATCAGCATTTTATCATTAGTGTTAAGTTATTGACACTAGAGACGATAATAAACTTAGATGCCTACTTAATTATTAATAGGTTATTGTTCAATTATCCGTTAGATTATTCGTTATGCAATAGCGAATAATCTATACATAAGGTACTATTATTTTATTGAAATAGGGTCTTAATGCCTGATGAGTAAGCTGTTTAGGAGAGTTTTGTGGATTTAGCGACATTAATTGGTATTTTAGGTGCCATCGGTTTATTAATTATGGCGATGGTGCTATCAGGCGACATTATGATGTTCGCCGATACCCAGTCACTTATTATTGTGTTTGGTGGTTCTATTTTTATTGTATTAGCTAACTACAATTTAGGGCAATTTTTCGGCATAGGAAAAGTCATTGGCAAAGCGTTTATGTTTAAGCTTGAAAAGCCTGAAGAGTTAATTGATAAAGCAGTTGATATGGCAGACGCCGCACGTAAAGGCGGTTTTTTAGCTTTAGAAGAAGCAGAAATAACTAACCCTTTTATGCAAAAGGGTGTTGATATGTTAGTCGATGGCCATGATGCCGATGTTGTTAGAGCAACCTTACAAAAAGATATTAATTTAACTACAGAGCGCCATGAAACAGGCTCTAATATGATGATGGCACTTGCCGATGTTGCTCCTGCTATGGGGATGATCGGTACCTTAATTGGCTTAGTCGCGATGTTATCGAATATGGATGATCCAAAATCGATAGGCCCTGCAATGGCGGTAGCCTTACTTACAACCTTATATGGTGCCTTTCTCGCTAATGTTATTGCTATTCCTATTGCCTCAAAATTAAAATTACGTATGGCGGAAGAAAAAATGAACCAAGAGCTGGTACTTGATGCTGTTCTAGGTATTCAAGATGGACAAAACCCGCGCGTTATTGAAGGCTTATTAAAGAATTATTTGGCCGAGAGTAAAAGAAAAATTGATACAACAGAAGAGTAGTGGGAATCGAGTTATGTTACTAGGATTAATCTCAAACGCGCTTATGTTGAATGGTTTAACATCAGGAGTACTTATGTTAAGAGGTAAGTATGTCTGAACAAAAATGTAAGTGTCCACCTCCTGGGCTACCTGCTTGGATGGGGACCTTTGCTGACCTTATGTCGCTTTTGATGTGCTTTTTTGTGCTGTTGTTATCTTTTTCTGAAATGGATGTTTTAAAATTTAAACAAATAGCCGGTTCGATGAAGTTTGCTTTTGGTGTGCAAAATAAAATAGAAGTAAAGGATATTCCTAAAGGCACTAGTATTATTGCGCAAGAATTTCGTCCAGGAAAACCCGAGCCGACGCCTATTGAAGTTATTCAACAACAAACCATGGAAATGACCGAGCAGATGCTTGAATTTCAAGCGGGTGATGAAAGCTCTGCTGGTGGACGACAAGAGCAGCGTGGTACTGAGCGCGGCGGTCAATCTCAAAATACTGACGATGCCTTATCCCAACAAGCTATTGATCAAGCTAAACAAGATATGGAAGAAGCAGCACAAGAGCAAGTGAATGAATTAGTGAAAAAAATTGCTGAGCAACTTGAAAAGCAAATTCAAGACGGTGCAGTAGAGTTAGAGTCACTCGGTCAGCAAGTTATTATAAGAATTAGAGAAAATGGCTCATTCCCTTCAGGATCTGCCTTTTTACAACCTCAGTTTCGACCTATCATCCGAGAAATTGGTCAATTACTTAACACCATGCCAGGTGAAATTATGGTATCAGGCAATACTGATAACCGCGGTGTTAACTCTGAACTATTCAGCTCTAACTGGGATTTATCCAGTAAACGGGCGGTAGCGATAGCACATGAGTTAATTAAAGTCCCCGGTTTTGACCCTACGCGCTTAGTGGTTGCGGGTCATGCAGACACAAGACCATTAGTACCGAATACTAATGCACTAAATCGCCGTCGTAACCGTCGTGTTGAAATAGCTATTAACCAAGGTAAGGCTAAAGAAACCGAGCGTATAGGTGTTATTAATTAATAAATGTACTTAAAAGATAATACAAAACGATAGAAAATAGCGCCTTAGCGTTAATTTTAACCACTGGCAGTAAAAACTTAAAAAAGGCTGAAAAATAGTGTACAATGTGCGCCATTATTTTTTTGCCTTTTTAGGTGCCTTTTTAGGTTATACCCGATGAAATTTATCGTTAAGCTTCAATCTGAGATTACTATTAAATCTCGCCCCGTTCGTAAACGTTTTACTAAAATCTTAGAGACAAACATTAAAAATGTTTTACGTCGTGTTGATGAACAAATCACCTCGCGTATGAACTGGGATAACATTGAAGTTAACACTAAAGACAACTCCCCTGAAAATCGCCAGCGTTTAATTGATGCGCTTAAGTGTATTCCGGGTATACCTATGTTTTTAGAAGTCCAACAAACTGACTTTGTTGATGTACATGACATTTATGAAAAAACCTTAGCAGTTCATGCTAAGGCTATTGAAAATAAAACATTTTGTGTACGCGCTAAGCGTACCGGTACTCACGATTTTAACTCGCTTAAAGTAGAGCAATATGTTGGTGGTGGTTTAAATCAAGCCGTAGCAAGCTCTACCGTTAAGCTAAAAAATCCTGATGTTACCGTGCACCTTGAAATTAAAAATAAAGATCTATTTATTGTTACCCAACGTCATAAGGGCCTAGGTGGCTTTCCGATAGCCACGCAAGAAGATGTTTTATCGCTTATGTCAGGTGGTTTTGACTCGGGTGTTTCAAGCTATCAAATGATCAAAAAAGGCTCTCGTACTCACTATTGTTTCTTTAACTTAGGTGGCTCAGCCCACGAAGTGGGGGTTAAGCAAGTGAGTTATTACTTGTGGAATAAGTTTGGTGCTTCTCATAAAGTTAAATTCTTTGCTGTTAATTTTGAGCCGGTTGTCGCTGAAATTTTAGAAAATGTTGAAAATAGCCATATGGGCGTGGTATTAAAGCGAATGATGGTCAGAGCGGCAAGTAAAATAGCTAATCGAGCTAAAATTCAAGCATTAGTTACGGGTGAAAGTTTAGGGCAAGTTTCAAGCCAAACGCTTACTAATTTAAATGTCATTAACCGGGTAACCGATAACTTAATTTTACGTCCGTTAATGGCTTACGATAAACAAGACATTATTGATATTGCCCGTAATATTGGTACAGAAGATTTTGCTAAAACCATTCCTGAATATTGTGGTGTTATTTCTAAAAAACCAACAGTAAGAGCGGTACTTGCTAAAGTTGAAGAAGAAGAAGGTAACTTTGATTTTGATATTCTAGATAAGGTGATCAGTGAAACGCAAGTTTATGATATTCGTGATATTGGTAAAGAAACTGAAGAAGAAATTCATGCGGTCGATCTCGTTGAAAATATTCCAGCGAATGCGGTGGTTGTTGATATTCGAAGCCCTGATGAAGAAGAAGAAAAGCCATTAGTGTTAGGCGATGTTGAAGTCAAACATATTCCGTTTTATAAATTAGCGACAAAATTTGGTGATTTAGATATGACGAAAGACTATTTATTATATTGTGATCACGGTGTTATGAGTAAGTTACAGGCATTGTACTTACTTGATAACGGTTTTAAAAACGTCAAAGTATATCGTCCATAAGTCGTTTTAACGGTAAGTAGCCAATATTAAATCTTAGCATGATAAGTTAAGGCTTTTACCTGTTGCCACACTTGGGTATTTTCTGGTGTGGCAATATTATTTTTCTGCCCTAAACGGTGTATATAACCGTTTATGTAATCCACTTCTGTTGGCCTAGCAGCTAACACATCGCTACGCATGGAAGAACAGTTTTGAGCTGTTGCTTGTGCTACTTTAGCGACCATTTCAAGTAAGTCGTTAAAAGATAATTCGATATTTTCAGCCTGAGCTACAGCAACAATTTCTGTTAGTAAGGCGTTAATTTGCACAGTAAACTGCGGATCATTTACCTTACCGTTATCAATATTATTGACAGCGGTTATCGGATTTATCACACAGTTTATTGCTAACTTTAGCCATTGCTTGTTGATAATACTTTCATGGAAACTTACCTCAGGTAGCGCGTCGTTCAACAAATTACGTAATTGCAGCTGTTTAGCTGCGCTTAACTTACCTGCAAGCATACCTATATCGCTTTGCCCTAAACCTGTGTGCGTTATTGTTAATGGAGCACTGCGTAAACAACCATGGGTTGTTAACATGGCTAATATGTTTTGTTCGCTGGGTAGTAAGCTAGCGACAGTATCAAAAGTCCCCATACCATTATGCGCTAAAATAAGGCTGCACTCAGGCTTGATTTGACTGACTAACTGTTTAATAGCATCAGCAATATGGTATGACTTTAGGCAAAGTAAAATAACATCTGCCGCGGCGATATCTGCTGCTTGGCTATAACTTAACGGATAACTTGCTGCACGTGCTTGCAAATAAGCAGTAAAGTGATAGTTAGCGTTCTTTATCTCATATTGGTTAGAGGCAAGCAGCGTGATATTAGTATTACTGCAGTTACTTGCTTTAGACAAATGATGGTACCAAAGTAAGCCCATTGCCCCTTGCCCGACGACGACGATATTGTTTTGTTTATTAAGCTTACTTTTATTCGTTGTCATTATTTTCTACCGCTGTGTGTTAAGACGTTTAACTGTGCTTTAAAATCTGGCTATTTAGTTGTATTTTTAGTTAAGTCTTTTTTGAAAAAGCTAAAGTAAAGCCATTTTACTAAGACAAATAAACATATACCAAGTACATCAGCAAGAAAGTCACCCAATTCCCCCTGACGATAACCTAACAGTGATTGACTTACTTCTGTTAAAGCGGCATAAAAAGTGAGTAGCATTAAACAAAGTGGCAGTGACAACTTAATAACCGAGTGACTGACCCAGGTTAGAATAAAAAAGCTAGTTAAGTGCCCAATAGTATCTATTGCTGGAAATTGAAAGATGATTTTTCGCCACGAATCAGGCACAAACGAATGAGCAACAAGTAGTAAGCTGGAGACGATAAATACGCTAATAAAAAAGTAATAATGTTGGCGAGCGTTCACAAAAAAAATCTGCAATTAACAATGTAAGTAATTTGATACTAACATGATTTACAATCAATATTTTTAATTATCACTCAGTGGTAAATAGTTCAATAGACTTGGTATAATAACCGTATTGCGTGAATTCAACCTACTATAGAGAGTAAATTATGCCATCAATGGATATCGTATCAGAAACTAATTTAGAAGAAGTTAGAAATGCTGTCGACAACGCTAACCGTGAACTGACCACACGTTTTGATTTTCGTGGTGTTGAAGCCAGTTTTGAGTGGAAAAAGCCTAATGTTACCCTTAAAGCTCAAGGGGACTTTCAATTAAAGCAAATGTGCGACATGCTAAGAAGTCAATTAACTAAACGTAATGTTGATGCTAAGGCAATGACTATTGGTAATGCCAGTGCAACCGGTAAAAACTGGAGTTTGCAAGTCACCTTTAAAGAAGGTATTGAACAAGATGTGGCTAAAAAAGTAGTAAAGCTGATTAAAGATGAGAAAATGAAAGTCCAAGCCGCTATTCAAGGTGAGCAAGTACGTGTCACGGGTAAAAAGCGTGATGATCTACAAGCGGTAATGCAATTAGTACGCACTGCAGAGCTAGAGCAATCTTTCCAATTTACGAACTTTAAAGATTAGTTGCTTCCTATATCCGCCTTTGGGCTTGAGCAAACCCTAGCCTAGGTTAGCTTTTTTAAGGGATAACTCTTAATAAAAAAGTGCCTTGACGATGAATCGCTCAAACTTCCTGAAACGAGTCTCTTCAAGTGGAACGAGTATATACTCTTCTTTTACTACTAAAAAACCATAACATTTGTTATGGTTTTTTTATTGGTTATATTGATTGTAACCTTATAGCCAATAAATAAATGAGCCCGCTTGTTTTATCGTTAGGGCTACTTATGCCTCTTGAGAGAAAATGATATGAGTAAAAGAACAGAACGAGAAATAGTCTTACTTTATATGAGCGCCTTAACGGCTGCGGTTATTTCTCCTTTTGTGTTAATTCGCTTTTTATCGGGTGATATAGTGATGGCGATCGCTGATGCCATCATCGTTATTTTAATGTCGATATTCTTTTTATACGTTTATAAAACGCATAAAGTAGCGCTTGCTAGTTTACTTATGTCTTTGTTGTTAATAGCTATTATTATTGCTTTTATTACTGTGCATGGACTATCAATTATTTATTGGTATTATCCTCTCGTGTTAGCCATTTTCTACTTGAACCACCAACGCACAGCGATAATATTATGTGTTGTTTCTACGGTGACCATTACTTTATTACTCTATCCAACAACAAATTTTGCTGAAGTATCGGTTATCTTTGTTTCTATGCTGTTAACTAGTATATTTTCTTTTGTTATTTTTCGTTCATACAAAGGCGTACAGGCAAAGTTAAAGTTACTGGCGACAACAGACCCGTTGACTTCAACGGGCAATCGTAGGGCTTTAGATAGTGAGCTAAACAAAGCAATACTTAGCCAAGAACGACAAAAAAAAACTATGTGCCTAATTTTATTAGACTTAGATAATTTTAAAAAAATTAATGATACTTATGGTCACCTTATTGGTGACGACATTTTAGTGACGCTAACTAAGCTGCTTGTTAATAACATTCGTATGCTTGATACTCTTTATCGTTATGGAGGCGAAGAGTTTATTATCGCACCGCTATATGTTGATTTAAAAACGGCAGCTATCATTGCTGAAGATATGCGAGCAGTAGTCGAAGAACATGTGTTTACAGACGATATATCTATGACATTGTCACTGGGGGTAGCACAATTTAACGATAAAGAAACACCGTCACAGTGGATAGCTAGAGCTGACGCTGCTTTATATATTGCTAAGGATTCAGGTCGAAACAAGGTTTATTTGGCAGAGTAGTTTTAGCTTAACTATTCACAGCGAAAACCTTAGGTTATAAAGCACTTTGTTAACACCACTTATCTTAAAACCCACGTATTATTTGAAGCCAAGTTTTCTTAAAATACCTCGCCACTGATATTATTGTTATTCTTTCAGAATATAAAAACAGTATAGACGTCTATACGTTTAGATGTTGACAAATAGAGTGATCTAAGTAACATTATCACTACTCTTATTATGTACTTTTTTTGTTAGGTAGCGTTATGCCCATTAAAATTCCCGATCAACTACCCGCTCTTTCTATATTAGATAACGAAAATATTTTTGTGATGTCGGAGCACCGCGCCGCTAATCAAGAAATTCGTCCTATGCAAGTAGCTATCTTGAATTTAATGCCTAATAAAATCGAAACAGAAGTACAAATATTACGCATGCTGTCTAATACTCCGCTGCAAA
This sequence comes from Colwellia ponticola, assembly GCF_005885605.1. Lineage (GTDB taxonomy): Bacteria > Pseudomonadota > Gammaproteobacteria > Enterobacterales > Alteromonadaceae > Colwellia > Colwellia ponticola. Next base: position 146,686 of record NZ_SZVP01000004.1, on the reverse strand, counting down.
TTAATATTGAATTCATTCGTATTCATAAAAATGTTTCCAAAAACACCCCTAAAGAGCATTTAGAGAATTTTTATTATCTGTTTGATGATATAAAACACAAACAATATGATGGCTTGATCATTACCGGAGCGCCTTTGGCACTACTTGATTACACCGAGGTGAGTTATTGGGATAAAATTTGTGAAGTATTTGATTGGGCAGATAAAAATGTCACGTCAACCATGTTTTCATGCTGGGCTGCACATGCGGCTTTATATCACTATTATGGTTTAAATCGCCATTTACGTAAGAAAAAACTCTTTGGTGTTTATTCACATGTGCCGTTAGACAGTAAAGAAGAGCTAACGCGCGGCTTTGATGAACACTTTAATGTGCCACACTCTCGCTATGGCTATATTGAACAAAGCGACTATGAAAGTATTGAAGAAATATCGATATTAGCGCAATCACCTGATGCCGGTGTGTACTTGGCGGCCAGTAAAAATAAACGTCAAGTCTATTTAATTGGTCACCCTGAGTATGATGCGTCTACCTTACATGAAGAGTTTTTACGTGATTGTAAAAAAGACAGTAGCACCTCAATACCCGAGAATTATTATCAAGATAATGATATGAATAATAATCCGGTGGGATCATGGCGTAGTCATGGTAGCTTGCTTTACACCAACTGGCTTAATTATTATGTTTATCAAATGACGCCATATCAGTTAGATGCAAAGCATATGCCTGCGACACTAAAAAAGCTAAACAAAGCTAAACAAAGCTAGACAAAGTTAGACTAAACATTATCAAATAACGCGTTAAATGAATAGGTGGTCGCATTACAGTAGGTTAACGTCATCAATACTTTATACCTAAATAACGCTATATCTCAATAGCGTTATAAGTTAACCCGAATGCGCACTTATTTAATAAACATGTCGAACAAACGAAAAATTGACTTGGATACCACAATGAAAAAACATCCTTCTTTTGCTTTATTCGAACAGCAATTGGCTAAAAATATTCTTATTCTTGATGGTGCCATGGGTACTATGATTCAAGCCTATAAATTTGAAGAGCAAGACTTCAGAGCAGAGCGCTTTGCTGATTGGCATACCGATGTTAAAGGCAATAACGATATGTTAGTGCTTACTCAGCCTGACATTATTAAAGCCATTCACCTTGAATACTTAGAAGCAGGCGCTGATATTCTTGAAACCAACACCTTTAACGCTACTACTATTGCCATGGCTGATTACGACATGCAAGAATATAGCAGTGAGATTAACCGTGCTGCGGCGAAAATAGCGCGTGAAGCCGCGGATGAGTATACTAAGAAGAACCCTGAACGCCCACGTTTTGTTGCCGGTGTGTTAGGGCCAACTAACCGTACTTGCTCTATTTCTCCTGATGTTAACGATCCTGCTTTTCGTAACGTTACTTTTGATGAGCTAAAAGATGCTTATATAGAGTCTACGCTGGCGCTTATTGAAGGTGGCAGTGATATTATTTTAATCGAAACTATTTTCGATACGCTCAATGCTAAAGCGGCTATTTTTGCGGTTGAGACTGTCTTTGAACAGCTAGGTGAACGGTTACCTGTAATGATTTCCGGTACTATTACTGATGCCTCGGGTCGTACGTTATCAGGGCAAACTACTGAAGCTTTCTATAATTCATTGCGTCATGCTAAGCCCGTTTCTTTTGGTTTGAACTGTGCCTTAGGCCCGCTTGAATTACGTCAATATGTTGCTGAGTTAAGCCGAATTTGTGATACCGCGGTATCGGCGCATCCTAATGCAGGTTTACCTAATGCTTTTGGTGAGTATGATTTAATGGCTGATGAAATGAACACTCATGTACAAGAGTGGGCAGAATCTGGCTTTTTAAATATTATTGGCGGCTGTTGTGGTACCACACCTGAACATATTCGCGGTATGGCGCAAAGTGTCGCCAATATTAAACCACGTAAAGTAGAAGAGCGTCCTATTGCTTGTCGCCTATCAGGTTTAGAAGCGCTAACTATTCAAGAAGATAGCTTGTTTGTTAACGTCGGTGAGCGTACTAACGTAACAGGCTCGGCGATGTTTAAACGCTTAATTGTTGAAGAAAAGTACGATGAAGCGATTGCTGTTGCTCTACAGCAAGTAGAAAACGGCGCACAAATTATTGATATCAACATGGATGAAGGCATGTTGGACTCAAAAACCGCCATGGTACGTTTTTTAAACATGATTGCTGGTGAGCCTGATATCGCTAAAGTGCCAATTATGATTGACTCTTCGAAATGGGACATCATTGAAGCGGGATTAAAATGTATTCAAGGTAAAGGAATTGTTAACTCAATCAGCTTAAAAGAAGGCGAAGAAAACTTCCGCCAACAAGCTGAGTTACTTCGTCGTTATGGCGCTGCCGTTATTGTGATGGCGTTTGATGAAGAAGGTCAAGCCGATACGCGTGAACGCAAGTATGAAATTTGTCATCGTGCTTATCATATATTGGTTGATGAAATTGGCTACCCAGCAGAAGATATTATTTTTGATCCTAATATTTTCGCAGTAGCCACAGGCATTGAAGAGCATAACAATTACGCGGTCGACTTTATTGAAGCCGTTGATGATATTAAGAAAAACCTACCCCATGCGATGATTTCAGGCGGTGTATCTAACGTATCTTTTTCATTTAGAGGAAACAACCCTGTTCGCGAAGCCATTCACGCAGTATTTTTATACTATGCCATTAAAAATGGTATGGATATGGGTATTGTTAACGCCGGTCAATTAGCGATTTATTCAGATTTACCTGAGAAGCTAAAAAATGCGGTAGAAGACGTTATTCAAAACAGCGATGACGGCGCCACTGAACGTTTACTTGATATTGCTCAAGAATATCACGGTCAAGCAGGCGGACAAGCTGCTAAAGCAGATTTGTCATGGCGTGAACTACCCATTAACGAACGCTTAGCGCATGCGTTAGTGAAAGGCATTAATGAATTTATTATCGAAGATACTGAAGAAGCGCGACTTGCAGCGACAAAACCTTTAGATGTAATTGAAGGACCATTAATGGATGGGATGAACGTCGTTGGTGATTTATTTGGCGCTGGCGAGATGTTTTTACCTCAAGTAGTCAAGTCAGCTCGGGTAATGAAGCAAGCCGTGGCCCATTTAAACCCTTTCATTGAGGCGGGTAAAACTGAAGCCAGCACTAACGGTAAAGTGTTACTTGCCACGGTAAAAGGTGACGTACACGATATTGGTAAAAATATTGTTGGTGTCGTTCTGCAATGTAATAACTATGAAATTATTGACCTTGGCGTCATGGTTTCTTGTGATGATATTTTACGTGTCGCCAAAGAAGAAAATGTCGATATTATTGGTTTGTCTGGTTTGATCACACCATCGCTTGATGAAATGGTACATGTTGCAAAAGAAATGAAACGTACCGGATTTAAATTACCCTTACTTATTGGTGGTGCTACTACCTCAAAAGCACATACCGCCGTTAAAATTGAACCGCAATATGACGAGCCAGTGGTTTATGTATCAAACGCTTCACGCGCGGTATCAGTGGTCAGTAACTTATTGTCCAAAGAGCATAAAGCAAGATTTCATGAAAGTACCAAAGAAGAATACATACGGGTACGAGAGCGTCATTATAAAAAAGGTCCTCGTTCAAGTTTAGTTAGCCTTGAAGATGCTCGGGCTAATGCCACTAAAATTAGTTTTGAAGAGTACACACCGAAAAAACCGAATAAGTTGGGCGTAACCGTACTGGATAATATTGATTTATCTGAAGTAAGAAAATATATTGATTGGACGCCATTCTTTATGACATGGCAACTATCTGGCAAGTATCCACTGATTTTAAAGCATGAAGTGATTGGCGTTGAAGCAACGAATTTATTTAATGATGCTAATGCCATGCTCGATGATGTTATCAATAATAAAAAAATCTGTGCAAGAGCGGTCTTTGGCTTGTTTCCAGCAAACGCTAAGCAAGATGATATTGTGCTTTATACCGATGAAAGTCGAACAGAACAATTAACGCGCTTACATCAATTACGTCAACAAAGTAAAAAACCAGCAGGGCAGTTTAACCGCTGTTTATCTGATTATATTGCCCCTGTTGATTCAGGCATTGATGATTATATTGGCGCATTTGCGGTGTCAGCTGGTTTTGGCGTTGAAGAGTTAGTTAAAGTGTATGACGCGGATCACGATGCTTATAACTCGATATTACTAAAAGCTGTTGCCGATAGGTTAGCTGAAGCGAGCGCTGAATATTTACATGAAAAAGTACGTAAAGAATACTGGGGTTTTGCACCCGATGAAGATTTAAATAACGACGCGTTAATTCGCGAAAGTTACCAAGGTATTCGTCCTGCGCCGGGTTACCCTGCTTGTCCTGAACATACTGAAAAAGGTTTGATTTGGGAGTTACTTAAGGTGAAAGAAAACATTGATATGGACTTAACCTCAAGCTACGCCATGTGGCCAGGTGCCGCGGTAAGTGGCATGTATTTCTCACACCCTGAGTCTAAATACTTTGCCGTAGCCAAGGTCGCTAAAGATCAAGTGATTGATTATGCCGCACGTAAGGGCATGACCTTAGAACAAGCAGAACGTTGGTTGTCGGCAAACTTAGATTATGAACCAGAATAATCTAAGCTTTTCATAACTGGCTTTACTTAACTGAGTTGAGCTTAAATAAAAAGGCTGTATCATTTTCATGATGCAGCCTTTTTTATTTAAGTAATATATTTAATAGCGATGTAAATTTTTTAATTGGCTATTTTAGTGAATACTAAGCTTTGCTTCTCTTGTTCAGTTAATATCATTGAGTATACGCTAAGCACAGTATGATAAATTAAGTTGCTTGATACATGTCTGTTTGTGGTACAACAAACTTATCGTGGAACTTGGCTGTAAGTATGCCTTTACGACGAGCAAGAGCAACATCTAGTTTTTTAACGACTTTAGCTATTGCGGCATATAATTGTTTGTCGGAAGCATTCACAGTGATTGTCTCTCCTTCATACAATGTTGTTACTTCAAGTTTTTGCAGATGTGGTTCAACGGTGATAGTAGAGTCTATCGTCATGATAGAGGGGTAATGTTTAGAGATTTTTGCAAACTTATTCTCGATAGATTGCTTGATACCTTCGGTTATTTCAACGTGGTGTCCAGAAATATTAATCTTCATAGTTTACCTCTTGTTGTTATCTGTATCTTTACTTGTGTCCTTGTCTTCAATCTCATAATCGACCATAGGTCATAAAAATGCAATAGAAAAGTGGTAGATAAATGAAATTAAATGTAACTATTTTTCAAGCAATTTATTGAACGTTTTAGGCATGAAAAATGCTAGTAAAACAATATGTAAAGCGTTAATTTTTAAGTGGTTGATTAAATTAAAATGATAAACAATAAAGAAAAGGTAAGTGATATCACTTACCTTTTATTATTTATGCTATCTGGCGTTTACTCTCTACTATTTAAGGTTAAGAGTTCATCTTGTGCACTAAGAAGTGTTATTTAAAGTGTCTATCAAAAAAGTTCATAATCGTGGTATTTAAATGTACTTTCACTTTTTTGCCACGCATGCTGTGTTTGCTACCTGGGTAAGTCATTAATTCAAATAGCTTACCTTCATCTTGCAGTGCTTTAATTAACTTCGTGGTGTTAGTAAACAAGACGTTGTCATCAGCCATACCATGATAAATCATCATTGGACCTTGTAAGCCAGATACATAAGGAAAAACACTGCTTTGTTGGTAACCGGCAGCATTTGCTTCAGGGTGATTTAAATAACGCTCTGTGTAGTGGGTATCATAAAGCAGCCAATCCGTTACTGGCGCGCCACTTACGCCGGCTTTGAAATAATGATCAGCAGTAAACATGCTCATTAATGCCATGTAACCGCCATAAGAGTGACCAAAAACGCCAATACGCTCTTTGTCAACATAGGGTAGGGTATGTAAATATTTCACCCCAGTGACTTGATCGGTAACTTCCACTTGGCCAAGCTGTTGATAAATAGGATACTCAAAGGCTGTACCACGATAATTAGAGCCGCGATTATCAAGCTGATAGACAATATAATCTTGTTGCAGCATATATTGTGTCATATCCGCGCCTTGCCAGACGTTTTTTACCAGCTGTGCGTGTGGACCACCATAAACCATAACAATCACGGGATATTTTTTACCAGGTTGCATATTTTTCGGTTTATAGAGTTTGTAATATAAATCAGCTTGTCCGTCATCAGACTTTAATGAACCAAATTCAGGCATCACTAACTCATCATAATAAGGCGCTATAGGGTGTTCTGGTGTTACTTTGTTTTCAGCCAACCAGGTAATATGATCGCCATTAGCAGCATGTAAACTTATTTGTGTTGGCGTTTGTGTGTTTGAAAAACTATCAAGGTAACTGTCGCTGGTAGCACTAAAGCTAATGCTATGAAAGCCATTGCGTTGGCTAATACGTTGGACATTTTCAGGAGATTTACCATTAAGCGGTACTTTATATAAGTGACGCTCAAGCGGCGTATCAGCGCGGCCGGTAAAATAAAGCCAGCCATTTTTTTCATCAACATGAGCCAGTGAGTCTACCACCCATTTACCTTTAGTTAGTTGTGAAATTAACGTCCCATTTAAGTCGTAATGATAAAGGTGCTTGTAGCCGTCACGTTCAGAGGCCCAAATAAAAGTTTTGTTATCACGTAAAAAAGTTAAGTCTTTATGTAAATTAAGCCAATGACTTGACTGTTCTGTTAATAAAGTCTGCTGGCGACGTTTGTTTAGGTTATATGTTTTTAACGTTAAGGTTTTTTGATCGCGACTTTGTAACTGATAAGAAAGATTTTCGCTATCGGGTAACCACTTGACCCGGGGAATATAAATATCTTTGTTGTCACCTAAATCGACAAAGCGAATTTTTTTACCTTTTATGTCAGTAACGGCCAACTGAATATCGACGTTATTAGTGCCGGTTGCTGGGTAACGCTGCTTTATTAGCTCAATTTTTTCGGCGTATATTTCGTTACGAATAACGGTTTGTACAGGGCTTTCATCAACACGTAAAAAAGCAATATGCTGTTCATTGGGAGCCCACCAATAACCCGTCATTCGCGCCATTTCTTCTTGAGCAACAAATTCGCTCATGCCGTTTTTAATAACGCCAGCGCCATCGGTCGTTAATTGACGTTCTTCACCTGAGGCAATGTTGAGTACGTAGATATTTTGCGCTCGAATGTAAGAAACAAAGTTACCTTTAGGTGAGAACTTCACATCGGTTTCAAAGTCAGCGGTATCGGTTAACCGTTTAGCCTTTTTAGTGGTTAAATGATAATAGTAAATATCACCATTAAGCGGGAATAATAAGGCGCTACCATCTTGTGAAAATTGGTACTCTAAGATGCCAACACCAAAAATACGTTGACGTTCACGACGGGCTTTTTCTTCATCAGATAAATCCTCAATGCCACTAAACAGTGCTTGTGAATCAACCAATAGTTTATTTTCTTTACTGGCTAAATTATATTCCCATAAATCGTAACGATTTAAGTCTTCAGTTTTACCTTGTAAATAGGTTACTCGCGTACCATCTGGCGAGAACTTTAATGATTTAGGTGTTTTGCCGTTAAGCGAAGGCGAGCTATAAATACGCGCTATGGTGAGTTGCTTGCTATTTTTTTTAATCGTATTAGTAGATTCAGTCACCTCAACAGCTCCCGTTGTTTCAATAGAATGTGTGGTAATTTTGTCATTACTTGCGTTGACTTGTAGCGGTAAAACGACTGAGTAAGCAAGAACAATAAGGGCTTTTTTAATAGTAAGTTTCATAGGAAAGTTATCGTTATTAGGGTAGATACGGTCAATATAAAGTAGGTGGCTTTACGGCATGGTTAACCGTTATCAATGCTAAACATTAAAGTGACCATTGTCAGTAAAACTTAGCTGTAGTGCAAGTGTTACTAACAATGGTTTTTTACCCGTGCGTCTTTTACGTTAGTTAAAGTAGACACCGTCGTCGGTATTATGGTTCGGTGAGTTTAAGTCTAGCTATGTGATTAACTCAATGAGTTCATGAATCGTTTTTACCGCTTTAATATTAGCACCTAAACCTTCCATGGATTTATGGTAATTACGATAAGGAATATATATGTTGGTAAAACCATGCTGAGCCGCTTCTTTAACGCGCGGTACACCACTGTCTATGGGTCTAACATCGCCGTTTAAACTTAACTCGCCCATAATACAAGTATCACGTGGTATAACAAAGTCGTTTAAACTGCTTAACAGTGCGGATACCAAGGCCAAGTCGATACAGGTTTCAGACTCATCAATTTTAAGACCGCCAACAATATTAAAGAACGTATCGTGAAATATTTTGGTTTTGGTATGCTTGCGTAATATGCCCGTTAACATTTTTATTCTATTCATGTTTAAACCGACACAAACACGTTGTGGAAACTCTGCTTCGGTTTCCGTGGTTAAACATTGAATTTCTAATAAAAGATTGCGGTTACCTTTGCGAATACAAGTAATGGTTGAACCAGGGGATTCGGTACTAGAGCCAGATAAAAATATTTCACTTGGGTTATCAACGCTAAGCATACCGCGCTCACACATTTTAAAAATACCGACAGTGTCTATATCACCAAAGCGGTTTTTGTTTGCTCTAAGCGTACGAATTTGGCCATCATTAGTGTCTATGTGTAGTAGCGCATCAACAATATGTACTAAGGTCTGTGGACCGGCAATCTCATTATTTTTATTAACGTGGGCAATAATAAACATAGTGACATCGTTTTGTTTGCAATATTGAGTAAGTGCTTGTGCGCTACTTTTGACTTGTGAAGGAGAGCCAGGACTACCATTGGCGTTTTCAGTGACTACCGCTTGAATAGAATCGATAACAGCAAATTTAATCTTATGCTTATCTAACTCGTCAATAATGGCCTCAACACTGGTTTCCGCCAATAAAAAAAGATTATCTTCGTTATATTCTAGCTTTAGTCGGTGAACACGATTTTTAAACTGAGAAAGAGATTCTTCTGCCGTACAATAAAGTGAAGCGGTAGCTTGCGACATTCTTGCGACTAAGTCTGATAAAAGTGTTGTTTTACCTGCGCCCGGATCGCCTGAAATGATATTGACCGAGCCAGTTGTTACGCCGCCAGATAAAACCCGGTCAAGCTCACCAATACCCGTTAATTTTTTTTCTGCGTCAGTGGTGGCAATATCATTAATTTTTTTAGAACCACCGCCGGTTAAGCCAGCATAACCACCAGTGTTTGCTGTACGTGAACTGCTGCTTTTACTGCCCGCTTTAGGGATTTTCATTTCGACTAAGGTATTCCAAGCACCGCAACGGCATTGACCTTGCCATTGAGTGAAATTCATTCCGCAATCGGAGCATACAAACTCGACTTTTGCTGTTTTTGCCATGTAGGTTTACCTGCCTTTAAAACGATAATTGAGTGTAGCTAACGGGTTAAGTTTAACTTTGACTAGAGTATTAACGATACGAATCAATAAATGATTAACACCACAACTATTATTTTGCTAACGTTGTTTATGACGTGTTAATACCAAGCTAAATAGTGTGAGATAACAGACTTTATAGAGGTACTTCATAGAGGGGCATAATAATTGCTTGGTTTTTAATAGTAATGTCAGTTAAATTATAATGATTTTTAATTTTTTGTCTAAGCTATTCGTTTAAGCCATTTTTTTAAGTTAAAAAGTTATTATGCAAATATTTGCCATAAGAGAAGTTAATAACAATACTATGGATATAGATTTGAGCAAACACTATGAAATAATTAATAATTTTCGTGGTGAAGTTAATAAAAAAACGTTTGAAGCTAACTTTAATAAAGCCACTGAGCACCTCACCAGAAATGAGCGTTTTTTATTGAAGATGGAGCTAAAGCGCTTAGCCGGAGCTTGTAACCGTACCATTGATTTACGTGGTTTGGTTAATGGTGAATGTCGGTTATTTGACTTTCAAGGTCAATCACATTTTTTAGATGATCTTGCTATTAATACCTTTACAGAAAACGTCGCGATTTATGGCGGTTATACTTTTGGGGTGTACGAAGCGGTAAAAAATGCCAAAAATAGCTTTCGCAATATTTATCAAAATGAACAGCTCACTCCGAACGGGGTGGCCGTTAACAATAGTAAGCCTGCGTTAGAAAAGCTTCAGTATCCTGCTAAATTATATTATGTAGCAAATTATCCTGATCGCATTGAAGAGCGCATGAACTTTGCTATTCCTATTGTGGTTAACGCAGCCACTCAGAAAAAAATGCTAGCAACCAGCATTGACCTGAGCGTTAATGGTCTGAAATTTAAGTTGATCAATGAAATTTACTTATTTAAAGGCGATCGGTTAACGATTACCTTTACCGGTTTAGAGCAAGAGTTTCAGTTTAATAAAGACAGTGTTTTTACCTTTGAAGTTAAAAATGTATTACGTGATTTAGGTACCCAGCTTGTAGGTTGTCAGCGTATCGATATTGCTGATAACGATAGCTTTGAACGGTTTTTAAAGAACTATATACAAGGTAATAAGCGCCGTTATAAAATCAATTTAGATAATAGTTTAGTGGCATTGGAAACAAGAAGTTATGAGCAATATGCCTTAGTTAAATTAAATGAATTGATCGTTTTTATGCAAAGCACACCAGGCGATAGTAAAAAAACTTCACCTCGTTATGCACTGACAACTAAAAATAATCAAAAGCTCTACCAGTATTGGCAAGATGATAAAAGCCGTTCTACATTACCTTATTTACTTAATGCCGAGCGCCTTGAACGCTTACGCGCACTGCAAAAGCAGCACAGGAACTTATTAGTTTTCAGTTTTATTCATCAACATAAAGGGCATAAATTTTTTTACACCATAGATGAAGAGCAGGTCCAACACGATATCGTTTTTTTCAAGCAATTTTTAGCCTTTGCAGCCAGTAAAGCTAGTTTTGCTATTACCGCGTTAACATCTTGCTCACTCGATCCAGACAGTGCTTACTCTCCTTTTACGGTATCTAGCGCTATTACTAAAAAACAAGATTATTTAAACCCACCATTGACCGATGAAGTAACGGCTATTTTAGCAACGTTACCTTATGCTGTTAGCGTCATTGATGTTACCACGACCAGTGATATTAACGATTATAAAAGGCTTAGCTATCAAGGGATTGATCTTAAACGCCTGAAAAGCTTTGGCCACAAATATACTCATCATGAAAATAGCGTTGATGAAATAGCGTTAAGCTATGGTCATCAACGCCAGGAAGTTCGCTTTAAATACAAGACGCCAACTATTATTGAGTGCGAATCTTTTAGCTGGACAGGTTTATCGGAAGATTTTTCTGTTTCGGGCTTGAAAGTTGATTTAGAAAGTCCTAGCACTTTAGTAAACGGAGATATTGTTTATTTAAGTTTCCCTAAGTTACAGAAAATCACCTCTACTTTTGATTTAAAACACTTACCCTATAAAGTAATAAAGCTCAGTAAAGATAAAACCCTAGTTCACTTACGAGTGTCGGTTAAGTCGCATCAACATATTGGTCGTTCTTTTTTTAAACTGTTAATCGATAAAAATAGGAATAAATTAACACCAGATGAATATGCCATGCTAACACCAGGTTTATCGGGCGCATTACGGACCTTGTATGGGGTTAATATGGCAATACCTACGGCAATAGTGCAGTCAAGTGGCAGTCGCTATAAAGTAGAAAAGTTAGTGGTTGGTGAGCACAGTGAGCAAAGTCATAAAAACTTATTATCAGTGATGTTGCGTTTAAGTGATCGCCAAGGCTATTATAATTTATATCCGTTGTTAGGTAATTTACCACTGAGTGACTTAGTTGCTCAACAGATGAAAAAGTTGTTACCCAATGATACTGCCGTTAATGAGTTGGTATACATTGCGATTGATTCGAGCAGCGCCGACATCGATAAGTCAGTCACGATAAAGCAAGCCAGTACACTCGTTAGTACTGAGCAAAAGCAGCACTTTATTAAAGAGGCTTTAGCGCAAGGTGATTTTTATAGCATAGCGTTAAAATTATCACGAAGAAATGAAGCAAGTATCGAGCACTTGAGCCCTGAATTAGATTATATAAGTGCTTATGCGATACACAGAGGCAAGCAACTTGAGCAAGAGATATACAGTGTTGCTGGCTGTGTACAGTTAATTGATGTGACGCAAGAAACCTTACTACGCTATAGGTTGACTCGCTAGGTTCACCTTTACTAGGAAGATTACTAGGAGGGGGGAAGTTATACCAGTAACCTAATGCCACACCTAATGCCAGTAGTCATATTACTTGGCATTAGGTGTGGCTAGATCACCGTAACTTGATGGTAGCGCTAAATAAAGGCTACGCTAAGCTAACCAGTGTAATAAGCAGTCTAAGCCTTGCACGTTAATACTACTATCAGCTTGTGCTAATACAATAGGTTTAGCATGAAAAGCCACGCCAAAACTTGCTGCTGCCATCATGATTAAATCGTTAGCACCGTCACCCATAGCCACGGTTTGGTTAGCAGGTATTTGATACTTTTCACTTAAAATAGCTAGAGAGTCAGCTTTTACTTGCGCATCGACTACATCACCTAATACTTTACCAGTAAGTTTGCCATCAATAATTTCAAGAGTATTGGCAAAGGCAGCATCTAACTGTAACGTTTCTTTTAAGTGATCGGCAAAATAAGTAAAACCACCTGAAGCAATAGCAATACGCCAATTATGTTTTTTTAGTTCAATAATCAGTGGCTTTAAGCCAATCATCAATGGAATGTTTTTTGCTACTTCAGCTAATATACTTTCTGGGGAATTAGCTAAAGTTGCCACGCGTTGATGTAAACTTTGCGCAAAATCGAGCTCACCTAACATTGCACGTTCGGTTACTTGCGCAACCTCATCACCGACACCTGCTAGTTTAGCTATTTCATCAATACACTCTATTTCTATTGTGGTTGAGTCCATATCCATCACTAATAAACCAGGTTGATTTAAGCAGGGGACTTGCTTTACTAAGGCCGCTTCAATGTTATGTGTTAAACAAAAATCAGCCAGTGCTTTACGTGCCTTAATAAAATCACTACAGCTAACTTCAAAGCGATAACTGGTTTGTTTATTTCGATGGTTAATGGCTATTAATGCCAATATATTAAGCGCAACATCTGTTTGTAGTGCAAGTAGTTGAGTGATAGTGAGTTGATCAAAAACAACTAACGTTATTGGCGCTTTAGTAGTCATAGGTTGTTGACTATCAGCTAAGGTAAGTGCCTGTTCAGACAGGTTAAAGCTAACAGGTAATTGCTTATTATTGATGTATTGTGCTGCGTGTTGGGCTAGGTACTTTTCAAGGGATAAGGGTAATATATTGGCGATAGAAGACACGTTAACTCTCTTGGCTATGTTATAAAAATAATAAACTTCACATCAGTTGATAATCTAACTATAGTGATACTATTGATAGGCTAAAATATTTACCAGTGTTTTTATGAAGCAAACCGAACAGTCTTTATACCCTAAATTATCATCGATTTATAATAAAATACTGCAATTAGCGAGTGCAATTTTAATTATTATCGTATTGATGGGGATATTGCAGGCTACTAGAAATAAAAATGCCGATAATTTAACTGCGCATTTTAATTACATTGCTAAGCAACAACTACAGCAGGCTATAGTTGGCGTTGCTGTAATTCTTGAGCAATCACATCAAAATAAAGCGATACAAGAAGCATTTTTACAACGCTATTTGGACGGTTTAACTCAAGTTAATTTTGTTAAGCAGGCTCATTTATATGATGCAACTGGGTTATTGCTAGTATCGAGCACATCGGTTGAGAAAAACAAGCAAGGTTATGCCCTTGCAAGTGCTAACGCTAAGAGCATTAATGATCTTTATGGTATTTCTCCCTACCAACGTAACGTAACTGATACCTTAACGCCTTTTGTAGATGAAATACGTTATACGGACTCAAGTAACCATCAACTACATGGCTACCTTCGCTTCACGATAGAGCAATCTTATTTAACCGATATTTTAGCTAAAGCTGATCAAGAACAGCAGGATTTACAGCGCCTAATGCTACTTTTAGCTGGTTTAGTCGGCTTTTTACTCACCCGTGGTTTAAATCGTTTTAGCAGGCGAGGTTATCGTTTAGCGCCTAAAGAAGAAAATGTTGTTTAACGAGTTTTAACATTGTTATTTAAACTAAGTCATGGCTGCTGATATAAATAACAATTATGTGAAGAAAAGCTGCGCTATATTACGCTCAAGTTGTTGTGCTATTTGCTCTGCACTTTCAGCGCGTATTGTTACTAATACCTCAAATATTTTAATAAGGTTCACTGGTGAGTTAACAGGTAAGGTCACGTTTTCTGCTCCTTGCTTTACCCCTTGAGTCGTTGACTCAGAGTAGGGCGAAATCGCGTTACTTAGTACTTCCTTACTCAGCGGCATCGATGGTGCGTCTGTCTCTATGACTAAACTTTCTAAAGGCAAGCGCTTAACCGTATTGATAGTTTTTTTAGCGCGAGAATAAGTAATCGTACTACCAATACCGAGTTTAAAACCTAAATCTATATAAGACATTGCTTGCTGGTAACTACCAGAAAAACCGTGAATAACCCCCGCTTTAGCTAACTTATACCTTCTTAAAAATGGCATTATTTTATCGTGCGACTGTCGGTGATGTACTATCACAGGTAAATTTTGTTGTTTAGCGAGGTTGAGCTGATAATCAAAAAAATGTTGTTGATGTGCCCAATTTTCTTCAGTAGTTTGCCCATGGGTTGGTGCATTTTTTGCTATTGCGCCATCTAGACCAATTTCCCCAATAGCAACAATCTCATGTCTTGACTTATCTACTAGTGCTGATAATTGTGCTAGATGATCGTTATCTAACGCTTGTAAAAACCACGGGTGAATACCTAAACAAGGGTAAATCTTAATGGGGTTACTGTGGTACTCTTTAGCTAAGTTAAGTACCTCAGTGAACTTATTAGGAGCAATTGTCGGAACAATAATGCGGTTAATAGCAAGTTGTTGGCATTGCGCTAACAATAAAGGCAGTTGCTCAGTAAAAGCACTATCATCAAGATGGCAATGGCTATCACTAAATTGCATCATTGCCTCCGTTGATGGTGATTTATGTTTGACAGGTAAACTAGATTCCCGACTAGACATGTCGGTAATGATGTAATTACCTATATTTTAATGATTGAATAATATCCGTCATGTAAATCTAGAACACACGAGTGAAGGAAACAAAGCACAGAGCTGACATTTCGAACATAAGTGTCAAAGAGTACTTTTGTGACGCATCAATTGTGTGATCTAGGTTAAATTTACATGCGGTCCATCACTTCAATGCCCAGTATATCAAGCCCTTGTTTTAGGGTGTTAGCAATTACTTGGCATAACGCTAAACGTGAGGCTTTAACCTCATCACTAATGCCTTCTTTAAGGATAGGGCAGGCTTCGTAAAAACTCATATAAAGACTGGCTAGTTCGTAAAGGTAGTTACAAAGCAAGTTAGGAGTACATTCACTGATCACAGCATCAATAGTATCTTCAAGTTGTAATAACTTTAAGGCTAAGGCTTTTTCTTGTGGCTCAACGATGTTAATAACGGCATTATTATCTACAGCGCCTGCTTTAGCACTCTCTGCTTTAGAGAAGATACTTTGAATCCGTGAATAAGCGTATTGTAAGTAAGGAGCCGTAGCGCCTTCAAAGCTCAACATGGTTTTCCAGTTAAAAATGTAATCACTGGTACGGTTTTTTGATAAATCGGCAAACTTAACTGCACCAATACCCACTTTCTTGGAAATATGAGTTAACTCAGCAGCGCTAATATCTGGATTTTTTTCTTTAATTAACGTCGCAGCGCGCACAATAGCTTCATCAAGTAATTCTGCTAACTTGATAGTGCCACCAGTTCGGGTTTTAAATGGCGTGCCATCATCCCCCATCATCATACCAAACGGACAATGTTGGTAACCAACATGCTCTGGTAAGAAGCCAGCTTTACGAGCAACAATTTCTACTTGTTTGAAATGTAAACCTTGACGCGCATCGGTGAAAATAACAATGCGATTAGCGGCTAACTTGCCACTACGGTAGCGACACGCTGATAAATCGGTTGTTGCATATAAGAAACCACCACCGGATTTTTGTACGATAAATACGGAAGGCTCACCATCTTTATTGGCCATTTCATCGATGAAAACCACTTTAGCACCTTGGCTTTCTACGGCGATTTCTTTTGCCATTAATTCATCAATTACGGTTGATAAATCATCGTTATAGGCGCTTTCACCCATAATATCTGAGCGCTGTAATGACACGTTTAATTTTGCGTAAATCTCTTCACTGTGGGCAATTGAAATATCAATAAACTGCTGCCATAACTTAGCACAAGCCTCATCACCACTTTGTAGCTTAACCACGTCAGCACGTGCTCTATCAGCAAAGCCTTCTTCATTATCAAAACGTACTTTTGCTTCACGGTAAAAATTCTCTAAATCAGCAAGCGCCGTTTCAGCGACTTCATCACCGGCAAGTTTATCGCTTAAATGCGCGATTAACATACCAAATTGCGTACCCCAATCCCCCATGTGATTTTGACGAATAACCTTATCACCACGAAACTCTAACGCGCGTACTACCGCGTCACCAATAATGGTTGAGCGTAAGTGACCAACATGCATTTCTTTAGCGAGGTTAGGCGCAGAATAATCAACAACAACCGTTTGTACGTCATCACCTTGATTAACGCCGCGCTGCGTTACGCCAATAAATTTATCTTGTGCAACTTGGTTTAATTGTGTTGCTAACCATTGTTGCTCTAAATGGATATTAATAAAGCCTGGGCCAGCCAGTTCAATGTTGCTAGCGATACCGTCTAGGCTTTTACTGCTGCTAAGTTCAGCAACCACTTTAGTGGCTAATTCACGTGGATTAGTTTTTAGTTTTTTTGCTGCGCCCATGACGCCATTGGCTTGATAATCACCAAATTCAGCACGGTTAGATAAACTAATTGCCGGGTTAGTCCCTTCAGGCAAGCCGGCTGCAACCATAGCAGCAGCAATTTTTTCACTAAGTATTTGTTTTATATTCATTGTAGTAGACTCTTTATCATTGTTATTTGGCTCAATCATTGGTATCAATGATAATCACATGCAGTGCATACTCAGTGTCATTTCTTTAACCTTGAACCAACTAACTGCGATAAAGACGCTCTTACGCAGTTAGTGAAATTTATTGTTTGTTATTTTTGATTTTTAAATAACTATCAAAAATATACTTATACTTTTTTGCAAACTAAATTGGGTTTTAGCAAAGCCGTCAAGTTATTTTATCAGGGAGCTTAGTACACTAAGTGACTTGATAAAATAACGCCGACAATGCCGCAAAAATTCTATTTAGGAAGCAAAAACTAGTGTTCACGGGTTGCGTGGAAAACAATATCCGGATTTCGCTCTTGCGCTAATGATAAATTAACCATGGTCGGCGCGATATACGTTAAGTTATCACCACCATCAAGCGCTAAGTTATCTCCCGCTTTCTTTTTAAACTGCTCTAAAGTACGTGGGTCATCACAGGTACACCAGCGGGCTGTTGCCACACTAATAGCTTCGTATATGGCATCCACTTTATATTCAGTTCTTAAGCGTTGTACTACCACTTCAAATTGTAATACACCAACGGCACCAACAATCATATCGTTGTTAATGAATGGTCTAAATACTTGTACAGCACCTTCTTCAGATAACTGAATTAAGCCTTTTTGTAATTGCTTAGCTTTTAATGGGTCGCGTAAACGAATACGGCGGAACATTTCAGGCGCAAAGTTAGGAATACCGCTAAACTTCATCATTTCGCCTGCGGTAAAGGTATCACCTATTTGAATGCTACCGTGGTTGTGTAAGCCAATAATATCACCCGCGTAGGCTTCTTCAACGTTAGCGCGATCGCCAGCCATAAAGGTTACCGCATCGGCAATTTTTATATCCTTACCTAGGCGTACTTGTCGCATTTTCATGCCTTTTTCATACTTGCCAGAACAAATACGCATAAAGGCAATACGGTCACGATGTTTTGGATCCATATTAGCTTGAATTTTGAAGACAAAACCGGAG
Source organism: Colwellia ponticola (assembly GCF_005885605.1). Classification (GTDB taxonomy): domain Bacteria; phylum Pseudomonadota; class Gammaproteobacteria; order Enterobacterales; family Alteromonadaceae; genus Colwellia; species Colwellia ponticola. Next base: position 128,522 of record NZ_SZVP01000004.1, on the reverse strand, counting down.
AACTTCTCTTCTTCAGCGACCACTTCACGTAAATCAGTTTTACGTGGTAGTGGTTTTGGTGCCCATTTAGTCAAGCCGTCAAGCATATGGTCTACACCAAAGTTACCCAACGCCGTACCAAAAAATACCGGTGTTAATTCACCACGTAAGAACTCTTCTAAATTAAAGTCATGAGAAGCGCCGGAAACAAGCTCTAATTCTTCACGTAAATCATCAGCATAACTACCAATCACTTTATCAAGTTCAGGGTTATTAAGACCTTTAATGATGCGTTTTTCTTGAATCATATGACCTAAGCCTGATTGATACAAAACAACTTCATCTTCTAAAATATTGTAAATGCCCTTAAATGATTTACCCATACCAATTGGCCAAGTAATCGCAGCACACTTTATTTTTAATACTTCTTCAACTTCATCCATGACTTCCATTGGATCACGGACATCGCGATCCATTTTATTCATGAAGGTTAAAATGGGCGTATCACGCAGACGGGTAACTTCCATTAACTTAACGGTACGTGCCTCAACCCCTTTAGCGACGTCAATAACCATTAAACACGAGTCAACTGCGGTAAGAGTTCGGTAAGTATCTTCAGAAAAGTCTTCATGGCCAGGGGTGTCTAGTAAGTTAACTAAACAGTTATTGTATGGGAACTGCATAACCGAGGTAGTAATTGAAATACCACGATCTTTTTCCATTTCCATCCAATCAGATTTTGCGTGCTGGCCTGATTTTTTACCCTTTACCGTGCCCGCTCTTTGTAAGGCTTGACCAAATAAAAGTACTTTTTCGGTGATGGTTGTTTTACCGGCATCAGGGTGAGATATGATGGCAAAGGTGCGGCGTATATCGACTTGTTTTTGCTGTACAGACATGCAAATTACCTGTTAAGTAAATAGTAGAAAAGCGCCTTAACATTGAGTTCAGTCATTAAAACACGGTAGTTGGTGTTTGAAGTACTAGGCTTAGCGCTGAGTTTAGCGCTGAGTTTAGCTGGGACTTAGTAATGCGCTTTTTGGTATTATTAAAAAATTGCGCGCATTATAACATTAAATTAGAAAGTATTTGCAAAAAAGCATGGTTATAAAAACTAACTTTTTATCTACTTAAAAAGAAGAAGGTGATAGTGCTTATAAAAGGTGTTCACAGTGTGTTGATTAATTGGTTATTGAGGAACGCGTTTATTATTTACATGTTAATGACATAACAATCGCATCTTCATAGCCAAAACCCGAGCTACTAGGGTAATAACCAGTACGGCGATCAATTTCAATAAAACCAGCGTTCATATACAGCATTTGGGCGGCGATATTTTTAGCGCGAACCTCTAAAAATATTTTTTTTGCGCCAAGCTGTTTCGCTTGCGCTAAAAACTGGTTAAGTAATATTTTGCCATAACCTTTACCTTGCAGCGTTGGCATAACACAAATATCCATCAGGGTTGCTTCACCTAGAATATATTCACCAACATAAAAACCGATGGCTTCTTTTGCCGTTAAGGGGGGAGTAGTCATTTCGTTTACTGACCCTGTGAGGTACTGACCAAAGTAACGACCACCAATGCAGCTTAAAAAGGTTTTTTCACTCCAAGGGTGTGAATGGCAAGCAAGCTCAATAGGCATTAATTTCTCTACATCCGCGGTTACTATGTCAGTAAAGTGCTGGCCGCTAAAAATTGCTTTGTTACTCATAGTGTACTCATAGTATTTTTTTGCTTAATAATTGCCATAATTGCTTTTTTAGTGCGGGCGATTTTGCAATGGCGTCTATAGTTGGGGTGGTTAACTGCTGGTCAAGTAGTTGTATGTTATTAGAAGATGATAAAACGGTGAAAGACCAACTAAATAAGCCTAAATTTATATGATCGCCTTGCTGACTAATTTCACCAATACTTAACCCGAGTGATAATAAAATATCATTAAAGAGTTGTTGCTTGGCTAAGGCGTTTAAGTCGATATCAATATAAGGTTTGTGCGTAGCTACTTTTTCACTGTCACTATTCTCAGTGCGATGTTGCCACAGACTAATGCCCATTTCAGTGAGTTGCTCAAATTGACGTTGGTTTATACTCATCAGTAATAACTTATTAGTTCTTCGCGTAAATACTTTTAAGGTAAATACTTAATGGTCAATATCATGACAGAATTAGTGATTGACTAAAAGCGGCTATTAATTTTTTTAATTAAAATTTGGCTAATTTTTTAGATTTGTTAAGTTAACTTGATAGTAAGGTTTGTAGATTTACAAGAATATTTACTGAGGATAAAATAATAGCAGAATAAAAATTGGCAGGGGTGGAGAGACTCGAACTCCCAACCGTCGGTTTTGGAGACCGCCGTTCTACCAATTGGAACTACACCCCTGCAACAGATTCGAATTATACTGATGCAGAGGTAAAGGTAAAGTAAAAATATCACTTTTTTGTCTATTTATTACTTGTTTGGCTGTTTTACCAGCAAAGTGCTAGTAAAGTAGCCTTATTTAACCGTGGTATATTAAATTGCGTCATTAACTTATGGTATTACGTGGCGATTTGCTGATCTTATTAGTCGTTAAATTACAAAAACGGTATTTTTCAGGATAAGGGAAAACATCCTTATACATGCCGCTAGCAACATCACGTTGACATTGTTGCCAATACTCAGCCGTCAATAAATCTTCGTGGTGCTTCTTAAAAGCTTTTAAATAATTAGGGTTTGCCAAGGCAAAGGTCGCAATTTCTTCAGGGAACATATCACCAGGTAAAACACTATACCAAGGCTCAGCAGCATAAAGTTGCTCTTCAGTCACCGCTTTAGGTTTTACTCGAAAGTTCACTTCGTTCATATACGTTATTTCATCGTAATCATAAAAAATTATTCGGCCATGGCGCGTTACGCCAAAGTTTTTTAGTAACATATCACCAGGAAAAATGTCTGCTGAGATTAACTGCTTAATCGCTTGACCATAACCGAACATGGCATTATTTATTTTTTCTTGCGCTTTGTTTTTAAGCGCATCCATTAAGTATAAATTAAGTGGAATCATGCGACGTTCAATATAAACATGTTCAATAATTAATAGTTCTTCATCACCTTCGCCCTCATAGCGAATAATTGAGGGGGCTACTTTTTGCAATTCGGTTAGTAATTCTTCATTAAAGCGATTTTTAGGAAAAGCTACTTCAGAATACTCCATGGTATCAGCCATGCGTCCTACTCTGTCATGCAGCTTAACTAAGCGGTACTTACCTTTTACATCTTTTTTGGTCATATTTTTGCTAGGGGAAAACTTGTCTTTAATAATTTTAAACACGTAAGGATATGAGGGTAGGGTAAATACCGACATGACCATCCCTTTAATCCCTGCTGCTAGCTCAAACTGATCCTCACTACTGTCAAGGTGATTTAAAAAGTCTCGGTAAAACTCTGTTTTTCCCTGTTTATGAAAACCAATAGCGGAATATAAATCTGCCTTGGTTTTATGTGGCATAAGCGCTTGTAAAAAGTTAACCAGTGCATAAGGATGTAAGCAATCAACAAAAAAGTATGCGCGGGCAAACCCAAAGACCACCGCCATATTCTCACTCGTTATAAGTAATGCATCTATATACAAGCCACCTTTTTCATTATTTAGTACGGCGACAATAAAGGGAGTTTCTCCTGCGGGTGATAAGACCCGACCAATTAAGTAAGCGCCTTTATTACGATAAAAAGTAAAGTTAAGGATATCAAACTGTAGGTTCTCTAGTTTTACTCGGGTTTTTTGTGCTTCACGGCGAAAGGTTTTAATTAATATATCTACGTCTCGATCAAGGTTTTCAAAGGGGATAACCGTTCTGTGACTATTCATAATATTACAAATAGTTTCTTTTAGTCCCAGCACTTCTGGTTTATAAGACGTATAAATTTCAGGCGTTTTTTTATCATCGAGTCGCTGTGCCGTTGTTTCAACAAAAATATAATCATTGTGATAATACTTGCGTTCAAATAAATGACAAAATACCGAGTTATAGAAGGTTTCAGCTAGCTCTGGTTGTTTATGGGTACTTAATAAATCAGAGTAAATAGCTTTAACTTGTTGCCACAAAGTATCATCGAGTTGGTTAATATTGAGATCTTCTTTAATACTATGAAAGGTTTCTTGAACACGCTCATCATAAAAGTTAGTTCTTGCTCTAGCAGAGCGGTGGATCTCACTCCATTGGCACTGTTGAAATCGCTCTCGGGCTGATTGGGTAATATCAGTAAAAAGTGCCATATGGCGGTTAAAACCATTAATCATTGTATTAGCTATAATGGAAGCAAGTTTCTCTGTCATAGGGCATCAACTCTTTAGTAGGTGTAGTTTATTACCAACATACACTAAAAGCCTTAGGGTCTAAATTATTTATCGCGATAGTGGTTATAACTGAGAATAATATTGTTTCAGCACAAGTTTGGCTACTTCTTGCTGATATTCGTCAGTAAAAGTGGCGAATTAACTTGCTATCAATAGCATGCAGCTCTAAAATTACGCCTTTTTTTAAGGCAGAAAATAGCGAATATTATGCGTGTTTCAGACTTTTCTTTCGATTTACCCGAAGAGCTTATTGCTCGTTATCCAAAAACCGAGCGCACCTCTAGTCGTTTAATGACCTTAAATGGCAACTCTGGTGCGATAACTGATGGTGTTTTTACTGATATTGTTGCGCAATTAAACGCCGGTGATTTGCTAGTTTTTAATAACACTCGCGTTATCCCTGCCAGAATGTTTGGTCAAAAAGCCAGTGGTGGTAAAATTGAAGTGTTGGTTGAGCGTATTGTTGATCAACATACCGCCCTTGCTCATATTCGCGCTAGTAAAGCCCCTAAAGTTGGCAATGAACTTTTCCTTGGTAATGAACTCGCTCATGATCGTGATAATGGTAATGAAGACAACGAGTTTACCTTTAAAGCGACTATGGTGGCACGCCACGGTGCGCTCTTTGAATTAAAGTTTACCGGTGAACACTCTGTTTTAGAGACCTTAGAAAAAATAGGGCACATGCCATTACCGCCTTACATTGATCGACCGGATGAAGAGAGTGATAAAGAACGCTATCAAACGGTTTATAATGAAAAGCCCGGAGCGGTTGCTGCGCCGACTGCTGGCTTACATTTTGATGAGGCATTATTAGCGCAAATTAAAGCTAAAGGTGTTGAGTTAGCCTTTATTACCTTACATGTTGGTGCAGGCACATTTCAGCCCGTTAAAGTAGAAGAAATTAGCGATCATATTATGCACGCTGAATATGTTGAAGTGTCAGAAGAGGTAGTGGCTAGCATTAAGAAAACTAAAGCTGCGGGTGGTAGAGTTATTGCCGTAGGCACAACCTCAGTACGCTCACTTGAAAGCGCAGCTAAAGCCGCTAAAGATAAAAATGAGCCACTTAGCGCCTTTTATGGTGATACCGATATATTTATCACGCCAGGATATGAATTTCAGATTATTGATGCGTTAGTCACTAACTTTCACTTATCTGAGTCAACCTTGTTGATGCTCGTCAGTGCTTTTTCTGGCTATGACCATATTAAGAGCGCTTATCAGCATGCGATAAGTCAAGAGTATCGATTTTTTAGTTATGGCGATGCCATGTTTTTAACTAAGCAAAGCTAAATAATAACTTGGATAAACCTAAGTAATAACTAAGTCAAAGAAAGCCTGAAAACATTTATTAAACCAAACACCGCCAGCCTGTTTAGCTAGTAGGTGAAAGAGAAACGTTATGACACAAACAGTAAAGAATAGAATGAAATATGAGTTAATCACCACTGACGGTAAAGCACGTCGTGGCCGATTAACCTTTGATCGTGGCGAAGTAGAAACCCCAGCCTTTATGCCCGTAGGTACCTATGGCACGGTTAAAGGCATGAAAGCTGAAGAAGTTGAAGCAACGGGCGCTCATATTGTATTAGGTAATACTTTCCATTTAATGTTGCGTCCAGGCACAGATATTATTGAGCAGCATGGTGGTTTACATGGCTTTATGAACTGGCATAAGCCTATTCTAACTGACTCAGGCGGCTTTCAAGTATTCAGTTTAGGTAAAATGTGTAAAATTACCGAAGAAGGCGTGCGTTTTAGCTCGCCTATTAACGGTGAAAAAATTATGCTGACACCAGAGCGTTCAATGGCAGTACAACGGAGCTTAAATTCTGACATTGTGATGATCTTTGATGAATGTACGCCATACCCTGCAACGCATCAAGAAGCAAAAGACTCGATGGAGCGTTCAATTCGTTGGGCACAACGCTCAAAAGATGCTCACAGTGATAGCCCTAATGCCTTATTTGGCATAGTACAAGGCGGAATGTATGAAGATTTACGAGAAGTTTCTGTAAACGGTCTACAGGCTATCGAGTTTGATGGTTATGCCATTGGCGGCTTATCAGTAGGCGAGCCGAAAGCTGATATGATCCGCATATTAGATCATACTACCCCCTTGATCCCTAAGAATAAGCCCCGATATCTGATGGGTGTAGGTAAACCTGAAGATTTGGTTGAAGGGGTTCGCCGTGGTATTGACATGTTTGATTGTGTTATGCCAACACGTAATGCCAGAAACGGTCATTTATTTGTTAATACAGGTGTTATTAAGATCAGAAACGCCTTTCATAAAACAGATACTTCACCACTTGATGATACGTGTGATTGTTACACCTGTAAAAATTACTCTCGCGCTTATTTGCATCACTTAGATAAGTGTAAAGAAATTTTAGGGTCACAATTAAATACCTTACATAACCTGCATTTTTATCAAAAAGTGATGCAAGGTTTGCGTGATGCGATTGAGCAAGGTAAATTAGATGCCTTCGTAGAAGAATTTTATGCTTTACGTGGCTTACCTGTGCCGCCTTTAGCAGAAGGTAGTAAACAAGTTTAGCGTTACCTGTTTGTTAACTTTCATGTAACGCCGATATAAAGTAGAAACTAATTATCAACATTTGATAAAACCCGTTGTGATGACATTTGCTGCTATAGTGCTCAATTAGTAGAAAAACTAAATTTACTTCAGTAAATTAGAGGCTTTTACTAGGTCATTGAGCTAAATAGTTACCAAGTGAATAACAACTAACTAATTATAAAAATAGAGGAATTTATGAGTTTATTTATCAGTACAGCACATGCCGCAGCAGAACCAGGCGTAACAGCAGGCGGCGGAATGGAAATGCTTATCATGCTAGCCGTTTTTGGTTTAGTGTTTTTTTTCATGATCTATCGTCCTCAAGCTAAACGTGTAAAAGCCCATAAAAATCTAATGTCTTCATTAGGTAAAGGCGATGAAGTGTTAACGCAAGGTGGGATTGTTGGCAAGATCGTTAAAGTATCTGATGAAAAAGATTTTATTGTTGTTAGCATTAGCGAAGGCACTGAAGTAACAGTACAAAAAGGTGCTGTTAATACTGTACTTCCTAAAGGCACAATGAAGTCTTTATAGTATTTGCCTCCTTGTCATTTAGTACACTAGTTAATATCAATAATATCGGGAATACCCATTGACCTATGTTAATGGGTATTCTATTTTTGCTAGCATATTCACTAATAACGAGCTTAAGCACCAACGCTATTATTTTGTTCGCTAAAACTATCAAGGTTTACGTTAAGTAGATAAGCAACCTTCAACCTACCTAAAAAACAAACAGAAAAGGACACATTGTGTTAAACAAATCCCCTTTATGGAAAACACTGATGGTGGCATTTATTGTCGCTTTAGGTGCGCTCTATGCCACACCAAACTTATATGGTGAAGCGCCCGCTGTGCAAGTATCAGGTTTACGTGGCGTACAAGCTGATGCAGCTACTCTTGATAGCATTAAAACACAGTTAGAAGCAAATCAGTTAAGTTATGACAGTATTGCGTTAGAAGATGGTCAGGTGTTAACCCGTTTTAAAAATACTGAAGATCAGCTTAAAGCCCGCGATGTGCTTGATGATAATTTAGGTAAGCAATTTTCAGTTGCTTTAAATTTAACGCCTAATACACCAGACTGGTTAGCTAGTATTGGTGGTACGCCAATGAAGTTAGGTTTAGATTTAAGTGGTGGTGTTAGCTTCTTAATGGAAGTGAACATGCAAGAAGCACTTAATAAAGCCAAAGTTGGTATGGTCAGTGACTTTCGTGGAGATTTACGTAATGAAAACATCCGTTATCGTACGGTAAAAGAAGTTAACGATGATATTGTTGTTATTTTTCGTAAGGTTGAGGATTTAGAGGCTGCGCAATCATTATTAAAAAAACGCTATCGTGACATATTACTCAGTACTGATGATGATACGTTGACGCTCACGGCAAAAATGACTGAGCAAAAAATCAAAGAAATTCGTGAATATGCTTTACAGCAAAACATTACCATTATTAGAAACAGGGTTAATGAATTAGGTGTGGCAGAGCCCCTTGTACAACGCCAAGGTCAAAAGCATATTGTTATTGAATTACCGGGTGTACAAGATACCGCAAAAGCCAAAGAAATCCTTAATGCGACGGCTACCATTGAATTTAGATTAGTTGACACCGAAGGCGATTTATCTAATGCGCTAGAGGGACGTGTACCAGCCAACTCTATTTTGTTAACAGACAAAGATGGCAAGCCTAGCTTATTGAAAAAGCGCGTGATGCTAACGGGCGATCATATCACTGATGCTAAATCAGGCTTTGACGAGTACTCGCGTCCACAAGTAAATATTTCTCTTGATAGTGCTGGTGGATCTAAAATGTCTAGCGGCACAAAAAGTAATATCGGTAAGCCAATGGCTACGGTATTTATTGAATATAAAGCTACCGACAGAAAAGATGCCGAAGGTAATATTATCTTTGAAAAGCATCAAGAAATTATTTCAGTTGCTACTATCCAATCACGTTTAGGTAAAACTTTCCGTATTACTGGTTCAGGTAGTGCTGCAGAAGCACATAACCTAGCGTTGTTATTACGCGCTGGTGCTTTGATTGCGCCAATCACTATAGTAGAAGAGCGTACCGTAGGACCAACATTAGGTGCTGAAAATGTAAAACTTGGTTTTGAAGCCATTATGATGGGCTTTGGCTTAGTGTTTATTTTTATGATGGTTTATTACCGCGCTTTCGGTGTGGTAGCTAACCTAGCATTAGGCGCTAACTTAGTGCTTATTGTCGGTATTATGTCAATGATACCTGGCGCTACCTTAACCTTACCTGGTATGGCGGGTATTGTCTTAACGGTGGGGATGGCAGTTGATGCTAATGTACTTATTTTTGAGCGTATCCGTGAAGAAATACGTGAAGGTAAAACTATTCAACAAGCAATACATCAAGGTTATGAAGCCGCGTTTTCTACCATTATTGATGCCAATATTACCACTTTAATTGCTGCATTAATCTTGTTTGCGATTGGTACTGGTCCAGTAAAAGGCTTCGCTGTGACGTTATCTATCGGTATTATTACCTCAATGTTTACATCCGTTGTTGGTACTCGTGCTGTAGTTAACGTTATTTGGGGTGGTAAACGCCTTGATAAACTTTCGATATAATAAGGCAGGAACTTAAAAATAATGCAAATTTTACAATTAAAAGAAACTGTCAACTTTATGAGCTATCGCAAGATAGCCTTGATATTTAGTGCACTATTAATGCTTGCTTCAATAATATCGTTAGCAACCAATAAACTAAATTTTGGTTTAGATTTTACTGGCGGTACGTTAATTGAAGTAGGCTTTCAAGAAGCGGCTGATTTAGGCAAGCTTCGCCAAGTAATGAGCAGTAACGGTTATGAAGATGCTAAAGTGCAATTTTACGGCAGTAGCCGTGATGTTGTTATTCGTTTAGGTTTACGTAATGACGTGAAAGCAGAAATGCTCGGTAACCAAATACTTGAAATATTACAAGAGGCGACTGGTCAAACCGTTGATATGCGCCGCATAGAGTTTGTTGGCGCTAGCGTCGGTGATGAACTAGCAGAGCAGGGCGGTTTAGCTATGCTCACAGCGTTGATCTGTATTTTGATCTACGTTGCATTTCGTTTTGAATGGCGCTTTGCTGTTGGTTCAGTGATCGCGTTATTTCATGATGTATTGTTAACGCTTGGCTTGTTTTCTTTCTTACAGCTAGAGTTCGACCTAACGGTATTAGCGGCTATCTTAGCAGTAATTGGTTATTCTCTTAACGATACTATTGTGGTGTCAGACCGAATACGTGAAAACTTTAGAAAAGTACGTAATGGTGACGCCGAAGAAATCATTAATATATCGTTAACGCAAACCTTGAGTCGAACCATTATTACCTCAATTACTACCTTATTAGTTTTAGCGGCGTTGTTCTTTCAAGGTGGTGCGCTAATTCACGGTTTTGCTACCGCATTATTATTAGGTGTTTTTATTGGTACTTACTCATCAATTTACGTGGCGAGTTTAATCGCTTTATTTTTAGGTATATCAAAAGAAGACCTGATCCCTGAAGTGATTGAAAAAGAAGGTGCAGATCAAGAAACTATGATGCCTTAAGTACCATAGTATAATGATACCAAGCTAGTTTTATAATAAACCGAGTAACGAAAGTTGCTCGGTTTTTTTATGTTTCGCTTTAGCAAGAATGAGCACTTTAATAGACTTGGCATGAGCCATGCTGTATGCTGCACGCCCCTCCATGCTGCCAACATTTTCAATCGGGCTGTCAGTATTGCGATTTTTTAAAGAGATACTTATGAGTGATACCCCAAGCAATTTTTCTGAGCTAGATTCTTCTAAGCTAAATTCTTCTGATTTAGGCTTTTCTGATTTAGGCTTATCTGAGCCATTATTAAAAGCCGTGCGTGATAAAGGTTACGACACACCATCACCTATTCAAGCACAAGCAATACCAGCGGTTATTTCTGGACGCGATGTTATGGCAGCAGCGCAGACCGGTACCGGTAAAACGGCGGGCTTTACTTTACCTTTATTACAACGCCTTTCTAGTAATACAAATAATAAGGTAGCCTCAAACCACATTAGAGCATTAATCCTTACGCCAACGCGTGAACTGGCGGCACAAATAAGTGAAAGCATAGACGTTTATGGTAAGTATTTAAACTTGCACTCAACGGTTGTCTTTGGTGGTGTTAAAATTAACCCACAAATGATGCGTCTGCGCCAAGGTGTTGATGTACTCGTAGCAACGCCAGGGCGCTTATTAGATTTGTACAATCAAAATGCAGTAAAGTTTAGTCAATTAGAAGTGTTTATTCTTGATGAAGCTGATCGTATGTTAGATATGGGCTTTATTCGCGATATTAAAAAGCTGATTGCGGTATTACCAAACAATCGTCAAAACTTACTTTTCTCAGCGACTTTCTCGCCCGATATTCGTGCACTTGCTAAAGGCTTGGTGAACAACCCTTTAGAAATATCTGTTAATGCAGAAAATAGTACAGCAGAAAAAGTGACTCAATGGTTAACAGCGGTTGATAAAAAGCGCAAACCAGCGGTATTAACGTATTTAATCAAAGAAAATAATTGGCAACAGGTACTGGTTTTTACTAAAACTAAACACGGTGCCAATAAACTGACTAAACACCTTGAAGCCGAAGGCTTAACCGCGGCAGCAATTCATGGTAATAAAAGTCAAGGTGCGCGTACTAAAGCGCTTGCTGCCTTTAAAGATGGTTCAGTTAAGGTATTAGTCGCCACGGATATTGCAGCACGCGGTATTGATATAGACTTATTACCACAGGTAGTTAACTTTGATTTACCCAATGTTCCTGAGGATTATGTACATCGTATTGGCCGTACAGCTCGCGCTGGTAATACCGGACAAGCCTTGTCATTAGTGTGTGCTGATGAATTAGAAATGTTGTGGGATATTGAACATGTTATTCAACAACATATTGAACGTAAAGTTATTGATAATTTTGCCCCGGTTAATGAACTAGGTGCTTCACGTGCCATTAGACCGGTAAAAGCCAGCAAACCTAAAAAGCCAAAACCGTTTAATAACGGTGGCAAAGGTAAGGTTGAACATAAAGATGGTCAGCGCTCAGGTGCTAATGCTAACGGTAATAATCAATCTAACCGTAGAAAACGCCCAGGGTCTGATAGCAATGGTGCTAAACCACGTAGAGCTATAAGCCCAGCAAAGTAAACCGTATGATTGTCGGTGATATTGACTTCACTAACTAAAAAATTAAGTCGTAACTAAAAAGCCCGATGAAGAACCATTATATTCTTCATCGGGTTTTTTGCATTTACACCAGTACTTATAACAAGTTGATTACGTTCTTTCCCGGAAAAAATTCGCCGTGTTATTGCCGCTTCTTGGGCGGCTAGCCGTAATACACATTTTATTAATTAGGTGTTAAGTAACCTAAATTAGCGAGCTGTTCACTAGGAAACAGAGCCACAACATCACCAATAACAATTAAGCTAGGTGGCGTTATATTATGTAGTTTTACTAGCTCAGTTAAGTTAGCTAAAGTCCCCTTAAATACCTGTTGTTCGGGTTGAGTACCTTTTCGAATCAATGCTGCAGGGGTGTTTATATCACGTCCTGCTTTACGTAACTGCGCCGAAATAATAGGTAAGCTTTTTATACCCATATAAAAAACAATCGTTTGTTCTTTATCATTCAATGCTTGCCATGGTAGATCTAAGGTACCGTTATCCTGGATGTTACCCGTTATAAATGTACAGCTGCGGGCAACTTTTCGATGTGTTAACGGGATACCAGCATAACTTGTACAGGCTGATGCGGCGGTCATGCCGGGTACTATATGACAAGCTACGCCATGACTTAATAAAAATTGTGCTTCTTCAGAGCCTCGCCCAAAGACAAAAGGATCACCACCTTTTAAGCGAACAACTCTTTTGCCGAGTAAAGCATTATCAAGTAATAATTGATTAATCCCTTCTTGCGGCACTCTATGATCCGCTTGTTTTTTACCGACATAGATCTGTTGGCAATCAAGGGGGAGTAACGCCATGATTGGTGCACTCACTAAGCGATCATAAATAACAACTTCTGCTTGTTTGATAAATCGGTAAGCTTGTAAAGTAAGTAAATCTGGATCGCCAGGTCCAGCGCCTACCAGCGCCACTTCACCAGCAATAAAAGCTTGTTTTTTTGTGTTGATATAAGTATTAATGTTTTCCATGCGCACTCTTCATCTATTTTTATTAATCCGATCACGTTATGCTTATGAGACTAAAGTAAAAAAGGCGCCACAGTTATCCTTATTATAAAAGATAACGGTGGCGCCTTTGACTATAGCGATCGTTTAAATAACACTACTTATTAAGCGCATCACCTAAGTGCGGGCGAATTTCTTGTAAGATATCTTTTAAGATACGAGTATTCCCAGCAACAATGTTACCTGAATTGCTATGATTATGGCCACCAGTAAAGTCGGTAACTAATCCGCCCGCTTCAACGATTAGTAACTCGCCTGCAGCAGTACTCCATGGTCTAGTACCAATCTCGAAGAAGCCATCTACACGTCCAGCGGCAACATAAGCAAGATCAAGTGCAGTTGAGCCTGTGCGTCGCAAGTCTGAAGATTTTTGGAATAAAGTTGAGAACATAGCCATATAAGCAATGCTATGTTGTTTGTGTTTTACTGGGAAACCTGTCGCTAAGATAGCGGCTGAAATATCTTTGTTTTTATTGACGCGTATTCTAAAGCCATTAAGTTGAGCGCCTTTACCACGACTGGCTGAAAACAACTCACCACGAACCGGATCAAATACTACCGCTTGTTCTATTTTGCCTTTTACTTTTAGCGCAATAGATACGGAAAAATGTGGAATACCTTTAATGAAATTAGTAGTGCCATCTAACGGATCAATAATCCATTGGTAACTGTCATCACTGCCTTTTAAAACACCCGACTCTTCACCAATAATAGTGTGATCTGGGTATGATTTACGAATAGTCTCAATAATCGCTTCTTCAGCGTTAATATCAACACTGGTAACGAAATCGTTAGTGCCTTTTGATTCAATTTCAACTTTATCAAGTTGCTCAATAGAGCGAACGATAACTTTACCTGCTGTACGCGCAGCGCGCACGGCAATATTTAGCATGGGATGCATATAATAGAGTACCTATTTGTAAATAATTTTTAAAAGAACGAACATTTTCTAAGCAAACATTGTCTTAGAAAATTGAGCGCAAAATTATAGCAAATATAATAACAGTTAGCGATAGACTTATTAAAATAATGTTTAATAATCACACTATTCGTTTAATTACTTTACTTTAGAATGAAAATAACTAGTAAAGAATAAATAATCCTAACTAAATATTGGCAATAGGTGTACTTTTTGTTAACTACAGTAGTAGGGTTTTATGCTAGAATATTGGCCATCTAGATGGGCTGTTAATTGCTAATAAAATGTGCGCAAAAGTCAGCTCCATCGCTATTAAACCCGAATAAGCAAAAAAGAAGAGTAAAAATGTCAGATTCTCAGCAAGATTCTCAACAACGTTCTCCACAAGGCAGCCAACAAAAAGGTGCTACGGGGTCATTATTAGACCGCGTTAAAATAGTATTAGTTAATACCTCAGACTGTCGTAATATTGGCAGTGCAGCACGCGCCATGAAAACGATGGGGTTAAGTCAGTTGATTTTAGTTGACCCTATTGAAATGCCTAATGGTCAAGCGCAAGCCTTAGCGGCAGGTGCTACTGACGTCTTAGCTAATGCAAAAGTGGTCAGTACGCTTGCTGAAGCTATTGAAGATTGTGGCTTAGTTGTCGGTACTAGTGCTCGTTCACGGACGTTACCTTGGCCGATGTTGGAGCCTAGAGGTTGCGGTGAAAAAATGATTGCCGAAGCCGAAGAATATCCTGTGGCGTTAGTTTTTGGTCGCGAAAACAGTGGTCTGACTAATGAAGAATTACAACTGTGTCATTTTCATGTACAAATTCCGGCAAACCCTGATTATAGCTCGTTAAACTTAGCCATGGCAGTACAAACATTAAGTTATGAAGTGCGTACTAGCTATTTATTAGCCCATGATCAAAGTTATCAAGAGCGCAGTACCGGTAATGGTAATCTAGTGGCGAAAGCAAAAAATGAAAATGATGAGCAATACCCTGTGATTGAAGAAACAGAACGTTTCTATCAACACTTTGAAAAAGCGCTTAAAAGTACCGGTTTTATTGTCGAAAATCATCCAGGTCTAGTGATGACTAAACTTAGACGTTTATTTAATCGTGCTAGGCCTGACGTGAAAGAAATTAAAATGATGCGTGGAATTTTTGCCTCTATGGAAAGAACGAGTAAAGAGAAGTAATACCCACTAATTACCACCAACAATCGTTGGTCATTTGAGAAAGTAAGAAGGAATATTTATGTTTAGTCGTATCAAAGAAGATATCAATAGTGTCTTTGATAGAGATCCCGCCGCACGCACCAGTTTAGAAGTGTTACTTAATTATCCAGGTTTACATGCTGTTTGGTTTCATCGAGTGAGTCATCGATTGTGGCGTGCAGATTGGAAATTATTAGCGCGTGTCTGTTCTACTTTCTCACGCTGGTTAACTGGTATTGAAATTCATCCTGGGGCAACCATAGGCCGTCGATTTTTTATTGATCACGGTATGGGCGTCGTTATTGGTGGTACGGCTGAAATTGGTAATGATGTTACTTTATATCAAGGGGTTACCTTAGGTGGTACAAGCTGGAAAGCGGGTAAACGCCATCCAACCTTAGAAGATAATGTGGTTATAGGTGCTGGCGCTCAAGTACTAGGTCCAATAACGATAGGTAAAGGCGGTAAGGTTGGCTCTAACTCCGTTGTGGTTAAAGATTTACCCGCTAATGCTACTGCGGTAGGTATTCCAGGTCGTATTATCCCTGATAAAAAGCACACCGATGAAAGTCAACAACGAGAAGAAGTGGCTAAAAAATATGGCTTTGATGCTTACGCTGTGTCAACTGATAATCCTGATCCTGTTGCTAAAGCCATTGGTCGCTTACTTGATCATATGCATTTAATGGATGACAGGGTGAGTTTACTTTGTAAAGAAGTGAATACTTTAGGTGGTGATATTTGTCCTAAGAACTTACCTGAATTAAGAGTAGGTGAATTCATTGATGATGAAAAAGCGGCTGCAGAGCGTCGTGAAAATAAAGTTGCCAGCTTCGATCCTGAAATTTAGCCCTGCAATGGCTGCGATCTTCAGATAAATTTTATTAGAAAAGCAATAGTTGACTAAAACACTCAGGTATTGCTTTTATCAGACTATTTCTTGGTGTATAATACTTGAGTAAATCACTAGGGTATTTACTTGACTAATCCATATGGTTATGTAAAATTGCCCAGCATTTGCGATTTAAGGCATTTATAGTATTTTTTATACTCTGTTTTACTGCCAAATGGTTTTAATTTAGTCATGTTATTAAATTAAGTTTTTGAGTACACCAACTTGAGTACACAACATAGTGTTTGAGAGCAGATTATGAAACTTACTTCTAAAGGTCGTTACGCAGTTACTGCTATGTTAGATGTTACTATTCATGCAGTGTCTGGGCCAGTATCATTGGCTGATATTTCCGAGCGACAAGGCATATCGTTGTCTTATTTAGAGCAGCTTTTTTCTCGTTTACGTAAACAAGGATTAGTGACCAGTGTTCGTGGTCCTGGTGGCGGTTACCGTTTGGGCAAATGCTCAGCAGAGATTGCCGTTGCCGATGTTATTTATGCGGTAAATGAAAGTGTTGATGCCACTAAATGTTCAGGTAAAGGCAATTGCCAAGATGGAGAGCAGTGTTTAACTCATTCACTTTGGGAAGGGCTAAGCCAACGTATAGAAGGCTTTTTGAAAAATATCACTTTATCGGAATTAGTCGAAAAGGGTGATGTCAAGCAAGTGTCTAAGCGTCAAGATAAATTACATCTCAATGCTCATAAAAGCATCGCCTTAGAAACAGTAATAACCACTAAGAATGTCATGAACGACTGGTCATAACTAGTCGCGTCGTTTTAAATATTTACCACCGGAGAGAGTTAGCGCATGAAGCTTCCTATATATTTTGATTATTCAGCTACTACACCAGTAGATAAGCGCGTAGCAGAAAAAATGATGCAATACATGACCAACGACGGTCATTTTGGTAATCCAGCATCTCGTTCACATAAATTTGGTTGGCAAGCTGAAGAAGCGGTTGATATTGCTCGTAATCAAATTGCTGAATTAATTAATGCTGACCCACGTGAAATTGTTTTCACATCAGGTGCTACTGAATCTAACAACCTTGCTATTAAAGGTGCTGCTAATTTCTACAGTAAGAAAGGTAAGCACATTATTACCTGTAAAACTGAGCATAAAGCCGTACTAGATACCTGTCGTGAACTAGAACGTCAAGGTTTTGAAGTAACGTATCTTGATCCGGAAGAAAATGGTTTAATTGATTTAAATAAATTAAGCGAAGCCATGCGCGATGACACTATTTTAGTGAGCATTATGCAGATAAACAATGAAATTGGTGTTATTCAAGATATCAGTGAAATTGGCGAAATGTGTCGTGCACGCAAAATTATATTTCATGTTGATGCTGCGCAAAGCGCCGGTAAAATCAATATTGACATGCAAGCATTAAAAGTAGATTTATTGTCTATATCAGCACATAAAATGTATGGCCCTAAAGGTATTGGTGCATTATATGTAAGCCGTAAACCACGTGTTCGTTTAGAAGCACAAACACATGGTGGCGGACATGAGCGTGGTATGCGATCTGGTACATTACCGACTCATCAAATTGTTGGTATGGGTGAAGCGTGTCGTATAGCAAAAGAAGAGATGGCACAAGACCAAGCACATGTTACTCAAATGCGTGACCGTTTATGGGCCGGCTTAAATAGCATGGAACAAGTCTTTATTAATGGCGATCCTGATAAACGTTACCCAGGTAACTTAAATGTTAGTTTCAACTTTGTTGAAGGTGAGTCGCTCATCATGGCATTAAAAGATTTAGCAGTATCATCGGGTAGTGCTTGTACTTCAGCAAGTTTAGAGCCGTCTTATGTACTTCGTGCATTAGGTCTAAATGACGAAATGGCACATAGCTCAATTCGTTTTAGCTTTGGTCGCTTTACTACCACAGAAGAAATTGATTACGCCATTGACCTGATTAAAGGGGCAATTGGCCACTTACGTGATATGTCACCACTTTGGGAAATGTTCAAAGATGGCATTGATTTAGATTCTATTGAGTGGGCTGCGCACTAAGCAATAGCTATCACAACATTGATAGTAAACCGTTTAGTAAACAACGTATATTTTAACTAACATTTAGTGTCATATAAGTCCTGTCAGGTAACTACCTGAACATTATTTGGCACAAGCTAGGAGAGTCACATGGCTTACAGCGAAAAAGTACTAGACCATTATGAAAACCCACGTAACGTAGGTTCTCTAGACAAAAACGATCCATCAGTAGCAACAGGTATGGTTGGCGCACCAGCATGTGGTGATGTGATGAAGTTGCAACTTAAAATCTCTGCTGACGGTATTATTGAAGATGCTAAATTCAAAACATACGGTTGTGGTTCAGCAATTGCTTCTAGCTCATTAGTCACTGAATGGGTAAAAGGTAAGACAATTGCAGAGGCTGGTGAAATTAAAAACACTGCCATCGCAGAAGAGTTAGCATTACCACCGGTAAAAATTCATTGTTCTATATTGGCTGAAGATGCCATTAAAGCAGCGATTGAAGATTATAAAACGAAACAAGGTAAATAACGGAGAAAGCAATGTCTGTAACCATGACACCTGCAGCAGCTGAACGTGTACAATCTTTTATGAAAAACCGTGGCAAAGGGCTTGGGCTTCGCTTAGGCATTAAAACCACCGGTTGTTCAGGTTTAGCTTATGTACTTGAATTTGTTGATGAGTTAAATGAGGATGATGAATTGTTCTCTATTGACAATGTGAATATCATCATCGATGCGAAAAGCTTGGTTTACCTTGACGGCATTGAACTCGACTTTACTAAAGAAGGCTTGAATGAAGGCTTTAAATTTACCAACCCTAACGCCAAAGGTGAGTGTGGGTGTGGTGAGTCGTTTAACGTTTAATTTGTCTATTTATCTCATTGTTGTTTTAAACAGCTCAGTTGTTAGAAGTGCTTATTGACTAGCGTCAACTCCGCGCTTCTTCCTAGCAGCTGAATAAAACAACGTTGAGATAAACAACAAATGTATTTGTTCCTATTAAATTAGAGAAGATTCATTTTGAATTACTTCCAACTATTTGGTATCGAAGCTTCCTTCGATGTCGACATACAGCAACTTTCTTCTAGTTACCAAACATTGCAAAAGTCTGTACATCCCGACAAGTTTGTTCACGCCTCAGAACAAGACCAACGCATTGCCGTGCAAAAATCTGCACATATTAATGATGCTTATCAAACCTTAAAAAATCCATTACTACGGGCTGAATATATACTTATTGAGCGTGGTATTGATATGCCAAACGAGCAACATACTTTTGGTGATACCAGCTTTTTAATGCATCAAATGGAACTACGAGAAATGCTTGAAGATGTTAAATCTTCTGGTGATGTTGATGCTGCCTTGCTTGAAGTACAAAATGTATTATCGAGTGAATATTTACAGCTTTCTCAAATGATGAGAGCACAAATAATTGAAAATACTGCAGCATCAAATAGTGCTGCGTGTGATAATTTACGTAAATTAAAATTTTATCAAAAGCTAAATATTGAAGTGGATCGTCTTGAAGATAGCTTGTTTGATGACTAGCAAAACTAGTCAATAATTACTAAGCAAGCACTTAAGTACTTTACCTAAACATTAACTTAAATTACTGAATTAACAATCATGGCTTTATTACAAATTGCAGAACCCGGTCAGAGTACCGTTCCTCATGAACACAGATTAGCTGCCGGTATTGATCTTGGCACTACCAATTCATTGATCGCAAGCGTACAAAGCGGTGATCCGCGTACTCTCGCTGACGAACAAGGGCGTGATATATTACCCTCTGTGGTTAGTTATCAGGCTGATAACAAGGTAGTAGGCTACGCTGCTCAAGCGTTTAGCATTGACGATGCGTCCAATACCATTACTTCTGCCAAACGATTAATAGGTCGTTCACTGGCCGATATTAAAAGTAAATACCCGTCATTGCCATACCAGTTTTGTGGTGATGAAAATCACCCCGAAATTATGACACGCCAAGGCGCTGTTAACCCAGTACAAGTAGCAGCTGAAATATTAAAAAGCTTAAACCATCGCGCAGAAGCGACCTTAGGTGGCGAGCTCACCGGTGTTGTTATTACTGTACCAGCGCACTTTGACGATGCTCAAAGACAAAGTACTAAAGATGCCGCAAAAATAGCAGGTATTAACGTCTTACGCTTATTAAATGAGCCAACAGCCGCTGCGGTAGCTTACGGGTTAGATTCAGGTCAAGAAGGTGTTATTGCTGTTTATGATTTAGGTGGTGGTACTTTTGATATTTCTATTTTACGTTTAAATAAAGGTGTTTTTGAAGTACTCTCCACAGGCGGAGATTCTGCCCTGGGTGGTGATGATTTTGATGTTGTTTTAGTCGATTATATTATCGCACAAGCAGGTTTAGTAAGACCTTTATCACCCTCATTAGAAAGACAATTAATGCAAAAAGCGTGTTTTGCCAAAGAGCAGTTAACTGATCATGAGTATGCTGATATTACTATCACGCTTGATAATGATCAGCCATGGCAACAACGCATCAGCAAAGCGCAATTTAATGAACTTATTACAGGTTTAGTTAATAAAACCTTACGTGCTTGTCGTCGTAGTTTAAAAGACGCTAGTATTAGCGTTGATGAGGTTATTGAAGTCGTTATGGTGGGTGGCTCTACCCGCGTACCTTTAGTGCGTAGTGAAGTAGAAAAACACTTTAATAAAAAACCATTAACCTCTATTGATCCTGATAAAGTGGTCGCTATTGGCGCTGCTATTCAAGCAGATATTTTAGCGGGTAATAAACCTGATAGTGACATGTTATTACTTGATGTTTTACCCTTATCGCTTGGTTTAGAAACCATGGGGGGGTTAGTCGAAAAAGTTATTGCACGTAATACCACAATCCCCGTCGCTAAAGCACAAGAGTTTACTACCTTTAAAGATGGGCAAACGGCAATGGCCGTACACGTCTTGCAAGGTGAGCGTGAATTAGTCGATGATTGTCGTTCACTTGCGCGTTTTGAATTGCGTGGCATTCCCGCGATGACAGCAGGTGCGGCTCATATTCGAGTAACCTTTAAAGTTGATGCAGACGGTTTACTTTCTGTCTCAGCGATGGAAAAATCGTCAGGAGTAGAGTCAAGTATTGAAGTTAAGCCTTCATTTGGTCTTGATGACAGTCAAATTAGCCAGATGATCAAAGATTCTATGAGTAATGCAGCAGATGATATGCAAGCACGTATGTTAAAAGAGCAACAAGTTGAAGCTGTTCGCGTGATAGAGTCTGTAAAAGCAGCATTAGTTGCTGATAGCCGATTACTCAATAGTGAAGAGATACTAGCGATTGAAAGCACTATTAAGTCACTTAGCGACGTAAGCCAAGGAGATGATATTAAAGCGATTGAACAGGCTCTTAAAGCAATAAGTGATAGTACCGATATATTTGCTGAGCGCCGTATGGATAGTTCAATTAGCCAAGCGCTTGCTGGTCAAGCAGTTGATAAAATTTAAACATCTTTTCATGACCTTTAAAGGTAACATGAGATAATACATAAACAGTATTTAGGTTAGGCGAAAGCCTTGCAAGCAGAGAATAAATAACATGCCAAAAATTATATTTTTACCCAATGAAGAATTATGCCCAGATGGCGCAGTCGTTGACGCCGAAAAAGGTGAAAGCGTATTAAATGTTGCCTTAAGAAATGACATAGGTATTGAGCATGCTTGTGAAAAAGTATGTGCTTGTACAACATGTCATGTGATCATTCGTGAAGGTTTTGACTCTATTGAAGAGGGTGATGAACTTGAAGAAGATATGCTTGATAAAGCCTGGGGTTTAGAGCCTGAATCGCGCCTGAGTTGTCAATCAATCGTCGGTGATGAAGACTTAGTGGTTGATATTCCTAAATACACTGTCAATATGGTTTCTGAAAACCATTAATTTATTTCGTTAAATTAACAAAGTTTACAAGGCCATTAACATGAAAGTGTTAATGGCCTTTTTAGTTATTAAGTTTGCTGACAGTACACTTTTTATGACGGTACAATGGGTGAAAAAACGTCAAAGGTCAAACATCACAGTAATCAGTATAATCTTAAGGGAAAGGTAAAAGCTTATAGACAGGAGTTAATGGTAGCGAATCGTTATGCTGGCAAATGCGATCCGCCTTCTCTCATTCATCGTTAACGTTAACTTTGGTGTTAGTTGGGCAAGAAGGTAGCTGCTCATAAAAGACAACTTCTTCTCGTTTTTTCTGTGTTTGCCAACCTTTACTTTTTAATTCTGGCTCGTCTAAAAACTCATCCACATAACCAATGCATAAATAACCAATTAACTCGGTATTACTGGGTGCATTCACTATTTTTTTCACGACTTCAGGTTCAATAATACTGACCCAACCGACACCAATATTTAGCGAACGTGCCATCAACCATAAATTTTGAATGGCACAAACTACGCTAAAACGGCCCATATCCTTCATTGAGCTTTGCCCTAACACAGGTGTATCACTTGGCTTATATAAAACAGCAATGTTAACGGGCGCTTCTCTAATACCTTCTAATTTTAATGCCTTATAATCCACTTGTTTTTGTTGAGAGAACAATTTACTTGAATAGTGATTAACAGTTAAGAAAGAGTTGTAAACGTCTTGTTTGATGTTTTCATCACGTATAATAACAAATTGCCACGGTTGAGAATAACCAACCGAAGGCGCGTATAATGCGGCATCAATGAGTTTATTAACCGTTGCCGGGGACACTGGCGTGTCAATAAAGCGATTTCCTCTAACGTCGCGCCTAAGCCTTAATACCTCTTCAAGCAATGCAACATCAGCTTGGGTAAAATGTTTATTCATAAAGTTGTTACTGATTTTATTGGGGTAAGTAATAGTTTACACGCTTGCTCACAGGCCGCTGCTAGGCGCGGTAATAACGCTTGCGTAGTGATACCAAACCTTAAGGTGTCTTGCTCGTCAGATAACCGACAATAAACGCCTTGTTGGCACAGTAAATGATAAAGCTTTTTGGCTGTCTCTTGATGATGAAAATGTAAGGTAATAAATAAGTCACAGCCATGAGAGCTTTGTAATACCGTGTTTGGAAATACTTGCGCAAACATGAGTGCTTGCGCCACTTTAAGTTGATGTAATGTTTCTTTTTGCGTTTGCTGCCATTGGGTGTCTTTTAGGGCATGCTCGGCAATAACTTGTGCAGGACCATTTACTTGCCATGGTCCTAAGACACTTTCAAACGCTTGACACCAAAAACTATCAGCGACTAAAAAGCCAATACGAATGCCGGCTAAGCCAAAAAACTTGCCAAAGGAGCGTAATACCAAACAATGGCTATTGCCTATTTGAGTGAAATTTTGTGTCGTATTTTTATCATCAATGCCCCTAGCAATATTGCTACAATACGATTCATTATCTGGCATAACATCAATAAAAGCTTCATCGAGTACCAGTAAACCATTCAAACGCTTTAATTGCTGTTGGTATTTATCAATAACCCGCTTATTAAAAAACTGTCCCGTTGGATTATTAGGATTAATGATCACCAAAACGCTATTGGGCAATAAATCATTCATTTCAGGCAGCAGCGTTTGATAAAAGTGTACAGTGTAACCCGCCAGCTGCCATGCATGAGCATGCTCTTTATAGCCGCGCTCAGGCAAGTAGACATCATTACCTAAAACATTTTTTTGACGATATAATGTCGGTAAAGCTTTAATAATGGCCTGACTACCATTGGTTATTATCAGCTGCGAGCACTGGTAATATTGTTTAGCCGCTGCGATAAGTTCAGGGCTTTTTTGCGGTAATCGTTGCCATATATTAACCGGTAAAGCCGGAATAGGGTAGCTAATGGGCGCAATACCCGTTGATACATCGAGCCAGTGATCAAGTGGGATATTATATTGCTGGGCAATTTGCTCTAACTGGCCGCCATGAAGTAAAGTCATATGATTCCTGTGCACATATGTCATATGTCATATGTCATTAAAGTTAATAAGTTAAATAAAGCGTGAGCTGAAAAACAAAGACGATAGTCACTAATATGATGCAGGCACGTTTGACCACAGTTAAACTTTTTGGGATATCTTTACTCGTTACAGCACTACCACAGCCTAAGGTGAGTGAATTGAGCATTTTTCCGTGATAAAACGCCCGGCCACCTAGTGCCCTATTCATCACCGTAGCGCCAGCAGCCATTACCCAGCCGCCATTATGACTTTTATATTGATTACCTTGCCAGTAAGCATTGCGAATAGCGTTAAGGCAATGACCTTGTCTTACGCCTTGTATAGCATAAAGCAAAGTACAGCACTTACCCGAGACAAACCCCAATAAGTCATCAAGCCGGGCACTGGCGTAACCAAAATGGATAAAATGTGAGCTTTTATAACCCCACATGGCATCTAAGGTATTGGCTAACCTATGTATTATCACCAGTGGTGCGCCGCCTATAATATAGTAAAATAAAGAAGCGATAACCGAATCATGACCATTTTCCAGCATAGACTCAATGGTTGCTCTGGACATTTCTTGCGCTGATAGTTTATCGGTATCTCTGCTAACCAAATAGCCAGTAAAATAACGAGCTGTTGTTAAGTCACCTTTGAGGAGCGGGTGGTAAACTTGCATGGCATGTTGCTTTAAACTCGTTAAGCCGATAGCGAGATAAAGCACAATAGCATCAAGTAGTATTTGCCAATACCAGCTTAAGTAATTAAGGTGATAAAAATAGATAAGAGGTAAAGGTAATACCAATAAGCTCCAAGCTAAGGTTCCCCGTAATTTAGCCGCTAACGTACTTTTGTTACTCTGTTTATTAACAGGGTTTAATCGCATTTCTAGTTTTTTTGCTAACCAACCAAAGCCGACTAAATAATGAAAACGCTTTGCTTCACCTAAATATTTATCAAGTAACAGTGCCAATAATAAGGTAATAAAAAGAGCGAAATTGGGTAATAGTATGAGAATTTGCTGGTAGCTATTTACCATGTCTATATTTACCGTAAGCTCGGGCATAAAATTTACTACTCTAGGTTATTTGCTGAAAACTTTCGTCACTATGTAAATAACTTAATTGTAATAGGCAACCGTTGTCGAATAACTCGTAAGCGTTACCCGTTGAGTTATTCCCTAGCGTAGCTAACAAGCAGCGTAAAGCCTCACCATGAAAAATAACTAACAAGCTTTTATTCAGATGATTTTTTGCCAGCGTTGTTAATGCTTGATAAATACGTGCTCCACAGCTTACGGCACTCTCGCCAGTAGGCGGTGTTAGCGCAGTAAATTGATGCAGTATTTCATCATAGTGTTGATCAACTTTAATACCAGTAATGTACTGTCCTTGCCAGAGCCCTAAATCACGCTCCATAAGTTTTGACCATTGTTCAATAGGACGATTCAATACTTGTTGGCAAATGAGCGCACTATCAACGGCTCGTCCTAATGTGGATGAAACGATTAAGTCGATTTTTTGATTAGCGAGCTTTAAGGCAAGCTGTTCAGATTGTTGTTGACCTATTTGGGTTAACTTACTATCAAGTTGCCCTTGAAAACGGCCTACTTTGTTCCATTGCGTTTGTCCATGGCGAGCTAAATATAAGGTTGTTTTCATATTCTTTATATCAAATAGTGGCTTTTTATTGCTATTAGGTTGCGCAGGGTAACTAAATAAACCACTAGGTTCAACGCAAATATTATTTACAAAGACGATATTTTTTTCAAATGCTTAGTGCTGTTTTAAGTTATTTCTCTACGGCTAAATTCGTTAATTAAAAGTTAAACTTAAAGTAAAGCAGTACCCTAGCGCTAATAGAGCTTAGCAATAACTGGCAATGCTTCGGGTAGTTATGAGTGTTGGTGTTTTAGTTAATCGGTTAACTTCTCGATATAACAGTGGGGCGATGAGCAGTGTTAAACATATATTCGATATCGGTACTAATAACCATATACCGTTAACACCTAACCACTGTGGTAAAAAGAATAAAAACGGTAGTTGCACTAGTATATTAGCAACAGCAATAGCGATGGCTTTACCACTTTGGTTAACCGACATAAAATATACCGAGGCGATAAAGATAAAACCATCTAATGCGTCAGCAAATAAGTGTAAACGTATGCCCATCGCTGTCGCTTCGATAAGCGCGTTATCATCACGAGTAAAGAGTCCAATAACGAAACTGTCATTGAGTACTAATAACAGATACATAGCGATACCAGTATAAACAACAATTTTTACAGCATAGTTAACGGTTTGTTGAATTTTTTTATGATCATTACTACCAAAATAGTAACTCACCGGCGGCTGTAAACCGTTAGCAACACCCTCAGCAAAAAGATAATAAAGCGTGGCTAAATAGCCAACAATAGCAAAGGCAGCAACGTGTACAGCACCGCCGTATTCCATAAATAACTTATTATGTACGGCCATGATAAAGCCGAAATATAAATAGATAAAGAAACCTGACAAACCAAGCGTTACACAATGTTTGGCAATATTAACGTCGGGCATTAACGCACACCAGTTAAGTTGTATATGTGCGTTACTAGTAAAAAAATAAGCTAGTGCTAATAACATAACAATACTTTGAGAAATAATGGTGGCGATAGCTGCGCCAGGTAAGCCCAATGAGTACAGGTCTAACAATACATAATCTAAAATAATATTAAGTAGGGCACCAATAATCATTAACGCAGTGGCTATGTAAGGGCTATTATTATTACGCACTAACATGGGTAGAGCAGTAGCTCCTATAGTTAGTATTGCGCCATAAATAAAAATAGTGATATAACTCATCGCATAGTCATAAACTATGTCTTTAGCGCCTTGTAAGCTCAGTAGTGAATCACTAATAAAGAGTAATGTTGTGGCAGATATCAGCGCAAATATCAGTATCAGCCATAAACTATTGGCAATGACTTTTTGAGCATTAGCTTCTTTTTTTTCGCCGCGAAATATAGACAGTAAGCTACCTGAACCCATACCAATCATTAACCCCAAGCCCATTAAACTACCTAGAACAGGGAAAGCAATATTAATTGCTGCTAAGCCTTTAACACCGACATAATGGCCAACGAAAATGCCGTCAATAACTTGGTACAGCCCTGTAACCATCATCGCGATAACGGATGGCATAGCGTAGTGCCAGAAAGTACTTTTAACTGTGTCTGTCGACTGTAAGTTGGTCTCACTCATGATGGTAGTTTCGTTTCGTTAAGTTGACAGTGATTATAGTTGTTAACAAGATAGAATGAAGTTAATATCCATCCGCTATTCGGATGGTTATAGCTTGGTATTCGCTAAAAATTTACTAATTTTAGATGGGGTGAATGAATGAATTGGACCTTTGATCAGCTCAATGCTTTTGTGTCAGCGGTTAAGTATGGCTCATTCTCAGCAGCGGCTAGGCAATTAGGCAAAGCGCAATCTCGCGTGAGTACAGCCATTAATAACTTAGAGATCGATTTAGGTTTTACTTTATTTGATCGCAGCACCCGTACTCCGACCTTAACCGAGAAAGGTCAAGAAATGTTTGTCGAAGCGTTAGCAGTACTAGAGCAATGTCAGCGCTTAGACTCTAGAGCACAAACCGTTTCTGCAGGGCAAGAGTTAGCGCTAGTACTGGCTATTGATGAAGCCGTACCAATTAATGCTTTAGGTGCGCTTTTTGAGTCTGTCTCTACAACGTTCCCTTTGTTTAAGTTAACGATTATCAATGGCTCGCAAGATGATATAGCGCAATGGGTTGATGAGGGAAAAGCCGATTTTGGCATTTTGTTCTATTATCTTAATGACCTTCCGCAAACATTAGAATATCAATTGCTTAGTCAATTTACTCATGCACTTATTGTGTCGGTTAATCATCCCTTATCAAGTATTGAAGCGCCAACAATCACAGACTTAGCTGCGCATCGTCAGTTAGCCATTTGTGATCGCATGGGTGAGATTCGCGAGAAACCGTTGTCGCCAACGCACTGGCATATTGATAGTTATTATCAAATTACCGAACTAGTGATTCGAACTGTTGGTTGGGCTATTGTGCCAGAGCATGTTGCTCATTCTGAGTGGTATCAGGGACAAATTAAAATTTTATCAACAACAAATATAGCACACCCGCTGTTGATTGAAATGGGGTCGGTTAAGCGACGTGATAGGGGGGGAGGACCTATTATGCAATGGATACGAGCAGAATTAGTGCGTATTTTTCAATCTAATAACTAATCGCTTTTACAAGTCATACATTATTGCCTTATTATCATCAGAAAATAAGGCAATAATTAACCGGTAAAAAAAGTAGTGCGTTAGTTACAGCCCATTATGGTACTGCACATTGGTTGACTCTGGCACAAGAGCTTTAAGCGCATTTTGAGCTTTTAACTGCGCTTGTGAGTGTGGTGAAGCCGATGAAGCCTTAACGTAGTCTAGCGAGTCACTTTTATGGTGCTTAAGTAATTGTTCAAAGTGCTTAATGAGTTCTGCTTTATCAGGAGACTCTTTATCACCCGCGCCAATATTGGTTAAGTCAATCATAAAACCATCAAATAACTGCGTTAAGTCTTCAATGATTTCAGTATTTAAAAACTGATCTTTATTATAAATACTTGGGTAACCAGCTTTTTGCTTATCAATAGCAAACGACACATCTTTAAGATTAGTAATGGTGGTTGATTTATCGCATGACAACATACAACCATTATCAATACGCGGCTTTTCACAGCCAACACTTTGTTGGAAAAAGCACTGTCTGCTGGTCATTAACAAAATAGGGTGGTAAACGCTGTAAAGCATTTTAAAGTTTTCAGGACGTGCGATAGTTTGCATTTGTTGGCGGTTTATTTCATTGGAAATAAAAGCACCACTACAATTAAACCCTTCTTTCATGGCTAATAACGCATAAGAGTTAGTGGTATTTAAAAACGGGCCAGCAATCCATTCAATACCTAATTCAAAGGCACGGTTGGCAATACCAGTGTTATTAGTGACGATGAGTTTAGGGTTAACTTGCTCTAAAATATTAACCGCAACATCATAGTCTTTGCCAATTAATACTGCTGGAAACCAAGGTATAAGGCGCGGGTTTTCTTTGAAAAAATCCACATACTTAGTACAGCCACGCTTATAAGCATCAGGCAGTTTAAAGTAAATATCGGCATCGGTTATATTACCCAGATTGATATCGCTTTCATCACATATTAACAATGATAATTTAGTCTCATCGTCTTTTTTAGCGTGACGTACTAGCTTAGGTAACTCCACTTCAGGTAATAGCGCTATACCGTCATTAAGTAATGTTGCAATGTTGTTTTTCAGCGTGGTTAATTCTTTAAAGGGTATGGTAAGGCTTGCAGAAATATCGTTAGTATTTAATTCAACTAAATTAAAGGCAGCGTTATTAAAGCTTTTAAAACGCTTCTCTATTGCTTCATGGTCAATGCAGTTTTTTTCACTTGGCGTCAGCGCTCGCTGTGAGTGCATTACATGAGTCTGCTCGTTTAGCACCTCTTTGGTGAGGTTTTGTTTAACCATTTCTTTAATGTTAATAGTGACGGTTAACGGCTGACCAGCTTGTCCTGAAAATACTAAAGAAAGTTGACGCTTTTCAATACTCAAATGCTTTATTTTATCAAAAACATCAGCATGCATAGCGTCTTTCTCATCACTGAGCTTTTGTTCAACGTCGTGAATTTGCACCACAGAAATCGCATTACTTTTATCAATGGCGTGGTATTTAGAGTTATCACGTGGGTTTTCAATAAACATTGATTGATTTAAATCACCGCGTAAAAAGGCGTTAGAAAAATCACGGTTAAATACCTTATAAAGACGTTCGCCATCTTCCAATAACTCTCCGGTTTCAACAAAACCATCAATTTGTTTACGAAAGCTATCAATAACGGTATGTACATAACTTGCGCCTTTAATGCGGCCTTCTACTTTGAATGAGTGCACGCCGGCGTCAATCAAGGCAGGTAAATCAAAAAAGGCTGAATTGTCTTTAATATTTAACGGAAATTTATTACCAGATTCGGTCGGTTTATATTCCTCACGACAGGCTTGACTACAACGACCTCGGTTACCTGAATTACCAACACTGGCTGAGGTGGAATAACATAAACCAGAAAAAGCCACACATAACGAACCGTGGACAAACACTTCGGTGAGTACATTTTCTTGCCGTGATACCGCGGTAATAGCGCTGATTTCTTTTAAGTTTAATTCACGCGATAAGTTCACACGTGATGCCCCCAACTTTTTCAAAAAGGGAATTTGACCAATGTTATGCGTTGTTAATTGCGTTGAGGCGTGAATATCAAGGGTAGGGAAGTGCTTTTTAAGGATATACAGCATACCTAAATCTTGCACAATAACACCATCAAGGGTGGTATTTGCTAATTTGCTTAACAGTTTAGCTAGGGTTTTAAACTCACGCTCTAGCATAATAATATTTAACGTTAAAAATATTTGGCAATCATAGTCGTGCGCGAGTCTGATAATACCGACGAGCTCATCAAAAGAAATATTAGCAGCACGATTTCTCGCATTAAAGGTATCTAAACCGCAGTACACTGCATCTGCGCCTGCAATAATGGCTGCTTTTATTGCATCGATATCACCACCAGGGGCTAATAATTCTATGTTAGGACTCATTTTACAACTTTAGCCAATTAAACGGCGGTTAAATTTCAAAAGGGGGATTTTACTGGTAAAGTGACGCAATGAATACCGTTTACGTCGCTTATTTAGTGTGATTTTTGTGATTGTTAATAATTATTGTACCGGAAGACCTCTACCAATGAATGTAAATGTTAATGATACCAGTCGTTTAGCTATTCTTTATTCATTACGAAACTGTCCTTATGCCATGCGCGCAAGGCTCGCCATTTTTAAGGCCAAAGAACCGGTATTACTACGTGATTTGGTATTAAGTAATAAACCTAAAGAAATGCTAGCGGCATCGCCTAAGGGTACTGTGCCCGTTGTGGTATTAGCAAATAATACCGTGATAGAAGAAAGCGTAGATATTATGTTATGGGCATTACACAGAGCAGACCCTGATGATCTACTACACGCACAACAACAAGATGCGTTATCAGCGATGTTATTACTGATTAAAGACTTTGATGATAACTTTAAAACCAGTCTAGATGCTTACAAATGCGCTAAACGTTACCAAGAAGATAATATTGGAGAGTGCCGAGTGGCTTGTGAGCAATACGTACAGCAATTAGAGCAACGCTTAACTGAGCATACTTTTTTAATGTCAAACAAAGAAAGCTTAGCCGATATTGCCTTAGTACCTTTTATTCGACAGTTTGCCCGTGTTGAACGCCAATGGTACTTACAATCACCATACTCAAAAGTACGCCAATGGCTAAACAGCTATTTGCAAAGCGCCACCTTTACTAAAGTAATGGCGAAACATCCGTTGTGGATAGATGAGCGCCAAGATATTATTTTTGGCAGAAATTAATGTTTTCTAATAACTTAACGGATTTGTAGATCGATGCTTGCCTTGACAAAGCCAAGCTAGTTGAGCTACTTAAGCAACTAAACGCTGATTAACTTACTAACAATGTGTTTTAATAGAAAGGTTTCACGCTCTATCGATAAACCTTTTTTAGCACTGTTCGCTATCGTTTCTTCGTTATGAGCAATAGCTTGGTGTATGTTCATCCAAATAGGGTGCATACCGTTATTCACTTCATGGGCTTCAAGCTCAGGCTCACGCAATTCATTATCAATGGTGCAGGTATAACAATAAGACTGCATATGAATAATATCAAAATCATTTTTATACCAGGGTCTAAATTCCTCATAAAGACCAAAAGCGGCAATGTCTTTAACATTATGCGCGCCTGTTTCTTCTTTTAATTCACGAATTAACCCTTCGGTAATACTCTCACCTTTATCTACGCCACCACCAGGTAAACTGTAATCGTGATAGCGTTTGGTATAAAGCAATAAAATATTATCGCCATTAAGTACAATAGCTCTGGTCGCTTTTCGGGTGAAGCGTTTGGCTGAACTGTCGTTAATATTGCTAATGTCGGGGTGGATGGTTGATTTGAGTAACTGCATAAAAAGCGATTTATACCTTGATGATAAGTGATTTAAGGTATTATATTTTAACCGGTAGTCTATTGGTACTACTGTAGCGCTTTTGAATGTTGCTAAAGTGATAAAAAAAGCCAATGCGATAAGTCGGCACTGGCTTTGATATAGTTAGATACTTAGGTTTGTAACAGACCAACTAAGTAGTTAGTCTGTGTTAGTTTTACCGTGATAATGTTGATAACTCTTATAGGTTATTAAAGCTAACTTGTAAGAAGTATTCTGCTCCAGGAGTAACGTAGCCGGGCGCTGTTTCATAATCAGCATCAAATATGTTATTGGCTTTAACTTGTAATTTCCATGCATCATTTAATTGATAACTTACGCCAAGATCAACGGTATTGTAAGCCGCTAATGAGCCATTTGAGTTAGCATCAAAACGAGTACCTTGGTATTTATAAACGCCCATGAAATTGACTTTTTGCCAATCATAAGAGGCGCTAATATTGGCTTTATGACGAGCACGACGACTTAATTGAGTGCCAGTGGTTTTATCTTCAGTATCGGTATAAGTATAATTAGTTGCTAAATTAAGATTATTGATACTTTTAGATAGGTTAACTTCTACACCGCTAATGTTGGCATCAGCAATGTTGTCGTATTTAGCACTAGCGTAGTCGTAGTCAAGCAGGTTATCAAAGCCAATGTTAAAGTATGATACATCTGCTTTTACGCCATAAACATCGCCGCGCAGTAAAAACTCCCAGCTTTGTGATGTTTCTAGTTTAAGTTGAGCATTACCAGACCAACTATCATAAAGTTGATATAACGTGGGGGCTTTAAAGCCTGTACCATAGTTAATGCTCGCGAAAATAGCGTCATTAAGGTTGTAGCCTAAACTAACGTTATAAGTGGTTTCGGTGCCGGTATCTTCGACATCGTTATAACGTAGTGATAACTCGGTAACAAAGGCGTCTCTATTATACAATGCTCCTGCAAATGCGCTTAACGTATCACGTGATTCACCACTAAAAGCAGCATTAGAGCCTTTATAGTCATCTTGGTAAAATTGCGTACCAAAGTTAACACTTAACGCGTCACTTGTATGGTAAACACCGGCATAATCAAGTTGGTTACGGGTAGTTTTATCTACCGCAGGGTAATCCCCAAAACGTGAGTTTTCTTCTTGAAATTGGGCGATATTAATATCGTGAGACCAATAATTCTCCGCATAGTTTAAGCCGGTAGATAATAAATATTTTTTATATTCTTGGCTTGGCGCTGTTGCTGTCCACTGAGAATTACCATCATAGTCATAATCACCATCGTCATAGCGACCAACCCAGTTTAAGGTAAGAGTATCGCTCAACTTTTGATGGCCTTTAAGTGAAATGTTAACTCTTTCATAGCTATCATCATCATCATCTACCGCAAACTCATTATTGGTTACGTCATAACCATCACTGGTTTCTTTACTGACACTGAATGTTGTTGCCCCATCACCATGATTAATACCAGCACTGACACCCGCTAAAACATAGTTATTTGAACCGTATTCAACAGCAGCTTGATATTCACCACTGGCTAAATCACGAGTGAAAATTTGTATCACAGCACCAACAGCATCTGAACCGTACATGGCAGCACGAGGACCTTTTACCACCTCAATACGTTCAATTTGGTAAGTGGGTATGTCATTAACAGAGGCACCACCAGAGCCCGTTACGGTATCAATGCGCACACCATCGACTAAAAATAAGGTATGCGTTGAGTTAGTACCACGAACGAAAACAGATGTCGCTTGTCCTGGCCCGCCATTAGCGGCAATATCAATACCCGCAGTGGTTTGTAATAGTTCAGCAACAGACTTAGGTTGGATACGGTCTATATCTAGACGAGTAATGATAGATACCGTTGACATAACTTCATCGGTTGATTGATTGTATGGATTACCCGTAATAAGCATTTTTTCATCAGCTTTGGCTGTTTTGTTAATACTGACAACATGAGTTTGCTCAGCAACAGAAAGTGATGAGTAAAGTAGACTGCTAATACTTAGTGCTATTAATGTTTTCTTCATATTTTCCTCAGTTATAAGCACCCACCGTACTTACAATGATAAAGTAAATTTTAGGCCGGTCTCCGGACTTGAGTTGCCAAAATAGCAGCTCACACCGTTGCGGGGGCAGTATTGGTTTAACCAATTTCCCGTTTCACCTTTGGTATTATTGAGGGCTTTGAAACACAGCAATAAAACGTTTGGGCACCTAAAATATTTCGTAGTGACTAGCTTCTGCTAGCTATGCTTTTGTTGCAAAAACGCTCTGGTTTGATCTATTTTCGCACACAAATCTTTTAATGCCGTTAAGCTGCGTATGGTCATACGATGCATGGCATCGGCATCGGGTTGTATTATTTGCTTATTAGCAACCGCAGGAATGATTGGCCAATCTTGCCAGTTAAAACCTTCACGTTCGGTTTGATTTACTGACAATGGTTGAATAATCAGCTGTATTGAAGCGGGTAATACTTTTTCTATACTAATTTGTGGGTAGGGGGTTACTACCTGCTCAAAAGGATTTTTTACTTTACATAGAGTCAAAAATTGTTGTGGCCAACTGCCTTTTGCTACAGTTGTTAAGGGTCTAGACCACAATTCGTAAAAGCCGACTATCGCTGTTTTATTTTGATAGGTTGCTTTTATGTTAGCTAAGGTTTGCTCAAATGCTTGTGCTACTTTTTCGCCTTGCGCGGTGTGGCCAGTAATACGTGCAAAGTGGCGTACTTCAGTGGCTATATCTTCAAAGTTATTGGGTTGAGAGTAAACAATGTTAAAACCAAGTTGCTCTAATCGCGCCAAATCATCACTGGGATTACCACTTTTCCAAGCAATAATTAAGTCGGGTTGTAGTTCAATAACGCGTTCAATTTGTAAGCGTACATAACTACCAATTTGCGGTATTTTTTTTGCGGCCTCAGGATAGTCAGCAAATGAGGTGGTACCAATAATTTGCTCACCAGCGCCAATATCATAAAGCATTTCAACAATGTGTGGCGCTAGCGCTATAATCGTTGGTTTGCTTTGTTTTTTATTTACTTTTGTCTGAGTATCTTTAGCTAATTCAGCGTAAGTTGAGTTAGCTACTAATAGTAAAGTAAGTAGTATGTAGGCTAATTTCATCGTGTTACTTCTATGTCGCTGTCGGTTGTTGTGTATTTACGGTATTTTTTTATGGTATTAATTTCATGGAAAAACTTTACCAATCAATACCTTTTTGCGCTTTAATGCCGTTATCAAAGGCATGCTTTATTGATTGTACTTCGCTGACTGTATCGGCTAATTCAATAATGGCGCGATGACAAGCGCGCCCCGTAATTATAACGTGCTGATGTTTGGGGCGATTGTTTAATGCGGCAATCACTTCATCTAAGTCGAGGTATTTATACGACAACATATAGGTCATTTCATCGAGTAAAACTACATCAATAGTGGTGTCGCTGAGTAACTCTTTACATTTAATCCATACTGCATTGGCGGCGGCGATATCTTTTTCTTTGTCTTGAGTATTCCAGGTAAAGCCGGTGCCCATCACACTAAATTTTACCCCTGCGTTTTCAAGTAAGTTTCGCTCACCACAAGCCCAAGTACCTTTAATAAACTGCGCTACAGCAGCATTAAGTCCGTGACCAACAGCGCGGGCAACCGTACCAAAACCCGAGGTGCTTTTACCTTTACCATTACCCGTGATAACAATAAGTAAGCCGCGTTCGTCGGTGGCGTTATCAATACGAGAATCCACTTTTTCTTTAATTTTTTGCATTCTTTGTTTGTGTTTATCAGCCACGTTGCTGTCGGTTGTGTTTTCGTTAGCTATTTTTTTGTCAGTCATAGGATTATCTCTGCTGTGTTAAGTTATTAAGTGATCGATCGAGAACGATACATAATAAATAAGAAAAATATACTACCTAGTGCAGAGGTGATAATACCAATAGGTATTTCTGCGTGAGGTAAGGATGAGCGGGCAATAACATCAACCCAAATAAGGAATATCGCGCCAATAAGTGCGCTACCCATAATTAATTTAAGTGTGGTTACGCCGATAAGTTGTCTAACAATGTGAGGTATCATTAAGCCAACAAAGCCTATGCCACCGCAATAAGCAACAATAGTTGCCGTTAAAGCCGCACATATGGCTAACATTAATAACCGTAATTTATCTACGTCAACGCCTAAGCTAGCAGCGCTTTCATCACCTAATAATAACGCGTCTATTTGTCTGTGTAGTGCAATCACAGTGATCATGGCAATAACTAACACACTAGCAATTACATAAAAATTACTCATCTCAACGCGGGCTAGGCTACCCATTAACCAAAAAATAACACGGTTAGTAGCAAACGGTTCACCAAAATATAAAATGAACTGGGTGATTGAGCCAAGCATAAAAGACACCGCGACGCCGGCGAGTAGTAGCTGCTCCATACGTTGTAATACTTTAGCGATAAATATCACGATAATGACTGAAAATAGTGCACCCAGAAAGGCGGCTAATGGCAGGGCTATAGTGAGGTTATCAGCCAACGATATATTGGCGATAGTGGCACCTAAGCCAGCACCAGAAACAATACCAAAAAGGTAGGGGTCTGCAAGCGGGTTACGGGTAGTGTTTTGTAAAATAGCGCCGGCAATAGCTAAGCCCATACCTGCAACTAAAGCAACAAGTACTCTTGGGATACGCACCTGCCAAATAACGATATTCGCGACTTGATTTTGACAACTGCCAATTAAACACGACATTAACTCAGTTGAGCTAATGTCTGCAGGACCAAAAGTAATAGCGGCGAGTGCAGAGACAATAACCAATGCAGACAAGACAAATAAACTGATAGATATTTTATTCATTTAAGGTGTAGACACCCTGTTATTTTGCATAACGTTTTGCGTATTATTTTGAACACAATGTTCTTTTAGATAAAAAGAAACCTGTGTCGCGCCGGTTATTGCATCAATACTTTGTTGACAAGGTAAGCCAAATACTTGGCTTAACTGCTGTGGCGTTAAGACTTCTTCAGGCGTACCATCAGCAATTAAGTGACCTTGGTTTAGTAGTAATAAACGCTGACAATATAAGCTAGCTAAATTAAGGTCATGCACGGTCATAATGACAGTGATATTAAGATTATTGACTAGTTGTAATACTTGATGTTGGTAATACACATCAAGGTGATTAGTGGGTTCATCGAGGATTAATATCTGACTTGCTTGAACCAATGCTCGCGCAATTAATACGCGTTGTTGTTCGCCGCCAGATAACAGATTAAAATGGCTATGTAGCGCATGGCTTAAGCCCACTTTAGTCAGCGCTAAGGCTATTTGTGCTTTGTCATGATCACTGTCGATTGAAAAAAGACTTTTGTGTGGTAATAGACCCATTTTCATCACATCTTGTACCGATAAGGCAAAAATAGAGTCATTTTTTTGCATAACAACAGCAAAATGTTGGGCTATTTCTTTAGCGCTAAATTGTCTAATAGACCGGTTTTTTAGTTTAATGCTGCCACTTATATTCTTACTAACCAGCATATTTGCTTGATTGGTTATACAGCGTAGTAGGCTAGTTTTACCCGCGCCATTAGGGCCAATAATACCAATGACTTCACCCTTACTGACAGTAAAGTTAATGTTATGTAATATGGATTTTTTTTGAATGATCCAACTAAGATCAGAGATAGTAAGCAGTGTAGACATAGTTAGGCTCGTGTTTTCCCGCACGCTAATAAGCAGAGTTAAATATAGTTTTTTGGGCTAGCTATCTGACTTTAAAATAATAGTTAGTAAAAACATAAATATCATTTTATTTACAGTTGCGGGTACAGTGATGGATTTTCACCATCTTCGTTAACACAATAAAACGTTTAGATGCGGATTCTAGCTTTATTTAATATTATTAGCAAATTATAGATGTTTAGATGGCTACTTATTGCGGTTATTTGGTCCTTAAAATGCCAGCCATAATTTATAGCGATTAGTACTTAGCTAGACATATTTATCGCTTACCAGTATGGTTAGTAAGCATATTAATTAATGGCTTTACAATAGAATGTAAAAATAAATGAAAATAGTTTTTACTTAAAAGTTAATGAGTTAGATAAGTAAAATTGAGTAATTCGATAAGTTATCATTGTTATACTATGATATTGTGATTGTTATACTGTTATGTAGAGCAACTAACTCTTACTCTTTTACTAAAGGGCTTTGATAGCACTGATAATTTATACCTATAACTTACACCTATAATTATTACAGGGGCATAAAATGAAAGGTAATCCAAAAATTATAGCCAGTCTTAATGGTTTATTACATAACGAATTGGCAGCGATTGATCAGTATTTTATTCATTCTAGAATGTATCAAGATTGGGGCTTAGATAAACTTTTTGAGCAACTAGATCACGAGATGCAAGAAGAAATAACCCATGCTGATGCCATCATTAAACGTATTTTATTTCTTGAAGGTGTACCTAACTTAGCTGACCGTCGCGACTTACTCATTGGTAGTGATGTACCTAGTATGCTGCAAAATGATTTAACGTTAGAAATGGAAGTGGTTGCGGCATTAAAAGAAAGTATTGCCTTATGTGAAGCACATGGTGATTTTCAAAGTAGAGAAATGTTAGAAAAACTCTTGGTAGATACAGAAGAAGATCATGTTTATTGGCTTGAAAAGCAATTAGGATTAATTGGTAGAATAGGTCTACAAAATTATATTCAATCACATATGGGTCAGCATTTGCCAGGCTAGGGGGTATCATGAAAGGTCATAAAAAAATATTAACACTGTTAAATGGTGCCTTAGCGATTGAACTCGTCGCGATTAACCAATATTTTTTGCATGCGCGCATGTATAAAAACTGGGGCTTAGAAAAGCTTAATAAAGCTGACTATAAAGTATCTATTCAAAAAATGAAGCAAGCAGATGATTTGATTGAGCGGATATTATTTTTAGAAGGTTTACCTAATTTACAAGACCTAGGGCGTTTGCATATTGGCGAGCATCCCCAAGAAATGTTACAAGCGAATATGGATTTAGAGTATGTTTCTCGAGAGGCTTTACAAACATTAATCGTTGAAAGTGAAAAGTTACAAGACTTTATCAGTAGAGATCTTGCCGAAAAGTTACTCGATAATGTCGAAGAACAAATTGACTGGATTGAAGCACAACAGTATTTAGTTGATAACGCAGGTATTGAAAACTACTTACAATCAATGATGAACTAATCAATTCATTCGAGCCAAGCTAAACTAACTAAGCGACTTGTGGCTGTGCTTCAGCAATTTGTAATAACTTTTTGTTGAGCACGCGCTTAGTACATTGACAGCACTTACCGCATTGTGACCCTACTTTAAGCTCAGTAGAGAGCGCCTTCAACGTTTCTGCACCATTATCGATAGCAGATTCGATTTGTGTATCAGTAACACCATGACAAAGACAAATGTACATATAATAACTCTTATTGAAAACGATTTAGTGTTTAACTTAGTAGTTAACTCAGTATTTTATAATGCTTATATTAATCGCAATGATAACAGTTATCAATAAGTTTATTGCTGTGTATTGTCATTTATTGTTACTATTTCATTCAATAAGTATTATTAGTGTACACTTACTGAGTGAAAAAGGAGCCGAAGCTCCTTTGTTATGAGTTACTGACGTTAAGTGTTTGCTATTACCAAATTTTAACGCGTTTTTCTGGGGCAATATACATAGCGTCACCTTCGTTAACATCAAACGCTTTATAAAATTCATTCATGTTTGATAGTGAACCCAAAGCACGAAACTCTGCTGGCGAGTGTGGGTCGGTTGCTACGCGGTTACGCATTGATTTTTCAACAATTTTAGCACGCCAAATTTGAGCGTAGCCCATGAAGAATCGTTGATCGCCCGTTAAACCATCAATAACGGGAGCTTCTTTACCGTTTAATGAGGCTTTATATGCTCTATAAGCAATGGTTACGCCTGATAAATCGCCAATGTTTTCACCTAAGGTTAATTTACCATTAACAGTTAAATCATCAAATACATGGTAGTCATCATACTGCTCAACTAAGGCTTTAGTACGGTTTGAAAATTCGGCTAAATCTTGTGCTGTCCACCAGTTACGTAGGTTACCTTCTGCATCGTATTTACTACCTTGATCGTCAAACCCATGACCCATTTCATGACCAATTACCGCGCCGATACCGCCGTAATTTACTGCATCATCGGCTTTCATATTAAAAAATGGTGCTTGTAAGATAGCAGCAGGGAAGACAATTTCGTTAACCGTTGGATTATAATAAGCATTTACCGTTTGTGGTGTCATGCCCCATTCCCATTTTTGAATAGGTCCACCCAGTTTAGCGACCTCTTTAGTATGAGACAGACGTGAAGAGCGAAGGATATTACCGATTAAATCGTTAGCATCGATGTTAAGTTCTGAGTAATCTTCCCATCGGTCAGGGTAACCAATTTTCGGGGTAAAAGCGGCTAATTTAACTTGCGCTGCTTTTTTGGTATCGGCAGACATCCACTCAAGTTCGTCAATACTATTGCCATATGATACGCGTAAATTTTCAACTAATTCACTCATGCGCGCTTTAGCCTGTGGAGTAAAGTGACGATTAACATAAACCTTACCAATAACTTCACCTAAATTACTGTTAACAACACTAACGCCGCGTTTCCATTGGGGACGTTGCTCTTCACGACCGCTGAGTTGTTTTGAATAAAAGTCAAAATTTTCATTATCAATATCAGTGGTTAAGTAACTGGCAAAGCTACTTAAACTATGAAAAGTAAGATAGGTTTTCCAATCAGCAAGTGAGGTGTCAGCAAATATTTTACCGAAGCCGATAATAAAATCGGGCTGGTTAATAATAATGTCTTTTTGTTCAGCAACGCCTTGTGCAGCTAAGTAGGCGGACCAATCAAAAGCATCTGTTAATTCATTAAGTTGGCTAATGGCATATTTATTATAACGTTTTTCACTATCGCGACTTTGTACGCGCGTCCAATGGTATTGCGCTATTTTTGTTTCTAACGCCATGATCGTTTGTGCTGCTTGTTTGCTGTTTTTAAAACCGGCTAACCTAAACATGTTTTCAATATGTGTGGTATAGCCAGCACGTAAAGCAACATAACGCTCTGACTCATTAACGTAGTAATCTTTATCGGGTAAACCTAAACCACTTTGCCAAATATGCGTTGCATAGTGAGTTGAATCTTTTGCATCAACGCTAATATAAAGTGCTAACGGACTACCGACACCGACTGATTGGTATTGCCCCAAAAAACTGGCTAATTCTGATTTGTTAGTTAGCTTATTAATAGCATCAAAAATGGGTTGTATTGGCTGGGTGCCTAAACTATTTCTTTTTTCAATGTCCATGTATGAGCGGAAAAGATCAGCCACTTTTTGTTCGTCGCTACCTGCTATTAAGTTTTTGGTGGCGTCAAGCTCTTCAATAATGGCTTTAACATCATCATCAGCTTGATCACGTAGATCATAAAATGAACCTATCGCTGTTTTATCACCTGGAATATCATGGCTTTTTAGCCAATTACCATTAACGTAACGATAGAAATTATCTTGTGGACGAACACTAGTGTCTAAGTTTGCTTTTTCAATACCTGACGCTAAGGCTGTTTTTTGTGCCATTTTTTGTGTAGGAAAGGCCGAGGTATTGTTGTTATCAACTTGCGTAGTACAGCCGTTCATTAACAATAATGACGAACATATGGCACTGGTGATAATTGCTTTCATGAAAATTCCTTATCTGGTGGAGCATAGAATGAGTGTGCGTAATAACGACTATTTAATGCTGGTTTTGCATAGATAGATACATACGATTTGTCGATTCTACGGGGTATTTATAAGGATTTCTAGCACACAAAACATCTATTTAGCCAGTTATTTTCAGCTAAAATAGCGCCATAAACTATCATTGAACATAGCTTTTTAAGCAAGTTGTTGTTTTTATATGGTTAATTTTTTGTTAGCTAGTTTTATCGAAAAAGTAACAAAAAATTAACACGTACTTGGTAAGGAATTTGTAATAGTTTAACTATCCTAACTTTGACAGCCAATTAATGGCTAAGTGCTCATTATAATGTTTTAACATGAGGTAATAGCGCATTAGAGAAAATAAGACCGGCGACTAGTGACATAAATATTAAGAAAGTTTGTGAGCCTAAATCAGGTACATTTAGCATATGCTGCCCCGAGACAGCACTATTTAAACCAATATAGACTTTTGAGCCAGGTACCAGAACAACTAACCCAAGAATTCTAACAATACTAGAGGGTAGATTCATCACTCGAGAAAATAAATTACTATATAAGCCTAAAGCAAATGCACCAACAAATGCGCCTAATGCCACGCCCAAATAATGACTTGCCCAAATACTTACACCAAAAGCAATATAACCAGAAATCATTCCCCAAGGGGCATCTTTTAATCTAACTTTAAACAAAATAACCAAACTGGCAGAAAGTGTTGTAACGGCTAACCATGATGTCCATACGGGCATGGTTTCGGGAGGAACGTATACCGCTATGCCCCATATCAAGTTACCTAGTGCCATCCCTAGTACAGCACCGAAGTAAAGCTTAAATAGCATCATAATACTGTCCATAATACGGGCTGTGCCTGACATTAAGTGGCGGGCAGCAAGTTCTGATAAACCAACGGTTAGCGATAACCCGGGGATGAACACTATGATGCTTGATAAAATGACCATGGGAATATTAATGCTAGGATCAATCATTGATATTCCCGAGGCTAATAACGATGCAATAATGGCGGCAAAAGGTTCGAGCAAGTCTGATACTCGTCGTGAGCGTTCGGCCCAAAACACACATAAAAAGGTAACCCAACCTAAAATAGTAGACCAGAAAACATCGTGCCAACTGGTCATCATTAGCATTGAAAAAGCGCCGCTTGATGCGCCAAAGGCAATAAAAGATAGAAAGGTACCGTAAGGGGCAGGTTTGTTTCTTACCTCCGTTAAGCGTTCAAGCGC
This sequence comes from Colwellia ponticola, assembly GCF_005885605.1. Lineage (GTDB taxonomy): Bacteria > Pseudomonadota > Gammaproteobacteria > Enterobacterales > Alteromonadaceae > Colwellia > Colwellia ponticola. The sequence continues at coordinate 85,252 of NZ_SZVP01000004.1, read as the reverse complement.
CTCATCGAGTGTGCGTTCACCACTAATAAGTTCATCAACCAATTCATCAATACGCGCTAAAGAGCCAAGATCAATATCGCCAGGGTTAACACGCACAATATGATTATATTGCTGTTCATCTTCATCATCAGATAAGATAAAGGTTAACGCGGTAGGTGTTATCATAAAGGAGGCGCGAATATCGAGAAAATGAGCAATAGATAAAAGGTTATCTTCTAAACGCGAAGCTGTCGATCCTAATTTATGTAAAGCTTTTCCTAACCTTATGATAAAACGTCGTTTTTGATAGAAGTCATGAGATTGTTGCATGGCGGTATAATAATAAATGGCACTGCGCGCTATGGTAATCGATTTTGAGAATACTAGGTATAAAAACTTATCTAAAAAGATGATAAAAGAGAGAAAAAAATGACATTAATAATTATTTTGGCTTGTGTTTTTTTAGCGGTATTTCTGATGGTTATTTTAGGAGAGCGTTTTGGTACGCCGATGACTAATGAACAGCAAAGTAAGTACGGTAAAATTATTAGACTATTAGTGTTTGCTTTATTAGTAGCCGCACTTATCAAAGCGTTTATTTAACCGTTTTTTTACTTTTTCTTTAATGATGCTGTGTGAACAACTTTGTTTTAGCCCGCTTTCCTTTAAAAGGCTTTAAACGCCTTTATCGCTTAGCTTTCATCAGGTAACATTATCGCTATGAAGATAAGTTATCTATTCACCGAGGTTTTCAGTAATGCAGCAACTGCCAACGTTATCGTTAAAAAATAAAGTATCAGCGCAAGAATGGCAAATACGCGTTGATTTAGCCGCTTGTTATCGGTTAATACATATGCATGGTTGGGACGATCTTATCCATACTCATGTATCTGCGCGTATTCCCGGTACAGAACACCTGTTAATTAATGCGTTCGGCTTAGCATTTGAAGAAATCACCGCCTCTAATTTAGTAAAAATTGATATTGACGGTAATGTTATTGATAAAGATAGCCCATTTGTTATTAACCCAGCAGGTTTTACTATTCACAGCGCTGTTCATGCCGCTCGTCACGATGAAATTTGTGCATTACATATTCATACCGATGAAACCATTGCGGTGGCTAGTGTTGAAGAGGGGTTGCTACCGTTAAGTCAGTACTCTATGTTTGCATTAGCATCGATGAGTTATCATGATTATGAAGGGTTAGCGGTTAATGATGGCGAAAAGCGTCGCTTGCAAGATGATTTAGGCGACAAAAATTTTATGTTATTGCGTAATCATGGTGCCTTAACGATGGGCAAAACCATTGGTGATGCTTTTATGCATATGTATGATTTAACCCGTGCTTGTCAAATTCAATTGCAGATTATGGCGACAGGTATGAAACCTATTTATGCACCACAAAGTATTATTGATGGTATTAAAGCCCAAGCCAATATTGTTCATTATGGTGAGACAGGCGGTCAAAAAGCCTGGCCAGCGATGTTGCGAAGAGTCTATCGTCATGACCCAACATTTGCCCAGTAGTTACCTTCTTTTTGCTGTATCGCTTAATTTATTCGTCAAAGCTACTCACAAATGATTCGGGAAATAAGTTGAACAACCCTAGCTTGCCTTGAAAGGTGTAGTAGAGGATGTACGGAATAATGACTAACGTCAACTCTGTGTATTTTCTTTTAAATTTAATGGTACAACGTCAAGAAAGATAATGACTGCTGCTGAACACAGTGATGAGATTAAATAAGCAGATTAAATAAAAAATTAAAAAAGAGTTAACTAAATATAAGGTTAACTAAATAAAAAATTAACTTAGTCGAGGAAACTATGAAGATAACTCACGTTGAAGTTTTTGATATCCATTGCCCTAAGCGCATTGGTTGGAACCCTATTTTTGTCCGTATACATACCGATGAAGGCATTAGTGGTGTTGGTGAAGCCGGTTTAGCATATGACTGGGGGCATAGCGCCGCCGCCGCGATGATTAAAGAAATCAGTGAAGCGGTACTTATTGGTTTTAACCCGTTTAATACAGAGTTGTTATGGTCGCGTATGTTACGTGAAAGCTTTTGGGGCTTAGGTGGCGGCCCTGTTATCTATTCAGCCATGAGTGCTATTGATACCGCGCTTTGGGATATTAAAGGTAAAGCCTTAGGTGTGCCTGTGTATCAACTACTTGGTGGTAAGGTAAATGACAAGTTACGTACTTATGCGAGTCAACTTCAGTTTGACTGGGATAGTACAATAAACAAATTAATTGCCCCTGAAGAATATGCTGAAGCAGCCCTAAAAGCGGTAGCACAAGGTTATGATGCCGTTAAAGTTGACCCGATAGTGTATAACGCTGATGGCAGCTCTTCTTTTGATCGCACCAAGTTATTTACTAAACCACAAATGCGTTTATTTGGTAATCGTTTACGTGCTATTCGTGATGCGGTAGGTGAAGATGTAGATATTATTTTTGAATCACATTCTTTAATGGGCGCAGCTTCTGCAATACAAATGGGCAGAGTTGTTGAAGAAGTAGGTTGTATGATGTACGAAGAGCCAGTTAACTACTTAAACTCGGCAGTACACAAAAAAGTATCTGACAACGTTAACGTACCTATTGCCGGTGGCGAGCGTTTGTATCATCGTTGGGATGTAAGACCTTACTTTGAGGATCAAAGTATTGATGTGTTACAGCCTGATGTGGGCTTATGTGGTGGCTTTACCGAAGCTAAAAAAGTATGTGATTACGCCGATGTTTATGATATTCGTATTCAAGCACACGTTTGTGGTGGCCCTGTGGCAACGGCGGCTTCATTACACTTAGAAACGGCTATTCCAAACTTCTTAATTCATGAGCATCATACCTATGCCATTAAAGACTGGAACCGCGAGTTATGTTTACAAGACCCGCAGCCAGTAGATGGTTTTTTTCAAGTGACAGAAGTGCCAGGTATTGGTATTGAACTTAACGATGAAGTGGTAAAAAGATCGCCACATGTTACGATTAGATAACAACTAAAAATATTGAACCACCGAGGCTTAGCTCACCGAGGCTCGATATCCTAGGCTGTTACAGCTTATAAATATTAAGCGCATTGTGGTAAAGCAATGCGCTTTTTTCATGCTCGTTACAGGCTTTTATTAACGGTGATGCCAGAATATCCTGCCAATAGCTGGCGTAACTCGCTTTACTGAGTAAACATAGCGGAAAATTGCTCGCGAGCATAACGCGGTCAATTGAGAAACTATCGATACAAAAACGCGTTACCTCACCAAACCAGGAAAGTTGATAGTGCCGGTCTGTCATTTCCCAGCCCGAGCATTTAATCAACACGTTAGGGTAATTAGCGAGTTCATAAATATGCTTTTGCCATAATTGCCAAGAGGCTTGATTTGCTGGTGCTTGACTTGCGGATAACATAGCTTTTTTTGTCGCTGTCGCTGTCGCTGTCGCTGTCGCTGTCGCTGTCGTCAATGCTGGTGCAAAACCCGCATGATTAATGATAAAGCGCAGTTGCTTATTAGTGGCAATAGTTTGCGTTAGTAGCGGCATAACCTTAATAGCGCTTTCATCAGCAAGGGGTAACTGCAGTTCAAAAATAAAATCAGCGATAGTATTTAAATAAGCAAAGTTTTGCTGTGCGTTTACGTTATTTAACACATTTAAAGCCTGTTCATCTAAAATATGACGAGCCCCAATTAAACTGCGGTATTGTTGTAGTTTTTGCAATCTTGCTTGAAAATCAGCAACTGGCGCGAGTAAATCAATACCGGCAATCGTTTTATTTGGCTGACAATATAAGCTTTCAATATATTCTACTTCGCGCCACGCTCTAGCGTTATCAAATCCTGCTTCGATATGAACAAAGCCAGCCAGTTTTATCTCGCTATTGGCTAATACGCTGTTGAGATCCTCAATAGTGAAATCTTGTTGCAGTAAATGTTTATCAGGCCAAAAAGGCGGGTTTTGTCTGTTAAGCCAATGATAATCGCCCAGTGAGCGGTTAAATAAATGTAAGTGTGGATCAATAATATTAACCGTAAAATTATTGCTACTGGTCATGGGCTACTCTTTATTTTATCTAAAGCGCTATTTTATTTCAAAGCACTATGTAAAACCTATTGCGCGGTATAACCGCCATCAATCACTTGTAAACTACCGGTAATAAATTTGGCGTTGTCTGATGCCAAAAACAGTACTAACTCAGCCACTTCTTCGGGTTGTCCTAAGCGTTGTAGTGGTTGAAGTTTAGCTTCTTCCTCATGCACTGCATTTTTATCAGCACCAGATTTTTGACAATAATTATCAATGGCCTGATGGTATAAGGGCGTTTCAATAGTGCCAGGGCAAACGGCATTGGCGCGAATATTAAAAGCAGCGTAATCAAGCGCGGTAGTTTTAGCGATAGAGGCGAGGGCGCTTTTACTTAAGTTATATGCAAACGAGTTATGCTTAGCTACTAACGCTTGATCAGACGACATTAAAATTATTGCGCCATTTTTATTTGCTTTCATTGACGGTAATACCGCCTTAATAGCAGCATAAGCACCTTTAACATTAATGTTAAATACGTTATCTAACTCTGCTTCACTGGTGTTTTCAATGGTCGCTGAAAAATGAATGCCGGCATTTGATATTAAAACATCAATAGTATGTTGCTGAGCAATATTGGCAATTATTTCGCTCACTTGTTCAACGTTAGTGACATCACATTGACGAAATTCACCTATTGCACAAGGCGATAAATCTAAATTAAAAACCTGATAATTATGCTCAACAAATAGCTTTACTATGCTTAAGCCAATTCCCGAGCTACCACCAGTGATCACACACACTTTTTTCATGTAATTTATCCAATTTATTATTGTTTTCTAATATTAATAAATAATACCTGTAACTTTACTGAAGTGCCATAACGTTACTATGACTTGTGTTGTTGTAATGAATTGGTTTTGTATCGTTAAACTCAGCCCTTGAAGTAGTTTGGGTATATATGATTTGCGTGTATAATATTGGCAATTAGATTAATGAGGTTTTTCCATGAGAGCTTGTGGCGTAGAAATTAAAAGTAATGATGCAATTATTTGTATCATGTCAAAAGAAAATAACTTGTATGATATTCCTCATACTCGTGTACAAAAAATTAGCCTTGGTAATGCTGGCGATGCCGAAGAAGTTAAAAAATTCCAATTTGCTTTTGCCAAACTAATGGAAGACTACCAAGTCACTCACGTACAAATTAAAGGTCGTGCTTTAAAAGGTAAATTTGCTGGCGGACCTGTTGGTTTTAAAATTGAAGCGGCTATTCAATTAATTGATGCATTAGATGTTGAAGTAGTAGCAGGTACGGCTATTAAGAAAGAATTAGCAAAAAGCCAAATTGATATTGATTTTCGTGATACCGGTTTAAAGCAATTTCAAGAGCAAGCGTTCGCTACAGTATTTGCTTATTTTGAAAGTCAAAATAATAGCTACAGAGCAACACCAGAAAATAATAATCAAGACAATTAACAGATTAACCAGCTAGTTATAATGACCTAATAACAAAAAGCTTAGTGATGAAAAATCACTAAGCTTTTTTTATACCCGCAAGGTCATAATTCATCGGTAATCGCCCATCAAGCTTCACTATTTTCGGTGTTTTTAAACTGAGTCAAGCAGCTAAAAAGCAGTGAGATAGAATCTTTTTTCACTTTTCTATTTAAAAATTGTTGAGAACATGATTTAATCAAACAACTGTTTGAATAGGTCTGACCTCAGACCAGTTAAAACATACCGAATAAATAATAAATAATAAATAATAAATAATAAATAATAAATAATAAAAAGCTAAACCAGCGTCAATAAAAGTTAATCCTTGGAGAAAGTCATGCCAGAGTATAAAGCACCGATCAGAGATATTAAATTTGTTATGCAAGAGTTACTTAATTGCGATAATCATTATCAAAAGCTAGGTTATGAAGACGCTAGTGTAGATATGGTTGATGCCATTATTAGTGAAGCGGCAAAGTTTACTGAGCAAGTTATTGCCCCTATTAACCAAAGTGGTGATGCACAAGGTTGTACTTGGACAAATGGTGACGTTACGACACCCGATGGCTTTAAAGAGGCTTATCAGCAATATGTTGAAGGTGGTTGGCCAACATTAGCGCAAAATGTAAATTTTGGTGGGCAAGGTTTACCACACTCATTAAACACCGCAATTAATGAGCTTTTCTCTAGCGCCAATCATAGTTTTGCTATGTACCCAGGTTTAAGCCATGGCGCATTAGCGACCATTGAAGCCCATGGTAGTGAGCAGCAAAAAAATCAATTTATGCCTAAGTTAGTTGAGGGTACTTGGACAGGCACTATGTGTTTAACCGAACCTCATTGTGGTACTGACTTAGGTATGTTGCGCACTAAAGCAGAGTTAAATGATGATGGCAGTTACTCGTTAACGGGGACTAAAATCTTTATCTCTGCCGGTGAGCATGACTTATCTGATAATATTGTCCATATTGTTATTGCTAGAATTCCTGGTTCACCAGAAGGTAGTAAAGGTATTTCACTCTTTATAGTACCTAAGTTCAATGTTACTGACGAAGGCACTATTAGTGACCGTAATGCGGTTTCTTGTGGTTCAATTGAACACAAGATGGGCATTAATGCTAATGCAACCTGTGTGATTAACTTTGATGGGGCGAAAGGCTATTTAATCGGCGAAGTAAATCGTGGCTTAAATTGTATGTTTACCTTTATGAATGCTGCTCGTTTAGGGGTAGCTACTGAAGGTGTTGCCGCAGCTGAAGCCTCTTTTCAAGGCGCATTAGCGTATGCTAAAGATAGATTACAAATGCGTTCTTTATCGGGTGTTAAAAACCCTAACGGTCCTGCAGATGCCATCATAGTGCATCCTGATGTTCGCCGTATGTTGTTAACACAAAAATCTATTGCAGAAGGCGGTCGCGCACTAATTGCCTATTTAGCTCAGTTAGTTGATATCGGTCATGCAAGTAACAGTGATGAAGAAAAAGCAGCAGCAGAAAGTAAGCTGGCGTTATTAACACCTATTGCCAAAGCTTTCCTTACCGAGCTTGGTTTAGAGTGTACTAGTCATGGTGTGCAAGTATTTGGTGGTCACGGCTTTATTAAAGAGTGGGGCATGGAGCAGCTCATGCGTGATACTAAAATTAGTTGTATCTATGAAGGGACTACTGGTATTCAAGCGTTAGATTTATTAGCGAGAAAAGTTTTAGGTTCTAAAGGAAAACTTCTTGAAGCCTTTGGCAGCGAAATGACGCAATTTTGTATAGAAAATGCTAGTGACGAAGCCATGCAAGAGTTTATTAAGCCTATTATGAGCTTTGGTGGTGATTGGCAAAAAATTACCGAGCAAGTCGGCGCACGAGCCATGAAAAACCCTGATGAAATTGGCGCAGCTTCGGTTGATTACTTAATGTATTCAGGTTATTTAACCCTAGCTTATTTCTGGGCTAAAATGGCAAAAGTTGCACAAGATAAACTGGCAGCAGGCACTGATGAAGAAGCTTTTTACCAAGCCAAAATAAAAACTGCACGTTTTTACTTCCAACGTATATTACCACGTGCTCAAGGCCATGCCGCTTGTCTTGCTAATGGTGCACAATCTATGATGGAACTTGATGCAGAAGACTTTTCTTTTTAAGTTTTAAAGCAACTTAACAAAGTAAGTTTAGCGTAGGGCTTTAGCCTACCAATTAACTATCATTGAAATAAAAAACGCTTATCGAATTATTCGATAAGCGTTTTTTTGTACCTAGCCTTCCCTAAGCTAAACTCGTTGTGCTTAGCGATTAAGGGTAAGTTGAGCCATTAAAGACCTAATACGTCTTTGCCTTGTTTAAAGACAATATCTACCGGAATGTTAGCTGTTTCTAAACGGGCTAAATCGCCAGCAAGTGTTGCCCCAATAACGCCACTTTCCTTCACTAAGTTATCGACACCTTGATAATCGCCATTACCTTGTAAGGTTAAGATCAGTTCAGATAAAGAATTGATAGCCGTGGTCATTTTATCAGCATCAATACTATATAAGCCTTGTTCATTACGACTAAAAGCGCCTTTTTCTTGAAAGTAATTAAACCGTACCATATTGGCTTTACCGTGTGCTGAGCTAGCACCAAAGCGAATTGAACGGAAAATACCTGCCATAAAGGTGGTGTAGTAATCGGTTAAAGTACCTTCAGTAATCGCGCCTTTTTCTAATAATTGACGGATCATATATAAGCCAAGTATATCTGCTTTACCTTCTTCTAATGCTGAAGCATGCTCTTTTAAGGCTTGGCGCACTGAGCCTTGACCATTAAGGGTATTTTTAATGCCTAAGCCATGCGCAACTTCATGAAACATAGTATTAGCGAAGAAACCAGTAAAGGTTACATTGCTGCGCTGCTCAGGCACGATTAGCGTATTCGCAATAGGTAGCATAATGGCATCAAATTTTGCTCGCATAGCATTTTTTAATTGTAAGCGTCTGGTACCTGTTTGAAGTTGTACTTCTTCGTCATTAGGTAAGTTAATGGCAATAGTCTTACCACCAGCATTACTATGACCAGCATAATACACAACATCGTAAGCATTTAAATCCGCATCAGAACCAGGCACTTCCGCTTTATACTCTTTCGCTACAGGTAAGCCTTTTTGTAATTCAGGTAAAAACTGTGCGTATTTCGCCAGTTTTTCACTCCAGGCTAAATCTTTAATTAACACATAAGCTTCAAAAGCAGCGCGATAACCATAAAGCTGATCTTCATAGCTTTCAATTGGACCAATAACGACATCAATAGCATTGTTTTTCATCGCCATCCAAGCGAAATCTGAAGCTTGGTAGTCATCATTGAGTAATGCTTGAGCGCGCATGGTTAGATAATTAGCAAACTCTTTATCGTCGGCAAACTTGGCTGCTTTATCAAGTATGGCAGCGGCGCGCGCTATTTTTTCATGATAAATTTCAGAATAAGCAACACTGGTTAACTTGCCTTCATCATCACGCTTCACCACAGAATAAAGACCTTTTTTATCGCTAAAGTCACTTTGCTCAAACTCGGTCTTAGTCATATCTTGAGGATAAAATTCAGCGCCATGAGCTTTTTTAGTCGCTTGACTTAAAAAGGCTTTATCACCATCAAGGCGATCCCAAGGGCCATAGTTTATTTCTGCAAAGCGTCTTACCTTTTCATCACTAATACTGGCTAAAAAACTTTTTTTGTCTTGAGAATAGGCTTGCTGCCAAAATAAATCATCCATTATTTTCGAAGCATCAATAAGGAGCATTAGCATTTGCTTTTGATTGGCAGATAAGTGACTTAAGTCAGTATTTAGAGTGACTTCTTGATAAATATTTAGACGACTTTCAAAGCCCTTCAGTAAGGTCGGTTGAGCTAATTGATTTTCGTTGTGTTGTTTTTTACTATCACTTTTCGTTACTTTTTGCGTGATGTCTTTTTCATTAGCGTGCTTTTCATAACTATTATCACAAGCGGTTAATGCTACGCAGGAAAATAATACTACGGCGGCTACTTTGGTTAATTTTAATGTTTTCATAACAGATCTCTTCTGAGTTGCCGCTAATTATTGTCGCCTAATAGCTAAGTTACCTAAAGACTAAAAAATAATATCAGTCAGTGCAACACAGAGGGAGTATAATTAGCTATAAACTGTCAAGGTGAAGTAAAGCATAAATTACGGGCATAAAAAAACCGACCTAGGTCGGTTTTTAAATGATTTATGTAGTCATACTACATAAAGACCATTTCATAAAAATTACAGTAAAAACAAAAATTAAATTGCTTTGATAGCTGCATTCAAACGGCTCTTACTACGAGCTGCTTTATTTTTATGAATTAGACCTTTAGTTGCGTAACGGTCTAAAACTGGTGTTGCAGCAGCAAATTCTTTTGTTGCTAATTCTTTATCACCAGCTTCAATTGCTGATAGTACTTTTTTAAGTAAAGTACGCATCATTGAGCGACGACTTGCGTTGTTTTGACGGCGCTTTTCAGATTGTCCTGCGCGCTTCTTAGCTTGCTTTGAGTTAGCCAAGGTGATCTCCTAAAAGATTGATTATAAGCTTAAATTTAAGGCGACGAAATATGCCTTTTTTTTAGCTGATTGTCAAATGTTTTAATTGTTTAATTGTTAACTTAGTAGGCTAAGAAAGCAATTAAAAAGAATATGGTTGTTATTAACGGCTAAAAACTTAGCAGATAGAACTAAACATGTTGTGAACGGTGGTAAGTATACATTGTTTAAATGGTTAAAATCATCACATAATACACATTATTTTTTTTTCCTTATTTTCTTGTCACTTATATGAGCGTGTAACGCTATTTATACAAGCCAAAATAAATGTAGTGTGGAGCACTTTTCTTGAGTAAGAAGTTAATTAAATCAGGACTCATTGTTAGTATCATGACCTTAGTTTCTCGGGTCTTAGGGTTAATACGTGATGTGGTTATTGCTAGCGTAATGGGAACGGGAATAATGGCGGATGTGTTTTTATTTGCTAATAAAATCCCTAACTTTTTCCGCAGATTATTTGCCGAAGGGGCATTTGCCCAAGCATTTGTGCCCGTGCTTAGCGAATATCAGGTTAAAGACGAACACCAAGGCGATCAACAAGGCTCAGTACAACATAATCAACAGCAAACGCGTTTATTAATCGCCCAAGTATCAGGCACGCTAGGTGTTATCATCACCGGTGTAACATTGTTTGGCATGTTAGCTTCTCCTTTATTTGTGATCTTGTTTGGTTTTGGTTGGTTTGTCGACTGGTTTAATGATGCGCCAGGTGGTGAAAAGTTTACCTTGGCAAGTAATCTACTGAGTATCACTTTTCCTTATTTATGGTTTATTACCTTTGCAGCTTTGTCAGGCGCAATTCTTAATACCCTAGGACGTTTTGCCGTTGCCGCGTTTACGCCAGTACTCCTTAATATCGCTATTATTATTATGGCTATTTATGGCGCACCTTATACACCAAGTCCGGCACACGCTTTAGCTTGGGGGGTGTTTTTAGGTGGTTTAATTCAGTTTCTTTTTCAAATTCCTTTTTTATATAAGGCAGGTATGCTGGTTAAGCCAAAATGGGCTTGGCACAGTGAAGGCGTAACTAAAATACGTAAATTGATTGTACCTGCTTTATTTGGTGTTTCAGTGACTCAAATTAATTTATTGCTAGATACTCTAATTGCCAGTTTCTTAATTACCGGCTCAATTAGTTGGCTTTATTATGCCGACAGGTTATTGGAATTTCCGCTGGGCTTATTTGGTATTGGTATTGCTACTGTGGTATTACCTAGTCTATCTAAGCTACACAGTAAAAATAATCCGGCGGAGTTTAGCAGCACCCTCGATTGGGGTATTAGGGTTATTAGCTTATTTGGTTGGCCAGCACTGGCAGGGCTAATGGTACTAGCACAGCCTATTATTATGGTGTTATTTATGCGCGGAGAATTTAGTCAGCATGATGTTATGCAAGTGTCTATGGCATTATTTGCTTATTTATCTGGCTTGTTAAGTTTTATGTTTATCAAAATACTAGCCCCTGGTTATTACGCGCGCCAGGACACGAAAACTCCGGTAAAAATAGGTATTACCGCGATGGTTGCTAATATGGTTTTTAATTTAATGTTAGCGCCTTTCTTAGGGTACGTAGGCTTAGCACTAGCAACGACACTTTCAGCTACGTTAAATGCCTGGTTGCTATATCGTGGTTTAAAGGCGCAAGGAGTTTATCAATTATCAACCAAGACAATGCTTTTTATTGCTAAGTTAATGATCAGTGCAGCGGTGATGGCAGGAGTCGTTTACCAGTTATCAAGTGATTTTGAGGTGTGGTTACAAATGAGTTTTGTTGAGCAAGTACAGCAGCTTAGCTTATGTATTGCGCTAGGTGTGGCTAGTTATCTGTTAATGATCACCGTGTTGGGTGTACGATTAAATGACTTCACTGTTAATAAAGATTAAGGTGGGGACATTATTCTTTGTTGAGTAATGTTTGCTTAGCATGGCTAGGCTAAACACTACTCGCCGTGATTAAAGCGCTTCTATCTCGAAAAAATTTAACCGCGAAAGATCAACACGCTCTAAAATAAGCGTAAAATAAAGTGTTTGCACTACTGATTATTCGCGCTCGCTGTTATATAATTCTTCGATTTATTTTAGGCGACTATCAAGTTTTAGCTAAGTTTTAGCGACAAATTTGCGCTTCGTTAGTGGTTTTTGCAGGCTGGGCTTTAGCCCATCGTATTTAGTCTAGGGTATTAGTCCAGGGTATTTGGCACAACAGTAAAGGGTAGAATAATAGCTGATGCAGTTAGTTCGCGGTATACATAATATTCGGTTACAGGATCATGGCTGTGTGTTAACTATTGGTAATTTTGATGGTGTGCATTTAGGGCACCAACAAGTCATCAAAGCTTTAGTCAGTAAAGCCAAAGCATTAGATTGTGTTGCGGCAGTATTGGTTTTTGAACCTCAACCTCAAGAGCTTTTTTCACCAGAAACAGCACCAGCAAGATTATGCCGTTTACGTGATAAATATAGTTTACTAGCAAAATTAGGTGTGCAGCGTCTTATATGTGTTAACTTTACCGTTAAATTTGCTAGTCAAAGTGCACAACATTTTATCGAAAACCTGTTAGTGAATAAATTAGGGATAAAGCACCTTATTATCGGTGATGACTTTCATTTTGGTAAGAATCGTACTGGTAATTTCTCGATGTTATGCCAAGCAGGAAAAAAATACGGCTTTGATGTTTCTGATACTGCTAGTTACAAGATGGCAGAGTGCCGTATTAGTTCAACCGCTATTCGCCAAGCATTAGAGCAAGATGATTTAGCCGCAGCTAAACAAATGTTAGGTCGTGAGTATTCGATAATTGGTCGCGTTTTTCATGGTGATAAGCGCGGGCGTAAATTAGGTTTTCCTACCGCTAATGTTCTGCTTAAAAGGCGAGTTTCACCATTAAGTGGCGTTTTTGCTGTACTGGTAAAAACTCACTATGGTGAATTTAAAGGTGTTGCTAATATTGGTGCAAGACCTACTATTGCTGGTACTAGACAGCAGCTAGAAGTTAATATTTTTGATTTTAATCAAAATTTATACGGACAATGTATTGAAGTCATAGTGAAGAAAAAGTTACGTCAAATAACTAAGTTTGACAACCTTGAGGCGCTTACCGCGCAAATTGCTCAAGACAGTAAACAAGCAAAACAAGTATTGGCTTAGTGTGTCATGGTAATTATTACCTAAATCACTACTTGCTAAGTTATTACTTAGGTAAACCAAAAAGAACATAATCTATTTAACATAAATTAACAGTTATAAACCTGGTTGATATTTATAGCGCTTCGTTAAGTTTATCAGCCAACATAAACGGATAATGATTTAAATGAGTGATTACAAACATACCCTGAATTTACCAGCCACTTCTTTCGCTATGAAAGGCAATATGGCTAATCGTGAACCTAATATGCTCAAAGATTGGGCGAGTAAAGATCTTTACGGCAAGATTCGTGCAGCCAAAAAAGGCAAAAAATCATTTATTCTTCATGATGGCCCTCCTTACGCTAATGGTAATATCCATTTAGGTCACGCTGTTAATAAAATATTAAAAGATATTATTGTTAAATCAAAAACCTTATCAGATTTCAACTCTCCTTTTGTACCAGGTTGGGATTGTCACGGTTTACCGATTGAATTAATGGTTGAGAAAAAAGTAGGCAAGCCAGGTCATAAGATCAGCGCTAGTGACTTTAGACAAAAATGTCGTGAATATGCGGCTAAGCAAGTTAACGGACAACGTGAAGATTTCAAACGTTTAGGTATTTTCGCTGATTGGGAAAAGCCTTACTTAACGATGGACTTTGATACTGAAGCCAATATTATTCGTTCGTTAGGAAAAATTGCTGAAAATGGTCACTTACATCAAGGTTTTAAACCCGTGCATTGGTGTACAGATTGTGGTTCATCTTTGGCTGAAGCTGAAGTGGAATACAAAGACAAGCAATCACCTGCGATTGATGTGAAATTTGTTGTTAGCGATGAAGCTGTTGCCGATAAATTTTCTCACCCAGAAGGCCATAAAGGCACGGGTGAAATTGGCATGGTTATTTGGACAACAACACCTTGGACACTTCCCGCTAACCGCGCAGTAGCTGTTCATGCTGATGTTGAATACACGCTTGTACAATGCGAAGTTGAAGACGGTGTTGAAGGAAAAGCACAGCGCCTGATTATTGCTTCTGATCTTGTCAACTCATGTATGGATCGCTTTGGGTTCACTAAATATCACGCGTTAGGTTTTTGTAAAGGTCAAGCGTTAGAGTTAGTGCAATGTCAGCATCCATTTTATGATTTTACCGTACCCGTAATTTTAGGTGAGCATGTTACCACTGATTCAGGTACTGGTTGTGTACATACAGCGCCAGGTCACGGTGTAGAAGATTTTGTTGTCGGTAAATTATACAACTTGGAAGTCGCTAACCCTGTGGGTGCAAACGGTGTATACCTTGAAGACACACCATTATTTGCTGGCCAACATGTATTTAAAGCTAACACCAGCGTAGTTGAATTATTAAAAGAAAAAGGTACTTTGGTACATCATCATGCGCTAGAGCATTCTTACCCGCATTGCTGGCGTCATAAAACACCTTTAATTTTCCGTGCTACGCCGCAGTGGTTTATTAGCATGGACAAACAAGGTTTACGTCAAGATTCTTTAAAAGAAATTGAAAAAACGCAGTGGATCCCTGATTGGGGTCAACGTCGTATTGAATCTATGGTTGAAAGTCGTCCTGATTGGTGTATTTCACGTCAACGTACTTGGGGCGTGCCAATGGCATTATTTATTCACCAAGACAGTGGTGCCTTACACCCACGTAGTATCGAACTGATTGAAGAAATTGCTCAACGTGTTGAAAAAGAAGGTATTCAAGCCTGGTTTGATTTAGAGGCTAGTGAACTTATTGGTGACGACGCCAAAGAATATATTAAAGTACCTGACACCCTAGATGTATGGTTTGACTCAGGCACAACCCATTATTCAGTGGTTAATGCCCGTGAAGAATTTGACGGCGTAGCTGATTTATACCTTGAAGGCTCTGATCAACATCGTGGTTGGTTTATGTCATCAATGATTTCATCAGTAGCAATGAATGGCAAAGCGCCATACAAACAAGTGCTTACTCATGGCTTTACCGTTGATGTTAATGGCCATAAAATGTCTAAATCATTAGGTAATGTGGTAACACCAGCAAGTATTACCAGTAACTTAGGCGCTGATATTTTACGCTTGTGGACAGCGTCAGTTAACTACACGCAAGAAATTACCGTCTCTGATGAAATATTTAAACGCCAAGCGGATGCTTATCGTCGTATTCGTAATACCTCTCGCTTTTTACTCTCGAACTTAACGGGGTTTGAGCCTGCTAATCACAGCGTTGCCTTTGACGATATGGTCGCACTTGATCGTTGGGTTGTTGAAAAAGCCGCACGTTTACAAGCAGAGATTATTGCCGCTTACGATGAGTATGAATTTCACGTGGTAGTACACAAAATAATGAACTTTTGTACGACAGAGTTAGGTGGTTTTTATCTTGATATTATCAAAGATAGACAATACACCGCCAAAAGTGATTCAAATGCACGTCGCTCATGTCAAACAGCAATGTACCTAATTGCAGAAGCAATGACCGCGTGGATGGCACCTATATTGTCATTTACCGCACAAGAAATCTGGGAAGCCTTACCTTTACCGGTAAGTGGTGAGCGTGATGAATTCGTCTTTACTGGTGTGTGGTTTGATGGCTTAACTAAGCACATTGAAAACAGCAATTCAGTCGATGAGTTAGGTAACGATTATTGGACAGAATTACTAGCGGTACGCGTTGAAGTAAACCGTGCGTTAGAGCAAGCAAGAAAAGAAAAAACCGTTGGTAAAGCGCTAGAAGCACAAGTGACTTTATATGCCACGTCTAGTTTAGCCGCTAAGTTAGCTAAATTGGGTGAAGAGCTACGCTTTGTGTTAATCACGTCAAAAGCGACCATAGAGACAGTAACACAGGCACCAGAAAATGTGCTTGATACCGAAGTTGAAGGGTTATGGTTAACCGTAGCACCTGCAGAAGGCGTTAAGTGTGACCGTTGTTGGCATGTAACGACTGATATTGGCGAAAGCGAAGCTCATCCAGAGTTATGTGGGCGTTGTATCACCAACGTTGATGGCGAAGGTGAAACCAGACAGTTCGCTTAAACCGATAAACACTGAACTATTACCTCTAAGTCATTACCTCTTGTGATGATTCCTAAGGGGTAATAGTTTGTTTCATTCTGCTCTATGAGATTAACCTAGATTGAATAAATTATTTAGTGACACTGGCTTGCGTTGGTTATGGCTAACCTTGGTGATATTAGTTATCGATCAAGTCAGTAAGTATTGGGTGGCAGCTTCGTTCGACTATCGTGAAACCTTGTCTGTTTTACCTTTCTTTAATTTAACCTATGTTCATAACCCTGGCGCAGCCTTTAGCTTTTTAGCGGGGCAAGGTGGTTGGCAGCGCTGGTTTTTTACTGCCATTGCCACGGTTGCCAGTGTTGTCTTTCTGGTTTGGATGGCAAAAACGCCTAAGCACGAGCGGTTACTGAGTATTGCTTTTGCATTAATTTTAAGTGGTGCAGTAGGTAACTTAATCGATAGAGTTTTATTGGGTTATGTTATCGATTTTCTTGATTTTCATTGGGCGGGCTATCACTTTGCCGCTTTTAATATTGCAGATTCTGCTATTTTTATCGGTGCGGCTTTAATGATCCTTGAGTCATTTACTAGTAAAGAAGCTAATAAAGAGTCGAGTAAAGAAACGAATAAATAAGCCGATTAAAAAATAAGTAATAAACTAACAAAATAAGGTAGCAAGTGAATAATGACTGATTCAACGCAAGCAAAAATTCAACATGACTCAAGTATTCTTGTCCATATAACGATGAAGTTAAGTGATGGATCGGCTGCTGATAGTACTAAGGTAAATAATAAACCGGCAAAAATAATTATGGGTGATAACAGTATTTCACCTGCTTTTGAAGCTGAGTTGATTGGCATGAGCAAAGGTGATACTAGAGAATTTACCTTAGTAGCAAAAGATGCTTTTGGTGAAAGTAATCCCGATAATATTCATTACATGGATATCGATAAATTTACCGCTGAAGTACCGGCAAAAATAGGTAATATTATTACCTTTACGCAACCCGGTGGTGAATTGCCAGGTATGATCAAAGAGATTAATGGTACCTCGGTAACAATTGACTTTAATCATCCGCTTGCTGGGCAAACAGTGACTTTTGTTATTGATTTAGTCGACATACTGTAAAAGTTTATTTTAATAATTAGTGTGAAATATCAACTAATATATCAATCATGTTGTCCAATTTTAAATAGGTAAGTAAATATAGTGAATTATTTGGCTCTTGATGCTTCAACTGAAGCATGCTCAGTGGCGCTACAGGTAAATGGTAAAAGCTTTTCTCGTTATGAGCTTTGTCCACAATCGCATAGTTTACAGCTATTACCTATGATAGATGCAGTGCTTAATGAAGCACAAATAAAGCTAGTTGATCTTGATGGTCTTATTTTTGGTCAAGGCCCTGGTAGTTTTACTGGAGTTCGTATTGGTGTTGGCGTCGCTCAAGGCTTAGCATTTTCGGCTAATTTACCTGTTGTTGGTGTTTCGAGCTTGCAGGCAATGGCGCAAATGGCTTATATAAAAAATGGCCAGACACAAGTGATCGCAGCAATAGATGCGCGTATGGCAGAAGTTTATAACGCTTACTTTGTCCTTGATCAAGATAACATTATGCAGGCACAACAAGCTGAAGCGGTTACTCAGCCAGACTTGTTAGCCCAGCACTTAGAAGGTGTTGTCAGTACACCATTTTATGCTGTTGGCACGGGTTGGGATGCTTACGCTGAAAAATTAAGCGGTATATTATCATCGTTGAGAGTTAATGAAGCGAGTCCCGATATATTATTTCCTAGCGCTGAAGCTATGTTGGTTATTGGTCAAAATAAATTCGCGCAAGGGCAGGGCGTGTCAGCAGAAAATGCGCAACCGGTTTATGTTAGAGATACTGTTTCGTGGAAAAAACTCCCCGGTAAGTAATTACCCCACTTGCTTAAGCTCGACATTTTGTCGAGCCAAGCATCAACCTAAAGAAAAATTCCTAGCTACCATGACAAAAGGTTGACCATAGTGAGTAACCCGAAAATCCTCTCTGCCAGCTTCTGGCAAAAGTATCAATTATATTTCCTGCTAATAGCGTCCATTATTATTAGACAAATCCCCATTGCTTCTATTCCACTCAATTGGCTAGAAAGTTACTTTCATGAAATAAGTCATGGTATTGCCGCACTCATCACCGGTGGTGAGATTATGCGTATTCAATTATTTGCTAGCGGTGCAGGCCTTTGTACTACCCGTGGCGGTTTAAATTTTGTGATCAGTTTTTTTGGCTATGCTGGGGCAACCCTATGGGGCTGGCTACTATTTACGTTAGCGAATAGCCATCAACGTACCGCACAGGTTTTTTCGGGTGTAATGATTGTGCTACTACTTGCTTCAATCGTTTTTTGGGCGCGAGACTTACTGACTATCATCATTATCGCCTGCTTAGCGTTTATGTTTGTGTTAACCATCAAAGTACGTCGCTTGTATTACTTACAACTGCTGTTAAAATTTTTTGGTGTGAGTATTTTACTCAATAGTTTGTTTAGTCCAACGTACCTATTTGATGGTCGTGATGTAGGTGATGGTGCTGCTTTAGCTTCTATGACCATGTTACCTGAATTGGCTTGGGTATTGTTATGGTGCGTCATTGCCATTGCCGCACTTTATTCGTTAATGAAAAGTAATAAAAGATCTTATAGATAAGTGATTGCTGCCACTATCTCCTCAAACTGTCGCACCTAAACTATGCGTCTATAAACTAAACCTAAAGTTACGTCCTAAGTTATGCTAAATTAAACGCCTCTTTAAAGCTCTCTTTTAAGCTTTACTGCTACATAAAGGACTTAATGGTATGACGACGAGTAAAGCATTTAACCCACATCAATACGATGAGCCCAGTATTAATGAGCTAAGCCTTGATGAAATTAGCTTTCAATTAGACAATTTAACGCTTGCAGCAATAGCCTGTGGTGATAAATCTCACGAGCCCGTACTCTGTTTACATGGCTACTTAGATAATGCGGCAAGCTTTTTACCTCTCATGCAGCATATAAGTCAGCAAGTCAGTCCTCAAGTAAGTCCGTACGATAGTCAAGAGAGTAGTTTACTCACCAATCGACGTATTATCGCACTAGATTGGCCAGGGCATGGTCACTCTACTCACCGTAGCAGTGGCGCTCATTATCACTTTCTTGATTATGTCAGTGACTTAGTGGCGCTGTTTGCCCACAACAACTGGCAAGCCATTGATATTGTTGCTCACTCTATGGGCGCTATGATCGCTAGTGCCTTTGCTGCCGCTTTTCCTGAAAAAGTAAAGTCGTTAACCTTAATAGACTCTTTTGGCTTTATTTGTTTACCAGTAGAGCAAACCACGAGTCAGTTACGTAAAGGCTTGTTAAGTCGAATAAAGCCCGTTAAAAGCAATAGAAGCTTTACCGAAGAAACCGCTATTAAAGCGCGTATGCATGTCTCTGACTTAGCTGAACAACACGTTAAGTTAATTGTAAAAAGGTCATTAATAAAAGCCGAAAAAGCTCCAGAAACAACCACAGAAACAGCTGATTTATACCGTTGGCGATCAGACCCAAGACTACGTACTATTTCACCTTACCGATTGAGTTTAGCGCAAGCACAGCAACTGTTTAGTGATATTAGCTGTCCTTTGCAATTAATATATGGTGACAAGGGGATGAAAATGGTACTCACGGGTTTAGAGCAATTTTCTTCTGACAATGCCACCTTAGTGACGACCAAGTTAGCGGGCGGTCATCATGTACATATGGAACAAACAGAAGCGTTAACCTCTTTACTTAACCATTTTTTCGATAAAATTAAAACAAGCGTTTAAATTGGTGGCGTATTGGTAAAAAATTTGTTAAAACTGTGCTATTAAAATAAGAGTTGCTGCTAATAAAAAATAATTATGAATGTAAAAGCAACAATAATTACCTATTGAGGAATGCCATTGTGGAAAAAATCTGGTTAGAAAAAAGTTACCCAAGTGACGTGCCGTTTGAAATCGATGCAGATAAATACCCATCCATAGTGGCGATGTTCACAAAATATTCCTCTAAGTTTAGCGATAAAACTGCTTTCATTAATATGGGTGCCTCAATAACTTATGCTGAGCTTGAAGAACAGGCGACCGCTTTTGCCGCTTATTTACAACAAGACCTCGGTTTACAAAAAGGTGATAAATTTGCCATTATGGTACCTAACTGCTTACAGTACCCCATTGCATTATTTGGCGCTTTATTAGCAGGACTGACCGTAGTAAACGTAAACCCTTTATACACGGCACGTGAGCTTGAGCACCAACTAAAAGACTCTGACACCAAAGCAATGTTGATTATCGAAAACTTTGCGCAAACCTTAGAAAAAATCGTTGATAAAACAGCAGTTGAACATGTCATTATGACATCACTTGGTGATCGTTTAGGCTTAGTTAAAGGCACAGTCGTGAACTGTGTTGTTAAATACGTTAAAAAAATGGTACCCGCGTTCAACCTACCAGATGCGGTGCGCTTTAATACGGCTGTATCGCGAGGCTCAGCACTAACATTATCCCCAGTAGACTTGTGCGGTACTGATATAGCATTTTTACAATATACTGGCGGTACCACAGGGTTATCTAAAGGCGCTATGTTAACGCATCGCAATATGGTGGCTAACTTACAACAAGCAAAAGCGGCTATTAGCCCATTACTAGAAGAAGGCAAAGAGCTGGTGGTAACAGCCTTACCGCTTTATCATATTTTTGCTTTAACGGCGAACTGCTTAACGTTCTATACCATGGGCGGTACTAATTTATTAATATCCAACCCAAGAGATATGCCTAACTTTAT
Organism: Colwellia ponticola; assembly: GCF_005885605.1. GTDB lineage: Bacteria > Pseudomonadota > Gammaproteobacteria > Enterobacterales > Alteromonadaceae > Colwellia > Colwellia ponticola. Next base: position 64,194 of record NZ_SZVP01000004.1, on the reverse strand, counting down.
TAAAGAGCTATCAAAATACCCGTTTACTGCCATTACTGGGGTAAACACCTTATTTAATGGTTTATTAAATACCCCAGGTTTTAGCGAACTTAATTTTAGCACACTGAAAATGTCACTCGGTGGCGGTATGGCTGTGCAACGCCCTGTAGCAGAGCGCTGGCAAAAAATTACTAAAACGCGACTATTAGAAGGCTACGGTTTAACAGAGTGTGCGCCTTTAGTTACATTAAGCCCTTATAATCTAGCCGCTTATGATGGCAGTATAGGCCTGCCTGCTTCTTCAACCGATGTTAAAATTATGCGCGAAGATGGTACAGAAGCAGACATTGGTGAGTCAGGTGAAATGTGGGTTAAAGGCCCACAGGTGATGTTAGGTTATTACAACTGCCCTGAAGCAACCGATGAAGTATTAAAAGATGGTTGGTTTGCCACCGGTGATATTGCCATGATGAATGACCAAGGCTTTTTCACCATCGTTGATCGTAAAAAAGATATGATTATTGTTTCTGGCTTTAATGTTTACCCCAATGAAATTGAAGAAGTGCTAGCCATGCATGAAGGAATATTAGAAGCTGCGGCTATTGGTATACCTCATGAAGTATCGGGTGAAGTGGTTAAAGTGTTTGTGGTACGTAAAACTAAAGACTTAGATGAAGCCGCTGTTATTAAGCACTGTCGAGAAAACTTAACTAACTATAAAGTGCCTAAACTGGTTGAATTTCGTGATGAATTACCTAAAACTAATGTCGGTAAAATATTACGCCGTGAGTTACGTTAATAAATTACGCTAATAAAACACGTAAAAAAAGGCAAGCTATTACAGCTTGCCTTTTTGTTTGAATAATTTATTTTTGATTGAATGAGCTATTAATATTTATAGCCCATTCATATGCTTTACTGCGCTTTTAGCGTTTCACCATTTACCGTGACACTGTCATCAGACATGAGGTAAACATATACCGGCATAATATCTTCAGGGCTAGGTAATGCGTCTTTATCTTCTGCTGGGAAAGCACTCGAGCGCATATTAGTGTTAGTCGCGCCAGGATTTATCGCGTTAGTACGTAAACTTGAGCCTTCATATTCATCAGCAATAACTTCCATCATACCCTCAGTGGCAAATTTAGAAATGCTATAAGCGCCCCAATAAGCACGGCCTTTATTACCTACACCTGAAGAGGTGAACACCAAAGATGCATTAGGTGCTAATAATAAAGTCGGAATTAATGCCTGTGCTAATAAGTATTGCGCAGTGACATTGACTTGCATGACATCGTTAAATATTTGTTCATGAATTTGAGTGAACGGTGTTAACTCACCTAATATTGAGGCATTAAGTAATACCCCGTCTAAATGACCAAATTGACTAGCAATAGTTGACGACATATCAATATAGTTTTGCTTGGTCGCGCCTTTTAAATCAAGCGGGATAATAGCAGGCTCTGCCAAGCCTAAGGCAACAATCTCATCATACACAGCCTCAAGTTTACTAACCGTTTTACCGAGTAAAATAACAGTAGCACCTAGTTGGGCATAAGTTAATGCAGCTGTGCGGCCAATACCCGCACCAGCACCTGTCACTAGAATGGTTTTATTGCTTAAAGAAGCGTCTTTTATCGAATAATTAAACATCTTATCATCTTATCGCTGTGTGTTAGAAAATGGCATCTCTATTCTACGCGTTGAGTTTTTCATTGACGAGAGAAAAGTTGAATAACATGAAAATATTCGGCAAAAAGTTAAAAAATGACTGGCAACTTACGATACCTTGCGGTAACTTTAACTGGTCTAATTAGTTATTCAAACATTAGTTTCAATGTTTTTTTGACTGTTAAAATAAAAATAATTTAAAAAACACATTATAAAAATGACGGCATTGGGGAATTAAATATGAAGAAGCTAGCTCTCAGTCTTGCGATTATCAGCGCACTTGGTTTAAGTGCTTGTGATACCGAGACCATCGAAGATGTACAACAAGAAGTGGTTGATAATGGTACAGCGATAACGCCTCTAGCCAGAGTTGTGTTTGATCCCGGTGCAGCTGAACCACGCTTATCTATTCCGAATGACTTGTTACTTTCAGGTACAACCGATGGCACATTAAATTTACCAGCTGAAAACTTAGTTGATGAAGATGGCAAAAAACTTCCTGTTGATTACCTTAATCCATCAGCAGCTATTGGCGCACTTGATGGTTGGTCTACGGTAAACCCGTTTAGCATCGAGGTTGATCTCCCTGAGGGAAGAGCGATCAATGAAGCGAGTGTATTTAACCCTAATGCAGTGCATGTATATGAAGTGCTTATGGCAGGTAATCAAAGTGATGCTGAATGCGCTGCTATAGATAGAGGCCCAGCATGTAAATTGGTTGGCGAATTAACCTTTGGTAAAGATTTTATTGCTAAAGTATCAGGTAATGATATTGCGATTGTACCATTAAAACCATTAAAGGCTAAAACGGCTTATGTTATTGCTTTAACCGATAACATTTTAGACAGTGATGGTAATGCTGTTGCCGGCTCTGTAACGTATAATCTAGTGAAACAAGACATTAGCACTCACCCATTAGCAACTCCAAGCCAATTACAATTACAAGGCTTAACTAACAGTTTTGAAAATGTTGCTGTAGCAGCAGGGCTGAATAAAGATAATATTATTTATTCATTTTCGATGACCACACAATCTATTGCAGACGTCTCTGAAGCGGTTAAGTCATTAATGTTGTCTGACATTCCAGGTACTAAACCAGTGTTATCTACAATCACCTCTATAGGGAAGAACGCTGCCACTGTGCTAGGTTTAGATGAAAATGATGGTGGTGCAGGCACTGTGGCAAGTTATGCTGATGTTGCTAAAGCGACTTTATCTGCCCCATATTACTTAGAAACACCTTATGCTGATGGTACGGCAGGTAGTTGTGACCTACTAGCTGAAAATAAAACTGAGGGTTGTCCAGATTTGTTTAGCCGCTGGCAAGCGAAGGGCGATAGTCCTGTAAGCGTGCTGGGTGCATTGGAGTCAGGTGTGTTGTCCAAGCAATCATTTGCTGAACAGGCTATTGCACAAGGTAAAGACCCAGCAGAGCTATTAGCTAACCCGGCAAAATTAGTTGGTTTAACTTTCACAGTTGACTCTGTAGCAGTAGATCAAACACGGCACCTAACTCAATATAACCCTTTGCCAAAAGTTAAATCTTATAAAAACGGTGCTAGCGCAATTGATGTAATTATCACTATGCCCGATGTAGCACGTATCAATGCAATTGCCATGCTTAAAAAAGGCTCTGCTTTAACTGAAGCAGAAAAGATGCATGTTCCTGCAGATGGCTGGCCGGTAATGATTTACTCGCATGGCATCACTGCTTATAAAGAAACGGTATTGGCTATTGCGGGTACATTAGCCAGCCAAGGTATCGCCACAATTGCTATCGATCATCCTTATCATGGTAGCCGAGGTATTGATTTTAATGCTGATGGCGTTTATGAAATAAGTGCAACAGAATCTCTTAAAGGGACAGATCCTGATTATGTAAATGCGACAGTAACCAGTTATATGAATTTACAAAGTCTATTAACAGCTAGGGATAATGTGCGCCAAAGTGAGGCTGATTTATTAGCGTTACGTTTAAGTTTAAACGATGAGGGTCAGTTAGATGCAACGAAAGTGAGCTTTTTAGGTCACTCTTTAGGTGCTATAACCGGTATTCCATTTACCGCATTGGCTAACTCAACAGTTGACTCTTATAAAGTAAACAGCGCTTCTTATGCTATGCCAGGTGGTGGTATTCCAGGGGTGCTACTTAACTCACCTTCTTTTGGTCCTGTGGTTAAAGCTGGTTTAACCTCAAGCCAAAGCTTTATTGATGTAGTTGAAAAAACAGCAGATAAAAAAGTTGAAGAGATGAGCAATGCTGAATATCAAGGCTATGTTGAAGCCATTTATCCCGCATTTGCCAGTGAATTTAACTTTGCTGCTCAAACGATTATTGACGCTGCAGACCCGATTAACTATGTATCTGCGTTAAGAGGCATAGAGACGCCAGTACATGTTATCGAGGTTGTTGGTGATGAACCATCAGGAACCAATAAAGCCGATCAGGTTATTGTTAACTCTGTCGCTAGTTTACCGTTAGTCGGTACAGAGCCATTAATTACAGGGCTTGGTTTATCAGCAGGTGTTAATACTCCGCAAGGAGATGGCACAACAGCGGTAAGCGCTGCGGTACGTTTTCTTAAAGGTCATCATAGCTCGTTATTAAGCCCTGCTGTTGTTGATGGTATTGCGGATGATGCAGCAGCTAACTTGGCAGTGACGGTTGAAATGCAAACACAAGTTGCTAGCTTTGCTAAATCAGGTGGTAAATATCTTTTGGTAGACGGTACAAAGAATATAGCCGAACCGATACAATAGTTTAGTAAAAATATTTTTATAGTAAAGCCCTCTTTGAGGGCTTTTTTTTGCCTCATTTTCTATACGCTAACATGGTTTTTAATCACTACAAATAGTGTAGAATTAGCAGCATTATTTTTTACCCTTATATTGATCATTATATCCTTTGGAGTTCTTTTGGAATTTTTATATGAATACGGCTTGTTTTTAGCAAAAGCCATTACTTTTGTCTTAGCGGTTATTGCTATTATTGTCGCCATTGCTGGTGCAGCCATGAAGCAGCAACACAAAAAAGGTGAACTTGATATTACCGACTTGTCAGAGCAGTTTATTGAAACGGAAGAAGATATTATTCATGCGTTATTGAGCAAAGAAGAATTTAAAGAAAAAGAAAAAGCCGATAAAAAAGCAGCCAAAGAGCAAGCTAAAGCCGACAAAAAAGCAGCAAAGTCGGGTGAAGAGAAAGAGCCTAATAAAGCACATGTCTTTGTCGTTGATTTTAACGGCAGTATTGATGCTAAAGAAGTGAGTTCTTTACGCGAAGAAGTATCAGCAATTTTATCAGTGGCCAAACCTGAGGATGAAGTGTTTGTCCGCTTAGAAAGTGGCGGCGGTATGGTACATGGCTATGGTTTAGCGTCTTCGCAGCTTGACCGTATTCGCCAGCATAATATTCCATTAACGGTATCGGTAGATAAAGTAGCGGCCAGTGGTGGTTATATGATGGCTTGTGTCGCCAATAATATTATTGCCGCACCTTTTGCTATTTTAGGCTCTATTGGTGTTATTGCTCAGGTGCCTAATTTTAATAAACTGCTAAAGAAACACGATATTGAATTTGAGCAATTTACCGCCGGTGAATTTAAACGCACCGTGACTATGTTTGGTGAAAATACGGAAAAAGGCAAAGAAAAGTTTATTGAAGAGTTAGAAGAAACTCACGTGTTATTTAAAAACTTTGTTAGTGAGCGCAGACCAAGTTTAGATATTGCTAAAGTGGCAACGGGTGAGCATTGGTTTGGTACAACGGCGTTAGCGCTTGGTCTAGTTGATAGCATTCAAACCAGTGATGATTATTTACAAGGTAAGAGTAAAAGCCATAAAGTGGTTGCTATTAAATATGAAATTAAAAAAGGCTTAGCTGAAAAATTCTCGAAAGCAGCGTCATTATCAGCGGAGAGTTTTTTAGGGAAGTTATTACAACGTAATAATGTTTTTCCAGGTTAGAGCCGCGTTAAAATCTTCTCCGAATATCGTTCCCATGCTCGGCGTGGGGACGATAATTTTTCTAGGCAAGCATCGACCTCAGTCATAGCAAGTGACATAGACAATTTAAGCCTATTAAAAAGCCTTGTTGAGTTAATCCGTTTGGTATTAACTCAACAAGGCTTTTTTGTTCGCAATAATTAACGATTACTTTATTTATTATTGTCTAGGTGCTTAAAATCAATATTTTCAATATTACTACCTGCTTGTGGGTCAAGATACATATCATGATCAAATTGATCTTCACTTTTAGCGACAACAATACTTACCATGCTATCACCAGTAACATTAACGGCAGTGCGGGTCATATCAAGTAATCTATCAACACCGATAATAAGCGCAATACCTTCAACAGGTAAACCAACTTGCTCTAACACCATCGCCAACATGATTAAGCCAACACCCGGTACGCCTGCTGTCCCTATAGACGCTAAGGTTGCGGTAAGCACTACGGTTAAGTAGTCAGCTAGTGTTAAATCTTGGCTAAATACTTGTGCTATAAACACAGTGGCAACACCTTGCATTATCGCAGTACCGTCCATGTTAATCGTCGCGCCAAGTGGCACGGTAAATGAGGCTATAGAGTTTTTTACGCCCATTTTTTTCGTTGCGGTTTCGAGCGTAACGGGAATAGTGGCATTAGAGCTAGCCGTTGAAAAAGCGAAAATAGCAGCATCACGCATTTTCTTTAAAAATATTTCAGGGTTTAAACCGGTTAATAGCTTTAAAATAACTGGGTAGGTTACTAACGCGTGAACAACCAAAACAAAAAATACTACTAAGAAGTACTCAATTAAATTACCAAAGGTGGTTAATGAGACTGTGGTAAATAAGGTAGCTAATAAAGCAAATACGCCATACGGGGCAATATTCATTAAAATAGTCACCAAGCGCATAATCACTTCACTTAAGTCTTCGAATAATAAAGCCACACGTTCGCCGGCTTTTCCGGATAGCGCAATAGCGATACCAAAGAGTAAAGCAAATACAATGACCTGTAGCATTTTTCCTTCGGCAAATGACTCGAACGGATTAGTCGGAAACATTTGAATGATAACTTGTGCTAAAGAGGGCGCTTCTCTGCCAGAGAAACTACTATTTGCAACCATATTGACGCCTTCACCGGGAGAGACAATTAAGGCAACAAAAATAGCAAAACTAATAGCAATAGCAGTAGTAGCAAGGTACAAACCTACTGCTTTACCGCCAATACGACCAAGTTTACTGGTGTCTTTTAACGAACACACGCCGCATACAAGTGACACAAAAACTAAGGGGACAACGAGCATACGTAAACTGGCCATAAAGACTTGGCCTATTACTTCTAGTATGCCTTCAACTAAAAAGCCTTTTAAAGAGAGCTCGATAGAGTAGAGACTGATAACTTTGTCAGTACCATTGGGCATAAGCCACTGTAAGAATGATCCTAATAAAATACCCGCAACCATACCGATAACAATTCGACTGGTTAAGCTGGCTTTCTTCTTTATAGGCAATGTATTTTTTTCAATTGTCATAGGGCTATATTACTTCAGCTGTAAATTAAGCGAGTATTATACATGTATACTCGCTCCACTTGAAGATGCACGATTCAGCTAGCGTTAGAAACGCTTTTAGGCAAGGCTGAGTAAATTATATTTTGCGTTATCTTTGTACTATAAGGAACACCTTTAATAAAAACTTGTCGTGGTTATGAACCCCTTAGACTCCCTTAAAGGAGCATCTTCAAGGAAAAGGGGTAAATAACACTGTGGAGCTTATACTTAAGGTTAGCAATAATATTCTAGAGTAACACTGCTCTGTTTTGCTTACATTTAGCCAATATACCGGGCTATAAAATGAAGAGTTATTTTTAATAAGCAGTACTTTTTTGTTAGTTATCAGTTAAAATGTGATTAAGTGTAATATATAAAAAGATACAGGGATGCTTTATGCCGCTACTTCAACGTTTACGTTTTACCATGTTATTCATGTTGTTAATGACATTGCTAGCATGTGGCGATGGTGAGGGAGACTTAACCGGAGGTATTAATGGCGGTACGCCTGAGTCAGAGACGACGCTTGCTATTGCAATATCTAACACTAATGTAACACCACAAAAACCTGCGACGATTATCGTTACCGTATTAAAAAATGGACAAGCTGTTACTGGTGAAGTGGTGACTTTTACCACGTCGCTTGGAAGCTTTTTACCTGAAATTGGTACGGCATTAACAGAGGAAGACGGTATTGCTAGTATTGTCTTAAATGGTGGCGTTATCTCAGGTGCAGGGTTAGTGACAGCAGGAGTCTCTTCAGGTGAAAGTGCTTCTATTGGCTTTACAACGCAAGCTCCTAGCGCAATAGTATTAAGAATGGGTAGTGGTAATCCATTTAATGAAGGCGTTATAGACATTAGTTTATCGCCTCTTTCTGCTGGAGGCACCAGTGTTATCTCTGCAAGTTTAGTTGACGAGCAAGGTCAATTGTATTCAGAGTCAGCTGAATTTACATTTACCTCGTTATGTTCTACGCAAGAGACCCTTACCGCAACATTAGATAGTCCAGTGGTTACTTCAAATGGTAAAGCTGAAAGTATTTACTTTGCCAAAGGTTGCGTTGGCGATGATCCCGTAACTGTAAACGCAGTTATTAACGGACAAAACCTCTCTGCTACAGGGACAATTAAGGTTTTGTCTGCGGATGTTGGGAGTATTCAATTTGTTTCAGCAACACCTGAACACATTGCTATTCAAGGAGCAGGTAACAATGAGCGACCTGAAAGTGCAACGGTAATTTTTAAGGTACTAGACACAAACAGTAATCCTGTAAGTAATAAAAATATCAGTTTTTTATTAAATAGTACTGTGGGTGGCATTGCGCTAAATCCGGTTAAGGCAACAACTAATAATGAAGGCTTAGTTCAAACCGTCGTCAACTCCGGAACTGTCGCTAGAACGGTAAGGGTAGTAGCTAGTGTAGATAACAGTAACCCTATAATTCAAACCCAATCGAGTGAATTAAAGGTATCTACAGGTATTCCGGATCAGGATAGCATAAGCCTTTCGGCAAGTAATTTGGCGCCAAGAGCGTGGGATCATGATGGGGTAGAAGTAACCCTTACCGCTAGATTAGCAGATGCTTTTAATAATCCCCCGCCAGCAACTGTTGTCTATTTCACCACAGAGGGGGGGCTCTATTGAAAGCTTAGGAAAAAGCTGTACTACCGGTGAAGATGGTTCATGTTCGGTTATTTGGCGTAGTCAATTTCCTCGCCCTGAAGGTCATGTGTTAGGCGATGTGAATAATCCTAACCAAGTGCCTACACTCCCTTTAGCTGACAATAAAGGTGTTATGGGGCAAAAGTATGGAGGTCGAGTGACTATTTTAGCAACCACCATTGGTGAAGAGTCCTTTCCTGATATTAATGGTAATGGCCGCTTTGATGTTTGTGAAGTGCCCGCATTTCTTGGGACGCCAGGTAAACCTTGTTTAGCAGATGGCAGTCTTGATGAGACCGCTGCAGATATTATTTATTCAGGCAATGATATTAGTGGCAAACCTTATGATATCGGGGAAGCTTACGCTGACTATAACGAAGATGGCGTGTTTAATAGCCAAGCTGGCTCTGAAATAGGTGGTGAATTAGAAGAGTTAGTCGATTTTAATCAAAATGCTGTATATGACACTAAAGACGGAAAGTATAATGGTATTTTGTGTGCTATCCCATCACATAGTGGTTGCGCTGAAAAAACATCATTAGATATTCAAGCGCAAATAGTCATTATAATGGCTGGAGATACACCGTATATATGTGTCGACTCATCTATTGATAATGGCTCTATAGCGCCTACAGATGAAGATAAATTTACAGACTATTTAGCAACAGATAAGAATTTTTGTTTGAATAAACAAGATGATACATTTATAACTAAGCAACATAGAGATAATGATAATAAATTGTTTTTAAGCCCTAAAGCATCGGGAACCGTGGTAATAACGATGGCTGATTTACATAATCAACCTATGCCAGCAGGGACTACGGTATCATTTAAATCATCCGTTGGCTCCGTTACATCAGGCTCCTCAGATTGGGAAGGTAATAAAAATGGCGGCGCCCAATTTTCTGCAACCATTAAAGCAGGGGAAAATGTGGAATCTGGCACGTTAGAGGTTATTTTAACGTTTGAAGATGATGACACAGTAACAGTTCCTGTTGCTGATATTTATATTCAATAATAATTGTATATAGTGCCTTTTTATTATGCCGATAATAACAAAAACGCCGCTAATTTAGCGGCGTTTTTGATTTTCCTTTGTTCTTTTGTGTAGTTCGCTCAGTTAATTCGTTAGATTAATCTGGTCAGTTAACTTAAATTAATTGAGCTTTATTTAGCCATTTCTTGAAGTAAAAAAGCTGAAATTTCAGCGCCCACGGTTAAGGTTTTTTCTTGGCCTACTAAGCCCTGACCACAACTATCAGTAAAAGGTGCTATTTCCATCATATCAGCACCAGTAATAGGGTATTTAGCAGCTAAAGCGCGTAATATCTCCATCGCATCTTCTGGCATTAAACCGTCAGGCTCAGGTGTACCAGTAGCGCAAGCGAAGCTAGCGTCAATGGCGTCTATATCAAAGCTGACATAAAGCTCATCAATATTTTCATGGTCTAATTGACTAAAAATATTGGCTATTGTTTGAGTTATGCCTTGTGCTTTAATATCTTTTGCCCAATGCTGGCGCACACCAAAAGTGTTTTCCCAATGACTTTGTGGCTTACCACTTGAGCGAATACCTATTTGAATTAAATGATGTTTCTCAGCTAGGTCATCTAAAATATGAGTACACCATGAGCCAAAACATAAATCGATGCCCAAGCGCTCTACTAATAAATCAGTGTGGGCATCAAAGTGTATTATCGCGGCACGTTTACCTTGTTGTTTTTTAGCTTGCAGGTAAGCTTTCGTTAACGGATAACTGACACTGTGATCACCGCCAATACCAAAAATACCTTTGTCAGGAAATTGAGCGTAGAAATCATGTAAAACATCTTCGGTAATACTAAGCGGGCTAACCGCATAGTGACTTTTTTCATCTTGGTATAAGGCTTTTTTACAGTTAGCAAGCGTCGCTTCATTTAAATATTTATCAGACAATAAATGCGGTATAACGCGAACATCGCCTAGGTCAAAGGCGCTTAACTCAGGATACTTTGTGAGTAATGTTGAACGTAAAAATAATGGCCCCCAATTAGCACCACGTAAAATGCCACCACCACAATCTGATGCTACGCCTAAAATAACGGCTTTAGATGCTTCTGGTAACTGCTTTAACGAAGCTTTCCATAAATTTTCAACGTCAACTACTTGTCCAAAAATAGCTTGGTGTAATTGCTCTTTACGCTCTTTAGCGGTATTTACCGTAAATACACCATTACCCGGCGGGCATAAACAGTTGCTGAGCTTGTTATAAAATGTCGATGTCATTGTGGTTATGTACTCTCTATATACGCTATTTATTGAGGAAGAAGCTCCCTTTTACTTTTACTATTTAAATGTTTTTAACATTATACTCTTATGTTTTACCGTAAAGTCGATTATGATTGCCGCTAAACGCAAGCGATATATGCTCAAATACAGACTAAACAAGACTAAATGTACACTAAGCGCGCAATAATATTAATTGTGCTTATTATAGCTAAAACCAGTAACAGGGTGAATAGCATTCGCTGTGAAGTACAATAATTACTTGTCAGTTTGCATATTTATAGATATACCTATAAATAGTTATGCAAATAATCATTGTAAATAACATGTTTTTATCGCTAACCGAGTCATAAAAAAGTACGCTCGCACTTTTTTGACAACACTGGTTTTACTCGTTATCTGGTCTATTTTAACCAGTAGACATGATCAAATAATGCGTGAACTGAGTATTACATTAGCGCTTGAATAAAAAGGCAAAAAATAATTTGCCTTTATCGAAGGATTATAAATTTTTATGGCAAAATCACTAGTTATTGTCGAATCGCCAGCCAAAGCGAAAACAATTAATAAATATCTGGGTAAAGACTTTATTGTAAAGTCGAGTGTTGGTCATGTACGTGATCTTCCGCACAGTAGTACCGGCAAAAAAGTGGCTGCTAAATCTCCTGCAGAGGTGCGTAAAATGGCACCGGAAGCAAAAGCTAAATACAAAGCCAAACGTGACAAGCAAGCACTGATTAATCGCATGGGTATTGACCCGGATAAAAACTGGGCTGCTAATTATCAAATACTACCCGGTAAAGAAAAAGTGGTGGCAGAGCTTAAAAAATTAGCCGATAAAGCCGATATTGTTTATCTCGCAACCGATTTGGATCGCGAGGGAGAGGCGATTGCTTGGCATTTAAAAGAAATTATTGGTGGCGAAGATGAAAAGTTTCGCCGCGTGGTTTTTAATGAAATAACCGAAAGCTCTATTCAACAAGCGTTTGCTACACCAGGAGAGTTGAGTATGCCGGGCGTTAATGCCCAGCAAGCAAGGCGTTTTCTTGACCGTGTTGTTGGCTTTATGGTTAGCCCACTATTATGGAAAAAAGTAGCCCGTGGCTTATCTGCTGGTCGTGTTCAATCGGTTGCAGTAAAGTTAGTGGTTGAAAAAGAGCGTGAAATCAAAGCATTTGATCCTAAAGAATTTTGGGAAATTGCTGTAGATACGCATGCATCTACAGGGGAGTTACTTACGCTTGATGTTACCCATGAAAATGGTAAAGCGTTCAAACCCGCTACTGAAAAAGAAACTAATGCTGCGTTAGCACTATTAAAACCAGCTGACTATGCGGTCAGTAAACGTGAAGATAGACCGTCAAAAAGTACGCCGTCTGCACCCTTTATTACCTCGACATTACAACAAGCTGCGAGTACTAAATTAGGCTATGGTGTTAAACGCACTATGGGCTTAGCTCAGCGTCTATATGAAGCCGGTCATATAACCTATATGCGTACCGACTCAACTAATTTAAGTAAAGACGCGGTACAAATGTGCCGTGACTATATTAGCAAAAGTTTTGGCGACAATTACCTGCCTGAAAAGCCCAAAACATATGGCTCTAAAGCAGGAGCTCAAGAGGCGCATGAAGCCATACGCCCATCCAATGTTAAGCTTGAAGCCGCCTTTCTTGAGGGGATTGAACCTGATGCTAAAAAACTTTATGAGTTAATTTGGCGTCAATTTGTTGCTTGTCAAATGACGGCTGCTCGTTATACTGTCAGTACATTAACGATTAGTGCAGCTAGCTTTGACTTAAAAGCGAAAGGGCGCGTAATGCAGTTTGATGGCTGGACTATTGTTCATCCACAGCTTAGTAAAGGTGACGACACCCACTTACCTGATTTAAAAGTAGGTGAGAAATTAACCTTAGATGAAATTAAACCAAGCCAGCATTTTACTAAACCACCGGCGCGTTTTGGTGAAGCATCACTAGTAAAAGAGTTAGAAAAACGCTCTATCGGTAGACCGTCAACTTACGCGTCAATCATTTCAACCATTCAAGACCGTGGTTATGTTCGCTTAGATAAAAAGCGTTTCTATGCGGAAAAAATGGGTGAAATTGTCACTAATAGTTTATCGGGCAGCTTTGAAGACTTGATGAGTTACGAGTTTACCTCGAACATGGAACAAGAGCTTGATGAAATAGCGGGTGGCACTGCCGACTGGAAAGCTGTTTTAGATGAGTTTTATAAAAACTTCACTAAACAGTTGTCTAACGCTGATCAGCCATCAGAAGATGGTGGTATGCAAACTAATGAACCAGTGTTAACCGATATAGATTGTCCTACTTGTAATCGTAAAATGGGCATTCGAACCGCACAAACTGGTGTGTTTTTAGGTTGCTCTGGTTATGCTTTACCGCCAAAAGAGCGTTGTACCAAAACGATGAACTTAACCGCGGGTGAAGAAGCAGTAAGCGTTTTAGCAGAAGATACTGAAACTGAAGCACTAATGGCGATGCGCCGTTGTGAAAAGTGTGGCACAGCAATGGACAGCTATCTTATTGATGAAACGCGTAAGTTACATGTTTGTGGTAATAATCCTGTTTGTGATGGCATTGAAGTTGAAAAAGGCGAATTTAAAATTAAAGGCTATGATGGTCCAATTTTAGAATGTGATCGCTGTGAATCACCAATGGAATTAAAATCTGGCCGTTTTGGTAAGTACTTTGACTGTACTAATGACGAGTGTAAAAACACCCGTAAGTTATTAGCTAATGGTGAAGCTGCGCCGCCAAAAGAAGATCCGGTGCAATTGCCTGAGCTTGAATGTGAAAAATCTGATGCGTACTTTGTGCTGCGTGATGGTGCTGCAGGTATATTTTTAGCTGCACATACTTTTCCTCGTTCAAGAGAAACACGTGCCCCGAAAGTAGCAGAGTTACAACGTTTTAGAGACCGTATCTCAGAAAAGTTCTATTACTTAGCTGATGCACCCGCAGAAGATCCCGAAGGTAATCTATCGGTAGTGCGTTACAGTCGTAAAACCAAAGAGCAATACGTAATGACTGAAATACCTACTGAAGAGGGTAAACCTAAAGCAACAGGTTGGACAGCTAAATATATTGACGGTAAATGGGTTGAAGATATCCCTAAACCGAAAAAGAAAGTCGCTAAAAAAACGGCAGCAAAGAACGCGGCCACTAAAAAGCCTGCAGCAAAGAAAGCAAAAGAAGATAAGTCAGTTGAAGAATAGCTGATGAGTAATAGCTAAGCTGGTCAACATTTTTGTTACCAGCTCTACTGTCTTTATCACTTAAATAAAAATAGATACCCAAGGGTATCTATTTTTTTGTCTACTGCTTATTAAAGACAGTTAATTTTCAATATAAATATTGCGTTATAAAAACGCTTTAACGAAAGTAAATTACCATTTCTTCTTTGGTTGAAATAATAAATCTAATTCATTTTCTTCGCTTTTTGCTTTTTTAGCGGCATCTTTGGCATTAGTATTTTTTAACGCATCGGTTATTTCTTCTAGCTTTTCGTTAATATCTACTTGTCTTGTGACGACATAGTCACTTTTGACGCTACTACTTACTAAACTTTGTAAGGCTTTTTCAAAATACTGCCTAGCAGAGCCAAGCATTTGCTTATTAAAGGCAATAGTGCCTCGCTTAATTAAGCTTTCAATGTTTATTTTTAATTGCATCGTTGCTAATTTTTGATCTTCGCCAGTGAAGGTTTGCGCATCTAAAGCTCCTTTACTTTGCTCTGACTTTAGTACCGAACGTAGCTTTTTAATACATTGTAAAATACCAACAAGCTGTTGCTCGTTATCGGGTAAGATAAAATTTTCTTCCGTGGTGTTTTTATTGTTAGCGAGTTCTTCAGACGCTTTTAATCGTGATGATATTTCTTGGACTCTTTTTTTGATGCCTTTAACTTCAGGCATCAGTTCTTCCATAGCTTTAGCCGCATTTAAACTACGACGGTTTAATATTTTGACCATCACAGGGTTATCAGGCAAATGAGATAAATTGAAAATAAGCTCTTCACTTTCATCAATTATTGCCTTTTGTTTCGATACTTTAACGCGCTTTTCGGCATCTAACTTTTCTTTATGTTGTTGAATGGAAGTTACCACGACAACGAAAACAATTAAGGTAATAATCAAGCCAACGATAATAGCAATCATTTAGGACTCTCTGAAAAAATAAACTACTAGGGAGTCTACAAAAAATGTTTTGTTTAGCATAGCGCTAGTTATTCATTTGGCTTAAAAAAGCATAAATAAAGCTCAGTTCTATCGAACGACACAGATTATTAAAGACTTTTTATCAACGTTGTGCGTTTTATTGACAATAAACTGAAATTTTATTATGGAATAAAATTGCATTTAAGTATATTATTTTGGCATAAGAGAATTAGATTGCACCTATCGCATTTATTAATGCTACTGAGTATTACTATGAAATTACAGCAACTGCGCTATATCGTTGAAGTATTAAACAACAACTTAAATGTTTCAGCGACAGCGGATAGTTTATTTACTTCACAACCGGGCATCTCTAAGCAGGTGAGAATGCTGGAAGATGAGTTAGGTATTCAAATTTTTGGACGTAGCGGTAAACATTTAACCCATGTCACTGAAGCCGGTCAAGATGTTATAGATATTGCCACGCAAATACTGTCAAAAGTGGAAGGCATTAAAGCCGTTGCTCGAGAGCATACCCAACCTGATGAAGGTAAATTGCGTATTGCCACGACACATACTCAAGCTCGTTATGCTTTACCTGATGTTATTAAAGGTTTTATTAAGCGATACAGTAAAGTCTCATTACACATGTCGCAAGGTACACCAACACAAATAAGTGATGCGGCAGCTAAAGGCGAGGCTGATTTTGCCATTGCGACAGAATCATTACACTTATATAACGACTTAGTTATGCTACCTTGTTACCACTGGAACCGCAGTATTATTGTTCGTCCAGATCACCCGCTTGCTAAAAAACAGCAGCTCACTATTGCGGATGTGGCTAAATATTCATTAGTGACCTATGTGTTTGGTTTTACGGGGCGCTCTGAACTTGATGCCGCTTTTGATAATGCCGGTGTAAAGCCTAAAATCGCTTTTACTGCGACCGATGCCGATGTGATTAAAACGTATGTCCGTTTAGGTGTTGGTGTTGGCGTTATTGCGACTATGGCTATTGATGAGCGTATTGATAATGACCTTGTGGTGATTGATGCAAGTCACTTGTTCAAAGCGAGTACTACCATGATTGGCTTTAGACGAGGCAACTTTTTACGGGCTTATATGTATGATTTTATTGAACGATTTGCACCGCACTTAACCAAAGATATTGTTACCCGCGCGATGTTATTAAAGAACAACATTGAGGTTGACGAATTTTTAAAGGATATTGAGTTACCGACTCGCTAACCGTAGCTTTATTAATAATTTTGTCACTACTGTTAACGACTATTGCTATGATCAATAGTCGTTAATAACACGCATTATAGATTAACCGTGTAGGCGAATAAATTTAGCCAGTAATGCTTCCTCATCTTCAATATGCTCCAAATCAGGCTTTACACAATCTATTGGACAAACACTTACGCAGGTAGGTTTGTCATAATGCCCCACACATTCTGTACATTTATTAGCATCTATTTCATAAATCTCTGCACCCAGCGTGATAGCACCATTAGGGCACTCAGGATCGCACATATCGCAATTGATGCATGAGTCGAGTATTTTTAACGCCATGTTATGAAAGCTCTTTTATCATGATATATTAACAGCCCCTAATCTTTCTGGTTCTGTGCAAAGGGATGGCGAGTAGTACCGCCTTCAGCTAAATAACGCATAATAATACCAAAACTTAAATCAAGTGTCGTATCAAGAGCAATTTCTACTTTATGACCAGAGCCTTTAGCGTCAGTAATACTTTCACCGTTTTTACTATTAACCATTTGGTTTAAGGTAAAGGTGTGGTTACCGCTAGGCGTCATTAGCTCAAGTTGATCCCCAACAAGAAATTTATTTTTTACGTCAATCTCTACCAAGCCGGTTATTTGGTTACGACCGAGTACTTCACCAACAAATTGCTGGGAATCGCTTTTTGAATACCCTTGTTGATAATTTTGGGTATCACCATGGCGATGACGTTGTAAAAAACCTTCAGTATAGCCGCGGTGTGCAAGGTGTTCTAAGTCGCTATTGAGGCTTTTATTAAAGGCTTTGTTTTCCATGGCATCATTAATCGCTTGACGATAAACTTGTGCTGTTCTTGCGCAGTAATAAAATGATTTAGTACGACCTTCAATTTTCAAGGAGTGCACGCCCATTTTTACTAAGCGTTCAACATGCTCAACGGCGCGTAAATCTTTAGAGTTCATTATGTATGTGCCGTGCTCATCTTCAAAAGCTGGCATATATTCACCAGGGCGACCTTGCTCTTGCAATAAAACAACGTCATCGATAGGTTGCTGCTCGGGAATAATAACTTTCTCCTCCGGCATATAGACTTCAACAGCTTCAGGCTTAATAGCAATAATGTCACCTGTTTCAGTTTCTGTTGCCTGATGAGTATCATATTTCCAACGACAAGAGTTAGTACAAGTGCCTTGGTTGGGATCTCTTTTATTAATGTAACCCGACAGTAAACAACGACCAGAATATGCCATGCAAAGCGCACCATGAACAAAGACTTCTAGTTCCATGTCTGGACAGTGAAAGCGTATATCTTCAATTTCATCAAGGGAGAGTTCTCTTGATAAAATGACCCGTTCAACGCCTTGTTGTTGCCAAAATTTAACGGTAGCCCAATTAACAGTGTTTGCTTGTACTGATAGGTGAATAGGCATGTCAGGAAAATTTTCTCTAGCGAGCATAATAAGCCCAGGGTCAGACATAATTAGTGCGTCGGGCTTCATGGCAATAATAGGTGCTATGTCTTTTAGAAAGGTTTTTAATTTACCGTTATGTGGCGCTATATTGTTAACTAGATAGAATTTTTTACCTAGTTGGTGTGCTTCATTGATGCCTATTTGAATATTATCTAAACTAAATTCATTGTTTCTAACACGCAAAGAGTAGCGAGGTTGACCGGCATAAACAGCATCAGCACCGTAAGCAAAAGCATAGCGCATGTTTTTTAAACTACCAGCGGGAGAAAGAAGTTCAGGTTTTATCATTAGGTACTCAGCTATATAGGATAGGGATAAAAAGTAAAGTATTAAACACGAAAAATCAGCGGCAAATTATACGTAATAGCAGCTACTGCTGTCATTGCGTATTAAGCTAAAGATGATTTGGATCAATATTTATTTGTTGTCAGTGTATAAACTCAGCGTTGATACACTTTTAGCTTTGTGTGATCTCTTTTTTATAGCTTGTCACTAGGTAATGTGTTGTTGAAAGGGGTAGGTTTACCAAAAAAATACTTGCCACTTTATTGAAAATATTAGAAAAATCCTTAATAAAAATATTTTTTTATTAAAATATGCTAGCTTACAGCATAAGTATAATAAAACTAAAGGTGAAATCATGGCAGCAGAAAATGCTTTGTATGCTATTTTGAGTGAAAAGATTAAACAAAACACGTTGGTATTGCCTACCTTACCTGAAATCGCGTTAAAGGTAAGAAGTGCAGCTGATGATGCTAGTATTAATTTGAACACGATGAGCGATATTATTGTTCAAGATCCCGCGTTATCTTTAGGTATGCTTAAAGTGGCTAATAGTGCAATTTTAGGTCGTAGTGTGAAAGTTGAAACGGTGCCGCAAGCGGTAACTCGTATAGGCTTAAAAAAAATTAAAAGTATTGCTACAGCAATGGCGATTGAACAAGTTTTTATCTCACGTAATGAGGTAGTTACCTTATATATGAATAAGGCGTGGATAAAAACAGTGGATATAGCGTCCGTTGCTATGAGTTTAATGAACCTATATTTGAAAGAAAATAAGCATAGTGCTCTTTCTTTAGACACTATTACCTTAGGTGCGTTAATACATAATATTGGTGTCTTACCTATTTTGACTGAAGCAGAAAATCACCCCGGTGTTTTTGCTAACCCAACATTTTTACAGCAAGCTATTATTAAATTATCTGGTCGAGTAGGTGGGGAAATTACCCGCAGTTGGGGTTTTTCTGATGAGTTAACCTTATTAGCGGAAAGTTGGAGTGATTTAACCATTTTACC
Organism: Colwellia ponticola; assembly: GCF_005885605.1. Taxonomy (GTDB): domain Bacteria; phylum Pseudomonadota; class Gammaproteobacteria; order Enterobacterales; family Alteromonadaceae; genus Colwellia; species Colwellia ponticola. Next base: position 44,878 of record NZ_SZVP01000004.1, on the reverse strand, counting down.
GTCTGAGGTTCATTATTTAGACTTTATTCGCGCAGGGGCTATTTATCATAATGTATTTAAAAATGAGTCGACTAAAGTGACACTTTTAAACAGCTATACTAAAAAAGGCCTTTTACCAAGCGTCGATTATATGGCGTCTGATGAGTTTACAGCGCAGTGTGATAACGTGCGGGCTATGTTTATTTAAGAATATTTTCTAGTTAGCTTGTTTAATCTTATCGACTATTTTGAAATTTAAGCAAAATAAAAGGGCGACACTATATCGCCCCTCATCGTTAACTTGCTCAAGCAAAATAACTGTATCTAACGTTCAGTAGACCTTAATCCTTTTCTAATGGATCGGTTGTTTTTAGTGAAAACTCAGCTAATAAATCAACAATAAAACGATTTAACTCGCCAGACATTAAGGCAAAATCAGCATCAAGTTTAGCCACTACGTCATCACTATCAATATCATCATTTTGCTCGTGAATAACATCAAAAAACTTAATACGTTTTATCGCCAAATCATCACATAAAATAAATGATAAAGAGTCATCCCATTCTAGAGCTACTTTTACCACGTACTTGTCTACATCTAAATGAGCTTTAATTTCTTCACTGAGTAAATCTTGGTTTTTAACACGCACCACAGCACCATCATCACCTAGGGCATTAAATTCTGCTTCCATCCCTAACGTAAATTTACCGCCTAAGCTTTTCTCATTTAGCCAGTCGGTCATGGTTTCGTCAGCGCCTACATCAGGCTCTAAACTGGTTACCGGTAACGTACCAAGGACTTTACGTAATAAAGCTAATAAGTCTTCTGCTTTACCGCGCGAGCTTGAATTAATAACAATAATATTATTAACAGGGCTTATATAGGCATAGGTGTCGGTTATACGAGAAAATGCACGAGGCAATAATTCAAAAGTGATATCTTCTTTAAATTGTTCTTTTTCTTTTTTAGTTGCACCGCGACCTTGCTCTTGCTCAAGTAAATTAACTTTCTCTTCTACCATGTCTTTAATAACAGAGGCAGGTAGCATCTTCTCTTCTTTACGAGCACAAATTAAAAAATTACCATTAGCGCTATGAACGCTAGTATCACCATGTTTACCTAATGCATTTACCCAACCAAAATGAGATATTTCTGTAGAGCCTAGCGGTGTAAAAAGGTGTTCAGATAAATGTTTTTCTAAGTCTTCTTCAGACCATTCAAATGGTCGAGTAAAGGCGAAAAAGTAAAGGTTTTTAAACCACATAAATAAATCCTGGGCTGATAATGGGGAGTTTTGGCGATTATCATACCTCAATTCAGCTCTTAAGGCAGCAGCTTTTAGCTATAGCGCATGTCGGGTAGCGTTATGCGATAATGTAAACCTTTGCCCAATTGTGAATGCACATCAATAGATCCGTTAAGCGTATTTATGACTAGATTTTTAATGATGTGAGCGCCTAACCCCGTGCCACCTTTATCGGCTTGCGTGGTATAAAAAGGGGTGAATATTTGTTTAAGTGCCTCTTCATCAAGGCCTACACCATTGTCTTTGTAAATGATCACTAGCCTTTTTTGCGCTAAGCTTACTTCAATGTTTATCAAACCATGCTTAATATTTTCAAAACCATGAGTAATAGAGTTGATAATTAGGTTGATGATAATTTGGGCAATAGCACCAGGGTGTGTGTATATCTCAATATCTGAGTCGCAATTTACCATGATTTTATGCTGGGTTTTTTTTAACTTTGGCTGAATGGAATGGATAATTTCATCAATATATTTGGCAATATGAATGACTCTTATTTTGTCATTCATTTGATCAACAGCAACCTGTTTAAAGCTGGTCATTAGCTCTGCCGCTCGTTGTAAATTACTCGATAACAATTCAATACTGCATTGTGCATTATCGGTAAAAGTATCAATAGTACGCTTTGATATTTTGTTTGCGCTAACGTCTTGCTTTAGCTTAGCGGTAATATCAGCTAAGTAGCTAATTGAGGTGATACTAATGCCAAGTGGCGTATTTACTTCATGAGACACTTCAGCACTCAGTTGCCCTAATGAAGACATTTTTTCTGATTCTAATAACCGGTCTTGCGCTTTGTTGAGCTCAATTATTGATGTTTTTAAATCGTTGTTCGTAGTGGTTAACGTACTTTCGGTTTTACGGCGGCGCTTATTCTCAGCCTCTAACTGTTGTTGCTGCTTTAGCATCTCTTTTTGTTGTGTTTCCATTTTCAATAAGGTTCTACTTAACGTGGAGGTTTTTTTAGCTACTTCTTGCTCGAGCAATAGGTTTTGCTCATCTAATTTGTCATTCGCTAAATTTGTTTCTCGTTGTGATAAGGCCAATTTATCTTTAAATGCTATGAGCTCATCAATAAGGTTGTTATACGCCTGTGCAAGTATGCTCAACTCGTTTCTTTCGTTATTCATATTATGAAATTTAGAGGCTTCAGGATCATCTAGATCAAGTTGTTTAATTTGATCGGTAAGCTCTTGTAGAGGCTCAGTTAATAGGCGATTAAAGGCTAATAAGAATAAGAAAACCAAAAAGGCTGTTTTTACCATGGCGTTACCTATAAGAAAGTATATTCCTACTTCAATACGGCTAAAAATAACATGGTTGCTAGAGAGTAAGGTAACCGTGCCCACGGTAGTCGTTCGTCCTGAAAATTCAAATATTAACGGGAAAGAGTGACCAAATAAACCTTCACTGAGAGAGTTAATACTTTGCTGTTCATCATAAAGGCCTTGTGAACGTTGTGAGATCAAGGTAACTCTTTCACCAAGTTGCGTAATAATATTATCAGCTTCATCGGTAACCGTTATGCCCTGTATCATAGGGATTGCAATTAAACCTTCTGAAATATCAATAACTTGTTGTGTGTTAAGCTCCCACACAGCGCGGGTTAAACTGCCGCTTATGGTTTTTTGTAAGGTAAGTAGTTCACTATTAATATGACTTTTTGTATTAAGGTACTCAGCAATAATTTGAATGCCAGTAACGCTGAACGTTAAAATAAAATATACAGAGAGTACTCTTGAGAGTAGCTTACGAGATATGCTTGTTATTTTCATATCGTTGATCTTATAGGGTTATTGATAAAGTTTTATCTTATGCTGCAGTGATTCTAGCTAAATTATTAAGCAATGAAATGATTTTTATCAATATTTATATTTGTTGCTTAGCAATAGGTACTTTCGTCATAACTGAATAAAGTAAGCTAAGCTCTACCTGCTTAACTATTTTTTATTTTACTTTGAACCATGTCATATTAATGTAACAAACTAACCATATTATAATAAGAAATTAATCATTAATTATTAATCATCAACCATTAATCACTTAAGAATCAAGGTTTAACAACATGAATTTTTCTAAAAAACTATTACTTACTTCAATGTTTTGTACAGCTGCACTTCCTGCGATGGCAGCATCTGTTGATATTTATGGTCGAGCTGATGTTTCGGTTCAATCATCAGATGAAGGTGACGGCAAATTTACAGAAATTAAAAGTAATGCTTCACGAATCGGTTTTAAAGGCACTCATGAACTCAATGACGATCTAGAAGTGTTATATAAAGCTGAATTTGAAGTCGATATGGATGGGGATGGTGCCGACGTCTTTAAAGCTCGTAATCAATATGTTGGTTTACGTGGTTTGTTCGGTGAGGTGTTACTGGGGAAAAATGATACCATGCTAAAGCAGTCTCAAGGTAAAGTAGATCTGTTTAGTGATTATAATGGTGATATTAAGCACCTTTGGGTAGGTGAAAATCGCTTAAGCGATACATTAAGCTATAAAACGCCTAAATATCAAGGCTTTCAATTTGGTCTCACTTATGTGGCTGAAGATGAAGTAGATGGTGAAGATGCTTATTCTATGGCTGTTTTTTATGGCGATAAGGGGTTAAAGAAATCAAATATCTATGCCGCTGTTGCTTATGATTCAGAAGTTAAAGGAAAGTCGGGTGACGGTGCGGTATCAGGAAACTTTGACACTATGCGTGCAACGGTATCGGGTAAGGTTGCTGGTATCACACTAGGCTTAATGTTACAAAATCAAGAAGAGATTGTAACGGGTGCTGAAATGGATGGTATGATGATTTCAGCTAAGTACTCTTTTGATAAAGCCACCTTGAAAGGACAATTTCAGCGTGCAGATTATAAAGATGGCGATACGCGTAACGGTATGACTGCCGGCATAGATTACAAACTTGCTAAAGATACTAAGCTTTATGTCTTTTATACAACATTTGATTTAGATAGCAGTAATGATGAAGACTATTTAGCTGCGGGTATCCAGTACAAATTCTAAAGTAAATTTTGCAGTTAGTTGTTGACTGTAAGTTGTTAGTTAAAAAGTCGCTTTGGCGACTTTTTTCTTGCCTATTGTTCAAGGCTAGTTAATGATATTAACAAATACTTCATATTGTCATAAAACTGTCACTTAACTTCTGCACAATGACTTATCTGCTGTAATATTTCTTATAGCCATAAAACGATAACTAAATAGATAACTAAATAGATAGAAAATCATATTATTAGGATATATACATGAGTCGTAAAATTTTAGTGGTTGAGGATGAAGCCCCTATCAGGGAGATGATTAGTTTTGCCTTACAACAAAATGGTTTTAATGCAGTGGAAGCTGGCGATATTGACCAAGCCTTAAGTAAAATTAATGAACCTTACCCTGATTTAATCTTACTTGACTGGATGTTACCTGGTGGGACTGGGGTTTCATTGGCAAAAAAGCTTAAACAAAATGAATATACCCGTAATATTCCCATTATTATGTTAACTGCGCGTAGTGATGAAGACGATAAAGTAAAAGGTTTTGAGGCGGGCGTGGATGATTATGTGACAAAACCTTTTTCACCTAAAGAGCTTATCGCTCGTATTAAAGCCGTTATTCGCCGTGTTGCACCCACATCGCTTGAAGAAGAAATCGATTTTCATGGCTTAAAGCTTGACCCTGTTACTCATCGTGTTGAAATTAATGGTAATAGTTTGGCGTTAGGACCAACAGAATTCAGGTTATTGCATTTTTTCATGACGCATACTGAGCGAGTCTATTCTCGAGAGCAGTTACTTGATAACGTGTGGGGCACCAATATTTATGTGGAAGACCGAACAGTTGATGTTCACATAAGGCGTTTACGTAAAGCCATCTCTGGTGCAGGTCACGAAAACTTTGTGCAAACGGTTCGTGGTGCTGGTTATCGTTTTTCCAGTAAGTTAAAAAAAACGGCTAACGATCAACTAAACCCCCATTAGGCAGCTATGCATTTTAGTTCATCTTTTATCACTATAATCTACCGCCTAGTAGGCTGGTTAGTTGCCAGTGCATTTGTCGGCTGGCTATTTAATCATGTTTTGTTAGCGATGCTTGCCACTACGTTATTTTTATTAGTTTGGCATTATCATCATCTATTTACACTCAGTAATTGGTTGTTGCGATCTAAAGCGTTATCCCCACCTCAAGCAAAAGGAATATGGGGAGACTTATATGATGGTTTATATCGTCAAATGAAGCGACAACGTAATAAGCAAAAGCAATTAAATGAAAAAATTAGACGCTTTCGAGATGGTGCCGAAGCGCTACCCGATGCGGCATTAATGTTATCTGAAGAGCTCACTATTGAATGGGGCAACAAAAAAGCTCAACAACTTTTAGGTGTGCGTTGGCCTGATGACTTTACCTTACGTATTGATAACTTACTCAGAGCGCCTGAATTTTCCGACTATTTAGCGCAAGAAGATTTTGAACACCCTTGTTTGTTACTCTCTCCTATTCAGAGTGACGTACAGCTTGAAATACGCCTGATGGCTTATGGCAGTGAGAATGTTTTACTCTTAGCTAGAGATATTTCTAACTTACAACGACTCGAAGACATGCGTCGTGATTTTGTTGCTAATGTTTCACATGAATTAAAAACACCGTTAACGGTTGTGCGTGGTTATGTCGAAATGATTCAAGGCTCGCAAACCACATTTGAACCGCATTGGCAAAAAGCTTTTGAAACCATTGAAGGGCAAGTCTCTCGTATGGATAGGTTAGTTGAACAATTACTGAATTTAGCTAAAGTAGAGAATAATAGTGGCGATGAGAAGCAACTTATTAATATGGTACAACTTATTCGTACATTAGTTGATGAAGCCAGTTGGCTTAACCAAAAAAAGCAACATAAGATTAGTACCAATATCTCTACCGATGTTGCTGTTTTAGGTTCTGAAGTCGAACTAAAAAGTGCTTGTGCTAACCTACTCGCGAATGCCATCGCTTATACGCCACCGGGCGGTATTATTGAAGTAAGTTGGCAGTTAAAAGATAACAAAGCGATTTTTTCAGTCAAAGATAACGGTGATGGTATCAAACCTGAGCATCTTAATCGTTTAACGGAACGCTTTTATCGTATTGATAGATCCCGCTCTAGAGATACCGGAGGATCAGGACTAGGTTTAGCCATAGTTAAACATGTTTTACATCACCATAAAGCTGAATTAGTGATTACTAGCCATTGGGGCAAAGGCAGTGATTTTTCGATTTTCTTTGATGAAAGTACGTTACAGCATACATCTTGATTTTAGTTAGTTGTCGAGTAACTACAGCGTTGATATACGCCTATATTCAAGGCTCAGCTAACTATTAAAACACTCAAATATGTCGTTAATTAACCTAGCTCGGGTTAATAAGTTTTATTCATTCAATGGGCGTTTATGGGGCAATAGCTAGCGTGAACTTTACGTCGTAGTTAGTAAAAATAGTGGCTTATTATTGTTCGTCATATTTCTGTCATAAAAAGGCCATATAAGTGTCATCTTCACTTTGTATAGTGTCAGCACTTAAACAGTTAAAACTCTTACTGGAGACACCATGAGTTTAAAAAAAATTATTAATACAGTCGGTTTATCAAGTCTAGTTACGTTATCAAGTCTGGTTAGTCTATCTGCTTTGGCGGTAGATGAAAATTTACCTGAATATAAAAAAGTGAGTGGTATTTCTGGTAATGTCTCGTCAGTTGGCTCTGATACCTTAGCTAATATGATGACGTTTTGGGCAGAAGACTTTAAACGTTTATACCCGAATGTTAATGTACAAATTCAGGCGGCTGGCTCTTCTACCGCGCCACCAGCGTTAACAGAGTCTACTTCTAATCTTGGGCCAATGAGTCGTAAGATGAAATCTCGCGAGATTGAAGCTTTTCAAAAACGTTATGGCTATAAACCCACCCGCGTAAGGGTTGCTATTGATGCCTTAGCCGTTTTTGTTCATAAAGATAACCCATTAGAAGGATTAACTATTTCACAAGTTGATGCTGTTTTTTCTAATAACCGTAAATGTGGCGCCAATAAAGATATTGACCGTTGGGGAGACCTTGGCTTAACAGGTGAGTGGACTGCTAAAGATGTACAGTTATACGGACGAAATTCTGTATCAGGCACCTATGGTTACTTTAAAAAGCAAGCGTTATGTAAAGGTGATTTTAAAAATAGTGTTAACGAGCAACCTGGTTCAGCATCGGTTGTACAGTCGGTATCAGCATCACTAAATGGTATTGGTTATTCAGGGATAGGTTATCGTACTTCAGGCGTACGTGCTTTACCATTAGCTAAGAAGGGATCGGATTATATTGAAGCGAATATGGACAATGCTATTTCAGGCGAATACCCATTATCACGCTACTTATATGTTTATGTTAATAAACACCCAAATAAATCACTGCCACCGATGGAAGCTGAATTTATGAAAATGATTCTGTCTAAAGCTGGGCAAACCATTGTTGAAAAAGACGGTTATATTCCACTGCCAAGTAACGTTGTTGCTAAAGAGCTTGAAAATCTAGGCTTATAATCCTTATTCAGTAAATTAACACCCCTTTTAAAATAAGGCGAGCGCTTGCTCGCCTTATTTCTTTTCTCTTAATGACCAGCCACTATTTTTCACTGCATTAATTCAGCATATTCATAACAGCCCTAGCAAGAAGATATGTCAAAATATCTATAATAAATGCGTATTTCATTGGTATAATAAAGCACTGCATTATTGTCGCTTAATTATAAGAAAATGAAGGAAAGGTATGGAAATTATTTTAGCTAACCCCCGTGGTTTTTGTGCGGGCGTTGATCGCGCCATCAGTATTGTTGAGCGTGCTTTACAGTTATTTGGCGCTCCTATCTATGTTCGTCATGAAGTAGTGCATAATAAGTTTGTCGTTGATGATCTAAAAGAACGTGGCGCTATTTTTGTCGATGAACTCGATGAAGTGCCTGACGATAATACCGTTATCTTCAGTGCTCACGGTGTCTCTAAAGCGGTGAGGCAAGAAGCTAAAAATAGAGCATTAAAAGTATTTGATGCGACCTGCCCATTAGTGACCAAAGTCCATATGGAAGTATCGCGTATTAGCCGTAAAGACATAGAGTGCATTCTAATTGGTCATGCGGGGCACCCCGAAGTTGAGGGGACAATGGGACAATATAGTAGCGACTCTGCGGGTATCTATTTAGTTGAATCTCCAGAAGATGTGGCAAAACTAGTGGTTAAAAACCCTAATAAGTTATATTTTTGTAGTCAAACAACATTATCTGTTGATGATACCATGGATGTTATTTCAGCTCTGCAGGCTAAATTTCCCTTGATTGAAGGTCCACGTAAAGATGATATTTGCTACGCAACCCAAAACCGTCAAGATGCGGTGCGTGAAATAGCCGATAAAGTAGATCTTATGTTAGTTGTTGGCGCAAAAAATAGCTCTAATTCTAATCGACTTAAAGAGTTAGCCAGTAAAATGGGGGTTACTTCGTATTTAATCGATACGGCAGAAGACATTGATACCGATTGGTTAATTGATGTCAACAAGATTGGTGTAACCGCAGGCGCTTCTGCGCCAGCAGTATTGATTAAACAGGTTGTCGAAGCGTTAAAAAACTATGGTGGACACCACGTTATAGAACACCCTGGTAAAGAAGAAAGCATAGTATTTGCAGTACCTATTGAATTACGCTAATGTTATTTTATCAGTAAAAATTATTGAATAATTTGTTATGTTAACCGCGATAACAAGTGTGTTATCGGTTATTGCCATAACATACCTTGTGGTTAACGGTGCACTTTTTATCAATACAGTTAATTTATCAAATGACTCTATTAAAGAAAGTTAATAGAAAAGCTATTGAAAAAGTTATTAAAAATATGTGTTAAAGAGCAATGAGTCCAAGCAATACCAAGTAGTAGCAAGTCACTCTCACCGCCTGTTATTTTTAATAACTTTATCTGTTATCTTAAGCACTGCATAACTAAATAATAACCATGAAAATGGTAAGGTCGTTCAGTTATGCAACTAAAATATAAAGCAGCATATAAAGCACAATATAAAGTAAAAGGTAACGCAAAATCAAACTTGCTTAATCTTGTTACTTCATCTTTAAACGCTTCTTATTGCCTTCGTCCTCCTATTCTGTCTTGTTATTCATGCCTTCAAGCGATACATACGCTCTGTTTTTTGAAGAAAAAAACAGACTTTTCTCTTTGGCGTCACTATGAGTAAGCTTTCCATGCTATCTCGCCATCAACATAATCAAAATGGCATGACTTTTCTTGAAGTGCTTATCGCGTTGGTGATTATGGTAACCGGTATTTTAGGGGCTGTTGCAATGCAAATTACCGCTAAACAAGGGAGTTTTGATGCGATGCAGCGTTCTTTAGCGTCAAGTTTAGCCCAAGATATTATTGCAAGAATTAGGGCTAATAACCCTGATAATTTAGCCGCGTATGCCGCAAATGACTATGGTGTTACCTTAAATGCAGAACCCGGGTTAAGGTGTAAAGCAGCGAATGCTTTATGTACGCCTGCTCAAATGGTGACTAATGATATCTATGAATGGGAGCTTGCTTTAGTAGGGGGCAATGTCACCGCTGGAGGGAAAAATAGCGGCGGACTCATTGGTGGACGTGGCTGCATTGCTCAAAATGGTAATGCATTAACGGTTGTGGTGAGTTGGCAAGGCAGAGAAGAAATTAAAGACAGCAAAAAAAGTGCAGGTTGTGGCACTGCCGGTAACAAGCGACGTCAAGTTGTTGTACAAGCGTTTATTATATAAAATTTATTGTTATAGGTTAAATATGAACGAATTAATAAAACCCACAAAGCCTATAACTAAACGAGCTTTTCACAAAACACAAGGTTTTACGCTTGTTGAGCTTATGGTGTCACTATCTGTTGGTTTAGTTATTTTTGCTGGGGTGATGAGTGTTTTTGTTGGTATGCGAACCACCACTGCGCAAACATCGAGTTATGGCGAATTACAAGAGAATGGTCGGTTTGCTATTAGCGTGTTAACGGATGATTTACTTCGACAAAATTTTTGGGGAGATCTTTCAGGCACTTTAAGTCAAAGTACGTTAATTAGTATCCCTGCTCAACCGGGAAATAACTGCACCGGCGAAGGCGTAAATAACGCAACCTTTCCTCAAGCCACCGGCCCTTTTAGAACATTATGGGGACAAACCATTGTCGCTGGCGCGCTTAACCCACTGGGTTGTTTTAGTATGCCTGCTAATACTCGTACCATGGTTGGTTCGGATGTAATTCAGTTAAAAAGGGTGATTGCTAACCCCGTAGCAGCGCCAACAGCAGGTAATTATTACTTAACGTCTAATTTAGCTTCAGCTGCTATTTTTGCGGCTGGAGACGCTGTTCCAACTATTGATAACTCCCGATTGTGGCAATATCAGCACCATGTTTATTATGTTAGAGAAGTCTCTGCAGGAAATGATTTTGTGCCAGTGTTAATCCAAGGCAGATTAGCCAACTTTAGTATGAACTTTGCACCCGTTATTGACGGTATTGAAAGGATCCGTTTTATGTATGGTGTAGATACAGACATTGATCCCACCGCGGCAGGTTATGGCATTGTAGATGCCTATATTTCTGCTGATAATATGACGCAACAACTCTGGGATAATGCTGGCGGCACTCGCGTGTTAGCTGTTCAGGTTTTTGTACTGGCACGCAGCATAAGACCTGATAATAAATATACTAATAAAAACAGCTATCAATTGGGAGATGATTTACCTTTTACTCCCGAAGATAACTATAGACGCCTACTCTTTAGTTCAACAGTGACCCTATATAATAACAGTGTTGAGTCATGGTAATAATAGTAAGTGGCGCTATGTTAAAGGTACATTTAAACAGGGAAAAGCTAGGGTAAAAAATAATGAAAAATTCATTACCAATCAAAAATCAAAGCGGTGTTGTTTTAATCGTATCACTTATCTTTTTAGTGGCGTTAACGGCTGTAGCAGCAGCACTAATGCAGAACAGTACTACTGATATGAAAATGTCGGGGGCAACAGAAGAGAAGGTTGTGGCATTACAAGAAGTGGTTAGCGCTGTTGATGAAGTTATTTTTAACCAAGTGAGTGTGGGTAAAACGAATGCGTTTTCTCGACCTGTTACCGGGGATATCAATTTTCCGATTACTGACCAAGGCATTTTATTACCTAATACCACCACTCAATCAAGTGCAAGAGTTGAAGTGGCTAATAATCAACTTAATTTAGATATTGCTTGTCCTCACTTAAAGCTCGCCTCATCGACAGAAGTTTTTAGTTGTAACATGTTAAGAGTAAGGGCTAATCGAAATTATGGTCGAACAGGCCAAAGTAATATTGCCGCAAACTCAGGTATCGCTCAGCAATTATTAAAGTAAGTACGGTCATAACAGCTCAGCAATAAGTTAATAAGTAATACCTTAATAAGCATTGTGGCACATATCGTTTTTGGAGAATCGTATGAAGTTATCAAAGGATAGTAATAAACGCATTAAGGTGTTTTTTAACCTACTGTTCAGTTGTGCCAGCGTATTTTTATTAACAGCACCTAAGGTTAGTGTGGCTGAAGATATTGAGTTGTATTTGAGTGAAACAGTACAGCAAATAGAAAGACGACCTAAAGTACTTATTATATTTGATACCTCTGGCAGTATGACAACTGAAGATGATGTTTTTAGAGAGCCCTACGATCCTAACGGTGTTTATGGTAGTGCTGGTACGCAGGAGTATGTTTATTACACCACGGGTGATGCTACCTCTTCGACTTTACCTGATCCGGGTACAACCAATAGCCGTTTTCTTGAAGCGATTAATGGTTGCCAAGTGTCTCGCGATTCTCTCGCTAGCGTGGGGTATTTTACCGGTAGAATAAAATATTATAGAAATACCAAGAAGCAATGGACAAACTTGCCTAGTGACGGCAGTAAAATAGAAGTTTTAGATTGTAAAGAAGACGTTTTAGCAAACAATCCTAACAATGGTAAACATAAAAATGGCAGTGTATTGCCTTTAGGTTACCCTGTTGATGAACAAGGCTCAAAAAAAACGCCGATATATTATACCAACTTAGCGGCTGACGCCGATACGGGTAACTGGAGCAAAATGTTTACTCTGTACAGCGATCATTATCTTCGCTGGTTTCATAATAGTAATGTGCCCAAACCCAGAACACGAATGGAAGTCGCTAAAGAAAGTGTGACGAATTTAATTAACTCATCGCCAGGTATAGATTTCGGTTTACAAATATTTAATCGTAATGGCAGTGGTGGTCGTATTGTCCATGGTATTCAAGAAACGACAGATACGGCAAAAGTTAAATTATTAACAGTAATTGATACTTTATATGCAAGCGGTAATACACCACTTTGTGAGTCACTATATGAAACATATCAATACTTTGCAGGGAAAACAGTTTGGTATGGTAATGATTATCTTAACAGCTATGACGATTATAATCCGGTAAGAGATAACACCATTGAAAGCGGTAGTAACTATATAAGACCGTTTACAGCCTGTGATGAAACTATTTATGTTGTGATGATTTCTGACGGTGAGCCTACCAGTGATAATCAAGCCGATACTCTCATTAAAAATATCCCTGTCTCAGGGCAAGATCAAATTGTTACCAGCGATCGTTTTTTAATTAAAAATGATCAGTACAATTACTTACCAGCACTTGCAGGGTGGATGTATAACAATGATATACATACCACGATGGCAGGCCAACAAAGCGCTGAAGTTTATACTATTGGTTTTGGTGCAGATATAACCAGTGCAGCACCTGTACTTGCTGAAACCGCAAAGCGAGGTGGTGGCCAATATTTTCCCGCGACAGATAGTGCGTCATTAACCGCGGCATTAACTACTGTTTTAGCGAACATAGCGCCGAGCAATGACAGTTTAACGTCTGCCTCTGTCGCAGCAAATAATTTTGATAGAACAGAAACATTGGACTCTGTTTACTACGCTATGTTTCAACCCGCTAGAGGGCCTAGGTGGCAAGGAAATCTTAAAAAATATAAAGTGACTAATGGCATTCAAAAAGGGGCTAACGGTATCGCCGCTATTAATTCCTCAACGGGAGGCTTTTCCAACAAAGTACAAAGTTACTGGTCAAGTGGTGTTGATGGTGACCTAGTTGCTAAAGGTGGTGTGGCTGAAGTGTTAAGAAAGAATACTAACCGCGTTATTTATAGTGACTTAGGCCCAAGCAATGCACTAGTTGCCTTAACATATGCCAAGGCCAGCGCGAGTAATACCTATCCGACGCAGAGCGAGTTAGCAACAGCTCTTGATGTGACTGATGATATAGATGAAATAACCAACACACTGCATTGGATAAATGGTAAAGATGTCGATGATGAAGATGACGACAACAATACTGCAGAGAACAGGGCTGATGTTTTTGGTGATCCCTTACACTCTAAGCCAGTCGTTATTAATTATGGTAATGGCGATATTTATATTGTTGTTGGTACTAACCATGGTGTATTACACATGTTTAAAGATGATGATGTTGCCAATACCGTAGAAGAAAAATGGGCATTTATGCCGAAAGAATTTTTGCCTAATATTACAGTTTTACGAGAAAATTTAAGTAGCGCAGAAAAAGTGTATGGCATTGATGGCATTATTACCTCACACATTGTTGATGGTAATGGTAATGGTATTGTTGATGGCGATGATAAAGTTTGGCTGTTTTTTGGTTATCGTCGCGGCGGAAGTTCTTATTATGCTATGGATGTAACTAATCCCTCAATACCTAGTGTTATGTGGACCATTGAAGGTGGTGTAGCCGGTAGTCCTTTTGAAGAGTTAGGGCAAACATGGTCACAACCTAAAATCACCTATTCGGCATTAAATATCGATAACAATAGCGCTAAACCTGTGCTTATTTTTGGTGGTGGATATGATCCCGTTAAGGACTCTCATGCCATTGGCGGAAAAGTGGCGGCTGATACTCAAGGTAAGGCTATTTATATGGTTGATGCGCAAACAGGTGCTTTAAAATGGAGTTTATCTCCTACAGGCGATACAGTATTTAATGGCACTGACAGCATTCCATCGAGTATCGCGACCTTAGACAGTGACGGTGATGGTTTAACCGATAGGTTATATGTAGGCGATTCCGGTGGCAATATCTGGCGAATTGATATGCCAGGTAATGATAAAAATAAATTTTCGGTCTTTAAATTAGCTGAATTTGGCGGTGATACCAGTAATGCCGTCGACAGGCGATTTTTTAACGAACCGGCAATTGTTAGAGCGTATATTACCGAAACGATTAATTCGGGTAAAAAAGATGCTAATGGCAAAGCGATTATCGTTCAGCAAGATATTCCTTATGATGCATTACTAATAGGTAGTGGCGATCGAACCAACCCTATTGGTACAGATACCGATGATACCTTTTTTATGGTGAAAGATATCAATATTAAAACGCTTCAGTTTACGGCGAGTAGTGTGCCTGCAATGCCAACGACACCAATTAAAATAGCTGATTTAGCCGATTACACTAATAACCCTTTTGGTGATGTATTAAGTACGCAGGCCAAAGAGACTTTATCCTTGGCCGTTAGTTTAAAATCAGGCTGGTTTATCGATATGGAACAACTTGGTGAAAAAGCTACGTCAGCAGCTTTAGTGATTAATAATGTTGTTTATTTCACCACCTATACGCCCCCTTCTTTAACAGAGACACTCAAAACCTGTGATATGCCCAATGGTCAAGGGTGGTTATATGCGGTTGATTTATCGTTAGGGATTAAGAAATATAACTGGCAAAGTGAAGATGCTAAAAATAGAGATGACAGGATCGCTTTTATTAGTGAGCAGTTTTTAGGTGCTCCAACACTCATAGTGACTAAAAAGCTTGATCCCGATACTAACGTTGAAGAGCCTGATGGTAATATTATTGTTGGGCGTAAAATAATACCGGTTGGTTTTAAGCTACAAACGCTAAGAACTTACCTATATGTTACCGAGGAGTAAATGGATGTTAAATAAACAGGAGAATATAGTTAAAGTTCAGCGTGATAAGGCTAGCGGCTTAACCTTAGTTGAGTTAATGATTACTGTGGCGATAGTTGCGATTTTAGCGGCAGTAGCCTATCCCTCTTATACTAATTATGTGGTGCGATCTAATAGAGCAGAAGCGCCCAGAGAGTTGGTACGTTTAGCTAACTTACAAGAGCAGCTTTTTGTTGATAGTAGAGTTTATACTGAAAATCTCAGTGACTTAGGTGTTGGCACTACGGCAATATATACTACACCGAGTCAGCATTATAAAATATCATCAAAGGTAGTAGGTAGCACCTTTACCCTAACTGCCCAAGCTCAAGGCGCACAAGCGACTAATGACGTGAGCTGCATTAAAATGACTATAACAGATACAGGTAAAAAAGCGCCCATTACCTGTTGGGAAGGATAATATGAAAACTATCATAATAGTCGTCGCTTGTTTCTTTACCTTCACCTTCTTTGCCAGTCAAGCAGCGATACCTAATACCACGACGGATAAAAACTTAGCTAAAGCAGCTAACAAGGTAAACGCTAAATGCCATGTCGCGTTAATTAATGGTCATGAGGCGATTGTTTTTTATCGCCTTAATGTTAAGAAGTTTTCTAGACTAACCGATAACATTGTCGGTAAAAAAGTACTCACTCAAGAATCGAATAAAAAAATAAAAATTTATCGCGTTTATGAATGCGTTTTAGAAACAGATAATTTTACTGAGCAAAAGTCTCGTTTACTTGATGCCAAAACACTGCGTTAACCTTAGCAGTATTAATCACAGCTTATATTACTTTGGTCCCTGTCTTGATCTCTGCCGTCACCGTTGAGATCAGCGCTCATATAGGATCTGCCTGATAGCGATAATACGATAGCACGCGCTAAAGTAGCATCACTAGCGGGGCAGTATATAAAAGTGCTGGGAATAGAAGACAGCGCTCCTGTTGGTAAAAAACTCACTCTATTTTGCCCTGCGTAGGTAATGGTATCTCCCGAGGTAGTCGCTGATTTTACTTGTACTATGCTCTCGCTCGGTACAGGTGGTATTGCAGGTAGCCCAGGCTCATAGACACCATCATTATCTAAATCAATAAAAATAGACAGTTCATTTTGCCAATTATTACTGCAGGTATTATTCGCAGTAAGAGGGCATAAGGTGACATTTTGTTCGGTATTAATGGCGGTGTTTCGGGCGGTTAACACAAGCCTGTTGAGTTGACTAACCTGATTATCAATACGCATCTTTACTATAAAATTGTTAAGGCTAGGCAGGGCAATTGCCAAAACAATACCCGCGATGGCAATCGTTATTAATAGTTCTGTTAGGGTAAAGCCTTGCTGATGTTGATATTTATGTGGGTAGTGGTTTTGTGGCGTTGCTCTAGTTAACGGAAAAAGAGTCTTATCCCAAAGAGCCTTAGTTGAACTTAATGAAATAGAGCGCATGGTCTGTTACCAATAAATGTAAAAAGTACTACCAAACAATACAGTGAACACTATATACAGCGAACATTATATTGTTTGGTCAGCTAAGCTGATTTTTAAATTTTACTGCTAGGCACACTTGTTGGGCTAATATGTTCTATTGGGTAGCAACCTAATATTTGAATAAAATTAGTGTGCGGAGTCATTTCATTAATGGCTTCTCGTAGCGCAAAGCTTTTTAAATTAGCTTCTACATCAATATAAAACATCTCTTCCCAAGGTCGACCTTGAATAGGACGTGACTCAAGCTTACACATGTTAATGCCTTTTTCTTTTAACACTAACAAACATTCAACTAACGCACCAGCTTTGTGGCCGGTCGATAAAATAATAGCGGTTTTAGCGGGAATTTGCTCTGCGACCTCGACCGCTTTACGTGCTACTAAAATAAAGCGAGAATGGTTTTCAGCTTGGTTTGCGATAGACTGCTCTAAGGCGTGCAATTGATAAAGCTGACCACCTTCTTCACTGCCAATAACAGCAATGGTTTCATCTTGTAATTCGGCCACTTGTGCCATGGCATCAGCGGTGCTCTCACAATACTCAATACGAATACCGCTTTGCTTATCTAAAAAATTACTACATTGTGCAAAAGGTTGTCCATGCGCGTAAATGGTTTTAATTTTATCTAAGCTAGTATTGACGGCTGTTAGCAGACAATGGGCTATTGGCTGGGTAATTTCACCAACAATAGACAGGTTAGTATGCTGAAGTAGATCATATACTTCGTTAATGCTCCCTGAGCTAGTGTTCTCAATAGGCAGCATACCGTAATCTACTTTCCCCGACTCTACTTGTTGTAGTATGTCGTAAAAGCTTTGACAGCCAGATTCAATAATTTTTTCTGCTCGACGTGAAAAATATCGGTGACTAGCAAGGTAGCTGTAAGAGCCTTTATCACCTAAAAAGGCAACGCTAACCGTAGGTACTTGAATATTAGGGTTGGCTAAACTTTGTAAGTAAGCTTGTTGATTTAACACCGAGTCTTCAATAATGGTTTGAAAAATACTGGTGACATAGTGGGCATCCAAACCTAGCGTTTTCCCGTGTTTTATTAAGCTAATTAACAACTCTTGTTCGCGCTGTTGATCTCTAATTGGGCGAACTTGTTGAACTTTGCTCTTAGCCACATTCAGTGTTAATGCACGACGCTTAGCAAACATAGCTAATAAATCTTGATCTAAAAGCGTTATTTCTTGGCGTATCTCGTTTAAATCTAACTGTTTGCTCACTTGCTTACCTTTTTTGTTAATGTAGCAACTTACTATGCTTATGATTTTGAGTAGTTACTCTAGCTAGCTTAGCTAAAGAGTGTCAACTGTTTCTTTAGACGTATTTGTTCATAATTAATTACTAATACCATTCTGAATAAAGAAGTGAGCACTTAGCATTCCATGGACGACATTAGAATAAATAAAATTTATGAGGATATAGTTACTCTACATCAAATAAATTTTGTGACGTTATCATGGCTTCCAGGCATTCCCAAAGAACCATTTTTAAAGGCTTATATGCATCGTTATTGATTTTGAAAAGGACGCTACACGGAGGTAGCTTATTAGAGAATGCAGGATCACATTCTCCTGAATAACCCTTCTTTACAATCAATGTCTTGCCTCTAAGTCTTTTAATTCTCGCTGAGTAGGAAAGAACTTAATTAACTTGGTATTATTTGCTGCTCTCTTGGATGATTATTATTATATCCGCCGAGCTTGGCCATCGCAAAAACGACTGGGCCTTTGGCTAATAGTGGTAAAAGTAATGCTAAAAATAAACAAATAATTAAAGTGGTCATTATCTTCCTCGTTATTTTCTTGTTAGTAGCTTAGTAGGGTTAGTGTATAACGGGTTTTACCGGGTAAAAATGGTGAAGCGACACCTTGCTCCCAGTCACTATGTCCGATGCGATAATACGGACTCCACGGATGACTAGCCTGACTTGTTGGCATATGAAAAATACCATTTTCTTCATAACCTGGTGATACCACCATACGCTCTGAAGCGCCAAAAGCTTTCCCTTGTACTCTTGGCATATAACTATCACCCGCTAATTGCTTACTTGGCATATCCAGCCAATAACTTAACCAAGGCACTGAATTACTTAGCGGGTGTTTTATTGTTGAGCTGTTTTGTTGTCCCCAAGTCGCCTCAGCTAACGGTTGCTTAATAGACATGTCATTAATCGTTAAGATTAATGCTTTAGTAAAAACATCTTGCCAGCTTCGCTCACCAAGCATCATAAAGTTTTGTGGTTGCTCGTTAATAAGTTGCCATAAAGGGACTTCGAGTTGATGGCGAATACTATTAAACGTAAAAGCGTTATCAATGCTATGTAAGCTACGGCTTAACTCTAAAAAAACACTATCTCTGAGATTTATTCTAAAGTTACGTACTAAGCGATAACTCACTGAATCGACACTGGCACTTAGCTCAATGGATTCTTCTAATAAAGCTTTCACTTGAGAGAAACTGGTGTTTTTTTCCAAAGTTTGTTGAGCAAGTACTTGCTTGGTAAGCACTTGCTCAAGGATGAATTGTTGCCAACGCTGTAAAAAAATGGCGCTATCATCTAACCCTATTTGCAGTAACATTTCTTCGTCAAATGCTTCTTTAGCAAATAAGTGATCTCTTATCTGCTGTGAGCGCGCACCGAGAGCATAACCACCATTCCCCAGTTTTTTAATCATATCACCACCAACAACACGGGAGTTAGCTGTCCATAAACGTTGCTGCGTTGGGTTTTTAAGTTGCGGATATTGGGCTGGCGTTAAATAACCTTGCCAGCTATTTTTACCTAAATGCCATGCTTGCGGTGTCTCGCCAATATTGCCTTTTTTATTAGGTATTGGTCCCATAATTGTCCAACCAATATCACCATTTTTATCAGCCACTACTATATTTTGTGCGGGGATCCCTGCACGCGCAGCAACTGCAAAAGCTTGATCGACGCTTTTGGCATACTCTAGCTCAGTGGCGGTTAAGTTAATGGCTTGTTTATCATGGGCAACCCAGCGATAAGCAAGTAATTGCCCTAAATGATTTTTACCAATAACGGGCCCCCATATAGTGTCGGTAACCGTTATCTCTTGCGCTTTTTGATCTTTGATGGCAATAATTTGTTTATGTATTGTGAAGTCCTTAAAGCCTGTAGGCGTTAAGTATTGGCTGTTATCTGCATTGGTGGTAAGTAAAATAACATCGCTATAATCACCATAACTGTTAGTAAACCCCCAGGCAATATGACCATTACTGCCTATCACTATATTGGGCGTACCCGGTAAAGTTGCGCCAGTAACCTTAATATTTTCTTTAATTGCTGCTGTGCTATTGCTTGGCTGTGGATATTCAAAAGACGCGCGAAACCAAGTGTTAGGGACACTAAGGCTAAGGTGCATATCATTAGCAATAACAGCGCTACCCGTAGCCGTTAACGCCCCTGATACAGCCCAACTATTAGAACCTAGCAAATAATCGCCTAGATAATTAGCCTTTACATCATTTTCACTTTTAGTATATCTATTAGCAGTGTTAGCCGCATAACCAGATTTATCACTAGGTATATAGTTAGGTTTTACACCCGCACCAGCAGCTGAAGGCCAAGCACCTTTTGGCATTGGTGCTTGAAGGAATTGACTGCCATCTATTGCGGCATCCCATATACTGCCTTGGGGATCTAAAAAGGCATAAACGTCAGCAGAGAGTACAGCTTTCATTAAGCCTAGCGTACGTTCACGCTTACCATCTGCATATTGCAGATCGATATACAGACTAAAAACGGTGAGGATTGAGTCTTCTTCACTCCATTGCACTGGGTCTTGTTGCAGTAGTAAGTATTCAAAAGGTGAGGAGTGTAAATATTGTAAACCTTGGTTAACGCCTCTAGTATAAGCTTTTAGTAAGGAGAGTTGTTTATCAGGTAGTTGCGCCACTATGGCTCTTGCTCTATCTCTAAAGCGGTGTCGACGAATAGACTTATCATAATCAAGGGCTAAGGAGCCAAATAAACTGGCTAATTCGCCAGCGGAGTTTCGCCTTAGTAAATCCATTTGAAAGAATCGTTCTTGGGCGTGCACAAAGCCTAGCGCAACAGCAACGTCATTTCTGCTGCGTGCTTTAATGGTGGTAATGCCTTGGTTATCACGCTCAATAGTTGCTGATTGTTGTAAACCAAAAACGGTTTCTTGACCCTCGAGTAAGGGGAGGGCACCATCAATTCGGCTATAAAGCCAAGTTAATGCAGTTGCTATTACTAACAAGCTAATAAGTAGCAAGCCCAAGAGTAATTTTTTAAAGAGTTGCATAGATAAATAGCTAGCAATTAAATAGATGATAGAGGTAAACAGAGTAACGTAAAATGTCGCTTAATACCAAGTACAACGGCTAAACGGTGGTGATAATTAGTAAGTAGACCAATGTAGAAGGGGATAAGAAATAGCTATGATAGCAAGTTCCTAAAAGTAAAAAATCAACACCAGCGCTATAAGTAAACTTAATATAGCGTCAGTATTGATTTTTTGATAGTCAGCTTGAACTAATGTTGTAGCTCTATAGTCTTAGTGTGAATAGCTTAACTAAGTTGACGTTTTTTTTCTATACGGTATTTATGCAATAAAGGCTCTGTATAACCGTTAGGTTGCTCTGTACCTGCAAAGACCAATGCCGCTGCTGCTTTAAACGCGATGCTGTTATCAAAATCAGCACTCATTGCTTGGTAGCTACTATCACTGGCATTTTGCTCATCAACAATCGCGGCCATTTTCTTCAAACTGGCCTGTACTTGCTCAACAGTACAAATATTATGAGTAAGCCAGTTAGCAAGATGCTGGCTAGAAATACGCAAAGTTGCTCTATCTTCCATTAAGCCTACATTGTTGATATCAGGTACTTTAGAACAACCCACACCATCATCTATCCAGCGTACAACATAACCTAATAGACCTTGACAGTTATTATCTATCTCATCACTAATTTCTTGTGCAGTCCAATTAGTATGCTCAGCCAATGGAATGGTAAGTATGTCGTCAATATTCGCAGGCTTACGACCCATAAGTTGCTGTTGTACACTAAATACATTCACTTTATGGTAATGTAAAACATGCAGTGTTGCTGCTGTTGGTGAAGGTACCCAAGCAGTATTAGCACCTGCTTCAACATGACCTATTTTAGTGGTTAACATATTAGCCATTTGATCAGGAATAGCCCACATACCTTTACCAATTTGTGCTTTTTTACTAAAACCACAATTGAGTCCAATATCAACGTTGTTATCTTCATAAGCGCTAATCCATGGAGTATGTTTTATGTCGGCTTTTCTCGCCATAGGGCCAGCTAGCATTGACGTATGGATTTCATCACCTGTTCTGTCTAAGAAACCTGTGTTGATAAATACTACGCGGTCTTTAGCCGCAAAAATACAGTTTTTCAAGTTAACACTAGTGCGTCTTTCTTCATCCATTATCCCCATTTTAATGGTATTTTCTGGTAGGGATAATGCTTCTTCGACACGTGAGAATAAGGTGTTAGCAAAAGCTACTTCTTCAGGGCCATGCATTTTAGGTTTAACGATGTAAATTGAACCTTCACTACTGTTGCTAAATTCACTGTTGCCTTTTAAATCGTGCAGGGCAACTAAGCTGGTGATCATAGCATCAAGTATGCCTTCTGGTATTTCATTACCTTGGCTATCGATGATGGCACTGTTTGTCATTAAATGACCCACATTACGAACAAACATTAAACTACGACCTTTAAGGGTAACTGTTTCACCCTTAAGTGTTTGTACGTTTACATCTTTTTTCATGGTACGGGTGATTGTTTTACCATTTTTATTTAGTGTTGCAGACAATTTACCCGTCATTAGGCCTAACCAATTTTGGTAGGCTAATACTTTGTCTTGTGCGTCAACTGCAGCAACAGAGTCTTCACAGTCCATGATAGTTGTTAAGGCAGACTCAAGTACTATATCACTTAAGCTTGCAGCGTCTTCTTTACCAATAGCACTTTGGTCATTGAACAATAAGTTGATATGTAAGTTGTTATGAACAAACATTAGTGATTCTGGTTTATTTATGCTGCCAGTAAAACCAATAAACGCTGAAGGATCTTTTAACGGTGTTTGCTGACCATCAGCCAAACTTACCATTAATTGCTGCTCTGTTAAGTCATAACTCACGGCTTGGCTATGGCTACCGTTAACTAATGGGATCACTTGATCTAAATAGTCTTTGGCAAAAGCGATAACTTTTTTACCACGTATAGGGTTATAAGCTTTAGTGGCCTCTGCGCCATCATCGTTGCTTATTGCATCTGTGCCATAAAGGGCATCATATAAACTCCCCCAGCGAGCATTTACCGCATTAAGTGCAAAACGAGCGTTCATAATAGGTACTACTAGCTGTGGTCCAGCAATAAGCGCTAATTCATCATCAACATTACTCGTGTTGATACTGAAATCTTCTACTTGAGGGACAAGGTAGTTAATATCAGCTAAGAATTTTTTATAGTGTGCGAATTCAAGTGGCTTATTATTTTGATGATAGTCATCAATGCTTGCTTGTAGGGCATCACGCTTTAATAAAAGCGCTTTATTTTCAGGGCTTAAATCATGAACAATACTGGAAAACTGCTTCCAAAAATGACTTGAGCTAATAGATGTACCAGGGAGAGCTTCATACTCAATAAAATCAAAAAGGCATTGGCTTACTGTTAAATTTTCTATGGTGACTGTGGCTGACATTATTATTTACCTTATTGTTCAAAAACTTTATTTAAAGCGTTAAGAATTTATACCAATTAATATTGGGGACGATCCTATGGCTTATTCGCATGTCTGGCAATAGTGCTTTAGTTCGCTTAAGTAGCGGAGCAAAGGTAACGTTGAAGGAATTATTGCTTAAGTAGTTGTTAAAGCTAACTATTTATCTTTGAAATATGATGTTATTGACTATTCACAGGCTTTATTATACTTGGTGATAAAGAACATTCACGATATGAATATAGGTTGCTGCCAAATATTTACATTACTAGCTATATCGCTAACGATATTAAGGGCGTAAAGCTCTTGTGCCCTAGTATGCAGGACCTGAGGCAAACTAGTGATAAAATTGTTGAAGTAAAGGAATTAACCACGGGCTAATAAGCGCGGTCAGTACAGCGGATAAAATTAACGCCACAGAGCTATATGCACCATGTTCGGCACTTTTACGTACAAGTACCGCGGTACCAATAACATGACTAGCACTGCCAATAGCCAAGCCTTGCGCTTTAGCTGAGTTAATACCCAGAAAACTCAGCCATTGGGGACCTAGTAACGCGCCAAATAAACCGGCTATTAAAATAGCAAAAGTGGTTATTGAACTATCACCAAATAATTGGTTGGTTAAGGTAATACCTATCGGGGTCGTGACTGATTTTAATGATAAAGCGATAGCAATATCAGGCGCTTTTATTAACCACATAGAAAGGACAAAGCTAACACTAATAACGACAATGATACCGAAAACTAAAATAGCGATCATGGCTTGCCAATAAAAGCGTATCTGCTTAAATTGTTGATAAAGAGGTAACCCTAATGCAACGATTGCAGGCTCAAGCAACCAGTTAAGTAGCTGAGTAGATTCACTATATTGTTCATAATTAATATTAGTTAATAGTAAAAGAGGCACTAGTATACTAATAGTAAATAGCATAGGGTTTAGCCAAATGTATTGCCATTTCTGTTGGCAGGCAGCTGCTAATTGGTAAGTTGCTATGGTGATTAGCGTGATAATT
Organism: Colwellia ponticola; assembly: GCF_005885605.1. Classification (GTDB taxonomy): domain Bacteria; phylum Pseudomonadota; class Gammaproteobacteria; order Enterobacterales; family Alteromonadaceae; genus Colwellia; species Colwellia ponticola. Next base: position 20,283 of record NZ_SZVP01000004.1, on the reverse strand, counting down.
ATGCTAGCTAATAGTGGACTGTTAGTGATAAAAGTAGACAGCATTAATTTACGCCTGATTTAGGTTTATTCTGCGCCTTGGTGTCTGCTATGTGATGTGCAGGCGTAATTAAAAAGCGTTCGCTTAAGTAGCCTATTAAGGTTAGTAAAATAAACGTTGAGCTAAAAATAATGACCACCAAGGCAATACCGTGTTGCTGAATCAGCTTAAAGTGATTGATTATTCCCATGCCTGCTGGAACTAAACATACGCCCATATGCTTGATAAACCATTGGTTAGTATTAACTATTTTATCGGCGCTAAACCAATTTATTTGTAAAAATATCGCGTAAATAATCATGCCATATAAGCTTGCCGGTAAAGCAGAGAAGAGCGAATTAGCAAGCTTTCCTAACAGTAAGCATATACTGATGGCAAAAAGGGTATAAAGCACATTATTCATAGTGAATTATATATTTTCCTGGCATGTTAAGGCCGCTGCAATCACTAATTGTCTAAACCAAATATGGCTAGCATCATGGTGTAATAAAGGGCTCCAAATCATTTTTAATTCTATCTCCGGAATATCAAAAGGTGGTTTGATAATAGTGTAATTACTATCATTTTTGTACAGTTGGGCTGCTTTACTTGGTAAAGTGGCAATTAAATTACCTTCATAAGCGAGTTGCATAGCAACATGGTAATTACGGGTAAACACCTTGATATCTCGCTTTTTACCTAAACGCGCCAGTGCTTCATCAACCCACCCCAGTTTTTGCACATCGGTAGGGTCCATGCCAATACCCACACCAAAACCTGTTTTTGACACCCAAACATGTTTAGCACCTAAATAAGCGTTTAAGTTGAATTTACTGACCAATGGGCTATCAGCTGCGACTAAACAAGAAAAAGAATCGCGCCAAATTGCTTTTTGGTGAAAAGATTGTGGTAACTCATCAAAGCGGTTGATAGCCATATCAATTTTACCAGCTTCAACATCATGAAAAGTCACATCGCTTGGCGTCATAATATCAAGGGTAATATTTGGGGCAACTTCATTTAATGCTTTTAATAAAGGCGGTATAAGTGTTGATGCTGCATAGTCACTAGCCATTATTCTAAAAACACGTTGGCTTTTAAATTCGTTAAACTCTTCTTCACCTTGGAGTGTTTCTTCAAGCTCGAGTAATATTTTACGAATGTTTGGCGCTAAGCTTCGTGCGCGCTCAGTAGGTACCATGCCATCAGAGGTACGTACCAAAATAGGGTCGTTAAATAACGTTCTTAAACGTTTTAAGCCATTACTCATTGCTGGTTGAGTAATGTTAAGTTGGCTGGCTGCCCGAGTAACATTCTTTTCTCGCAACAAGACATCTAAATAAATAAGTAAGTTCAAATCAATTTTAGAAATATTCATGTTGTTAATGGCTCAGTGTATAAATATAAGTTAAGTATATGTAAAGTTAAAATACTCGCTATTTCAATGGGATCTTATCATTTTGATAGGAAAAAACACATTATTATATGGATTAACTCCTTACCTTTATTTTTGGTATGAATGGCGGCAATATAAAATATATATTTTGAAAATACCACCTTTATGAGGTATTGTTTTTGTAGTCCAGTATGAAAGCACACTTTCTACTAGCTAAGTTGAGAATTACGTTTTACATTAATGTATCAATATCGCACAGTAGCAAGGTAACTAGCTAAAACTTATTACTATTACTAATTACTAATTAATATACCACAAGACTTTTTGGAGAATGATATGTCTAACTATCAAAGTGCAATAGAAGCCGTTAAAGCAATTAAAGAAAAAGCAGGTAGCTCTTGGGATGCCATTAACCCTGAGTCTGTTGCCCGTATGCGAGCGCAAAATAAATTCAAAACAGGTTTAGAGATTGCTCAGTATACTGCCGATATTATGCGTGCTGATATGGCTGCATTTGATGCAGACAAAACTAAGTACACACAATCTCTAGGTTGTTGGCATGGTTTTGTTGGTCAACAAAAAATGATTTCTATTAAGAAACATTTTGATGGCAAAACAGATCGTCGTTACTTATACCTTTCAGGTTGGATGGTAGCAGCACTTCGCAGTGAGTTTGGTCCTCTTCCTGATCAATCTATGCACGAAAAAACATCGGTAGCTTCTTTGGTTGCTGAGCTTTACACTTTCTTACGTCAAGCTGATGCCCGTGAATTAGGTGGTCTGTTTCGCGAGTTAGATGCAGCATCTGACGCTGATAAGCCTGCTATTCAAGCACAAATTGACAATCACGTTACTCACGTTGTACCAATTGTTGCTGATATTGACGCCGGCTTTGGTAACGCTGAAGCAACTTACATCATGGCTAAGCAAATGATTGAGGCGGGTGCTTGTGCACTTCAAATCGAAAACCAGGTAGCTGATGAAAAACAATGTGGTCACCAAGATGGTAAAGTTACCGTTCCGCACGCTGACTTCCACGCGAAAATTCGCGCATTACGTCATGCTTTCTTAGAGCTAGGTATCGACAACGGTTTAATCGTTGCACGTACTGACTCTGAAGGTGCTGGTTTAACGAAAGAAATTGCTGTTGTTAAAGAGCCAGGTGATGCTGGTGATATCTACAACTCTTTCTTAGATGTTGAAGAAATTAACGTAGCTGACATGGGCGAAGGCGATGTATGTTTCAACCGTGACGGCAAACTAGTTCGTCCTAAGCGTTTACCTTCTGGTTTATACCAATTCCGTCAAGGTACTGGCCATGAGCGTTGTGTGTTTGACTGTATCGGTGCACTTAATGCCGGCGCAGATTTACTTTGGATAGAAACAGCGGTACCAACGGTACACGAAATTGCGGGTATGATGGACGACGTACGTAAAGTTCACCCAGATGCGAAACTTGTTTATAACAACTCACCATCTTTCAACTGGACGTTAAACTTCCGTCAGCAAACCTATGATGCCATGGTTGAAGCAGGTGAAGATGTATCTGGTTATGTTCGTGACGACTTAATGAAAGCTGAATACGATGACACTGAATTATCTGCTATTGCTGATGAACGTGTACGTACTTTCCAAGCAGACACTGCACGTGAAGCGAACGTATTCCATCACTTAATTACATTACCAACTTACCATACAACAGCGTTGTCTGTAGATAACCTAGCCAAAGAATACTTTGGTGAACAAGGTATGTTAGGTTACGTTAAAAACGTACAGCGTGAAGAAATACGTCAAGGTATCGCCTGTGTTAAACATCAAAACATGTCAGGTTCTGATATGGGTGATGACCACAAAGAATACTTTGCTGGTGAGAATGCGTTAAAAGCGGGTGGTGCGAAAAACACCTCTAACCAATTTAACTAAGCTTTCCTAGTTAGCGTAAAAAAAACCAGCCTTTGAGGCTGGTTTTTTTGTTTCTAATGCTTATTGTTACTAAGCCTAGCTTAGATGTCAGTGAGCTTAAATAACGTAGAGTCAGTATTACTTAGTCAATTCAGGCAATAAAAAAGGCCGTATTCTCAATGAATAACAGCCCTTATCTTGTAAATTTAATGCTATTTTAGAAGCTATATACCAAGGTTACTGATGTTTCAGTATTGGTATTTTCAAAGCCTTCTTCTACGTCAGTATCGTAATCGATACGAAAAGCAAACTTAAACTGTAATGACTCAATTAATTTAGTAGTCAGTGATGTTTCTGATTTATAAACACTGTTTTGATCAGAGCCAAACGCTTGCTTAGCCACTAAGTATTGCTTAAATTTAACAAATTCATTGATTTGATTTGTATATAACGCTTGCGCTTGTAATATAGCGGCAGCTTCACTTTTCTCTGGCATTAAGCCATCTGCACGTATCACATCGTATTTAATACCCGGACCAATATCGGCAAAAAATGAACTCTTTTTGGTTTTCCACCAATGACGACCCCAACCAACAGAAGCTGACGTTTGGTAAGAGAAACTACTGAATTTGTCTTGTTCATAAAAAACACTACCATATAGGTAATTTTTACCATTTTTTTCAAGAGAGTAATTGGTTTGTCCTTGAATGTCCCATTTGTTATCCGTGCTTTCAAAAACCTCTTCACCGGTAGTTTCGTCTTCTTTTTCAAGCTTCTTAGCAAGTGCGTTGAAAGATAATAGGTTTAGCCATCTATCCTGTTTATGCTCTATGGTTAAGCCTGCTTTGATATCGCCACTTTTAGTATTACCTGTTTTAAATAACATACCCAATTCAGCAGAAACAGTTAACGAAGATTCTTCTTCAACAACGGCTTCTTCAGCCAAGGCATATTGGCCTGATAATGGTAATAAAAGCGCTGCTGCAATCGCTATTTTAGATCTCATGTTCATCCTTAAAGGTAATAAGTTAATAGGTAGTGAGAGGGTCATTAATTAGTGGTTCACTATTCTAGTCAATCGTTAATGTAAAACGCAGGTAAACCAGTTATATCACTGCGTTAAATTTAGGCGATTCTAGCAAATTTTTTATAAACAACCAATATGTAACTAAGTGTCATTAGAAAATAACAGTCTTTACACAAATAAATAGCTAAATTCCGTTGTATTACAAAATGATCCATTACCTTTAAGTTTACAGCTAGACTAATGATCTTATCTCTAGTGATTATTGGGGGGTCATAATGATGTCGCCATCGTTCAAACCTGAAATAATTGTCACAAACTCTTTTTTACTTTGCGTCCCTACGCGTACAAAGCGCTTTTGAGTTTCGCCATTAATGACAACCTGCACAAAGTTGAGTTGACCTACATGAGATACACTTTCCTGGGGTAGGTAAATTTTTTGTGCTTGACCTGCAGGGATCAAAACCCGTGCGTACATACCAGGTAGTAAATTCTCTTGGTAAGGTAAACTGACTTTAATTAAAAAACTACGTGAGCCGGTATTGGCTGCAGGGACAATTTCTTCGACTACTCCCATTAAACTATGTTTGATTGTTGGCAACTCTACCGTAATATGTTGGCCTTGTGTGAGCGTTAGGGCAAGTTGCTCTCGTACTTGTGCTTCTACACGTAACGACAATGGGTTATATAGTGATAATAGTTTTGCCCCAGCTTGTGCGGTATTGCCAGGCTCGGCAAAACGGTCAACAACTTTGCCATTAATAGGTGCACGAAGCGTTGCATAGCTTAATGTCGTTTGCGCTTGTGCCAAGCTTTGTTTAGCAGCGGTTAACCCTGCTTTACTGCTTTGGTAGTCAGCTTTACTTTTATCTAAATCAAATTTTGAGACTATTTTTTTGTTAAATAACTCAGTAGCGCGAGTATAGTTTTGTTTTGCTTCTATATGCCTTGCTTCCATGGCATTAACTTGTTCACTAGCTTCAATAACACTGGATGAAAGGTCTTTATTTTCAAGGGTAATTAATACATCACCTTTGTTGACGGTATCACCAGAGCGAACCTTTATTTTATCAATGCGAGCTAGCAGTCTCGATGAAATAATAGTTGCCTGTTTAGCGCTAATACTCGCAGCGACCGCTTCAAATATAGCTTCAGGTGTACTTTTAACGGTATAAGTAGTTGGCGCTACTAACGCAGCAGGTTGGTTAAAGCCCGGAGTGACTTTACTATCAAAAGACCCAGCTAACCACGCCACCATAAGTAGTAATATAATTAATGTTAATAACGGCACAATACTTTTTGTTAGGGTGCTCTTTTTTTCAACTTGTGGTGTCTTCATGATAAAGCCTTAATGTCTGATGAATCGTCTACTTTGTTATTGACTGTCGCTGCTGGTGGTGTTTCTTTACCGGGGGCCACCTTGTTATCAAATACCAGAGAGTAAACAATAGGTACTACCAGTAGGGTAAATACTGTTGACGAGATAATGCCAAATATAATCGCAATAGCGAGTCCACTAAAAACAGGGTCTAAGGTAATAATTAAATTACCTAATAAGGTAGTGCCAGCGGTGAGTAATACCGGTCGCATCCTAACGGCACCTGCTTGAATTAACGACTCTTTTATCGTCGCACCTTGTTGCTGTGCTTGGCTAATAAACTCAATTAAAATTAATGAGTTTCTCACTACTATGCCCGCTAACGCTATCATGCCTATCATCGCGGTGGCGGTGAATAAAATAGGGTCAGGTGCACCTGCAATAGTGCGCTCTCCAAATTGATTTAATAAAAAGAAGCCTGGCATAATACCAATGACGGTTAACGGAATGGCTGACATGATAATGCCTGATAAAGCCGCTGAACCTGTTTGTATACGTAAAACAATAAATATTGCGGTCAGTGCAAAAGCAAACGCTAGGCCCATATCACGAAATACTCTGATGGTAATACGCCATTCACCTTCGCCACTAAATGACAACTCAATATCCTCAGGTAATTGCCAGTTAATACCACCACCACTTGCGAGGAAGTTTCGTTCTTGCCAGTTGCTTTGTTCAGTATTGTTACTGTTAATAGGCTCAATAGCGTTAAGATTGTTGCTAGAATGGCTTTTAATTAAGTCACTGCTGATGTCAGCAATAACTTCTGCTGGTGTTCTACCTGAAATATCAGCAGTAACATAAACAACAGGTCTAAGATCTTTATGGAATATTGGTTTATCGCGAGGGTGTTCAATAAACTCACCCAGCTCACCTAGAGAGACTAATGGCTGTGGCGCCATATCAATACCTTGTGCCGTGGTGGTTTGTATGATCCCCGCTTGTCCTTTTAAGGACAAACGTTTTAAATCATTGAGTGACTGGCGTTGCTCGAGCGGCAAATTAATATTAATGGCTAACGGCGACGCCTCATTATCAAGGTGCAGATAACCAGCCACTTGTCCTTGGGTTGCCACGTTAAGAGTTTGATTAATACTTGCTGTTGATATCCCAGACAGTGCTGCTTTAGTTTTATCACTGATAAAACGTAGTTGTGTTTGTTCACCGCCAACGGTTGAGTCTACCTCAACCACAAACGGCTCGGCTATTAAGCGCTGCTCAACTATGCCAGCCGCTTGTTGTAAACTGGCATATTGAGTAAATTCATCTCCATAAATCTCGGCAACCAGTGTACTTAATACCGGTGGTCCAGGTGGTACTTCTACTACGCGTATTTTAATATCACTGTTTTGCGCTAATTCATTAGTTAACGGCGCTAAATGCTCACGCATTCTTAACACAATGGCATGGGATTGATGTTCGCGCTCGCTTTTATCAAGTAGCAACACCCGTAAGTCTGCTAAATAAGGTGCGTGGCGCTGGTAGTACTGCCTAACCATACCGTTAAAGTCTATTGGCGAAGGTAAGCCAACATAGCTGGCAATAGTGGTTACTTCGGGCATTTTTTGTAAAATTACCGACACTTGCTTAGCCATAGCAGCGGTTTGCTCTAAGGTCGCGCTTTCAGGCATATCAATAATAACTTGTACTTCATTCTTATTATCAAAAGGTAATAATTTAAGGGGAACCCAACGCATCACTGGTAATAAAGCGGCAATAACAAAGAGTAATAACACTAAAGCGAGTATAGCTTTACCTTTTGCTTTACTGTCTAACAATGGCGTTAATAGTTGGCGGTATAAACGTTGAAAACCTTGTTCGTCGGTAACTAGCTCCGCTGGCACAGTCGTATTGTTTGTTTTGGCTTTAGCGTTAGCTTGAGAAAAATTAGCAGTAACTTCAGGCTGGGGCTTAGCTTTAATAAATTTTGCTGCTAGCCAAGGTGTTACTAAAAAAGCCACCACGGTTGAACTAATAACACTTAACGGCACATTAAAGGCCATTGGCGCCATATAAGGCCCCATCATGCCAGTGATAAAGGCCAGTGGAATAAACGCCAGTACAATAGTGAGTGTCGACATTAACAAAGGCACGCGTATTTCATTAATGGCTAAGACAATGGCAGTATTAACTTTTTTAGTACTTACTTTACCTTTTATTTTAGCCATGTAGCGCTCAATATTATCAACACCGGTAATAGGGTCGTCGACTAATAAACCCAATGATAAAATAAGTGCAAACAAGGTAACTCGGTTAATGGTATAGCCAAATAGTAAATCTAACGAGAGTGTTATGCCATAACAAATAGGTACCGCTAAACCGACCACTAGCGCAGAGCGCCAGCCTAGAAACACGCCAATAAAAATTACCACAGTAAAAATGGCAAAAGCTAAACTGGTGGTTAAGTCATTCACTTTTTCGTTAGCGGTTGCGCCATAGTCACGTAATACTTGTACCTCAACATGAGCAGGAAAAATAGATGACTTTAATTCGGCTATTTTTGCATGTACTGCATTGGCAACGGTTACCGCATTACTGCCACGTTGCTTAGCAACGCTAATGGTGACCATAGGTTGGTCGTTATGGGTAGCGTTTTTCCCATTAGCTGTATTGCTAGTATTGGCATGATCAAGCCAGCTATAGCTGGTTTGCTCTGCTGGGCCATCAACCACTTCAGCAATATCGTCTAGTAAAATAACGCTACCATCAATAACACTAATAGTAGTTTTTTTTAGCGCGTTAATATCACGATAAGTATCGCCACTTTCAAGCGAGATTGACTGATTTGCTAGGGTAATATTACCGTGGTTAACAAGTACATTAGATACTTGAATAGCATTGAAAATATCCTCAACGGTCACTTGCCGAGCGGCCATTTTTTCTGGGTCTATATTGACTTGTATTTGTCTAGCTCGACCACCAATAATATTAACTTCGCTGGTACTTTCAATCGCTTGTAAAAAAGTAGACACTTCTTGGGCAAGCCGCCTCAAACCAAAATCATCTACTTGGCTAGTATCGGTGCTATATAGTGCTAGCATGACAATGGCAACATCATCGACTTCAATGGGTTTAACGCGCCAATTACTGACAACAGCAGGAATTTTTTCAGTATTAGCATGTAATTTATTATAGGTATTTAGTAGTGCGTTTTCGCGATTTTCTCCGACCGTAAAACGCAGGGTCACCACGGATTGGTTGCTATGACTAACCGAGTAAACATGTTCTACACCTTGCACCTGTGCTAGTAACTTTTCAAGCGGGGTGGTGACTAAACGCTCTACTTGTTTTACGTTAACACCGGGGGCATCGACAATAATATCGATCATTGGCACCACTATTTGTGGCTCTTCTTCACGCGCTGTAAAGTTAAGCGCCATTAGCCCAGCGACTATTGATAACAGTAGAATAAAAAGCGGAATTTTACTCTTAAGTACCTTACTGAGTAATGCAGTAGTAAAAGTGGCGTTAGTGGTCATTGTTAATTCACTGCTTTGTGATCAATGTCTGAGTCGTCGCGACAAAACTTTTCATGCAGGACTCGTAATAATTCTTCTATGGTTGGGGTTGCAATACGATAAAAAATAGTTTGTGCCTCGCGCCTTGTTGTCACTATATTACTGTCTCGTAGTTTGGCTAAATGCTGTGAAAGTGCTGATTGTGAAAGTTCAATACGTAGGTTTAAATCACCAACCGTAAGTTCATTATCGCTCAGGCAACACAAGATCATTAATCGGTAAGGATTAGACAATTGTTTTAAAATGGCGGCGACTTCTTGCGCATTTTCTAACAACTTTTGTTGTTTAATATTCATTCATTATCCAGGGTAACTAGTTCTATAATATAAGTTGATATTATAGTTGTTTTCTAAATTAGTAAAGGCTAATATAATCTTTATTAGCATTTACTAATAAAGATTATGCTGAAATAAAAATATGACATGTTGTCTTTTAATGACTGTTTAATGACTGTTTAATGACTGTTTAATGATTTTTAATCCCCCCACGTGAATAAGCCCTTTGAGGAGTAAGCCAAATGACTGTTAATGAAGCGCTACGTTTAGTTGCTGGTACTATGATTTTAATATCGCTATATTTAGCGATAAATTACACACAAACTTGGTTATGGTTTACCGCCTTTATTGCTGTTAACTTAATACAATCATCATTTACTAAATGGTGTTTAATGATGACCATTTTAAAAAAGCTAGGCTTAAAGTAGCCGGCTTAAACGCCCGAGTTAACCTAGAGTGATCTAGAATTAAGCTAATTTACCAATAGAGAAATAACCATGTTAAAAACCATACCTGAAGTCATTGCTAAAGCACGAGAATCATTAACCATTATGACTATTGCACAAGCGCTACCGTTGGCTAAGCAAAATAATGGTGTCATTATTGATGTGCGTGAGCCAAGTGAATATGCAGAAAAATCAGCTAAAGGCGCTATCAATATTCCACGCGGTTTGCTTGAAATGAAAATGCTGACACTTTATCCCAATGAAAATCAGCTTATCTTTTTACACTGCGCCACCGGTGCTCGTGCTATTTTTTCTGCAGAACAACTAAAGCGCGTTGGTTACTTAAATGTGTCAGTGATCACGTCTAATGTAGATGATATTTGTAATGCTTGTTGTTAACGGTAATAACTTATTGTCATTACCGTTAAGCAGCTAACTCCCCATAGATTAGTAAGTAACTGGATTCCAATATGACAACACCTGTTGTAATAGACTATTACAGTGATATTTTATGTGTTTGGGCATGGATAGCGCAGCAACGCATTGAAGTGCTTAATGATAAATTAGTAGGCAAGATTGCTTGGCGATATCATTACCTTGATGTGTTTGGTGATGCTAGACATAAAATTCCAAACCAGTGGCAAGATAAAGGCGGTTTTTTAGGCTTTTCAAGTCATGTTAAAGAGGCTGCTGCGCCTTATCCAGGTGCATCTATTCATAGCGAAGTGTGGAAAAGTGTTCGACCGAATTCATCTGCTAACCCACACCTTGTTTTAAAAGCCATTGAGGTAATGTTGGGTGATAAAGTAAGTGTTAAGTTGGCACAAGCTATTCGCCATGCATTTTTTGTTGAGGGGCAAGATATTAGTCAGCTATCTGTATTGTTCGCGCTTATTGAAAAGTCAGGCTATGAGATTAATGGCGTTAAAGCAGCGATAAATGATGGTAGGGCAATAGGGGCTTTGATGGCGGATTATCAACAAGCCAAATTATTGTCGTTAAAAGGTAGCCCTACGTATATCATAGATAATGGCAGGCAAATACTTTATGGTAACGTGGGTTATCGAGTATTACGGGCAAATATTGAAGAACACTTACATCAATCTGACTAATAATCTGCTCAGTGTTATGGCGTAACGTCATCAATATTATTTAACGTTTAGTCAGTATTTATTCAACGCTTAGCAACATAGCCTAAACGTTGAATAAAAAGCGACTCTTATACCAAGTCTATTAAGTTATTTCCCACTCAGCGAGGGTTAAAAGGCTTAGAGGCAAGGCATTGATTGAAGAGAATGGTTACTCAGGAGAATGTGTGTCCTGCATTTACTCAGGAGAATGTGTGTCCTGCATTCACTAATAAGCTACCTCCGTGTAGCCTCCTTGCCAAAATCAATAACGCCGCATGTAAGCCTTTGCCTTTTATTAGGTACTCGCCCTTCGGGAGTTTATTAGCAAACTGATAACAGCACAAAATTGATGAAATATAGACTCACTATACTTAACAAATTTTGCTTGTTCTAAGCTCGCTAATACAGCCCTGAGTTGGGAATAAATTTAATAGAATTGCTATTACTTATAGTGATTACTTATTATGACGTTGTTGTAATACTGCCATGACTTCACTAAGCTCAATTTTTTGATCAGCAAGTAATACTAAGGTGTGATAGAACAAATCTGCACATTCACCTAATAAATCTTCTTTGGTTTCTGCAACCGCAGCTAGTGCGACTTCAACGCCTTCTTCACCCACTTTTTGTGCCATTTTCGTGGTGCCACGAGAAAACAGGTGCGCAGTGTAACTTTCTTTTGGATCATCACCTTTGCGTTGTTCAATGACTTGTTCAAGTTGACTTAAAAAGTTTTGTTGCGTTAACTTTTGTTCAGGAAAGCATGACTCGGTACCAAGATGGCAGCTTGGTCCAATAGGTGTGCAAGCGATTAATAAACTATCGTTATCGCAATCCGTTAGCACCTGTTTTACTTCAAGGAAATTACCAGAGGTTTCGCCTTTAACCCATAATGCCTGTTTTGAACGGCTAAAAAATGTCGCTTTGCCTGTGCTTAAGGTCGCGGCAAGTGATGCCTTGTTCATGTAACCTTGCATTAACACTGCGCCAGTAGCGCTATGTTGAATAATGGCAGGTATTAGGTTATCCATTTTATCCCATGCTAACGCATCGATATTACTTTCGTTTACTAACATGGTCTTACCTCAATATTTTGGTCTTTTAAATAATCTTTTAAGTCTTTAATGGCAATAACACCTTTGTGGAAAACTGATGCGGCTAATGCGCCATCAACGTCGGCTTGACGATAAACCTCACTAAAGTGTGCCATAGTACCTGCGCCACCTGAGGCGATTAAAGGCACACTACATACTGATCTGGCTTGTTGTAGTTGCTCAATATCATAACCTTGACGAACACCGTCTTGGTTCATGCAATTTAATACTATTTCACCTGCACCTAAACTCACTACTTTTTTAATCCAGTCAAAAGTAGTCCAGCCTGTTTGCTGGGTGCGTTTTTCATCACCGGTAAATTGATAAACTTGATATTCGCCCTTGCCGCCATTAGCGTCTTTATTATAAAAACTGTCAATACCAACAACAATACACTGTTGGCCAAATACATCGGCTAAACGCGTGATTAGTTCAGGGTCTCTTAGGGCAGGCGAGTTAATACTAATTTTGTCTGCGCCCATCATTAAGATTTCTTTTGCGTCTGCTTCGCTTTTTATACCGCCAGCAACACAAAAAGGAATATCGATAACTTCGGCAATACGACTGATCCAACTTTTATCTACTACACGGTCATCAGCGCTAGCAGTAATATCATAAAAAACTAATTCATCAGCACCCGCTTCAGCATATTTCTTAGCTAATGGCACAATATCACCAATAATTTCATGATTGCGAAATTGAACGCCTTTGACAACTTTACCGTCACGAACATCTAAGCAAGGAATAATTCTTCTGGCTAACATGGAGCCTTCTCCCGTTTAGGTCACAATGTTAATCATTGTGACTTTACATTATATTTTTATTCATAATTGAGTTTCAATCTAAATAAAAAGGATTTAAACAAAGCCGTCAAATGATGAACGCCAGAGCTTATGTTTTATAAGTGATGGCGTGATGAGTGACGACAATGCTGTATTAATACTTTTTATGACGATTGAGGCCAACAAGCAATGGCTTGTTCTAGGGTGAACTTACCTTCGAGTAATGAACGACCTAATATAACGCCACTAACGCCCGTTGGAATTAAGGCTTTAATATCGTCTAAGCTGCCAATGCCACCTGAGGCTTGCCATGCTAGGTTTGGATATTGCGCACATAGCTCGGTATACATAGTCACGTTTGAGCCAGAAAGGGTACCATCTTTACTAATATCGGTACAAAGTACGTGCTTTAAACCGGCGTCTTGGTAGTGTGTTAATAAATCTTCTAAGTTAACACCACTGTCTTTAATCCAACCATGTGTTGGCAGAGTTTTATTACCATTTTCATCAATTTTAACATCCAGTGCTAATACGATCTTATCGCCACCAAATTCGATGATCCATTCACGTACTAATTCAGGTTGTTTAATGGCTAATGAACCAATAACAACACGGTCTGCACCAACATTTAACAGTTGTTCTACATCTGCCTTACAACGTACACCGCCACCTACTTGAATGATCATAGTGTTATGATTCATTAATGTTTTTAACAAGGTTAGCTGGCGTTTAGTTGAGTCTTTAGCACCGTCCAAATCAACAAAGTGCATCACGGTAGCACCGGCTTGTGCGTATAAGTCTTGACGTTCTTTAGCGGTATACTCGTAGTTTGTCTTTTGATCATAATCACCTTGGTAAAGGCGAACTACTTGACCATCAATCAGGTCAATTGCGGGGATCATCATGGCTTACATCTCCAAGAAGTTTTGTATTATTTTACTGCCTAAAGCACTTGAGCGCTCAGGGTGGAATTGACAACCAATAAAGTTATCTTTAGCGATAGCGGCAGAAAAAGTACTACCGTATTCACAGCCAGCAATGGTGTATTCGCTAATTGGCGCGGCAAAACTGTGCACAAAATAGAAATAATCACCAACACAAATACCTTTAAAAACAGGGTGGTCGCTAACGGTGGTGAGCGTATTCCAGCCCATGTGTGGCAATCTATTACCTTGTGCTTGTAATGGCTCAACTTTAGTTGGAATTAAATTTAAGCAGGGTACTAACCCGTCATTACCACCTTCTTTTGATGACTCAGTCATTAATTGCATACCTAAGCAAAAGCCAAGCACTGGCTGAGTTAAGTTTTGCAAAACACTCACTAAGTTTTTAGTTTTGATGTTTTCCATGGCATGCTTAGCACTACCAACACCGGGGAAAATAACTTTATCAGCACTTTGTATTAAATCAACATCATCAGTAATGGTTACTTGATAACCCAAGCGTTCAACTGCAAACTTTACCGAAGCTAAGTTAGCACAGCCGGTATCAACAATAACATGCTTTGCCTTTGTCATTACAAGGTTCCTTTAGAGCTAGGCATGGCGTCGCCATCAACTTTTATTGCTTGACCTAAGGCACGACCAAACACTTTAAATAAACTTTCTACTTGGTGGTGGCAGTTACCTTTACTGGTTGATAAATGCAAAGTAATTAACATAGCGTCAGTTAATGAACGGAAAAAGTGTGGCACCATTTGCGTAGACATAGTACCGACTTTGTCACTGGTGAAGTCAGCATCAAACTCTAACCAAGGGCGGCCAGAAAGGTCGATGGCACATTCAGCGCGACATTCATCCATAGGAATAACAAAGCCAAAACGGTTAATACCACGTTTATTACCTAGTGCTTGTCTTAGTGCTTGACCTAGTGCTAAGGCGGTATCTTCAACACTGTGATGATCATCAATATGATAATCACCGACAACGCTACAGTTTAAGTTAAAACCGCCGTGTGTGGCTATTTGATCTAGCATATGATCAAAAAAACCTAAGCCAGTGTCTATTTTACTGTTGCCCGCTTGGTCTAAATTCACGGTGACAGTAATGTCAGTTTCTTTGGTCTTACGGGTAACGGTGGCAACTCTTGGTTGTTCTAAGTGATTGATAATTTGTTCACTCACTTGAGCCCAATTTAAGTGCTGGCGATCATATTTGATACCAACAATACCCATGTTAGCAGCAAGACCCATATCGGTTTCTCTATCACCAATAACAAAAGAGTTAGTAAAATCTACACGACCTTGTTGTAAGTAATCACTAACTAAGCCAAGTTTAGGTTTACGGCAGTTACAATTGTCTTCATCAAAATGAGGGCAAAGTAATACGTCTTGAAAATGTACGCCTTGCGAGCTAAAGAAATCCATCATCTTGTTATGTGGTAAATCAAAATCGCTTTGTGGGAAACTTTTTGTACCTAAACCGTCTTGATTAGACACCATCACTAAACTAAAGCCTTTAGCTTGTAGTTTTAACAGCTCTGCAATGACATTAGGCTCAAAGACCAACTTCTCTAAACTATCAAGTTGTTTGTCGCTAATTGGCTCTTCAACTAAGGTACCATCACGGTCGATAAATAATATTTTCTCTTGGGTGTTACTCATAAAATGCTCTTAATTAGGTTTGTTACGCTAACAGTCATGTTAGCGATAACTACTTTATTTATAGTGTATCTAATAGCTTTTGTAGCTGGGTGAGTTCAGCTTCACTACCAATGCTAATACGTAGGCAGTTATCAAGCTGCAGCTGTTTAGATTGGTCACGAATTAATATGTTGTTTGCAAGTAATAGATTAAATACACGGTTTTTATCGGCTTCGCTAGTACAGCGAAACAGTACAAAGTTGGCGTCACTGCTAAACACATAACAACACCAGTGTTGCTTAGTTAACCAATGGCTTAACTGCTCGCGCAATATGGTTACCTGCTCAACTCTTGTCTGCATAACCGCTAAGTCATTGCGTAATGATTTACTGGCTATTTCAGCAACGGGCGCTGAAATAGGGTAGGGCGCAATCACTTTACTTAATAGGGTGATCACTGCTTTGCTTGCTAAGGTAAAGCCGCAACGTAAGCCCGCTAAAGCAAAAGCTTTTGATAACGTTCTTAAGACAATAACGTTTTCATATTGTGTAATTAACTGACTATTCGCTACTTCTTTAGTGGCGGCATATTCATAATAAGCTTCATCAACCACTATAATGGCTGACTCTTTAAACAACTCAATGGCAGCGTTAATTTGTGCTGTTGGTAATAGGTTACCACTTGGGTTACCAGGCGAGCATAAAAATACCACTTTAACCTTACCTACTTGCTGTTTTAAACCGTCAAGATCAAGTTGACAATCTGGCTGTGCAGAGTCTCTTTGTGTAACGTTAAGTAGAGGCACACTAACAATACCAGCGCCGTGGTTTTCTGCACTAATGGCATACATACCATAGGTTGGTGGACAAATTAAAATACTGTCTTGATAAGCACGACAAAAGCTGCGAATGATTAATTCAATACCTTCATCGGCGCCGCGAGTTGCTAAGATGTTTTCTACCGGTAAACCGCAATAATTACTATAAGCACTTAATAATGCTTGTGGTTGAAAATCAGGATAGCGGTTAATATTTTCACTTGTTACCTGATACTTGCCTGTTCCTGGCGCTTCGTTGGCATTAAGCCATGTTTTGCTGTTTGCCTGATCATTATCGCCACTGGCAAATAAGCGTCTTGCTGATTGATATGGCACCATATCTACCAGCTCTGCTCTGGCTAATTTGTCTATTAAGTTTTTATTTTCCAAAGAACTCGCTATTAAGCTGCTATCAGCTGATGCTGTCATGATTACGCGCCTTCTTCTAAGCGAATAGTTACTGCACGTTGATGTGCATCTAAACCCTCTGCATCGGTTAATTCAATAATACACTCAGCTAAACTGGCCAAGCCCGCTTTTGTTATTTCTTGTACGGTATAACGACGAGAAAAATCAGCGAGAGATAAGCTTGAGATGACTTTTGAATAACCATAAGTGGGTAATACGTGATTGGTGCCACTAGCGTAATCGCCAGCAGATTCAGGTGTATAAGCCCCGACAAAAATTGAACCAGCATTACGTAAACTAGCCAATAGTGTTGATGCATTTTCTGTTTGCACAATTAAGTGCTCTGGTCCGTATTGATTTGATACTTCAACCGCTTGCGCTAAATCTTTAGTTAAAATTAAACGAGATTGCTTTAACGCTTGTTTGGCGATATCACGTCGAGATAATAACGCAATTTGTTTTTCTAGTTCTGTTGATACTTTATCGATTAACGACTCGCTATCACTTAACAATATAACTTGGCTATCAACACCGTGTTCAGCTTGTGATAATAAATCAGCCGCGATAAAAGCAGCGTTTGCTTGCTTATCGGCTATAACCAATACTTCAGAAGGGCCCGCAGGCATATCAATGGCAAAACCAGCCACTTGTTGTGAAAGCTGTGTTTTTGCTTCAGTAACATAACGGTTACCTGGGCCAAATACTTTGTTTACTGCCGGTATGGTCTCGGTGCCATAAGCCAGTGCTGCAATAGCCTGTGCGCCACCTACAGTATATATTTCATTGATGCCGCAAAGGTTGGCGGCAACTAGCACTTCATCGGCTAGTTGACCATTTTTATCTGGCGGGCAAACAAGAGCGGTACGTTCACAGCCAGTAATTTGAGCTGGAACACCTAACATTAATACCGTCGATGGTAAGGGCGCTGAGCCAGCTGGTATGTATAAACCTACACTTTCAATGGCTTCTGTTTTGAGTGTGCACTTAACACCAGGTGTGGTTTCAACGGTTATATCCGTAGCTTGTTGGGCGCTATGAAACGATTTTATTTGTTTATAGGCAGTGTGTATTGCTTGTAGACGTTTATCAGATAATCTTGCCTTAGCTTGTGCTACTTGCTCAGCGCTTACTGTTAACGTATTGAGTGCAATACCATCAAATTGTTCAGTAAGTTCAAAAAGCGCTTTGTCGCCTTGATTCTTAACACGCGATATAATATTGGCAACCTGTGTTGATAATAAAGCACTATCTGCTATTGCAGGTCGAGCAAGGGCCGATTTTTTTTGCTGCTCTGACAGTGTTTGCCAATTAATTAGTTGATCAATCATAATGCTTTCTCGATATTATTTATAAGTAAAAGCTTTTTAGTGCTAGCTTTTTGGTGTCGCTGCTTAGTACTAGCTTTTTCAATATATTGTAAAGGTGTTTACTGTAAAACTAAGCTAAATAATTATGACTTCAGCAAAGCTGTCAAGTGGTTAGTTGCCTGAGCTTAGTGTGCTAAGTGATGCTAACTCACAACACCGACAATGCCGCTGAAGTCTCAAGTATGCTGCTTATTTAGCCCATCATTTTCTCAATAGGCATTACCAGTATAGAGTGACAACCTAGGTCTTTTAACTGCTCCATCGTTTCCCAGAAAAATGTTTCTGTAGCGACTACATGCACGGCAACCATGTCTTCACGTCCTGCTAGTGGTAAAACGGTTGGCGTTTCTGTGCCTGGCATGAGTTTACTGACTTGGGCTATTTTCTCTTTTGGCGCGTGTAGCATGATATACTTGCTTTCTTTAGCTTTCATTACGCCGTGGATGCGTGGTAATAAAGTATCTAAAATAGCTTGTTTTGCTGGAGTAAATCCTTCAGCTCGTTGAATGAGTGATGCTTTTGAGCGGAAAACTTCGGCGACTTCTTTTAGGCCATTGGCTTCAAGAGTTGCGCCAGTAGAGACTAAATCACAAATACCGTCGGCTAAGCCAACGCGAGGTGCTACTTCAACAGAGCCTTTTAATAAGCAAAATTCTACGTTGATACCATTGGCTTTAGCAAAGCGATTGAGTAATTGTGGGTAAGTGGTTGCAAAACGTAAACCGTTTAAACAGTCTAAGCCGGTGTATTCAAACTCTTCAGGCATCGCAATTGAAAAGCGACAGCCACCAAAATCTAATGGCGTAGTGCGAATGTAGTCAGCCTTATTGCCTTTTAATTTGCGATCTAGCTCCTCTTCTTCAAGGGTGTTATCACCAACAATACCTAAATCACAAACGCCATCCATAATTAAACCAGGAATATCGCTGCTACGAACACGCATAATTTCAATAGGCATATTGCTTACATGCGCTAATAATCTTCTATCAGTTAGGTTTAACTTTAATCCACAAAGCTTAAGTAGTTTTTGGGTGTCTTCACTTAGGCGTCCTGACTTTTGCATGGCAATGCGTAAACGTGGCTCTGATGTGCTCATAATGCTAATTCCTATTATTTTTATCGTAAATTTTGTCATGTATATACAATTAATTCTTCGCTAAAATGCGAAAACCCCCGAGAGAGTGTTGACTCTTTCGGGGGTTTAGCAATTACCGATACTTCTATTAAGAGAGAGTATAGTGCTATTTTAAAACCACTGAAAGGCCAGTTGCCCTTCAATAGTTTACTGATTAAGTAAACCTGAATGGGCTAGTTGTAATGAAGATGGTGATGTCGGCGATTCAGGTTAGTACTCATGTGTTAAACGTCTCTGATAGTAAGTTTATGCTGTTAATTTTATCGCAGTGTAAAATTAAATTATCAGCAATAGAAATAATTGATTTAATGACAATTACACTACTGTTTAATTTCCTTGGCTGCAAGTAATAAATAAAGATTTATTATGGTTATTTGTTATAAGTAAGTCAGTTTACGTTATTACTCTAATTGAATTAATTACTTAACTTTTTCTGGCACTTAGTGATTGGTGCTTGGTGATCGGTTAATTTTGTCGAGAATAAGAATATTCTCATTTAGAGGCAAATTCTCATTGACAGAAATTCTATTAATCCAAGTGTTGAACAATGTATCAGCTATAGTGTGACGCGACATTACTTATGAGACGGTAGGACTGACCTGGTCAAGTAAATTCAGTCACCCTAGTTAAGCTACTTTTTCTAACTCATTAATTTTCAATTCAAAATCATTAGGGCTTTGATACCCTAAGTAGGAATGTAATCGGTTACTGTTGTACCACATGGTTATGTAATTCATTACGTCTTGTTGTGCTTCATAACGTGTTTCATAGTTTCTCCAATGAACACGCTCTTGCTTTAAACTGCCAAAAAAGCTCTCCGCTACAGCATTATCCCAACAACAGCCTTTTTTACTCATACTACCAATAAAACCATTATCTTTTAGTAAGTTCCTGTACAGGTGGCTTGCGTATTGAACACCCTGATCTGAGTGAACAATAAGCCCTTTATCGGGTTTTCGTTGCCAAATAGCCATTGTTAACGCATCACAGACAAGCTGAGCTTTCATTCTTG
>NZ_SZVP01000037.1 GCF_005885605.1 Colwellia ponticola | reverse complement strand
GGCGTTGGTATGACTCCCCACGTCAAGTTAAATACACTGATCCTTGTTCATTAATTTAGAACTCTTTCTATTCACTTCACATATTAAGTGAGTTAACGCATAGAATGAAGCAAGTAATTTCGTCGGTTATCATGCTGATATTCGTGGATTATTAACCTGTTGGTTAACAGCGCCTACCTTACTCATTTCGTCGTGGCACCTGTCTTCAATCTATGTTCGTGGTTCAATAGCCGTTAAGCTATTGCCATCCTAACGCCGTCGGTGGTTGTGCCACACCCGATGCTTGACTCTATGCGCTAACTCAAAAGCTTTTTTTAACAGATGATTCATGCAGGCATCCTTGCTAAACGTAACGTGACATCAATAACGGGCAATACCACTTCACGCGAGATAGCCCAGATGTAGGCAATCATTTCTCTAGCAATTGCGGTCACTACCACATTGCGATGTTTACCTTTGTGCATCAACCGATTGTATCGTCGGCATAGCCTGAGTTGCGCTTGCCATGCAATATCGATGACTTCTTTAGGTAAGCCTTCCTGCCTTAGTTGCATTTCTTTAGATATATTGGCGTTGTGTTTATATGAATGTGCCCCTTCGACCAGTAGTCGTCTTGCACGGCTATTACCACATTTAGTAATAGCCCCTAAATGACGTTTACCGCCACTTGAGTGTTCACTGGGCACAAGGCCGAGGTAACTCATTAATTTTCTAGGGTGGTCAAAGCGTGTTAAGTCACCTAATTCAGCAATAACACCCGTTGCGACTAATAACCTCACACCTCGTAGTGCCTGTACGGCTTTTACTACAGGGTAATAGCGCCAATTTTTCACTTGATGCGTTAGTTCATTGTCTAAGCGCTTCAAGCGTTTGAGTCGTTCGGTAATCGTTGATACGGCTTCTTGCAAAACAATTTGCTGACAGGGATGGGGTAATACTAATTCAGCGAGCCAGCGTAGGTGTTGTAATGACCAGTTATCATTTACTTTGCTGGTAATATTATTACGAAGCAGTAGGGCTTTTAGTTGATATTTAGCGTCTTTTAAATCTTTCATCGCGGTTTCCCGTGAGCGAGATAAGTCTCTTACTGCTTCATCTTCTGGCTCAGGTACATAAATGGGTGTTAATTCTTCTGTTTTGAGCAGTTTTGCTAATTTCAATGCATCACGT
>NZ_SZVP01000036.1 GCF_005885605.1 Colwellia ponticola | reverse complement strand
TTAAATTCTTTGGTATATTTTTTACGTTTTGCCATTTCTGTTCTCCAGTTAAGCTTATTATGTCTTAACTGGGGTAGTCGAATCCATTAAACCACGTCAACCTCATTAAATTGGCTTGATGTAGCTTACGTTACAAAAAGCAAATCCCCATAGCATAAACAACACCAACGCTGACACACCGAGCAGGTAGCGCCTCAGTCCAACAAGCGATTATGCGACACAAACAGCGTGTCGCATAAATACTAAAGTGTTATATGCTATTAAAAAGTAGCGTAAGAATAAGTGATTTGTTCGTGATGTTTTTCGCTAAAACTGCTTGGAGCAGGTCACTAATAAGCATTACCTTTTATACCTTTTTCAAAGGTGGTAATGCTACTAGTTTGCTTGGTGATTTTCCTAGCTCAAAAGGCACTGTTCAGTTTACGGTGCAGTTAATCAAAATACGTGCATAGCTTGTTTTAACAGGGTTTGCATATAACAAGGCATTTAAGTCGGACAAAATACAGTTGGTTTTTTGCTCGTGCCTCGCTAATTATAACCAACTGTATTTTGCCGCTTAATGTGGCGTTATGATTTTCCGAAATAATTGAGAGAGTAGTATGAAGTATTTAACATTGTTTTTTTTAACTGTATTAACAACAGGGTGTACTAGCGAAGTTGATAATGGGTTTAAATTTGTTGTTACTGGTTCGCTATCAAAAAGCTTAACCCAAGATGAAATTAATGTTCTCAATAATTGTGTTGCTCCTAAAGTGAAAAAGTTTGAGGAATTTATTAAAAAGAATGCGAATATCAACCAGCAGTCTGCCAGTGTTCACACTGTAGAAGTAGTAAGTTATTTTGATAGTTCATTTAATTATACAGCGGACATTGTAATTAAACTTTTCTATACAGCTAAAACCTATAAAGGCGACGAAGAAAGAGAGACGAAGTCTGGTAAAATTTATTGTGACTTTGAAGCCGCTGGATTGAGTCAAAAATCATAACAAGCCATTCAAGTACTTATCATGCCACCCATAATAACCTGTCTATATTTCACTCAATGCACTAGACTTACTTTACCTTTTCTCACTTAGCTTGGTGATTGTCATGGCGAAGCCTCGTTCACAACAAATTAGTTCATTACTTATCATGCCACCCATAATAACCTGTCTATATTTCACTCAACATTACTTATCATGCCACCCATAATAACCTGTCTATATTTCACTCAATGCACTAGACTTACTTTACCTTTTCTCACTTAGTTTGGTGATTGTCATGGCGAAGCCTCGTTCACAACAAATTAGTT
>NZ_SZVP01000035.1 GCF_005885605.1 Colwellia ponticola | reverse complement strand
TGGCTTACTTAACTCTTAACTGCTTATATTCTGTAGCTCTAACCTATTCACTGCAAGCACACAACTGTGTAGCTTCATGCTTTAAGTGATTGATCAAAATGATTTTAAGTTTGATATTCCCAATAGGCTGGAGTGCCATAAACCTTAATAAAGTAATCAATCAGTACCCTAACGTTTAACGGTGGGCGACGTGCATTAGGATAAATCGCGGTAATATTTTGTGGCCCGGTTTTTATTGTCGGTTGGTAGTCGCTGAGTAGTGACACCAGTGTGCCATTATTTAAATGCTTGCCGATTAACCAATTAGGGAATAATACAAGCCCGCCATCATTTAACGCTGAGATAAGTAATGACTCGGCATTGTTCGATACCAGTGTCGGCGTTACGGCTTGGTGTAGCCAAGTGGTAGCATTGCTTTTGAATAACCAGCGATTTTGCCCAGAATAACCGCTATACACTAGGCAGTGATGGCGAGTGAGATCGCTAGGTTTTTCGGGGGTGCCGTGCTTGATTAAATATGCTGGAGAGGCGGCCAAATGATAGCTCTGTACCCCCAGTACTCGAGCATGAAGTGTCGAGTCAGCAAGTGAGCCTATTCGAAAAATGACATCTGCGGCATCAATATGCGGATTGATGAAATCGTCGGTTTGGATGAGCTCAACTTGCACCTTTGGGTATTGAGTTAAAAAGCCTGCCAACCAAGGGGCTATGTGTTTTTGGCCGAAGAAAACGGGGGCATTAATTCTTATTAACCCTTTTGGCTCGGTCGCTCTATCTTGTAGCTCATTGCGAACTTCATTTAATTGCTCAGTCATCGAACGGGCGTAATCGTTAAAAATTCTGCCTGCTTCTGTTGGGATTATTGCGCGGGTATTGCGGTAAAATAGCTGCTGTCCTAGTGACGCTTCAAGCTGTTGAATCACTCTCGAGATCATCGACGGTGAAACACCTTCACGTCGTGCAACAATAGAAAAACTCTTATTTTCATAAACGTCGATAAAAAATTTTAATGCTCTGATATTGATTGAGTTTGCATCGTTCATTTGTGCAATTCCTGCAAAGGTGTTTATTGAATTATCCCATTTTTCACGTTAAAGCACTAGGCTATGATGCGCCCTTTATGATTAGGGGGTTCAGTTATGCAGTTGATGTTGATTTTACTTGTGGTGCTCGGCGGAATGGGATTATCCGTTGAAGCGGGATTATTAGGTCCGTTAGGGGCTGTGGTGGGTGAGCTATGGGCAACCTTTAGTATATTTGGGGTAGGCGCGGCGTTAACCTTTATTTTAATGCTTTTTTTCAGTCCAAGAAATAGTCCGT
>NZ_SZVP01000034.1 GCF_005885605.1 Colwellia ponticola | reverse complement strand
TAGGTGGCCAAATTAACTATGCCACTTATGTGGACTCCCCCAGTGTCAACAACAAAATTACTTAATCAAAGAAATAAATGCGTACTTATGTACGAGCTCTAATTGAGTAGCGAACTCAGGCTCTATGATATTTACGCGGACAAACTGTCAAATCTACAAAGCGAGCTTATTGCTCTATGTGGCTAACTGACTTAGTTTGCTGATTTTTATCTTCGTTAGTGCATTTTTATTGTTTGGACTCGTTATTAAGCTGCGAGTAATTCAGCTTTGTATTCTGTACCTTGGGTAAGCATGGCGAAAGCTGTTCTCACTGTTTTATTTGCCAGTGCAACAGCTGCGCATTTATTACCTCTGCGTTCAATCAAACTTTTAAGCCAAGCCTCTTTTTTCGTTCTAGCTTCACGTTTAACCACTTGCTTTACTACCGACATTGCGCCTGAAATTAGTTGGCTTCTGAGTGTACTATTTTTTATTTTACCTATAGTTCCAATCTTCACTTTTCCACCTGATGAATGTTGAGCTGGTGTTACACCAATACAGGCTGAAGCATCTTTACCTTTATTGAAAGTTCCTAAATCAGCGCAGCCAAGTGCGATATATAAATTTATAGCGTTAATAGGCCCAACACCTTCAATTTTTAATAGTTTTTTACATTCAGGATGAGCCTGTATAGATTTTTCCGAACAATCGTCGTAAATCAAAACGGATTTCATCGCTGCATTTAATTGTTGTTGTGCAACATGAAGTGCTTTCCTGAATTCAATAGATAATTCATTTTCAGCATCTTCCAATATGTAATCTATTTTATTGATTAAACGTGCACTTCCATTAGGCACCCGAATGTTTAACTCTAACAGAAGTGCCACTATCTGTTTTTTAAGTGCGTCTCGATGTTTTATGGCTAATTCTCGTAATCGTTTTATAGATTGTAGTTGCTGTTGTTTAACACTTTTACCGAAGATAAATCTTACTTCTGGTAATAAAGATGCTTGAACAATTGCGAGGGCATCATTCTTATCTGTTTTTTGATTTTGCCTGACTGCTGAAACTAATTTTGCAGATATTAAACGAGCATCATGCCCTTTGTCAGTTGCTCTTTGTTTCCAGTAATTCGACATTCCACATGCCTCAAATACAATCAAAACCGCTTTTGAAGTAACAAGCCAAGAAAGAAATTCATCCGGTGTCATTTCAGTATTAGATTGCACCTTTTTGTTTCTATATATACAAACTTGAATAACATTTTTTGCTAAATCAACGCCAACTATAGTTTTATGCATTTTAAGAACTCTTTATAATCAAATTACGTGGTAATGATATATTAGCCTACGTTTTCGGGTGTAGGGGAGTCCAATTATCTACA
>NZ_SZVP01000032.1 GCF_005885605.1 Colwellia ponticola | reverse complement strand
ATGTTTTATCATGCTAGCCTCTGTTTTATATTGTTGACACATATAGTATGGCTCTGGTTTGTCAAACTAACCCACGTTCAGAGGCTAGCACCTCGTGGGGAGTCATTGTGTCTATATTTCTAAGGAAGGTTATGAGTTGTATCGACCAATTAAATGATGATGTAAAAATCAGTCTATTCTCGTCAGTATATTTAAAAAATTATTTTTTGTGGATTGGTTCAGGTTTTTCATATAATTTTGGTTTCGGTAGCTGGGAAGCAGTTTTAGAGAAAATTAGTGAAAAGATTGAATACCCGCTTGAGCTAGATGTTAAAAACCCCTTAAAAGCCGCGGAATTATTATGTTCATATTCGAAACAAGAAAAAGGTTTCGATGAAATCAAGTTTAACTCTTTAGTTGCAGAATCACTTTTAGATCTAAAAAAAGATAGTGTTGAACCAGACTGGGTTAGAAGATTTAGAGCATTTTCACCCAATATGATTGTTACAACTAACTGGGATAACCAGTTAGAAACAATATATGATGATCTGGTAAATGTTGTAGTTAGAAAAGATAAAGCCCCCCAAGTCTCAAATACGGGCAAAAATCTATTTAAAATTCATGGTGATGTAGGAAGACCTTCAAGTATTGTTGTTACGCAAAGCCAATATTTTTCTTTTCAAAGGGAAGATACATATTTAAACCGTAAAATTTACACTCTATTTTCAGAGGCCTCTCCTATTTTTCTTGGTTATAGCTTAACGGATCCTAATATTGGTTTTTTGTACGATGAAGTTTATGCCCATTTAGGCGAAGAAAAACCTCCTGCATTTATGGTTGTTCATCCAACGGTTGAAGATAAAGTTCTAGAAGAATCAAAACTACTATTCAAAGATAAAAACATTCATATTATTAAAGCAGAGATAGGTGGATTTTTAGAAGATCTATCTAACGAGTTCAGAGAGTATAAAAAGTCAGGGAAACGTTTTTTTGCCGAGCATGCCAATATAGAGGCTCGATTAAAAGAAATCGTAGGTCTTATTATTGGTAAAAAAACCATATCTCAAGATGATGTCTTAAAGCGCTTCAATAATCGTGACTCTAGACAACAAGCTGTTAAAGCTTTTGTTGAAATACTATCTAATCAATTATTGTATATTGAATTTGGTGGGAAATTATTAGCTCCTGAAAATAGAATGTCTTATAGAGAAATCGATCAAATAGTTAACTCGATAATTTCAATGGTAAATGAAGATGGCTATCCTGACCAACAGGTAAGGGAGAGCTTTTACGCATCAGTAATGAAGTTGTGCGCCAAATCAGATGGCGTATGGAATTTTTATAGTACTAAACAACCTTTTTACAATATATTAAGAATTTCTCCTGGTGTAGAAAGCTCAGTATACAGTGAAAGGATCTCTCATATTATTGAAGTTTTAAGGTGGTCAGGAAAAGATAAACTCGGTAAGTGCTGGGATACGTGGGATGTTTTTTGTAAGCAAATCGATTGGGTTAGCGATTCAGATATTGAGGGTATTCTCACTGAAATGGAAAAAGAAGATAAATCATTTTATCGTTCATCTGATCGTGAATGGCTGACTAAGTTAAAAGAGTGTAAAAACATTAATGTCGATCAAAAGACACGTATAGACAGTGTAATCGAAATATAACAAGTCACTCAAAAGGAAAAATAACAGTTGGTTCTTGCTCCTGCGTCGCTTATTTTAACCAACTATTATTTGCCTCTTAGTGAGGCGTTGGTATGACTCCCCACGTCAAGTTAAATACACTGATCCTTGTTCATTAATTTAGAACTCTTTCTATTCACTTCACATATTAAGTGAGTTAACGC
>NZ_SZVP01000031.1 GCF_005885605.1 Colwellia ponticola | reverse complement strand
GTAAGCGTATAGCTAACGACACCTAGCTTTTCTTAATGTTCCAAGGTAACAGCGGCTCAATGTTACCTGGCTGCTCAGCAAGGTGCTGTAAGCAAGTAGAAATATAATCATGCACCACAAGGTCATTGGCCTTTGCGGTTTCAACAAGACTATAGAGTATGCCGCTGGCATGCGCGCCATTACTGGTATTTGAGAACAGCCAGTTTTTTCGGCCTATCACGAAGGGTTTTATGGCTCGCTCTGCGCGGTTGTTATCTATTTTAAGTCTGCCATCCTCTAAGTAACGCCGGAATTTTTCAAATTGATTTATCGCGTAGTTAATGGCTTTACCTAGCGCCATTTTGGGCGGGATTTTCTCTTTGTGTTTGAGCAACCATTGGTATAACTCGTCAACAATAGGTTTGGCTTTTTGTTGTCTAACAGTGTACTTTTCCGTGGCTGATTTATCTTTAATGGCTTGCTCAATACCGTAGAGTTTACCAATGAGGTTGAGCGCCACATCCGCTTTGCCTGTTTTCTTATTATTGCCTTTCGCTTCGATGAATTTACGACGCATATGAGCAAGGCATGCAACCAGTGTTGCCTGAGTTTGCTCATATGCCTTGTAGCCATCAACGTGTAGGTAGCCTTGGTAACCATCAAGAAAATCAACCGCACATTGGCCTGCACGGCTGTTATGATAATCGAACAGGACAATATTAGTGCCTTTACCCGGTTTATCATCGCCACAACAATACAGCCACATATAGCTGGTCGCTTTATCTGCGTTAATGACGTTTAACGGGGTTTCATCAGCGTGAATAACCGCTTGCGATAACAGCACCTCTTTTAAGCGTTGATATAGGGGAGACAATAGTTGCGCGCAGCGTAGCATCCAGCTCGACATGGTTTGTCTGCTCAATTCTATACCAATATCGCCTAACATTGTTTCTTGGCGATAAAGCGGTAGGCCAAACTGGTATTTACAGGTGATTATTTGACTCAGCAAGCTGGCCGTTGCGATACTTTTTGGAATGGGTACTGCGGGCATTGGGGCGGATTTCACCACACAATCAATACCTTCTTTCTCACAGTGACGGCATGTATATTTCGGGCGAATCGTTTTAATCACTTTGATATGTGCTGGCACAAACTCTAACGCTTCACTGCTGCTTTCACTCATTTTATGTAAGGCGCTTTCACAGCAATCACATACTTTTTCACCCTCATCGAGGTCAATAATCACCTCTACTCGCGGTAACTGCGCTGGCAGTGGGCAGCGTTTAGGTTTGGCTTTTTCTTTCTTTACTGTGGGCGATGTGGTCAATAGCGCTTTATCATGCTCATCAAGCGTTTCTTCCGCTTCATTAAATACTTCACCCGCCCCCGGCATTTTTTCTGATTTCTTGGCATATTCTTTGGCAAGTTTCGCGTTGTAAGCTTGCAGCAATTCGTGGATTTGCGCATCTTTTTTAGCTAACTCTTCATCCATGCGCTGCTGCAACTCAAGCAGCATGCGCTTGAGTTGTTCTGGGTCGTCAGGCAGTGAGTGTGCATCAAGTTTCATCCCTGCAATTTAACAAAATTTTATGCACTTTTCTCGTTTGCAGAGCAAATAAAAATGGATGTGTGGCAATGATCGTTTACTGTTAATTAGATCATAGATTGATACTGCAATTCTTCATGGCCAAGCACATCATATCCCGACAACAACCAATTTAGTTGCTGGGGACTGAGCTCAAATTCTTGCAAAGTGGCTTTATTTGGCCATTTGAACTTTTGTTTTTCGAGTCGCTTATACCACAAAGCAAACCCCGTTTTATCCCAGTACACTAATTTGAGTTTATCTTTCGCTTTGTTGGA
>NZ_SZVP01000030.1 GCF_005885605.1 Colwellia ponticola | reverse complement strand
TAATACGCTCTATAAAGCTTTGCTCTTGATATAAGTTTGGCTGCTCAAGTTGTTGCTTGAGTGCTTGCTTTATACCCGATAACTTGAGCAATTGAAGTTGCTGATTAATAGTATCTATCATGTTTGTATTCCTTAATGGTAGTAGTCGGTGCCACGTATGTTGATATGTTTAACTGGTTTTTCTAGCTCTGTTTGCTGTGTGGGTAAGGGTTGCTGATCTAAGCCTTTTATCAATATCTGTTTAATTGACCTAAGCGTTGTCGTATTCATACTTATTGCGCGATAACATGCTTGTTCTAGGCGTTGTGTTGAATAGGTTTTAGCTAAACTCAACACGCCTAAACAGCTGCGATAAGCTTGCTCAGGATGACGCTTTCTATTAAGCAGTAATTCAATAACTTGATGGGTATAATCACCGATACTTAACGCCCATGAGCGTAAATTTATTGGTGATTGCTCATGCTGTTTTTGATGCGCCTTTGGCATGTGATGTGTCTGTGTTGTATGCCCACCTAAACGGTTTGATCTTGGGTGTTGCGCAATCAAGGTATCGTGGTGATAAAGCTGGACGAGTTGATTGGTAATGTGTGCACGCAATTGTTTCTTAACCCATTGATGTGGCACGCTGTAGTAGTGTTTTTCTATTTCAACGTGATAATCAATATGTACACGTACCGTTTTGATTTGTGTGTATTGATAGGGCTGCTCAGGTAGTGGTTTTAGTGAGTTTTTATCCACTTGTTCAAATAGCTCTTTACGTGACTGTTGATATTGCTTCATCACCTTATTGTTCATCACACCAAGTAGCTTTGCTATTTCATGATTTAGTTGCGCTAAGCTATAAAAGGTTTGGTGACGCAAACGTGCCATGATCCAGCGCTCTACAATTTGTACACCGACCTCAGCTTTTGATTTATCTTTGGGTTTATAAGGCCTAGCCGGTATGACAGCGACATTAAAGTACTCGGCTAACTGATGGTATGTCGGGTTTAAATCAGGCTCGTAGCGACAAGTTTTACTCACAGCACTTCTGAGGTTGTCGGGAATAACCACGTCAGGAACACCCCCTAAAAACTCAAAGCAACGCGCATGACTCATCACCCAGTCTTCAAGTTGTTGACTATAGGTTGCCTCAGCATAGGTATAATTTGAGGCGCCGAGTACCGCAACAAATACCTGAGCGGTGCGCTTTTCCTGTGTCGTAGGGCAAGTGATGGTAATTGTTGGTCCACAATAATCGACAAACAGCTTTTCACCACCTTTATGCTGTTGACGCATGGATAGTCGCTGCGTACCTAACCACTGCTTATAAGCACGGCAGAAGTGACTGTAGCTGTAATAAGGCTCACCCACCTTTTCAAGTAACTCATCAAACACTAGCTGCAATGTTAAGAGTTTATGTTGTTTTAAGTCTTCATTGATACTCAGCCAGTCAGGCGTTGGGTACTTTTTCTTACGTGTTGAGAAGCGTCTGAGCTTGGTGTTGAGAAACGAACTTTGTTGCTGCTCCTCTGGAATTGGCCATTGATTAAAGCCTAATTCATTCGCCTTTTTAACATAATTTGCGACGGTGCCAGGCGAGATGTTTAAACTTCTTGCGATCTCTCGATGAGATAACTTGGCTGAGTACTTCAGCCGTAAAATAGAATGTAATTTACTCATAGATATAGGTTTTGTTGCCATTATTGTTATCCTCATCCAACGATTTAGATAACGGTTTAACACACCTACAAAAATGATAAAACGTGAACTCAGAGATGAGTGGTATTAAGCTTTGATCGCCAAAATCATTAAGAGCACAAAAGTGATCATTTACACGTGATACTAGTGATCAAAGCTTAATGAGAATAAGCGATCAAAGTTAATGCCACTGGGTGATCAAAGGTGGAGAGAATATGCA